>NZ_CP012544.1:0-699295 GCF_004803815.1 Campylobacter showae | reverse complement strand
TGGGCTTAGACAGTCCATGATCGCAGCCTTTCCGCCAAACGCCGCCGCCGGGCAGCCTCCGCCGATAACCTTACCAAAGGTCACGAGATCGGCCTCGATGCCGTTAAATTCAAACGATCCGTGCCTACTCGCGCGAAATCCGCTCATAACCTCATCAAATATCAGCACCGCGCCGTTTTCGTCGCAAAGGCGTCTAAGCTCGCTCAAAAACTCGTTATCTGCAGGCACGAGCCCCATATTTCCCGCGATCGGCTCGATGATTAGCGCGCCGATTTTGCCCGGATTTGCCTCAAATATCGCTCGCACGCTTTCTATATCGTTATAGCGCGCTAGATACGTGTTTTTCACCACGTCCGCCGGTACTCCGCCGCTGGAAGCATTGCCGTAGGTGGTCGCGCCGCTACCTGCCTTTACCAAAAGCGCGTCGCTGTGCCCGTGGTAGCAGCCTTCAAATTTTATCAGTCCGTCCTTGCCGCTAAAGCCGCGCGCCACGCGTATCGCGCTCATCGTGGCCTCCGTGCCCGAGCTAACAAAACGTACCTTTTCTACGTTTTTAAACTCGTCGCAGATTAGTTTAGCAAGCTTTGTTTCCAAATTTGACGGAGCGCCAAAGCTTAGTCCTTTTTTGGCAGTCGCTATCACCGCACTCTCGATATCAGGGTCGCAGTGTCCGAAAATGAGCGGTCCCCAGCTCTGAATGAAGTCTAGATAGCGGTTTCCCTCGATATCGACTAGATACGCGCCCTCGCCGCGGTCCACCACAAACGGCTCGCCGCCTACGCTGCCAAACGCGCGAACGGGCGAATCCACGCCGCCCGGGATATATTTTTTAGCCAGCCCGAAAGCTTCTTTGTTTGTCATTTTTTATCCTTGTTGAAATTTATAACGTATTCGTAAAGCAAATTTATCTCTTCGTCGGTTAGAAAGTAGCTAGGCATCACGCTTTTTGCGCTTAGTACACCCTCTTTAAACGTCTCAAAATCAAGATTGTTTATCCTGGGCGCTCTTAGCTCGTCGTCGATGACCTGCTTGGTTTTTTTATCGAAATGTCTATATTTTGATATGAGCGAGCCTTCGCCGCCCTTGCCGTGACACTTGTCGCAGCCGATGCCGCGCGGGTTTTGATAGAGCATCTTCGCGTATTCGTTTTTCGTGATAAAATCGCTCGCAAACGCCGCGCCACAAAGCAACCAAAAAATCAGCCAAATTTTCATAAATTCTTTCGCTTTTTCGTAAATTTAATCTAAAATTAGCTATCATACAATCTTTGCGATTAAAAAGTAATAAAGGACGAAAATGACGATATTAGACGGCAAAAACGTAAGCGCGCAGGTAAAGGAAAGAGTAAAAAACGAAGCGTTAAATTTGAAAAATCAAGGCATAGAGCCGGCGCTTGCAGTGATACTGGTCGGCGAGGATAAAGCCAGCCAAACCTACGTCGCGGCAAAAGAAAAAGCCTGCATAGCCTGCGAGATAAAAAGCGTGATGCACCGATTGCCCGAGTCTACGACGCAAAGCGAGCTAATCGCGCTAATAGACGTGCTAAATTTAGACGACGGCATCGACGGCATCCTAGTACAGCTGCCGCTACCAAAGCATATAGATACGAATAAAATTTTAGAAACCATTAGCCCCGCAAAAGACGTGGACGGCTTTGCCGCGATAAATGTCGGCAAACTAGCTAGCGGGCTTGACGGGTTTGTGCCGTGCACGCCGCTAGGCATAATGGAAATTTTTAAAGCCTACGATATAAATTTAGAGGGCAAAAACGCCGTCGTGATCGGACGCAGCAACATCGTGGGCAAACCGATGGCAAATCTGCTGCTAAACGCCAACGCGACCGTAACCGTGACGCATAGCAAAACGCAAAATTTAAAAGAAATTTGTGCAGACGCCGACATCCTAGTAGCCGCTATCGGCAGGGCTGATTTCGTAACGGCCGATATGGTAAAAGACGGAGCCGTCGTAATCGACGTAGGCATAAACCGCATGGACGACGGCAAGCTAAAAGGCGACGTCAAATTTGACGAAGTAGCGCCAAAATGCTCCTTTATAACGCCCGTTCCCGGAGGCGTAGGCCCGATGACTATCGCGATGCTGCTCTCAAACACCATAAAATCAGCCAAAAACCGCGCGAAAAAGGTATAAATTTTGAAAAAAACGTTTAATAAATTTTTGGATTTTTCAAACAGCTGGACGGGCACGGTCATCATCGTCTTGCTCGTGATTTTCTTTGTCGCGCAGGCTTTCGTGATACCCTCAGGTTCAATGAAGGATACTCTTTTAGTCGGCGATCATCTTTTTGTTAAAAAATTTAGCTACGGCATCTCGACTCCGCGCATTCCGTGGATCGAGGTCAAGGTTTTGCCCGATTTTAACGGCAACGGCCACCTCATCGAGGGAGCAAAGCCCGAGCGCGGCGATATCGTGGTTTTTCGCTATCCGCACGATGAAAAGATCCACTACGTCAAGCGAAATTTTGCAGTCGGCGGCGATGAAGTGATTTTCACCGAAAAGGCGTTATTTTTACACCCGCACGAGGGCGAGGAGTTTATAAAGGCAAATTTTGATGAAAAAGATATAGTAAAATTTGGCGGCAAGCTTTTCGTACGCGAGCCATATAAATTCGGTGGCATACACTACGACGAGAAGGTAAATTTATTTGAACTAGCCGTAAACTACTTAAACGCAAACAAATTCGCCATGCAACCCGTTATCGTAAACGAGCTGCCAAGCGTGGGCAACTATCCGTTTAACGCATTTTATTTTCAGGTTCCAGAGGGCGAGTTTTTCATGATCGGCGATAACCGCGATCACTCGAACGACAGCCGCTTTTGGGGGCCCGTGGCCTATAAAAACATAGTCGGCAAGCCCTGGTTTGTATACTTTAGCTGGGACGACGAATACAAAATCAGATGGAACAGAGTCGGTAAGAGCGTGGACTTTATACAAAATTCGCCTGAGCTACTAGACGCCGCCAGAGCCGAAGCTAAAAACGACGGAAACAAGATCGAATGAACCTTGACAGCATCGACTTCGTGCAGGTTGCGATCCTAGTCGCAGTGCTCGTTATCTCCGTCGTCGGACACGAGATCGCGCACGGATACGCGGCGTTTAAATTTGGCGACCTAACGGCTAAAAATTTGGGGCGGCTCAGTATAAATCCCATAAAACACGTCGATCCGCTAGGCACTATCGTCGTGCCGGCACTCATGTATCTTAGCACCGGAGTGACGTTTGGCTGGGCTAAACCCGTACCCATAAATTTACGCACGGTGCTTTATAACGGCGGCTATAAGGCCGCTATCATCGTCGCGCTTGCGGGTATCGCATACAACCTCGCTCTTTTTGCGCTAGCTTTCTGTGCATTTAAATTGATCGGCTTTGAAGGCTTTTTTGACGGTGCGGTAGCGGAGTTTGTTTTTATGCTTGCAGCCGTAAATTTAGTCCTAGCCCTCTTTAACCTCTACCCTATCCCGCCTCTTGACGGCTCAAAGGCGCTTGAGTATCTTTTACGCATTTTTGGGCTTCACGGCTCGGCAAACTGGCTAAATAGCATGCAAAGATACGGCTTTATCGCGTTAGTCATCATCGTGGTCTCGCCGCTAAAGGATTATTTTTTCGAGCCGATACGATATGCCGTGGCGATCATGAGGATGTTTTTGTAAACGGCAAATTTTAAAATTTAGCCTAAATTTCGCTCCTAAAGGCTCGCGGCGAAATTTTACTTTAATGCTTTTTTGCTATAATTAAGCATTTTTTAGCTTATGGAAATTTCATGAAAATAGACAAAATTTTTATCGCTAGCGACCACGCGGGCTTTGATCTTAAGGCGCAAATTTGCAGGCTTTTAAAAAACGAAGGTTTTGACGTATGCGATCTAGGAACGCATAGCAAAGATAGCGTTGATTATCCAGATTTTGCCGAGCTTATGGCACAAAATTTACGCGGCGATAACGAATACGGCGTGCTAATCTGCGGTACGGGTATCGGCATCAGTATCGCGGCCAACCGCCATTCGCACGTTCGTTGCGCGCTTTGTCACGACGTCACCACGGCAAAACTAGCGCGCGAGCATAACGACGCAAACGTACTAGCCATGGGCGCTAGAACGATCGGCGACGCGGTCGCGGCAGATATGATAAAGGCCTTTTTCGCTACCGAATTTGCCGGCGGCAGACACGAAAGGCGCGTGAAAAAACTAGGAGGCGAGAAATGACTGATTGGCTCGTACTTACCGTTTTGATCTGCGTTTGTATCTACCTCACCGTTATGGTGTTTTACTTTAAGACCTTGCTTAAAAAAGAGCGTGCGACGCGCGATTTTATGAAAAATAATCTCCAAGATACCGAAGTCGTCATCCGCAAGCTGCAAGTCCAGCTACAGCGCGGCCTGGGCAATATCGACATCCTTACTGACGAGCTAAATAAGGTCAAAAACGACGCCAACGCCCTTCGCACCAGAAACTCGCAGTACCGCCTGGAAAACGACAAACTCCGCCAGCGCATCCGCGAGCTAGAGGGCAAAATCGAAGCGCTACTATAAATCAAATTTAAAGGCAAAAAATGAAAGAACTAGACAAAGCGGGGAAGGAGTTTTTATTAAATTCTATCCGCTGCATAAACGATTTTCCAAAACCCGGCATAGTATTTCGCGACATCACGACGCTGCTAAACAACAAAGAGGCGTTTAATTTTCTCATCGACCACCTTGCGGCTCGCTACGAGAACGCCAGTATCGACTTTATCGCCGGCATCGAGTCGCGCGGATTTATATTCGCAGCGGCTTTGGCGGCTAGACTACGGCTGCCTTTCGTGCCGATTAGAAAGCCTAAAAAACTACCCTACATCACGATTTCTCAAAAATATAGCCTAGAGTACGGCGTGGACGAGGTGCAAATCCACATCGACGCATTTGGCGAAAAAGCGGGCGCAAAGGTGCTTTTAATCGACGATCTAATCGCTACGGGAGGCACGGCCAAGGCTAGCGTCGAGCTAATCAATCAAACAAACGCCGTTTGCGTAGAGGCCTGCTTTTTGATCGATTTAAAGGATCTGGGCGGTAGCAAAAATTTACGCCCTCTAACCAAAATTTACAGCATACTAGAGATCTGAGATGGAAGAATTTTTCATAAAACTGCTCATCGAGTACGGCTACATCATACTTTTCGTCTGGTGCATAATGGAAGGCGAAATGGCGCTCATAATGGCGGGAATCCTCTCTCATCAAACGCATATGCATATCGCGCCGGCCATCTTCGTAGCAGGTCTGGGCGGCTTTGTCGGGGATCAAATTTACTTTTATCTAGGCCGCTACAACAAAAAATATATCGCTAAAAAACTTCACACTCAGCGCCGTAAATTCGCCATCGCGCACATAATGCTGAAGAAATACGGCTGGCCGATCATTTTTATTCAGCGCTATATGTACGGCTTTCGCGTCATCATACCGTTGACCATCGGCTTAACCGGATACAGCGCGAAAAAATACGCGCTCATCAATCTAATAAGCGCGTGGTGCTGGGCTGCGATAACGATAATCCCCGCATGGATCCTCGGCGAGCACATACTTGACATACTGCACAAAGCAAAAGAGCACTGGTACGTCGCCGTGCCGGTAGTGGCGCTATTTTTGGGCATTTTGCTCTACGGCTTTAGGCGCATAGAAAATAAAATTTTAAACGAAAGGAAACACAGAAGTGCGGTTTCAAATAACAAATAAAAAACTAAGCGAAATCAAGGCTGATTTGGAGCTAATTTTCGTCGTAGATAAAAACCTAAAACATAAATTTATAAAAGACGAAAAGGCGTTTAAATTTGCCAACTACAAGGGCGAGAGCGTCTTGCTTTTACTTGAAAGCGGCAGGATCTACGTCCCGCTAAATAAGCTTGATTACGACGAGCTTCGAATAGCCGCGGCAAAAACCTACAACGCGGTAAAATCGCTAAATGTAAAAAGCCTAAAACTAGCCTCATACGTCGCAGGCTGCCAAAAAATGAGCTTTCAGGCTCTAATCGAAGGCTTTTTGCTGGGCGCTTACGAATTTAACAAATACAAAGAAAAAAAAGAAAAATACGCGCTAAAAGATGTTATTTTTAGCAGGGAGGAATTTAGCGGCGAGGACGTCCGCGAAAACGACGCGAAGGACGGCTTTGCTCACGGCGAGATAATCGCTTCGGCAACAAATTTCACCAAAGACGTCGTAAACGAAATACCTGAAATTTACACCCCGCAAAAAATGGCGGAAGAGGCTCAAAATTTAGCCAAAAACTATCCAAATTTAAGTTGCAAAATTTACGACGAGAAATTCCTCGAAAAAGAAAAGATGAACGCATTTTTGGCCGTAAACAAAGCCAGCGTCCACCCACCTCGCCTTATCCATCTTATCTATAAGCCAAAAGGCGCGAAAAAGCGCGTAATCTTCGTCGGCAAGGGGCTAACCTACGATAGCGGCGGACTTAGCTTAAAGCCGGCTGATTTTATGCTAACTATGAAAGCCGACAAAAGCGGCGCGGCTGCGGCGATGGGTATAATTAAAGGCGCGGCGGAGCTAAATTTGCCGTTTGAAATTCACGCTATTTTAGGCGCGACGGAAAATATGATCGGCGGCAACGCCTATAAACCCGACGACGTGCTGATCTCTCGCAGCGGCGTTAGTATCGAGGTGCGAAATACCGACGCCGAGGGCCGTTTGGTGCTCGCAGACTGCCTTAGCTACGCGCAGGATTTTAAACCCGATATACTCATCGACATGGCGACGCTAACGGGCGCTTGCGTCGTGGGTCTTGGCGAATACACAAGCGGCATAATGGGCAACAACGAGGAGCTAAAGGCTGAATTTAAAGCAAAAGCTGCAAAGAGCGGCGAACTAAATACGATTTTGGAGTTTAACCCTCATTTGCGCGAGCTGATCAAAAGCCAGATCGCAGACGTCAGCAACACAGGCTCTAGCCGTTACGGCGGTGCGATCACGGCGGGGCTTTTCCTCGATAAATTTATAAAAGACGAATTTAAAGACAAGTGGATACACCAAGATATCGCAGGCCCCGCATACACCGAAAAAGCTTGGGGGTATAATCAAGCGGGCGCAACGGGAGCGGGCGTGCGAATGAATCTTTATTATCTATGCGCTATGGCAAAGGAGCTGTAATGGGACTAGCAGTAGGTATCGTAGGCTTGCCAAACGTCGGCAAATCAACCACTTTTAACGCGCTAACCAAAGCGCAAAACGCCGAAAGCGCGAACTATCCGTTCTGCACTATCGAGCCAAATAAAGCCGTCGTACCGGTGCCCGATAAGCGCTTAGGCGAGCTAGCCAAAATCGTAAATCCAAATAAAATCCAATACTCCACGATCGAGTTCGTCGATATCGCGGGTCTCGTAAAGGGCGCAAGCGCGGGCGAAGGGCTAGGAAATAAATTTCTCTCAAACATCCGCGAAACCGAGGTGATTTTGCACATCGTACGCTGCTTTGAGGACGAAAACATCACGCACGTAGAAGGCGGCGTCGATCCCGTCAGGGACGTCGAGATCATCGAGACAGAGCTCATCCTCGCCGACATTGAGCAGCTAAACAAAAAAATCGAGCGCCTGACCCGCGAAGCCAAAGCAAATGCAAAAGGCGCAAAAGAGGCGCTAGAAACGGCAAATGCGCTGTTAGCTCACCTAAATGACGGCAAAAGCGCGAGCAGTTTCAGCGGCAAGGACGACGACGCATTTATAAATTTAAACAAAGAGCTAAGGCTACTCAGCGCAAAAGAGGTCGTCTATGGCGCAAATGTGGGTGAGGACGGCATCTCGGAGGACAATAAATACGTGCAGGCGCTTCGCGAATTTGCCGCGCGCTCGGGGCATGAGGTCATCAAGCTTTGCGCCAAGATCGAAGAGGAGCTAGTGGGCCTTAGCGACGAAGAGGCGCATGAGTTTTTAAGCTCGCTAGGCACAAACGAGAGCGGCCTAGAAAAGATCATCAAAACGGCGTTTGCGAAGCTAAATTTGATCAGCTATTTTACCGCGGGCGTCGTCGAGGTGCGCGCATGGACGATCGTAAAAGGCTGGAAGGCACCAAAAGCCGCCAGCGTCATCCACAACGACTTTGAGAGGGGCTTCATCAGAGCCGAAGTCATCGGCTACGAGGACTACATCGCATGCGGCGGCGAAAACCCGGCCAAAGAGGCGGGCAAAATGCGCCTAGAGGGCAAGGACTATGTCGTTCAAGACGGCGACGTGATGCATTTTAGATTTAACGTCTAAGTCGCAAAATCGGTCAAATTTGGCTTTTACAACTAAGCAGTTTTTTGTCCAAATTTGACTACTCTTGCTTTATACCTTGCGGCCATTGGTCTAAACGCGGGCAAAATAAATCTGACGCCTTTTCGTGCCGACACTGCGCTACAAAATTTGTTTTAGCCTTTAAGAGCGTGTTAAATTTAGCTCGGCGCGGTTTTGCCGCTCAAATTTGACTCGCGCTAAATTTAAGGAAAAAATTGAAAAAGATCATAGCCGTTTGCGTAACCGCATTAAATTTACTCCGCGCCCAAATAATTTTAAAGAATGCCAATGTCGCGCGATTTTAGTATATCGTCGCGCTATCAAGGCAGCACAAGACGCGACAACCTACCCGTCCAATACAAACAGGACTGTGGCATACAAAGAAGCAAAATAGGTTAAATTTGAGAAAAATCAAGCTAGTAAAATTTAACAAAGGAGCGCGATGATAAAACAGCTCTTACTACTGCTTTTTGCGCTAAATTTAGCTCTAGCAAATTTGACGAGCGAAGGTCAAACAGCCTACGACGCGGGCGATGAACAAAAAGCGGCTCAAATTTGGCAAAAAGCGTGCGAAGCAGGCGAGACGCGCGGCTGCGTAAGGCTTGGGTTTTTATACCAAAGCGGCAAAGGCGTGGAGCAAGATGACGCAAAGGCTAGCAAATTTTATGAAAAAGCCTGCGACGCGGGCGAGCTATCAGGCTGCGACAGCTTAGCCTCGTTACACCAAAACAGCGGCGAACACGCCAAAGCCGCCGCAATTTTTGAGAGAGCCTGCGAAAAAGGATTTGGTTTAAGTTGCTATAATCTAGCTCAAATTTACGAAGCAGGCATCGGCGTCGCGCTGGATGAAAGCAAAGCGTTAGAGCTCTACGTAAAAGCCTGCGAGCGCGGATACGCGGTAGTTTGCTACTATCTAGGCGGCATGTACGCGGACGGTGCAATGGGCAAAAACGACGAAGCCACGAAAAACTCGAAAAACGCGCTCAAATTTTACTCGCTTGCCTGCGAGGGTAAAATTTACGAAGCGTGTGAGGCTTTGGGCAGGCTTTACGAGGACGGCGAGGCTGGTTTTGCGCAGGATATCAAGGTCGCCAGATCCTACTACGACAAGGCCTGCACCGCAAATGCCTACAAATGCGGCGGCAGCGAGCGTCTGGACGAGCTATACGGCGGCTGGGCGCAGTATCAAAGCGGGCAGTTTGAGGCAGCCTACGAGCTCAGCAAAGAGGCGTGCAGCAGGGGCGTAGCAAACGGTTGCGCGGCGCTAGGGGAGCTCTACGCAAAGGGGCTTGGCGGAGTACGGCAAGATAGCGAGCTGGCGGTTAAATTTCACGAGAAGGCCTGCGAAGGCGGCTTTGGAGCTTCTTGCGCCGAGCTTGGCGAGATGCTATCTCTAGGACGCGGCACAAAAAAGGACGTTCCGCGCGCGCTAGAGCTTTTTGAAAAAGCCTGCCTACTTTGGCGACTAGATGCTTGCGAGAGCCTAGCGGACGCGTATTTTGAGGGCGTAGATGTGCCGCAAGATATCCCAAAAGCCTTTAACTTTTACGGGATCGCCTGCTACAACGGGCTAAAACCGGCCTGTACGAATCTAGGCGCGATCTACGAAAAAGGCATAGGCGAAGTGGTAAAAGCCGACGCCAATGAGGCTGCGAGCCTTTTTGGCGAGGCTTGTGAAGCCGGAGATGCGCGCGGGTGCCTAAATCTAGCGCGCCGCCTTGAAAACAGCGACAAAAAACAAGCCGCCGTGCTACGCCAAAAGGCGCAAAAGCTGCACGAAAAAGAGTGCAAGGCGGGGCTAGTTAAAAAGTGCATGGAGTTTAAAAAATCAACTAACAAAGGAGAAAAACATGAGTTTTAAAAAAGTTTCGTTTGCCGCCGTTGCGGCCGTTTGTCTATTTTTAGGCGGCTGCACCCAGCCTAGAACCACGCAGATAGAGCTACCAAAAAGCGCGCTAGATAGCGTAAATCTACCAAACGAAGTAGCCATAGACGGCGAAAAATTCGTCTTAAAGCAAAAAAACGCAAGAACGGCTGAGTTTTATCTACCAAACGAAAAAGTGGGCTTTAAATGGAACAAGCTAGTAAGCGTCACCGTCGATGAAAACGCCGATATCAACGAATACCAAAAGGCCTTTATAACCGCGCTAAAAAGCGGACAGTTCGGCAAAGCGGAGTATGATTTTAAATTTATAAACGATAAAGAGTATCAAGCTTACACGATCTACTATCCGATCGCGGGTAACCCGGATTTTGACAACTACGAGATCAATCTAATCAACGTAAAAAGCCTTAACTGCGGGCTTAGAGTCACGCACTACGCGCTAAAGTTTCTAAATATCGCCGATAGAAGCAAATTTCACGCGCTAATCAAGCAAAAAATGCCGATATTTTTAGCGCAGATGCCGCAAGTTGAGTGCAAATAGTTTTACTTTCGGGCGTTATTTTTAGTTTTTTGCTAAATTTGGCGCCATTTTTTGTGAGCTAATTTTTAAATTTTAGCCCTTAAACCGCGACAAATTTGACGCTTTGCTTGCACGGGCGGCTAAATTTAACGAGCGTAACGGCTGCAAATTTAACGCCGCTTAGTTTTAGGCGGTAAATTTTATGATTCATGCCTGCTTAAAGGCTAGATAAAACTACCCAAAGGGAAAATATGGAAAACGGCGGACTGGCGGTATATTTCGGAGAGAATTTGGCACAAATTTTATCGCAAAAGATAAAGGCGGTTTATCCTAAATTTGACGCGCAGAGCTATTGCTACCAAATCGTTAAAAGCACGCCAAATTTTGGATATTCGCAACGAATTTTGGCGCATGCAAACGCGCTAAATGAACTTTTGCCACCGGATTTTAAGCGCATGGCGGAGATTTTGGTCGCAATTTTAGGCGAAGAAAACCCGAACGAAACGGGCATGTTTAAGCACTTTTACTGGACTTTGCCGCTGGCAAAATACGTCGAAATTTACGGCCTGGACGACTTTGAAACCTCGATGAGCGCGATTGAGGAAATCACGAAGCGCGGCACGGGCGAGTATGCGGTGCGCGCCTTTATCAAAAAATATCCGCAAGACTCGCTCAAAACCATGACACAGTGGGCGCGCTCGTCAAATTTTCATCTGCGCAGGCTGGCGTCAGAGGGCCTACGACCAAAGCTACCGTGGGCTAGCAAGCTGGAGCTTTTCATTAGCGATCCGAGCCCGGTTTTTGCAGTACTGGAGATACTTAAAGAGGACGAGGTGCGCTTCGTGCAGCGCTCGGTCGCAAACAACGTCGCCGACTATCTAAAAGTAAATTTCGCCGCCACAAAAGAGCTGCTCGTGCGCTGGCAAAGCTCGCCAAACAAAAACACGCAACAAATAATCCGTCACGCGACGAGAAAGATCAAAATTTAGCTTTTGTGCAGACACGCAAGCTATCGGGCGTGTAAATTTGGGATTTAAATTTTTATAAAATTTAAAAAGCAAACGCGCTTGATAGACGATGCGCAACAAGTAGATGCAAGCTTAATGGTCGGCGCGCTAAAATATAATATAAAATTTACAGCCACAGCCCGAAATCAAATTTGAGCCAAGCACGCAACAACAAGCAAATTTTAAAAGCCGCCGTGCTCAAATTTAAAGCAAAATACCCAAGCAAATCCAAAAATCAAAGCGTCAAATTTAAGCTCTCACGTCCAAGCCCCAAGCAGTCGTGCGATTAACAAGTCAAATTTGCCCAGGCAAAAACCGAGCAAAATAAACTCCCGGCGCGCAAGCGTACCAAGCGGCCGAGCCCAAAACCAAATCTATCCCGCAAAAATTCTAAATGCCGCCCAAACGCAAAGAGCGCCTACAAAAACGCCGCCCGCAAAGGCCGAAGCGACATAGAGTTTTTGTTTTTTTCTGATCTGCTCGAATTTCTTTTCGTGATGCTTTTTCACGCCCTCAAAGGTCAAATTTAAGATCTTTTCGTTCGTTTGATTTAGCACATCGGCAAAGCTCTTTATCTGCTCGTCGTTGATATATCGCATGGTCTTGCGCGTCGCGTTAGCTAGGCGCTCGTAGTCCTCACTGTTTTCCCAGAGTTCGACCACCGTGTTGTTTTCGATGCGCTCTTTTAGTTCTAGCGTCTCTTTTAGCTCGTTTTGTTCGACTAGTTGCGTTCCCATTGCGCCTCCTTAGTTGATAGTTCCTATTTTGTCGCCGTATTTTAGCTTTTGCTCGACTGCTAGATCAAATTTGACCGCGCCCTGCTCGCTAAGGATGAGGATCGTAGAGCCCAGCTCAAACATCCCCAGCTGCTCGCCCTTTTTCGCGCTTAAATTTTCGTATTCGTAGAGCGCGACGTTACCGGCGCAGGCGTTAGTCTGTATGCGCGCGTCAAAGTCGAATTTCATCTTGCCCACGTTTAGCGCGCCGACAAAGACCAGCCACATCTTTTTGCCGCTTGCAAGCTCGCATTTTAGCACCACGCGCTCATTTTTGGCGTAAAGATTTGGCACCTTTAGCAGCGCGCTAACGGCCACGCTATATAGCTCGCCAGGCACGTATAGCGCGGATAATATCCTCATATCGCAAGGCGCGTGGTAGCGGTGATAGTCGCGCGGGCTAAGATAAATATTTACGTACTTTAGCTCGGCGTCTCGCTCACTGCGGTCCATACTATCGCCCAGAAGCTCAGCTATGCCGTACTCGTGCCCCTTGACGCTGATCGCCTTTAGCTCCTTGCTAACTCCGCGCTCCAGGCACGTGCCGTCGCTGGGACTGATGAAGGCTTGCGGTGAAACGTCGAAATTTCGCGGACGCTGAAGCTCGCGGGTAAAAAGCGCCGTGAGGCTCTCGTACTCCTTTGGCTCTTTAAACTCACTCATGTCGATTTTAAAGCCGCTTACGTATTTTTCATTGATAAATGTTTGCAAAACCCTCGGAAATCTAACCGCCGCTACAAACCCGAATATCCTAGAAACAAGTCCCCTCATACCTCTCCTTTTAGTCTTAATAACGAAATCTCGCTAGGCGCCATCACGCGCACCGGCGGCCCCCAAAATCCAGCACCGCGGCTAACATAAATTTGCGTATTTTTGTTCGCGCTATATAGCCCGGCAACGTATTTTTGATCGAGCTTTACCAGCAACGAAAACGGGAAAATCTGTCCGCCGTGCGTGTGTCCGCTCACCACCAGATCCACGGGCGCGCTTTCATCCATGTATTTTAAAAACTTAGGCTGATGCGCGAGCAAAACGGTGGGCAAATTTACGTCGCGACCGCCTAGAGCCGCAACTAGATCTGGCTCGTACGCTTTAAATCTAAAACCGATGATATCATAAACGCCGGCTAAATTTACCCCGCCGACTTGCACGTTTTCATTGCCTAAAATTTTAAAATTCGTCGTCTCGCGGATCGCTTTTAACGTGCCGTCGATACCGTTATAGTACTCGTGATTGCCCGGCACGTAAAATGTGCCGTATTTGCTCTTTAGCTCATTAAATGGCGCGATAAACTCGGCCAAACGGTGCGGCGGGAGATCCGCGATATCGCCCACGATCGCGACCGCATCGGCATCAAGCTCGTTTACGCGCCTAGTTACCGCCCGCGCAAAGTCCGCTCCTAAAAAATCGCCTAGATGGATATCAGTTAAAACCGCTATCTTTAGCTCGCCATTTAGCCCCTTTAGCTCGATATCCTGCGCTTTTACTTCGGGTAATTTTACGGCATTAAAGATGCCTCTAAAAAAGTAGCTAAACGCCAAAATAAGTATCGTGACGTCGAGGTAAAGACGCAAAAATTTACGCCTGCTCTCGCTAAACGCGTGCTTGGTTACGGGACGAACCGCGAGCGCGACGACGTTCGTAAACAGCACGAATGAAAAGATAATAAACGTCAACGCCAGCATCAGCGAACAGGCGATACGAAGGCTCGGCCCCAAAAAGTTAAACCGTAGCGAAAAAGCCAGCGCGACGCCGCCCATGGCAAGCGTCAGGAAAAACAGCCCAAGCGCCCTTTTATGCACAGCAATCGGCCTGAGCGCGGCATCTGCAAAAAGCCCGCGATAAGAAACGTAATTCATAAAAATGATGATCAAAGACGATAGAACATAAAACATTTCGTAAATTTAGCCAAAATTATTAAATATCTAACCACTGCGCGCGGCAAATTTGAGGAAATTTAAACGAAGAGGCAAAGCGTACACTAGAAACGTCTTTTTTACGAGGCGATATCCGTGCGGACGGAGGGTAAATTTGATAGCTTGTTTGAACGAATTTAGCGCTTAACGCTGCGTTGATTTACGACGCCAAAATGCAAATTTGATTTTTACGGGCTGCTTAAAACGCATTTTAGCAGGCAGCTAATCCAAATTTTATCGCCGCGCTTAGTTTTACGCTCTGCATAACCCGCACCTTTACAAAGCTAGCGAAATTTGATTTATTCTTCGCCAGTATCCTGTGTTCGCACGATGAGGCTCTTTGGTAGGCTAAATTTCTCGATCACCTCGCACTCCTTTGCCCTCATCTCGCCCGCGTCGCTCTCGTGATCAAAGCCTAGTACGTGAAGCAGTCCGTGCGTGAAAAGCAGCGCCGTCTCGTCATCCTCGCTGTGGCCTAGCTCAGCGGCTTTAGCAGCGACTAGCTCGGTGTTTATCACGATACAGCCAAGCGGCGCGTGCAGATGCATCTCAAGCGGGAAGCTCAGTACGTCCGTAGTCTCGTAGATGCCGCGCTGGCGGACGTTTATCTCCTTCATCTCCTCGGCGTCCACGAAGCTTAGCTCCACCTCGCCAGCGGTCAAATAGTCGCAAATTTGATCCAAAATCCTCGGATAATCGTCCTCGCAAAGTATCATTTTTGGCTTTCCTTTAGTAAAATTTGAGTATGATTTTAGCAAAAATTTGGGTTGATCTTAATAAAACTAGCTTTTGTTTGTTAAAGGGGAAAGGGCTTGAATTACAAAGTCGCTCCCTTCCCCTTTAAC
Organism: Campylobacter showae; assembly: GCF_004803815.1. Classification (NCBI taxonomy): domain Bacteria; kingdom Pseudomonadati; phylum Campylobacterota; class Epsilonproteobacteria; order Campylobacterales; family Campylobacteraceae; genus Campylobacter; species Campylobacter showae. Next base: position 684,075 of record NZ_CP012544.1, on the reverse strand, counting down.
AATCCCCCAACCCCTACGACGTGAGAGGTGGCGACACGGCTTTGCTGGCGCAAAGCGTCGCAAATTTAAATTTGGATTTAGCATTTTCAAGGTGCGGGTCTCGGCGAGTAAAATTTGAATATAAGAAATCAAGGCGAAGTGTTTTGAGATGATTTTTGGGGTTTTGAAGTTAAAATTTGACGAAGATAAGGCATATAGCCTATCGAGTCAAATTTTAACAAAATCCGCAAAAAGCACTCAAAAGACAAGCCGAAAAAAGGAGAAAAAGTGAAAAAAGCGGTTTGCATAATGAGCGGCGGCATGGACAGCACTCTGTGCGCCGTCCTCGCTAAACGCGCAGGCTACGAGATCATCGCGCTGCATTTTGACTACGGCCAGCGCACGATGAAGCGCGAAAAACTAGCGTTTGAGCAGATCAGCGAGCGTATCGGCGCGCTAAAAAAGGTAAATTTAGACGCTAGTTTCATAGCAAGTATCGGCGGCAACGCGCTAACGGACGAGAGCCTAGCCATCCGCAAAGACGGCGCCAAACCAGACACTCCTACCACCTACGTGCCGTTTCGCAACGGCATCTTTATCTCTATCGCTGCCGCGCTAGCCGAAAAAGAAGGCGCGCAGGCGCTATATATCGGCATCGTCGAGGAGGACGGCTCGGGCTACCCCGACTGCACGGCGGATTTTATCGGCAAGATAGAAAGCGCCGTAAACGCCGGCACCTCAAAGGACTTTAGCCTGCGCATCGTAACGCCGCTGGTAAATTTAAGCAAGGCTGACATCGTGCGAAAGTCGATTGAAGCGGGCTCGCCGCTAGAGCTAACCTGGAGCTGCTACGAGCGCGAGGACGAGGCCTGCGGCGAATGCGATAGCTGCCGCCTAAGACTGCGAGGATTTGAGCTGGCGGGCGAAAAAGATAGGATAAAATACGTAAATTTGAAGTAAAATTTGGCCGCGTGCAGTTCTGTCCGTAAATTTAGCCCAAAATCAAATTTATCCGCCAAAATGCACTAATCTTTTTGGCGGGGATTTTGGGGATTTTGCATGGCGGACATTTGCAACAAGATCCGCCTTTGCGGACGGTAAAATAAAAAACGACCTCTTTTAAAATTTGACTGTATCTGCGTCGCTACACCAATCACCTATGCAAAGCACACAAGCACGATTTGCGACAAGCTTTAATGCTTTTCCGTCTTAAGCAATTTTTATCCGTCAAATTTAACGGCAAATTTGCGATTATAAAGCGGATAGTTTCAAAGATTAGGCTAAATTTGCAGTAGATAAAGCCGTCAAGCTCGGGCCAAATTTGAGCTTTTTATAAAATTTCGCCGAACAAATCAGGCTCTGGTGCGGCTAAATTTAGCATCGCTTCAAGCTCCTCTTTTTGGCATTTAACGAGCGCGTAGTGAAAATTTGAAAGATTTTTTAGCTCGTTAAGCTCCTTAAATCTCATCGTAGCCGCCGCGCTTCCGGCAAAATCATCCGGCACGCAGATCTCGATACCGCCGCTAAAATTTCGCTCTAAAAACGCTGCCTCCATACCAAAAAGCTCGTCGTCGCACTCGGCGATCAAGGCCTGAGAGCTCGCGCCAAAAGGCATGACGCGAAAATTTTTATTTATGAAAACGGGCTCAAAATGCCCCAAATTTCGCGTATCGCCGAGCTTAAAAGAAAAGCCCGCTCGGATCAGATACCTCAAAAGTCCGCAAAGATAGTGCGTGAAAACTTTTGGGAAATTTAAGTTTGGATAGTAAATACCCTCGCAAACGACGCTAGAGGCAAATAGTGAACCGCCCTGCGCGGAAACCGCGTCTATGTCGCTAAAAACGGTGTCGTATAGCGGCGCGATCTTGGATAAAATTTTAAGATCGTCCGTGAAAAATAGATCCCCCGCGCCCGCCTTCATTATCTTTATAAAAAGTCGCGTCGCATCCTCGGGTAGTAAGCTACCTGCGTTGCCATCGGCGTTTTTACCCAAACTCATGCGCGCTAGCAAGGCCTTTTGCACGGGATTAACGGAGCAAAATTTGAGATTTTTGTAGCTGGCCTCAAAGCGCATCAGCCGCATCAGCGCGGCGCTCAGGCTATCGACCTTGATAAAGGCGACCTCGGGATCGATGACCTCGCATCTTTGCTCGACGAGTACGGCGTAGGCGCCGTTTGCGACGGCCGCGGCTATCTCGTCCGCGCCCGCGCCAAGCCCGATGTAGGCGTAGCCCTGGCGCACGTTTTTACTCTCAAACGCAAAGCCCTCCACGGCGCTGACGCTTGGTTTATTTAGCGCTTCGCCGTTGATGAGGCGCCTTAGGTTTTCGATATTCACGCCGTTTTAGCCTACTTCTGAGCCGTTTTTGACCGCAGCCATCGGCGCGATGAGACACAGCGATCCATCCTCGGCGCTAAGGATCATACCCTCTGATATATGGCCGAAAATTTTAGCCGGTTTTAGGTTTGCCAGCACGCAGACCTGCTTGCCGACGAGATCCGCCGGAGCGTAAAATTTAGCAATCCCCGATAAAATTTGACGCGGTTGCTCTTCGCCCAGATCGATCTTAAATTTAAGCAACTTCTCGCTGCCTTCGATATTTGAGCACTCAAGCACGGTGCCTACTTTTATGACGCATTTTTTAAAGTCGTCGATTTTTATTTTCGCGTCCGATTTTTCTTGCGGCGCGGCGGCGGTTTTGGCAGGTTCGCTCACGCTCGGCACCGCAGTCGCCATCAGCTCTTTTTCGATTTTCGGGAAAAGCGGCTGCGTTTTTTGCGCTTTAAAGTCCAAAATTTCGTTGTTTAGGATGATTTTTTCATAAGTGGCCGTCGATATCTCAAAGCCTAGCGTCTGCGCGATCTTTTCGCAGGTTCTTGGCATCGCAGGGCTTAGTAGCACGGCCACGCGAGCTAGCAGGTTCGCACACAGCGACACGAGTGCGTTTGCTTCATCTTTTTTGCCGCTTTTCATTAGATTCCACGGCTCAAATTTAGCTATGCTCGCGTTTGCGAGCGTTAGCGCTTTAAATAGCTCCTCAAGATAGCGGTTTGTGGCGAAACTCTCTAAATTTTTGATAGCGTTTTGCAGATATTCATTGCCGCTATCTAAAACCTCGCCGTAAAATTTGCGTAAATTTTCGCCCTTTATCTCAAAGTCCGAGTATTTTTCGCTCATGCCGACTATACGGCTTAAAAGATTGCCCAAATCATTGCTAAGCTCGGAGTTTATGCGCTCGATCATAGCCTTTTGCGAAAAGTCGCCGTCCTGACCAAACGGCACTTCACGCAGCATAAAATAGCGGAAATTTTCCAGTCCGTACGCGTCTGCGACCTCGCTTGGGTTGATGACGTTGCCCTTGCTTTTACTCATCTTTTCGCCGTCTCTCGTCCACCAGCCGTGAGCGGCGACGCAGCGAGGCAGCGGCAGATCAAGACTCATCAAAAACGCCGGCCAGTAAACTGCGTGAAAGCGCAAAATATCCTTGCCGACTATATGCGTAGCACCCTTCCAGTAGTTCATCTTATCATCGCCGCGCGTGTAGCCAAGCGTGCTAAGATAGTTTATGAGCGCATCCAGCCAAACGTACATCACGTGTCTTGGTTCGTTTAGGCTCGCAGGCAGTTTGATACCCCACTCAAAGCTTGTGCGCGTGATCGAGAGATCGCGCAGGCCGCCTTTTACGAAGCTCACGACCTCGTTTTTCTTGCCGCGTGGCACGATACAGTCCTCGTTCTCCTCGTACCATTTTAGCAGCGCGTCTTGGTATTTTGATAGTTTGAAAAAATAGCTCTCCTCTTTTACCAAATTTGTCGGCCTACCGCAGTCAGGACACCTCTCGTCCTCTAAAAGCTGCGTCTGCGTAAAAAAGCTCTCACAGCTAACGCAGTAGTACCCCTCGTACTCGCCCTTGTAAATATCGCCTTTTTGATACATTTTAAGAAATGCGTTTTGCGCCGTAAGCTTATGATAGTCGTCGGTCGTGCGGATAAAATGATCGTAGCTGATCTCAAATTTATCCCACAGCTCCCTAAATTTAGCGCTTATCTCGTCAGCATAGGCTTGCGGCGTGTAGCCTTTTTTTGCGGCGGCTTGCTCGATCTTTTGCCCGTGCTCGTCGGTGCCCGTCATAAAGTACGTATCGTCGCCCTTTAGCCTTGCAAATCTCGCTACCGTATCGGCGATCACGGTCGTATAGGCGTGTCCGATGTGCGGCACGTCGTTTACGTAATAAATCGGAGTCGTAATATAAGTCGTGTTCATATCTTTCCTTTTTAAATTTAAAAATCAAATCCGCCGCCGTCGCCTTTAGACATCGAGCTATATACGGCGTCCACGTAGTTTTTGCGGGTTTTGCACTCAAACATCGCCTCGCAGGCAAAGCACGAGCTTAGCTCCTTTTCGCGCTGACAGGCTTGCAAAATTTCTCTTTGGCGCTCAAGCTCCAGCTCAAATTCGTCTTTCTGGGCTACGACATGCTCTACGACATGCTCGCTCATTTCGCGTTTCCATAAAATTTATGCAGTAAATTTATCTCGTCTTTGGAGCCGAAAAAGCAAGGCGTGGTTTGGTGGATTTTTTCTACCTTCATATCAAAAAGCGTCGCCGAGTATCCGTCGCTAGTAGCACCGCCTGCGCGCTCGTAGATGAAGGCAAACGGCAGCACCTCAAATAGCGCTCTTAGCTTGCCCTTTGGCGCGTCGCTCGTGGCAGGATAACTAAACAGCCCGCCGCCTTTTAGTAAAATTTGATGCAGGTCGCTCACCATGGCGCCTGAGTATCTGAGGCGATATCCCTGTAAAAACAGCTCGCGGATAAATTTAGCGTGAGTTTCGCTCCAGCCCTTTTGCGTCGCGCCCGTAGCATTTAGCTTGCCTTTTTGCGCGAGCGCTAGATTTTTGATAAATTTAAACTCGCCGTCCCTGCCCAGGCGGTAAAGCGCGGGAGCCGTCCCCTCCTCACAAATCACGAGCTCTAGGCGCGGGCCGTAAACGACGTAGGCGGCGGCTTTTAGATTTTGCGGAGTTAGCTCGTTTTCGTAAATGCCAAAAATCGAGCCGATAGAAAAATTTACATCCACTAGGCTAGAGCCGTCTAGCGGATCGTAGGCAACGATAAATTTCGCGTTCTCGTTTAGCGCCAGCATATCCTCTTTTTCTTCGCTAACGAGCGCTTTTACGCAGGCTAAATTTGCAAACTCGGCCGTGATGATATCGTCGCTTCTCACGTCTAGTTTTAGCTGCGTGTCGCCCGTGGCGTTGGCGTGATCAGTGTAGCCTAGGTCGGCATATTTTATCTCTTCGCCGATTTTTACGGCGATTTTTTTAATCGTTTCGAAAATTTCGTTCATTTTAATACCTTTGCATTTTTTAGTATCCACTCGCAGATGGCCTGCGTATCGTCTAGGTCGAAGTTTGGCTTATCTATGACGTAGTCTCTTTTGTAGCTTGCGATCGCGTTTGAAAAGCTAAGATAATCCTCGTTTATCTCATCCTTAAACACGCTAATGCGCGGCAGCGGCAGGGTTTTTAGCCCCTCGACTAATAGCAAATCAAACTCGCCAGCCATAGCTACGACGTCGTCCACGCTCTTGCTCTCCTGCGAGAAAAAAGTCGTGCGCGTCGGGCTCATGACTGCGACCTCGGCGCCTATTTGGCTAAATTTGTAGCTATCCTTGCCCTCGACGTCAAACCTCGCCTTGTCACCCGGATCGTGTTTGATGATCACGACTTTTAGCCCATCATCGATAAATTTTTTAGCAACCTTTAAAATAAGCGTAGTTTTGCCGCTATTTGAAGGTCCCGAAAACGCCATCGCCGCTTTTTTCATTTTTCTCCGAATTTTTGAAATTTACGCGGATTATAGCAAATTTAGGCTTTTTAAAAGCAAAATTTATCTAAAATAGCACCAAATTTAAAGAGGTATTAAAATGAAAAAGAGCGTATTTTTTTTAAGTTTTATTTTGGCGTTAGCCGGCTGTGCGGATAAAAAATATATCCACGAACCGTTAAAAAACGAGCTTTTAGCCTACACTAGCAAATCTGAAATCATAGATGCCAAGACGAATATCCTAATCGTCGCGACCTATCTAAATCCGATCTATAGCGAGCTTGTGGGCGAGCAAAAAAGAGAGAAATTCGTTGTAGCCGTGCATCCGAAGGAGGCTAAAATTTTAGAGGAGAGTTTTAGCGCAAACGGCTCGCAGAGAGGCATCATGGTTAGACGCCTGACAGCCAACGATCCGCTTTTAGAAAAAGTGAGCTTTGAGGTGCCGTGGGCTCAGTATTTCGAGGTCAGCACCCCAGAGATCAAAAGCGATAAAATCAATATTAATTTCGAAATTTATCCGTCAAAGAAGGCGTCTTTGAGCTTTCAAAAAGTGTCGAAATCGATGTACTGGAATGGAGAAGCCTTAGGTAGATAACATAGTTTGCAAGCACCTTTTTGCCGTAGTCGCGACTCTCGGCGAAGGGTACTAGCTCCATGGATAAAAACGGCTCGTATTTTCCTTCGTTAAAAAGGTCGCCTCGCTGAAGCATCTTTTTGGTAAAGCCGATACCGCCGTTATACGCATAAGCCACGAAAAGCGGATGGTAGAGGTATTTCTCCAAATAATTTAGATGATGATCCGCAAATTTTAACGCAAGACGCGGGTCAAACATATCGTCTTGGTCGAAATTTGGGATCGCAAGCTCTTTTTTGCCTATATGATTAGCTAAAAACGGCATAAACTGCATCATACCAAGCGCATAAGAGGTCGAGATGACGGCCGGGATAAAGCGGCTTTCTTGCCTACCGATCGCGTAAAGAAGCGCTTTTCTAGTCGCGTTTACGTCCTCTAGCTCATCAGCAAACGGCATAACGAAGTAGCTATCCTTGTAGCCGCTTGCCTTTTCCATCAGGTAGGCATACTGGCCTAGCGTCTCTTTGGTGTTAAAGGTTTCGGAGTGTTTTGCGGCATCCTGCGCACTCATCTCTTTTATCATTTTAAACGTATTCTGCCACAAAAACGGGTCTTTTATGTCATAGCCCTCTACCTTTTCTTTCGTAGGCGTCGGCGAGACGATGTTTGCGGCCGGACTTGTGCCCGTTAGCTCGTTTGCATAAAGCGTATAGATATTTACGTCGCGGCTTTGATTTAGCTTATCAAGATAGCTTTTATCTTTACTTAGCAGATATAGCCAAAATACCGCGTTATCCTTGCGGTCTTGCCTATCAAAGGCAGCCTGCGCTCTAGTAAAAAACCTAGCCGCGTCTTTTGGAGAATTTAATAAAACCGCGTTGATGCCGAGCATAAAGGCATCCTTGCCCGCGAGCTCGGTTTCTTTTATCGCGAGAAAATTTTGTCTAAATTTGGCCGATTTTTTATCGATTATCAAATCGTTTACTAGAACGTGAAACTCTTTTTTAGCTGCGAGCGAATTTATAAAATTTGCGTCAAATATCTTGTCAAATTTATCCTTGTGCGAGGACTGGTTAAAATAAACCAAAAACGCGTCCGTATCGTTAAATTTGGCAAATTCGTCCTCGGGATGCTTTTCGTTTAGCGAGCTCAAGCGGCGGTAAAGAAGCGGATCGGAGTCTTTAAATTTATCCGCCAACTTTTGCCTCGTTTCCTTTTTTAGCTTCATCATAAAAGGTACTCTGAGGCGCTGTTTTTGGCAGGTTACGTTTGCATCCAGGATATTTTTCGCGCTTACGCCGTCGCACTCGCTTTTTACTTTTTTGGGCGGCAAAATCTCAGCCAGTTTCTTTGCTAGTACGCCCGCTCGGCGAAAGACGTCTTTGTTTAAAATTTGCGCCTGCTCCTTGGTGTAGTCGCCTTCGGTTAAAAGACGGTAAAAGTAGTAATCCTTGGCAAGCCCCTTAGGCTCGTCTTTTATCTCCTCAAAACTCTTAACTCCGCCAAATGCCGCCGCCGCAAAAATCGCGGGCAGGATAAATTTAAGCAGCGTACGCAAACATAAGCCTTACGAAAAATCTATCTATAAACTGAAGCGATAAAAGCACGATAATAGGCGCTATATCTATACCGCCAAAAACCGTCGGTATCACGCGGCGGATAGCGGCATAGACGGGCTCGGTGAGGCGGTAGAGCAGCTGCACGATAGGGTTATAGGGATCAGGGCGCACCCAGCTTATGATCGCGGCGCCTATGATGATCCATGTGTAGGCGCTGATAACGATATGCAAGATACTGCTGACTGCTTCTAAAAATACCGAAAATATCATCGTAAAATTTCCTTTAGGTACGGTTTGATGAGCGGATATAGCTCGCTAAGCTCAGGGCCGTGTTCGGCGCCCGTGAGCAAAATCCTAAGCGGCATAAAAAAGCCTTTGCCTTTTAGGCCAGTCGCGTCCATGAGAGCTTTTTTTAACTCGTTAAATTCATCAAATTCGCTCAAATTTAGCGAATTTACAGCGGCTTTTATAGCCTCGCAACCCGCCTTAAACTCATCTGGGATAAATTTGGTCGCGAAAATAGCATCGACCTTAGTTTTTATCTCGGTTAGCAGGCTGCTTTCTTGAGTGTAAAATCTAGCTATCGCGGCAAATTCTGGCTTTATACCCATTAGCGCGGCTAGTCTTGCGTCGCTTGCTCTTTTGATGTGTTCGCGGTTGATGTGCTCAAGCTGCTTGACGTCAAATTTGGCCGGAGACGCCGAAACCTTCGAGATATCAAACCACTGCGCGGCCTCTTCTATCGTAAATATTTCAACCGGTGCTTTGTAGCCAAGAGAAACGATATAGTTTGCGATGGCTTCAGGCATAAAGCCTTGCGAGAGTAGCCATTTTACGCTACTTTCGTTCTCGCGTTTGCTCATTTTTTTGCCCTCGACGTTTAAGATGATAGGCAGGTGAGCGTAGTTTATCTTTTGCGTGTAGCCTAGGCCCTCGCGGATGAGGTCTTGTTTTGGCGTATTGCTGACGTGATCCTCGCCGCGGATGACGAAGGTAACGCCCTCTAGCATATCATCTACCGCGCAGGCGAAGTTATACGTCGGCGTAAAATCAGCGCGCATAATCACAAAACTATCGACGTTTTCAGGCTCGAAGCTGATCTCGCCTCTTATCGCGTCTTTAAATTTCATCGTGCCTAACGGCTTTTTCATGCGCACGACGAAAGGCTTTTGATTATTTAGCACTTCGTTGTCGCTTAGATGCTCGCATGTGCCGTCGTAGCGGTAGGCTTCACCCCTAGCCTTTGCGGCTTCTTTTTTGGCTTCAAGCTCGCTTTCGGTGCAAAAGCACGAAAACGCCTTTTTATCTATCAAAAGCTTTGCCGCAAACTCACGGTGAAATTTTAAATTTTTACTTTGATAATAAAGCGTGTCCCATTTGATACCAAAAAGCTCTAAAATTTCTAAAATTTCCTTGTCTTTTCCGGGGATATTGCGCTCCTTGTCGGTATCCTCGATACGGATGATAAAGCCGCTTTTATCCTGGAGCGAACAGACGTAGTTTAGGATCGCAACCCTTAAATTTCCCATATGCATATCGCCTGTAGGCGACGGCGCAAAACGATACATTTTTGTTTCCTTATTGATTTTTGGGGCGATTATAGCATTTTTGGCATTTAACCTCGCTTTTTTATCTTTTGTGAAGCTAAAATAAATATAATTGATATCTAATTTTAAAATTTAAAGGAAAAAGATGAGTTTCATCAAGGAATTTAAAGAATTTGCGATGCGCGGCAACGTCATCGACATGGCCGTGGGCGTCGTGATCGGTGGGGCTTTCGGTAAGATCGTTAGCTCGCTAGTGGGCGACGTAATCATGCCGATAGTCGGCGTACTAACAGGTGGCGTAAATTTTACGGATTTAAAATTTACGCTAAAAGACGCAGTCGGAGATACGGCTGCCGTAACCGTAAACTACGGCTCGTTTATACAAACGATGGTCGATTTTACGATTATCGCGTTTTGTATTTTCTGCGTCGTTAAGGCTATAAATTCGCTCAAAAAACCAAAAGCAGAGGAGCCAAAAGCCGAGGAGCCTGCGCCGGTACCTGAGGATATAGCGCTTTTAACCCAGATCAGAGATCTTTTAAAAAATAAATAAGCATAACAAATGCTAGAGCAAATCCCGTTTTTTCAGGAGCTAAACGAGGCCGAGCTAAAAAGGCTAGAAGATATCAGCATCCTAAAAAAATATAAAAAAGGCGAGTTTTTATTTATGGAGGGCGAGGAGTCAAAGTGGCTCCACCTCCTCATAAAAGGCTCTCTCAAGCTCTATAAAATAGGCCCAAAAGGCAAAGAGATTTTTATGCATCAGTTTAACGGGATTAGCTTCGTAGCCGAGCTTGCCAACTTTGAAAATATCAAATTTCCGGCGACGGCGATATTTTTAACGGGCGGCGAAGTGCTAAAAATTGACTACGATAAATTTTACGCCGAGTTTTTATCAAACCCGCGCGTATCGCTGCAAATCATAAAATCGCTCTCGCAAAAGCTAAAAATCGCAAGCGAGCTGATACATCAAGAGCTCGTGCTAAACTCCGAGGCAAAGGTCGCGAGCTTTCTCGTTAATCACGCCGATCTTTTTAACGAGCTAAAACACATCAAAATAGCCTCCATCCTAAACATCACTCCAGAGACGTTTTCAAGGATTTTGGCGAAATTTAAAACCCAAAATCTGATCGAACTAGACGCAAATAATAAAATCGTAAATATCGCTACAAGCGAACTTTCTGAGATGTTTGAAGGCTAGAGTCGGTATTTGCAAATTTAATGCTTTTTTATTTTTGCGCATTTTTAATCGTCAAATTTCCGAGCCTCTCGCATATTGTAGTTTTATCCGCGCCATCGTAACACCGCGTAAAATTTATAAATTTATTCGTCGCAAGCCCGGCTCAAATTTAACCGATTACATAAGCAAGGATGTATAAAATCTATAAATTTAAAAATACGATAAAATTTAAGCCGCCAGCCGCCGCATTAACAAAAAGCCACGAGAACGCAACGCGCTGTAACACCGGCGACAAAGCGGGATTTTTCCTTTAAATTTGAAGGCTGGATTTTAGTTTTTCTTCTTTTTTTCCGTAGCTGCCGCTTCGGTATCTGCCAGCGAAGTAATTTCGTATTTTTGATCGATATAGCCCATTTCTAGTAGCTTATTAAAGATTTTAGCCGTGAGAGGTCCGGCAGCCAAACCGCCGTGTCCGCCGTGCTCGATGATAACGGTAACGGCATATCTAGGCTCCTCGTAAGGTCCATAGGTCGTGACCCACGCGTGCGAGCGGCGCAGATACTCCATGTCCTCTTCTTTCATACGCTTTTTTTCAGCCTGCGAGATGCCTACGACCTGCGCGGTACCCGTTTTCGCCGCTAGAGTGAGCTTTGCCTCTTTGAAATATTTATGCGCGGTGCCTTTTTTATGATTTACGACTTCATACATCGCCTTTTGGATGTATGGTAGCTGCTTTTTCTCAAACGGCGTGAGGATGTCATCGGCAGGCTCAAATTTAACCTCCTCGCCGTTTACGCTACGTAAAAAATGCGGGACGATATTTTTCCCCGTCGCCAGGATACCCGTATAGCGCACCACCTGCATCGGCGTCACGAGGAAGTTGCCCTGTCCGATCGAGGTGATCAGCGTCTCGCCCTGATACCACGGCTGAGCGTATTTTTGCATCTTCCACTCGCGTCCAGGCACGATACCGACAAATTCGTTAGGCAGATCCACCCCACTTTTTTGCCCAAAACCTAGCCGCTCTAAAACCGGGGTTATAGCGTCGATACCGACCTTTAAGCTGCCTTTATAAAAATAATCGTCGCAGCTCTCGCGGATGGCCGAGTTCATATCCATAAAACCGTGTCCGTAGACGTTCCAGCAACGGAAATTTCGCCCTCCAAGCTCAAACGAGCCCGAGCAAAAATACCCATCGGAGCGACTCATCTTGCCAGTATCTAAAAACGCCATCGCCACGCCCATTTTTATAACCGAACCCGGCGGATAAAGGCCGTTTACGAGCTTGTTTGTGAATGGATGATCGATACTTTTAACAAGCTCGTCCCATTTAGCCTGCGATAACCCCGTAACAAACGGATTTAAATCATACTCTGGAAAGCTGCCCGCAGCCAGTATCGAGCCGTCTCTCACGTCCATCACGATGATGACGCCCGCGTTATCGCCGAAAATTTCCTCGATGTATTTTTGCATCTCAAGGTCGATCGTAAGCGATATATCCGAGCTTTGCGGGTAGCTCACGGATATCTCCTCGACCTCCTGATTTAGCGCGTTTACTTTTATCTTTCGCACGCCCTCTTGACCCTGCAAGACGGAGTTATAAAAGCGCTCCGTGCCGCTTCTGCCCGTGTGATTGGTTAGCTTTGCGACGGGATCGGACTCGACGTCTTGCTGATTTGCGCGGCCGACGTAGCCGATGATGTGAGAGGCTAGGTTATTGTAGGGATAGTGGCGCTTGGATGCCGGTTTGACCTCCAAATTTTCTCGTAGCGATAGTTCGGCGATGCGCGGTATCATCTTATCGTAGTCCATAAAATCGATAATCTGAATAAAGTCTTGATTATAAGGCGAGTCGGCCTTGATGTATTCGCGCTTTAGCTTCGTGACGTTTAGATCCTCGAATAAATTTTGCAAATTTGCAAGCTCAGCGTCTAAAATCTCCGCCCTCTTGCCGCTCAGGTGCGGCTTTAACGCGACGGAAAAACCGAGGCGATTTACCGCCATCGGACGGCCTTTGGCGTCTAAAATCAGCCCCCTGACGGGAGCTAGATACTGCGTTTTTACCGCATTTTGCTCGGCGATCTCCTCGTAAAAGTCGTTTGATTTGACGCTAAGATAATAAACGCGCACCAGCAAAAGCACCCAGACGCTAAATATAATGCCAAAGACTATGCGCATCCTCATAAGCGTCCCCTAAACAAAACTACCGCCAAAACAGACTCCACGCCGACGCAGATTAGGTACTCGTAGTCAAATTTTAACATAGGCAAATTTGCCGCGTATGAGATAAAAGAGCTGGTCGCGCAGGTCCAAACGTAGCCGCTAGCGACGAATCCCGCCGCCAAAAGCTCTCTTGATTTTAGCGTAACGATGAGCCAATCGGACATAAAATGATAAAAAAGCATAAACGCGATCACCGCTGAAAACAGCGCAAACCCGTGCGCCTGCTCGGCAAAGGTAAGGTAAAATAGACAAAAATACCACTCCTTGCCAAACTCTTTGAGAGTCTTTTGTTTCTGCAAGGTTAGCATGATCATGTAGGTAAAAAATATCCCGATAAGAGGCGGCAGATACGCAAATACGGTCGTTATGCTCTGATAAAAAATGAGAAAAGCAACCCAAGCAAGCTGCTTTAAAAATCGCTTCTCTGCGCCCAATCTTCGCATTGCCGCACTCGTTTGCATTGTTATATGTTTTTAGCTAAATTTATAAATTTGGCTTTGGCGGCGCTTAAATTTGTAAATTTAGTTAGAAAATTTGATGGTAAAAATGCCAAAATTTGCCTGTGGCTTTTTGATTTCATTACAGCCCCAGCGCGTTTAGATATATAAGCTCGTTTGCCTTTTCTACGCCTATTTTTTTAAGCGCCGAAACGAAATGCGCGCCCGGATAGACCTTTAAAACCGCGCTTTTTTGGCTTTGATTTAGCTTGTCTGATTTTGTGAGGAAATTTAAAATCTTTTGGTCGGGGCGCAAGAAGCTTTGCAAATAGTCGTTTACGTCCCTATCTATTTGCATATCAAATTGGCGCGAGTCGATGAGGTGCACGAAAAGCTTGATGTTGGCTCTAAATTTTAGGTACTCGTCGAGGTTTTTTCTCCACTGCGCATGCATACTTTTGGCAACTTTGGCGTATCCAAAGCCAGGCAGATCGACAAAAGTCAAATTTGCCCTCTCCTCGCTTGGCTCGCCTTGCTCGTTTTTGACGCCACGCGCATACTCGACCTCGAAAAAATTTATGAGGCGCGTTTTGCCCGGTGTCAAGCTGCTCTTGGCTAGGCTTTTTTGGTTTACGAGAGTGTTTATGAGGCTACTTTTGCCCACATTTGAGCGCCCTAGAAACGCCACTTCGCTAGAGTTTGCAGGCGGAGCTAGCGAGATGTCGGGCGCCGAGATAAGAAATTTTGCGTTTAAAACGCGGATCACTTTTTGTCCTCGACTTGGAATATAAATTTGACCGGCTCTTTTTTGCCGCTATTTACGTTATACGTGCCGCTATTTTGATTGACCGTGATCTTTTCGCCATAGACTTTTTTATCAGTCTCTATCTCGTGCAAAAAGCCGTTGCCGTTTATCGTATATAAATTTGGCGCAGGCTCGTAAACAAGCTCGCTACCGCTACCGTCGTATGTTTTATTTTTGATAAATACTCTAAATTTGGCGTTGCCGGAAGCGACGTATTTTAGCGGATTTCGCTTTTTGTCGAAATATATCACTACCAAATTTGCAGTGAGCGTATCCTTGCCTTTTTTAATATTTACATTGCCTTTAAATTCGCTTATTTGTTTGCCTTCGTCAGCATAAAACTCGTCCGCTGTGATCTCCACCTGCTCTGCTAAAAGCGGTAAAGCGCTAAGCGCCAAAACTAAAGCCACTTTTTTAAAACCAAAATTTATCATTTTCCGTCCTATCTTTTTCTATCTTGCTCTATCAAAGCAAAGGCCTTTTTGATATAAGCTTTTTTTAACTCAAAGTCGTAAACCAAGGCTTTGCCGACTATTTTATCTTCGTTTTTCGTTAGCGTAAAAGGCGTTTGCGTAGTAGCTACTTTTGTTGCGGTACTATAAATGACCTCGTCTGATAAAAAGGTCAAATTTTCATTATTTACATAGCGCGCGTTACCCTTAAGTATAATTCGACCGCCGTTATAAAACGCTTTATCGGAGCTCACGTTATGCTCTTTATTGTCTTTAAAGATTTCCGCTCTAAATTTGATAAATTCGTCAAATTCAGAGTATCTATTCCACGTATCAGCTTCATATCTAGCATTTACTACAGTAGCATTCATCTCGTAGTCAGTGACTGCGTTCATCTGCATGTTTGTAGTCACTTCGCCACCCTTTAAGAGCTCGCTATAGTAAGGCTCCTCAATCGCCAAATAAACCATCGCCACGCTAAAAACGCTGACGACTAGGTAAAAAATCCTTATAACCAACGCTTAGCCCACTCTTGCATTAAGCCCTCGCTGCGGATAAGTATCTCTATCATCTCGCGCACCGCGCCGTTGCCGCCTTTGTAGTTGAGCCTCGTTCTTACTTCAAGCTCTTTGATCGCATTTTTCGGTTTAAAGCTCCATCCGACGCTTTTTAACAGCTTGTAGTCGTTGTAATCGTCGCCTATTGCTGCTGCATTTTCAAACTCGAGTCCCTCAAATTTAAGTATCTGTTTTGCGGTTTCGAGTTTATCGCTAATGCCTTGATAGACGTGCGTTATCTTTAGATCCTGCGCCCTTTTTTCAACGATAGGCGAGCTTCTACCAGTGATGATCGCGACCTTTTTACCGAGCTTTAGCCAGCTCTCAATAGCATATCCGTCCTTAACGTCAAAAAATTTAAGCTCGTCGCCGTTTGGACTATAGACGATCTTGCCGTCGGTTAGGCATCCGTCGACGTCTAAAAATATAATCTCTATCATAGCACGCCTTTCGTGCTAGGTACGCCGACTCTAGCATTTTTAGCTAGAGCTCTTCTTAGCGCGACGGCACAGGCTTTAAAGCTAGCCTCCAAAATATGATGGGAGTTTCGTCCGCGGATTTTAGCGATATGTAGCGTGATTGCGGCATTAAATGCTAAAGCCTGGAAAAACTCATTCGCTAGCTCTATGTCAAATTCGCCAACTTTACCCTCGCTTATACTTTCATATACCAAAAACGAGCGATTTGAGAGGTCAAGGGCACAGTTTACCGCTGCCTCATCCATAACCACCGTTGCTTCGCCAAATCTCTCGACTCCGCTAATCGGATAAATTTTCTCGCGCAAAGCCTGCCCGATAACGATACCCACGTCCTCTACGCTATGATGAAAATCCACGTGCAAATCGCCCTTACAAACAAGCTTCATATCAAAAAGCGCGTGCTTACAAAAAGCCTCAAGCATGTGGTCAAAAAATCCTATGCCCGTGCTTATCTCGGCTTTACCGCTGCCGTAAATTTCAAGCTCTAGGCTGATATCCGTCTCTTTTGTCTTTCTTTGCATCTTATTCCCTCACGAAAAATGCGCCCGAGATATGCCCTGCGCTTATGAAGTCTTTTGCTTCCTCTTCGCTTCTAAAGCCGCTTATAAATACCCTATAAATTTTACCGCCATCAAGATCATAGGACTTTATGACAGTATCATAGGCACCGTTGCCGTATTGTCCAGCGTGCTGACGTTTATGGGCGTTTGCGCCGCTCAAATTTTTAAATGCGCCGATTTGCACCATAAAAATACCGCCGACAAAAGACTGTTGTTGCGGTTGCGCTTTAGTTTGGGTGCTCGTTTTTTGCGAGCCGCTAGGTTGTTTTGAGCTAGGCTGAGAGGATGCTACAACAGCTCCGCCGACGTTGCCGTTAAAGCCAACAACCTCTAGTAAAACGGGGGCCGTGCCGGCGTTAAATACATCAAGCTTAACCGCGCCGGTTTTTGACAAATCTATCACGCGACCTGCCACGAAAGGGCCTCGGTCGTTTATACGCACGATGATGTTTTTACCGTTTTTTATATTCGTCACGCGCACCATAGTGTTCATCGGCAGAGTCTTATGCGCCGCCGTCATAGCATGCATATCGTAAGTCTCACCGTTTGACGTCTTTTTACCGTGAAAATCCGGACCGTACCAACTGGCTATACCGCTAGCCCTATCACCGACCTTGACTACGGTCGGATAATAAGTTTTTCCATTTATGGTATACGGGCGCATGGTTGCTTCATGCACACCTTTTGAACTGTTTATTTTGCCGCTCTTTTTTGAGCCGCCGCTAGCGGTAATCCCGCCGGAAGGCGAGGTCAAGAACGAACAGCCGCTCATAAAAAATACGAAAAATAGACTAAAAAATATAAATTTAGCCCTACTCGGTTGCGGCAAGTTTGGCTCCAATCGAGCTGTTTGAGCTCATAAGAGTATTGGCTTCTTTTAAATCCTCAAGCGCTACGTCAAATTTCTGTGAAACTTCTCCGAGCGTATCGCCGCTTTTTACCATATACTCGGCTAGATAGTTTACGTTTTGCTCACTTGGGATAACTAGCTTTTGGCTAGGCTTGATCTCGTTTGAAGCAAGTCCGTTGTACTCTTTTATGATTTTATGATTTACGCCGGTTTTTTCCGCTATAGTTAGTAGCGTATCGTTCTCTTTGGCAGTATAAATTTCAAATTTTCTATTTTGCGCTACTTCGAAATTGTCGCTAAACATTTTCTTTTTGTTTAACGGAATATAAAGATAATAAGGTTTTTCCGTAGGTGGAGTATAGACGAATTTTAGATGCATATTGTACTCTTTCATCTTTTTTAGACTAAGACCTATGCTGTCTCCTACCTCCATTAGCGTTGTACCACCGGGGACGTCTATCTTTGATAGTTCTATGCCTTTCGCTCCACTTAAGGCCTGCGTTTTAGCCAGCAAATTTTCCTGCTCTTTTGCTATATGCGCAATGACTAAAATTTTCTTTACGAAATTTTTAGTTTCTTTTGGAATATAGCTTTTTTTATCGTCTAACAATGTTGCCAGATCGGTAGTTCCGGCTTTTTTAATACCTTCCCTTAATCTAGTGTCGCCACAGTTGTAAGCCATCATCGCAAGATACCATTTACCAAAGTCATTTTTTAGACTCTGTAGGTATTTTGTAGCTGCAACGGTAGCCGCTATCGGGTCTTTTCGCTCGTCGGTGTATTTATCGACTCTAAGACCGTAAAGTTTTGCCGTAGACTCCATAAACTGCCAAATTCCGATGGCTTTTTTGCTAGAAACTATGTGATTTGAAAAACCGGACTCCGTCATAGCAAGATATAAAAACGACTCCGGGATACCTGAGTCTTTTATAATCTTTTGAAGCATCGGGATATGTTTATAGCCGCCTTTGACGGTATCTATAAACTCTTTTCTTTTACTATCTTTAATGGAATTTTTTATAGAAGCGTAGTGAGAGCTTTGTAAAAATTTAGCATCTATGTCAAATTCTTTTAATATCATCTTTTGGGTTTGCTCTGCGTCGCTGCTAGCCGCGGTCGCAAAAAGCCACCCCGTACATGCTAGACACAGCATTATTACTCTAAAGATTTTCATTTTTCTCCTTGATTACGTGTTAAATTTCGTAAAGATTTTCTTTGCATTTTTCGTTGTTATTTCCATTACCTCTTCTTCTTTTAAATTTAAAATCTCAGCCATCTTCGTCGCAACTAATCGCGTAAATGCAGGCTCGTTTCTGCGCCCCCTAAAAGGCTCGGGCGTTAGATACGGCGCATCTGTTTCAAGTAGCAGCCTATCTCGCGGAATTTGGGGCAAAATTTGAGCCAAATTTTTTGCGTTTTTAAACGTCAAAACCCCGCCGATACCAAAGTAAAACTCGCCCATTTTTGCAAGCTCTAGAAGCAAAGGCGAAGCGTTATAGCAGTGCAAAACCGCTCCGACAAGCCTGCTTGCATACTCTTTTAAGATATTAAAACTATCTTCGTTTGCATCTCTAATATGCAAAATGACCGGCAAATTTAGCTCTACCGCCATATCAAGCTGCGCTCTAAACACGCGCTTTTGTTCTGCTTTTTCAAGCTCTTTTTCATTTTCGTCCTTAGGCAAGCGGAAGTAATCAAGCCCGCACTCGCCCACGGCAATGCACTTTTCGTCTTTTGCAAATTTATAAAGCGCACCCTTGTCAAATCCATCCTTATCATACGGATGAACCCCGACGGCAAAAAATACATTTTCAAATTCGCGGGTTATTTTAGCCGCTTTTGGTAAATCATTAATATCAGCACCCGGTATTAGCACTCCGCCGACACCGTTTTCATGGGCATTTGCGATAACTTTTACTAGATCGTTATCAAAGCTTTCATCGTCCAAATGACAGTGAGTGTCTATTATCATCAGGCTATTTCTACCCTATTTCGCCCGTTTTGTTTAGCTCTGTAAAGAGCCTCATCGGCAAGATCCAAAATCTCGTCGACGTTATAATCGCTTTTACCGAAAGTAACGCCTATGGAAACCGAAATTTTAACCGATTCGTTTTTTATATTTACCGGATTGGCTGCTATTGCGGCTCTTAATCCGACGAAAAATTTAACCGCGTCTTCTTGCGATACGTTTTTTAATAAAACGCAAAATTCTCCGCCGCCGAATCTAGCCGCTATATCGCTGCTTTTGGTGTCGTCGATTAATTTTTTAGCCAGTAGTTTTAAAATTTTATCGCCGCTATCTTGTCCGTATTTATCGTTAATATTTTTAAGCCCGTCTACATCGATCACGGCTACGGCGTAAGGCATAGGATTTTCTTCCAAACTTGCCAAGTATCCTTGCATATCGTCGTAAAAATACCTTCTATTAAATAATCCGGTTAGAAAATCTTTATTGGCGAAATTTGCGATTTTATTAATATTTTCCATATTTTCTATAGTATTATTTACGCGGCAAATAAGCTCTTCTTTTAAAAACGGCTTAGCGATAAAATCATTAGCTCCGTTTTTCAAAAATACCGCGCCGCTAACGTTTTCGTTCGCGCTAGTCATCATTATAACGCCTAGTTCGTTTTTATCTTTTTGCTCCCTTAGCTCTTTTAAAACCTCCAAACCGTCTTTTACCGGCATACCGTAATCAGAAACCACGAGTTTTATATCTGGATTATCGGCAAAATAATTCATCGCCTCTTCGCCGTGAGCCGCCGTAAATACTTGAAACTGCAAATTTTGCAATATTTTTTTTACGTCGTTTCTAGTCTGCATTACGTCTTCTACTACCATGACTTTATACTGCTTGTTGTTTTTTAGCCTATCTATCATATGAAATATATAATTTACGTCGCTCATATTTCCCTTATAGACGTAGTCCACGATGTCCTTGTCCATAAAAGTCTCTCTGGTCTTATCGTCCATACTGCCCGTTAAAACTATAATCGGTAAGCCCTTAGACGCTACGAAATCGACCACTTCGCCGTTTGGAGCATCGGGCAAATTTAAATCGAGCAAAGTTATAAAATAATCCTTAGCCTTCGTAAGAAACGCCTGCGCTTCGGCTAAGCTGTGAGCGACGTCCACTTGCATTTCAGTATTATCTTCCATCTTTTTAGCGATTAGCTTTGCTAAGGCTTTGTTGTCTTCTACTATTAAAATTTTACTTTTTTCCATAAACACCCATTTAAAAATTTTCGAGAATATACCATTACTTTTCTTTTTTCAACCTAAATTTTAAGCCAAACTTAAACAACCAAAAGCTGACGGGCGAAATTTAACGCTTCATCGGTAATGCGTTCGCCGCTTATCATTCTGGCTAGTTCGCTCACGCGCTCCTCGTTTTTTAGCTCCCTTACGTTCGAGGTTTCGCCGCGCTTTTCGACTAGAAAATGCGAATCGGCCTTAGAGCTTAGCTGCGGCTGATGCGAGATAGCAAAAATTTGATAAAATTTGGCCAAATTTAGCAGCACGTTTGCGATACTCATCGCCTCTTTTCCGCTTAGATTCGCATCTATTTCATCTAGGATTATGACGCCCTCGCCGCCTCCGGTGATCTTGCTTTCGCTCGCTATAAAAGCTAGCCTTAATCGGTTTAGCTCGCCCGAGCTTAGATTTTTTAGCGCCGTCTCGTTTAGGCTTAAATTTACCTCGTCCCTGCCAGCGGCGTCCAGGGTTTTGCTATTTATCTTTAATGAAATCTCGCTCATATAAAGCTCTTTTAGAAACGAATTTATGAGCGCTTCAAGCTCCTTTAAATTTGCCGCGCGAGCCTGGCCGATTTTATCCGCCAGCGCGTTTACCGCGGCTTCGTTTTGCTTAAATTTACGCTCCAGCTCGCTCTTTTCAAAGCTTATATTTTCGTATCTTGCTAGCTCGGCTTTGCGCGTTTTTAGTGTCTGGAGCGCCTCCTCCTCGCCGCCATAGCGACGCACGAGCGAGTTTATCGCCTCGATGCGGTCTAGCACGCCCTCGATATCTACGTCTTCTAGCTCGTCCATGTTTAGATTTTCGCGCGCTACTCGTAGCTCGTTCATCGCCTCCTCAAAAAAACTGCTATCGATATCGCTGATGTTTAGCGCGTCTACTACAGCCTGCTCGAAATTAAAAATTTGCTCCGCCCTATTCCACGCTTCTAAAATTTTATCCTTTTTACTCAGGCGCTTTTTTAGCTCCATTAGCTCGTCAAATTCGCCGATTTTCGGACTTACGCTTTCTATTTTATTGATTTCAAAAGAGGCAAATTCCTTTAGCTCCTCCACTCTTTTTTCTTCGTCGATTATTTTTTTTAGCTCGCGAGAAATTTGGCTAAATTCGTCAAATTTGAGCCTAAATTCGCTCAAAATTTCGTTAAATTTAGCGTCTTTTTTCGCTTGCAAGCTATCCAGCAAATTTAAAAATCTATCGTTTTCAAATTCGTTTATTTCCTTTGCGGATAGGTATTTGACGTGCTCTTTGGCGATGCTGGCTAGATTTTTTTTAGAAACGGCTTGCGAGTTTATAAAGTAGCGCGTCGTTTTGTCGCGAAAAAGCTTAAAGGTATTTATCTCCTCGCTCTCAAGGCCGAATTCCTCAAGGTTAAATTTATGCGAGACGTCGGCCTCTATCAGCTTTGCTTCGCTGTCCTTTAGCCCCAAAACCGCCATGATCGAACCCATCAGGACCGATTTGCCCGCACCGCTCACGCCCGTAAATACGCTAAGTCCGCGCCCGAAATTTAACTCGACGTTTTCAAAACTCAAATTTTGCTTTATCAAAATCCGCTCAATCATTATAACCCCAATGTAGCTTTTCTTTTAAAATTTGAAAATAATCTCTCCCGACGTGGCGGATTAACCGCGCCGTGCTCGCGCTTAGCGTCATGCTCACGCCTTCAAGCTCGCTCATCTTATACCTATCCTGCCCATCGATAACCAATACCGCCGCACTTGCGGTTTTAAATTTGATCTCAAATCCGCGCGGAAGCACAACCGGACGTTGAGTTAGCGAATGCGAACAAACGGGCGTCACCAAAAACACCTCGCTCAAAGGATAGGTTATCGCTCCGCCCGCGCTCATATTGTATCCGGTTGAACCCACGGGCGTAGAGACGATGACGCCGTCGCCAAAATACGCGTTAAAGTATTTTTCGTTCCAAAAAGCCTCCACGTGCGTCATGGAGCCAACCTTTTCGCCCACGATTACCGCGTCGTTAAATGCGATTTTGCGTAAAATTTCCCCGCTTTTTTTGTGCAAAAAAACGTCAAGCATAAAAGGGGTCTCGACCTCAAATTTGCCCTCGAAAAACTCGGCAAAAAATTTCTCGCATTCATTCATCGTGATATCGGTCAAAAATCCTAGCCTACCCGCGTGTATGCCTAGCACGAAGGGCGAAATCTCGGCCGCGTTTCTACAAAGCGAGATGATCGTGCCGTCGCCTCCGAGCGAGATCAAAAAATCGCACTCCTGCGCCAGCTCGCGCACCTCAAATCCTTGCAAATTTGAGCTCTCTTTTAAATTTAGATGTTTAGCGAGCGCGTTTTCAAACAAAATTTGAACGCCGTACCTAGCTAAAATCTCGCGCAAGATTCGCGCGTTTTTTACCAAATTTGCATTGATTTTTGCGACTAGGCCGACTTTTTTTACCTTAGCCGGAAGTAATAAATTCTCTTTTTTCATAGAGCGGATTTTATCACATTTTATTTTAAAAAAGCTGGGAAAAAGCAAATTTCTAGTATAATGGGCGCGTTAAAAACAGCAAAAGGAGTGAAAATGCGTAGCCATTACTGCACTGATTTAAGCAGTGCCGACATAGGCAAAGAAGTTACGCTTTGCGGCTGGGTAAATACCTACCGCGACCACGGCGGCGTTATATTTTTGGACCTGCGCGATCGCACGGGACTGATCCAGATCGTCTGCGATCCGGCAGATAGCAAGAGCTCTCACGAGGCCGCATCGCACGTTCGCGACGAGTACGTGCTAAGGATAAAAGGCAAGGTCCGCGCTCGCGGCGAAGGCCTGGTAAATCCGCGCCTAAAAACGGGCGAGATCGAAGTAGTCGCAGACGAAGTGATCGTCGAAAACCCGAGCGAAACGCTACCTTTCGTCATCGGCGACGAGAGCGTAAACGAGGACATCAGGCTAAAATACAGATTTTTGGACCTTAGAAACGAGAAACTTCAAAATATCTTTAAAATGCGCTCAAAAGCGGCGATTGCAGCTAGAAACAGCCTAGATAAAATGGGCTTTATCGAGTTTGAAACGCCGATTTTAACGCGCGCTACGCCGGAAGGCGCAAGAGACTATCTAGTGCCTAGCCGCGTATATCCGGGTCAGTTTTACGCCCTGCCGCAAAGCCCGCAACTTTTTAAACAGCTTTTGATGTGTTCCGGCTTTGATAAATATTTCCAGATCGCAAAATGCTTCCGCGACGAGGACTTGCGCGCGGATAGACAGCCTGAATTTACGCAGATAGATATCGAGATGAGCTTCATCGGGCAAGAAGACATCCTAAATATGGCTGAAAACATGCTAAAAGACGTCTTTGCCGCATGTGGATACGATATACAAATCCCTTTCCGCCGCATGAGCTACAAAGAAGCGACCGAGACCTACGGCAGCGACAAGCCCGATCTGCGCTACGATCTAAAGATGATCGACGTTATCGACATTTTCGCGCGCTCTAGCAATGAAATATTTAGCAAAATCGCAACCGAACCTAAGAAAAACCGCATCAAAGCGCTAAAAGTGCCAAACGGCGATAATATCTTTAGCAAACGCGAGATGAACCGCTTTGAGGAATTCGTCCGCAAATTCGGCGCTCAGGGCCTTGGCTACTTCCAGATGAAAGAGGACGGACTAAAAGGACCGCTTTGCAAATTTTTCGAGCAAAGCGATCTTGACGAGATCGTAGAGCGCTGCGAGCTAAAAGTCGGCGACGTCGTATTTTTCGGCGCCGGCAAGAAAAAAGTCGTACTTGACTATATGGGTCGATTTAGGATTTTCCTCGCCGAGCAAATGGGCATCATCGACCAAAACAAAATGGAGTTTTTGTGGGTGCTCGACTTTCCGATGTTTGAGCAAAACGACGACGGCAGCTACTCGGCTATGCACCATCCGTTTACCATGCCTAAAAACATCGATGAACCCGATCTCGAGGACATCCTATCGGTCGCTCACGACGTCGTGCTTAACGGCTATGAGCTTGGCGGCGGTAGCGTGAGGATCCACAAAAACGATGTTCAGCAAAAGGTATTTAAGCTACTTGGCATCGACGAGGCCGAACAGCGCGAGAAATTCGGCTTCTTGCTCGATGCGTTAAGCTTTGGCGCGCCTCCGCACGGCGGTATCGCGATCGGCTTTGACAGGCTAAATATGCTGGTAAATAAAACCAGCTCGATCCGCGACGTCATCGCATTCCCTAAAACTCAGCGCGCTCAGTGCCCGCTAACGAAAGCGCCAAGCGAAGCTAGCGGCGAGCAGTTGAGGGAGTTAGGGCTAAGGCTGCGAGAAAAAGAAAAATAAACTATAAAGCGTCGTCTCGCCGCGCTATACGTCGTTGGTTTTAAAATTTGGCGCTCCGCACGCTATATGCCTAGCGCACGCTTAAATTTTAAAACCGCCTAGTCTAGCTTGGCGATACTTTCGCTTTGAAATTTAATAGTAAAAATGTAGGCGAAGTATTTTTCACTTAGACGAGGCGGATTTTAATTTTTAAGCGTAGATAGAACATATAGTCCATCGAGCTTAAAAATTAAAATTCAACGAAGTAAAGTATAAGTAGAAAAAGACAAGCCGTTTTAAAGGAAATTTTATGAAAAAACTATTTTTAATCATCGGCGCTCCAGGCTCCGGCAAAACCACCGACGCATCTCTAATCGCGCAAGAAGATGCTAAATTTGCGCACTTCTCAACGGGCGATCTGCTACGCGCAGAGGTTGCTAGCGGCTCAGAGCTAGGCAAGCTAATCGACGGTTTCATCTCAAAAGGCAACCTGGTCCCGCTTGACGTCGTCGTAAACGCGATCGTCTCAGCGATCAAAAGCTCGGAAAAATCAAACGTCATCATCGACGGCTATCCGCGTAGCGTCGAGCAGATGACCGAGCTAGATAAGGTGCTAGCCGCGCAAAACGAGATCGCGTTAAAAGGCGTGATCGAAGTGGACGTTAGCGAAGCCGTTGCACGCGAGAGAGTACTAGGACGAGCGCGCGGAGCCGACGACAACAACGAGGTTTTCAACAACCGCATGAAGGTTTATTTGGAGCCGATCGAGGCGATACGTAAATTTTACAAAGAAAAAGGCCTACTTCACGTCGTAAACGGCGAGCGTGCGATCGAGCCTATCGTGGCCGACGTCAAAGCTCTCGTAAATAGCCTATAAACATTAAATTTAGAGCCTCAAACCAGGCTCTAAATTTAAGCTTCCCATAAATACAAATTAACAAATAATTCACGAAATATCATTAAAATCCGCACTATGATTTCACAAAAATCACATCAAATTTTAAAGGATACATAATGTTTAAGAAAATAGTTTTATCAGCAGCCCTTACTAGTGCGATGTTTGCAGCAGGTGGGTTTACAAGCTCAAACGTGCAAAGCGCAGCAAATCAAGGCGGCTTCGTCGGCAAGGGCGCCATGAGTGCAAGCACGGTAAAACAAGCCCTAGCGCTACCGGATGACGCTCGCGTCGTGCTTGAGGGCAAGATCGTCTCCGAGTTTCGCCCTGAGCACTACCAATTCGTCGATAAAAACGGTGACACCATCGAAGTCGAGATCGACCACAAGGACTGGAGAGGCGTAACTGTCGATGAAAATACGCCCGTACGCATCTACGGTGAGGTCGATAAGGACTTTATGAAAACCTCTATCGACGTGAAAAGTATCGAAATAATCAAATAATTTTAGGGTGGTTCGCCGCCTTAAAATTTCCCCCAAATTTTAGTCCCCCCCAAAAAAAATTTACAAATTTTACTTTTTAGCATCAAATTTACCGCCGTAATGCCCGTCAAATTTTAGCATGCCCCGATTCTCGTTTTACTCCAAATTTAGCCGAGATTTTATATAATCTCTTACTCAAATTTCAAGGCAAGTATCTCAAAGCGTTTTGCTACAAAACGCCGCGAGATAGGAGCTTTACAAAGGATTAAAATGGACGTTTCAAAAATCAAAGCAGGTTCAAACCCGGACAAAATCAACGCCGTGATCGAGATCCCGTACGGCTCGAACATCAAATACGAAATCGACAAAGATAGCGGCGCGGTCGTAGTCGATCGCGTGCTCTACTCGGCGATGTTCTACCCGGCAAACTACGGCTTCGTGCCAAACACGCTCGCAGCAGACGGCGATCCTGCCGATATCTTGGTGCTAAACGAATACCCTCTGCAAGCAGGTAGCGTGATCCCGTGCCGCCTCATCGGCGTGCTCGTGATGGAGGATGAAGCAGGCATGGACGAGAAACTACTAGCCGTACCGGTTACCAAGATCGATCCGCGATTTGACGCGATCAAAAGCTACAAAGACCTACCTGAGGCCACGCTAAATAAGATTAAAAATTTCTTTGAAACTTATAAAATTTTAGAGCCTAACAAATGGGTCAAGGTTAAAGAATTTAAAGATGCAAACGCCGCAAAAGAGATCCTGGACGCGGCGATCAAAAACTACAAATAAGCCCCCCTCGGCTTGTCGGCCGCCACCTCGTTAAACCCAAACAAGCGGCGGTAAAAATTTAATCAAAAAAGGATAAAAATGGATATACTAAAGCTGCTTTTGGGCAACTCCGGCGGTATGTTAGATGCGATGTCGCAAAAAAGCGGACTGAGCACAAACGACGTAGAGGCCGTGATTTCTAAGGTCGCGCCGATTTTCATGCAAAGAGCCAACGAGAATTTTAAATCTGACGCCGATTCGTCAAATTTCCTCGAGATGATCCGCCGCTCAAACCTTGGCGAGATGGCTAACGCCCCGCAAAACATCAGCGTCGCCGAAGGCAACGAGCTGCTAGGCGTACTAACGGGCTCTAAAGAAAACAGCAGGGCTCTAGCTAGCGACGTAGGCTCGCAGCTAGGCATCAGCGCAGACTCTATCAAGACTCTACTACCGATGATCGCGCCGATGATCGCGGGCATGCTAAACAATCAGCTCAAAGCATCAAATTTGCAAGACTCTGCAGATAGCGGCTCTATGATGTCGATGCTCACGCAGTTTTTAGATCAGAACAAAGACGGCTCGATCGTAGATGATATTTTTAGGATCGCAGGCGACTTTTTCGGTAAAAAATAGGCGAATCTCGCCTATTTTAGCCGTTGGGGATTTTTATGTTTTTCTAAATTTTACGGCTTTTTATAGCTCTCTAAAAAACCGCTTCGTCTGCATTACCGCTTCTATGTGGTAGTGCGTCAAATTCTCTTCCTTTAATGAGCCCCTACTTTGCCTTTACATATACGAATATTGCGCCCATTATTCCAAATTTGACAAATTTGGTTTATGAACATAAAGCAGCGTCGCGCAAATAGAATTTTAAGAGATTTGAGATTGCGCTTACTTCAGCCCTTTTTTAAGTTTCCTAACGAGAAATCTCGCCAAGTGAAGCTCGTCAAAAAGCGATTTTTCTATACAAAGCGGGCGGTCAAAAACGAGGTCGCAGATGAGCTCGGCGCCAAGCACGGCCGTACAAAGCCCACGCGAGCCGTGAGCGGTGCTAACGTAGACGTTTGGTACGTATTTTGGACGCGGATTAGACTTGCCCTTAGTCCAAAGCAGCGACTTGTAAGCATCTTTATAAAAATCCTCATCATAAAGCCGTCCGATGAGCGGAAAACGGTCGCCGCTATAGCTGCGGTAGCCGACTTTTGAGCCGACTATTCGGATATTTTGCGGTATTTGAGCCGCGATGTTTGAGTTATTTTTAGGCGCGGTCAAATTTGACGCACTATTCGTCTGTGCCGGGCCATCTGCGGTTTTAGCCGGCAAATCCATGCTTTTGCTTAAATTTACGCCGCCCTTGTTCACCTCCAAGCGATCCGTATTTTCAGCATCGCCGTCTGGGCCGATAGTCAAATTTAGCTCCCGCGCTCCGTTTAAATTTAGCCACTCGTTTTTTGCAAATTTGTCGCCTAAAAACTCTGCGACGTCGGCCAAATTTTTCTCGTCGTCGCTAGAACGCGGCTCGTCTAAAAAAAGATTTCTGTCGTAAGTCGCACCGATCACCTGCACGCCTTGGGCAGGCGGACAAACATAGCCTTTGGCGCTAAAAGGCGTAGACGTCAAAATGGCGGGCGCGATATGCGTGACCTGGCCGCGCACGGAGCTAAGCCTGATGTCGTAGTCCGCAAAAAGTTCCATACTCTCGCTACCGATAGCAAGCACGAGCACGTCGGCGTCGATGCTTTGCCCATCCTTAAAATGAGCCCTAACCGCGCCGCCCTCAAGCGTCTCAAAGCCCGCAAATTCGCAGTTTAAAAGCGTTTTTATACCCGCGCTTGCCGCCTTGCACATCTTTCTAGGGCGAGCTTTTGCGCCGCTAAATATAAACGCGCTAGCATAGGGCTCGTTATCAAATTTTAGCTCAAAAACGCCGTTGTTCGCGTCAAATTCGCGCCACTCGTAAAAGCGCTCTAGCGTCTTTTGCTCGTATGCGTAGTCCGTCGCGCCGCAAAACTCTATCTCCCGGGCGCCGAGGTTTTGGCCGTAAAAGCGCGCTGCCTGCAAAAAGGCGTTCATATGCATGCGGCCTAAATTTACGGTTGGTTTCGTGATAAGCGGCATCAAAATCCCGCAGTGATTTCCAGAGCCGTTTAGCGCGATGTCGCCGCGCTTTTCGGCGATCGTGACCTTTAAACCTTGCTTGCGCAACTTAAACGCGCAAACGCAGCCAGCCACGCCGCCGCCGATCACTAGCGCCGTCTTTGGAACGATCCTGGCGGCGGGATCAAATCTGCTAAACCAAATTTCATTCTCAGCTTGCCGCTCACCGGTAAATTTAGCGCGCAACATCTCTCGCTTTTTGCCGTAGCCTTTTAGTAAATTTACCTCAAAGCCGCTATTTTGCAGGGCTCTTTTTAACGCGCCCGAGGCCGAATACGTACAAACGCTAGCGCCCAAAGCGCATAAATTTGCGATTTTAGCGCAAACCAGCTCGCTCCACATCGCTTCGTTTTTAGCGGGAGCAAAGCCATCCATAAAAACGGCGTCCGCATTAAAACTAAGCTCGTCCAAAACCTCGGCCACGTCGCCAAAGCACAGCGTAAGCGTGACGTTTGGAGCTAAATTTAATCTATGAAATCCGCGAATAGGAGGCGGGTAGGCCTCCAAAAGCTCGCCCGAAACGTTCGATAGCTCGCTAAAATTCGCGTAAATTTTAGCCAGATCATTTTTGGAGATCGGCGTTTTTTCGATACTGACGAAATTTAAAAATTTATCCGTATTTTTAAATCTTTTAAAAGCGCAGAGGAAATTTAACCCTGCGCCAAATCCCGTCTCAAGCACGTTGAATTCGCTCTTTTTGTTCCAAATTTCGTCAAAAACGGAGTTAAAAACATACTCGCTCTGGCCGATAGGGTCGTCTGCGTTAAAGTAAATGTCGTCAAATTCGGGGCTAAACGGGATGCCGCCATTTAAAACGACTCGCGCGCTTTTCATTGCTGGTTTGAAAAATAGACGTCAATGCCGTCCGCGAGCCCCTTGGCTAGGGCATCTTGGTATTTTGAGTTATTTATGAGATCGCCTTCGCTAGGGTGAGTGATGTAGCCGACCTCAAGCAGCACCGCAGGCATCAGTGCGCCCACTAGCACCCAAAAAGGCGCCTCGCGAACGCCGCCGTCGGAAGCCTTTGAACTAACTGATTTTGCTCGCGCTAAAACTTCGCGCTGAACGTCGATGGCGAGCTTGTTTGAGGCGATGATTTTCTCGCGGTTAAGGAAATTTAAAAATGTCTGCTTAGAAAAATAGTTCATCTCCTCGATGTCGGATTTGTTTTCCAGGGCAGCGGCGTTTTTGCTACGCTCGGAACGAGCCGGCGAGAGGAAAAACGTCTCTATGCCGCGCATAGTCGCCGCCTTGGTTTTGCTCGGCGCGGCGTTTGCGTGGATGGAGATAAAGAGGTCAGCAGCTTTGTCGTTGGCGTATTTCGTGCGGTCGCGAAGGTTGATAAATTTATCCTTGCTACGCGTGTAATAAACCTTATAGCCGCGCTCTTGCAGCTCCTTGCCCGCCTTTTGCGCGATGCTTAGCACGATGTTTTTCTCTTTTAGAGAGCCGTTTATAGCCCCCGGATCGTCGCCGCCGTGCCCTGCGTCAAGGACGACAACCTTGCCTTTAGCGCTTGTGGTTTTTTTAGTGGCCGCCGTTTTTACCGGTGCTAACACGATTTCTTGCTCATCCTTTTCGGTGGTGCTTTGGGTTTTTTTAGCATCCGTCTTGGTCTGCGCGGCAACTTTTTCTTGCTTTTGCTGAGCGAGCTTTTGATTTTGAGCTTGGTGTTGAGTTGCTTTTTGCTGTTGTATTTGAGTTATTTCAGATTTCGAATTTGCAGCGATTTTGGGGAGCTCTTGCTTGATAGACGGTTGATGATTTTTTTGTTTACTGTTTTGACTCGTTAAATTTTGGCTTTGCGTGGGCTTAGCCTTTGAGAAAATTAAAGACTGATTATCGACTCTAAGTTTTAAATTTGGCTCGAATTGACTTACGAATACCACCCTAACGATTTTTTCGTCAAACTGACTTATGCGGATCTCGTCCACCAAGTAGTTCTTAAATCTTTGCAGTTTTCCGCCGCTCCAAATTCCTTTGAATTCATAAATCGTTTTATAAGAACCTTTTTGATTAAGGTCGGTTTTTTTAATATCATTGCCGTTTAGCTGGCGGTTAAATTTTAGCTCGAAATTTCCGTCGTTGTCCAAAGCTTCTAGAAGCTGCAAAGTTTGATTTTTGACGGTTTTAGTATTTTGAACGGCCAACGGAGCGGAGGAAAGCTGACTTAGCTTTACTTCTTTTTGCTTCGGCTCTTGTTTTTGTTGTTCTTTTTTGACCTGCTTTATTTCTTGTTTTGGTTTTTCTTCGCTTGGCTTTGCAGACTGCGGTATGCTCGCGAGCTCTTTTTCATACGGTTTGGTATCTAGCCCTAGGGCTTTTGAGCTTTTTATTAGTCTAGTTAGGCTTTGGACTCTTAAATTTACGTTATTTTCCATTATGGATTTTACGTAAAGAGTCCTTAGCTCTTGATGCATTGCGATCTTTTCTTTATTGGCTGCGCTATCAAAATTTTTATCGAATTTATCTAAACTCGATAAAGCGCTTGCGCAAACCGCGCTATTCAAAAAAAATAGAAGTATTAAAAATAATTTAACTATCTTCGCCATTTATCAGTTTTTCAAATAGTTCTTTCACGCTTATTATCTCGTTCAGCCTGTAGCCGTTTGCGCCCGTGAAAAACAGCCCCGTCTCCTTGCGCCCCTCAAATGCGTCGTAGAGGCGATCCGCGATGCAGTATCCTACCTCTTTAGCCTCTTTGCCGCGCTGACACGGGCTTACGCAGTTGCTTACGCAGCTGATTTTGGGCCCTTGGCGTTTATCGACTAGATTTATTAAATTTGTCCTGACGCCGCGCGCTGGGTAGCCTACGGGGCTTTTGATTAGCTCGATGTCCTCTTTTTTAGCCGCAAGGAGTACCTGCTTAAACTCTTCGCTAGCGTCGCACTCGTGCGTACCGATAAAGCGAGTGCCCATCTGCACGCCGTTTGCGCCAAGCGAAATAGCCCTATCGATGTCGTTTTTATCCCAGATGCCGCCCGCGGCAAATAGCGGAAAATCGCCCCACTGCTTTATCTCTTCGCTAACTGGCGTTATCAAATTTTCCAGGCTGTACGCGGGATCGATACACTGCTCGTAGGTAAATCCCTGGTGCCCGCCGCTAAGAGGCCCCTCGAGCACCACCGCGTCTGGAAGCCTACCGTAGCGCCCCTGCCAACGTTTGCAGATGATTTTTAGCGCCTTTGCCGAGGACACGATAGGCACCAAAGCCACGTCCGGGTAATCTACGGTAAATTCAGGCAGATTCGTAGGTAGCCCCGCGCCCGTGATGATCACGTTTATGCCGTGGTCGCAGGCGTCTTTTACGATGCGTTCGTAGTCGTTGCTTGCGTATAGGATATTTACCCCAAGAGGCCTGTCGCCGCAAATTTTACGCGCGTTATCAATGACGGCTTTTAGCCCCTCTCGCGAGTAGAAATTTCCGCTGCCGTACGGCTTGGCGTTTAGCTCTTTGGTGATGTATTTTCGTCCTTCGTAGTAGCCCGTTCCTACCGAGCTTATGACGCCTAGGCCACCTTCTAGGCTGACGTTTCCGGCGAGTCTATCCCAACTGATACCAAGCCCCATTCCGCCTTGGATTATCGGGTATTTTATATCGTATTTTCCGATTTTTACGGGTTGCATCAGGTTACCTTTAGTTTTGCAAATTTACGCTTGCCGACCTGCAAGACGTATTCGCCAGCGCCCAGCTTTAGCTGCTCGTCGGCAATCTTTTCTTGATTTAGACTGACGGCGTTTGCCGCGATGTCTCGGCGCGCCTGAGAGCTGCTAGCGCATAGTCCGCAGTGAGTGAGCGCCTGCACGATCCAAACAGGAGCCGAGAGCTCAAACTCGTCCATCTCGGTCGGGATCAAATTTTGCGAGTGCACGCGGTCAAATTCAGCCTTCGCCTCTTTTGCCGCCGCTTCGCCATTATATCTAGCCGTGATTTCTAGCGCGAGAGCCTCTTTTACGGCTTTTGGGTGAGCTTTGCCGCTAGCTACGTCTGCTTTTAAATTTGCGATTTCTTCCGTGCTTTTTTCGCTTAGAAGCTCGTACCAGCGCCACATCAGCTCGTCGCTCACGCTCAAAACTTTAGCAAACATATCGTTTGGCTCGTCGGTCACGCCTATGTAGTTGCCTAAGCTCTTACTCATTTTATTTACGCCGTCAAGCCCCTCTAAAAGCGGCATCATTATGACGGCTTGTTCCTTGCCGACGTTGTAAACTCGCTGCAAGGTTCGCCCCATTAAAAGGTTAAATTTCTGATCCGTGCCGCCCATCTCGATATCGCACTTCATCGCGACGCTGTCGTAGCCCTGAAGCAGCGGATATAAAAACTCGCTAATCGAAATCGAGGCTCCGCTTTTATATCTTTTTTCAAAATCATCGCGCTCAAGCATCCTAGCCACGGCAAAGGTGCTAGTTAGCTCCACGATGCCCGCGGCTCCCAGCTCGTTTAGCCACTTGGAGTTAAACATCAACTTCGTTTTTTGCGGGTCTAGGATTTTAAAAACCTGCTCCTCGTAGGTTTTAGCATTTGCCACCACGGTCTCGCGGTCTAGCTTTTTTCGCGTCTGGCTTTTGCCGCTTGGATCGCCGATTTGCCCCGTGAAATCGCCTATCAAAAACTGCACTATCGCTCCGTGCTTTTGTAAAAGAGCCATCTTTTGAAGCACTACGGTGTGACCTAGGTGCAAATCGGGAGCCGTCGGGTCAAAGCCTGCCTTAACGTAGAAATTTTCGCCCTTTTCATAGTAGTTTTTTACTAAATTTTCGATGCGCTCCTCGTCTATCATCTCGGCGACGCCCTTTTTTATATCGCTCATTATTTTGCTCAAATTTTCGCCCATATTCTCTCCTAAATTTATTAATGTCCGTATGCGTCGTCAAGCGACACGAAGTCGATGATCTTGTAGCGATCTCTTAGTCGCTCCTTTATCTCGTTCACGTTCAAATTTTCGCCAAGCTCGATCGTCAGCTCGAAAAAGTCCGCCGTTGCCTCTCTAGTTTCGGTGAGGCTGATAGTTACGAGATCAATCTGCATTTTCGCCATATACGTCAAAAACTCCGCAAGCGACCCGCGTCTGTTTTCTAGGCTTAATATGATCTTAAATCTATGAGGAGCGACTCGCGTCCATTTGACGAAAATCATCTCGTTTTTTTCTTCGGCTAGCTTCATAAACCGCTCGCAAAGCTTGTGGTGGACTGTGACGTGGTGATAGTTTCTAAATCCCACGATATCGTCGCCGCGCTTTGGATTACAGCAATAATCAAACTCAATGCTGTTTATCTTGTGGTTCGAGTAAATCACGATGTTTTCAAATTTTTGCTTTTTGACGTTGTATTTGTCCGTCATCGCGATGGCAAACGGACGGTCTCTTTTTACGTATTTTTTTAGCGCGTTTACCACGTCCTGCAGGTAAACTGAATCAAACGCGGCTCTAAAAATTTTCTTGGTCAAATTTTCAGTCTCTAGCCACTGCTCGATAGTTTGAGAAGGCACGGCAAAGATGCCGCTTAAAATTTCGATCGCGACCATGTTGTTTATATCTCTTATCTTTTGCTTGCAGTACGATCGGATCGTGGCTCTAGCTTTGCCCGTTTTTACGCTGCCCAGCCACGAACAGCGGTATTTTGGCTCATCTCCCGTCACGATGCTAACGATATCGCCGTTTTTTAGCTCCGTTAGTAGCGGCACGCGCACGCGGTTTACGTAGGCTTCTTTGGCGTGCAAGCCTACGTGCGTGTGTATCTCGTAAGCGTAGTCAAGTGCCGTAGCGCCGCGCGGAAGCGTGAATATATCGCCCTTTGGCGAATAAACCGCGACATCCTCGACGTAGAGGCTGTCTTTTGCGTATTCGTAGAGCTCCTCCGGGTTTTCGCTCGCTTCCTCCATGCCGTTTTCTATGCCGCTGATGTCGCTTAGCCAGTCTAGTTTGGGATTTAAAAAACCGCCGCTTTTGTATTTCCAGTGCGCTGCGACGCCGTATTCTGCGGTCTTGTGCATGTCAAAGGTGCGAATTTGAACCTCAAAGATGCTTTTATTGTCAAATATCGTAGTGTGTATCGTCTGGTAGCCGTTTTGCTTCGGAAGCGCGACGTAGTCTTTGAAACGCGAGATTAAGGGATTAAAATTTATATGTAAATTTCCAAGCACTAAATAGCAATCCTGCGGCTCTTTAACCAGTACGCGCGCAGCTAGCAGGTCTAGCACCTCCTCGATCGAGATGCCTTTTCGCTGCATTTTTAAGTAGATCGAGTAGTGGTGCTTGATGCGCTTTTGTATCTCAAAGTCGTTTTCGCTAAAACCGTTTTTAAGTAAAATTTGAAAAATTTTATCGGTAAATGCGTTTAGCTTTAGTACGAGCTGCTGTTTGTGCTCGGTTAAGTAGTCGTCGATTTTTTTGTACTCTTCGGGCAAAGCATACTTAAAGCTAAGATCCTCAAGCACGTTTTTTATCGACGAAATGCCCAGCCTATGCGCGATCGGAGCATAAACCATAAGCGTCTCTTCGGCTATTCGTTTTTGCTTTTCAGGACGCAAAGCTTGTAGCGTGAGCATATTGTGCAGTCTATCACAGAGCTTTACCACGAGCACTCTCACGTCCTCGATGGAGATTAGTAGCATCTTGCGAAATGTCATAGCTGACGCCGCTAGACGCTCGTTTGACTCCGAGCTTGCGAGCTTATCCTCTCTGATGGCTACGATTTTGGTTAGCCCCTCGACTAGCTTTGCGACCTCTTCGCCAAAGTCCTCTCGCACACTCTCGATCGATCTATCCGTATCCTCGACCACATCGTGAAGCAAGGCGGCAATAATCATATCCTCGTCTCCGCCCATGTGCGCCACGATGCAGGCCACTAGGATAGGGTGTATTGCGTACGGTTCGCCGCTTTTTCTAAACTGCCCCGCATGCGAGATAACGCAACATTCGATCGCGCACTCTAAATTCGGCGTAAAATTTATCAGCTCGCTAAGTAGTTGTCTCGCCTGAGCGACGTCCTTGCAAGCGGTTATATCGTCGATTAATTGTTCTAGTAAAAATCCGCTATTTAGCTGCTTCAACTATGCCCTCTAAAGCTATCTTGCCCTCAGCTATCTCGCGTAGGGCGATATCGGCAAATTTCATCTTAGTAACGTCGATATCAAGTAGGCTTTTTGCGCCGCCGGCTAGAGCCTCAGCTCTTTTAGCTACCGCTAGAGCCAGCATATATCTATCGTCTCCGACGAGTTTTAGAGCCTTTGCCGCTACTTCTTCAGATCTCATTTATTCTCCTTAAATTTAATTTCTTACGATAGAGCAAAACGCACTCTCGTCGCCTTGTATGATTTTGAGCAGGTTTCCGTCTTTAAACATATTGCACACCAAGATCGGTAGCGAATTATCCTTAGCTAGCGCGATAGCGGTATCGTCCATCACTTTGATATCGTCACTCATAGCAAGTTCGTAGTTTAGCTCTTTCAGCAACGTCGCATTTTCAAATTTATGCGGGTCTTTATCGTAAACGCCGTCCACTTTCGTAGCTTTGATTATCATATCTGAGTCTATCTCGATAGCACGCAAAGTAGCCGCCGTATCAGTGGTGAAAAACGGATTTCCAGTTCCCGCGGCAAAGATCACGACGCGGCCTTTTTCGAGGTGTCTGTTCGCGCGTCCGACGATGAAAGTTTCACAGATAGCTTCCATCTTTATCGCGCTTTGTACGCGCACATCCAGACCCACGCTCTCTAGCGCCTCTCTCATCGCGATAGAGTTTATTACGGTAGCTAGCATGCCCATGTGATCGCCGCTGGTGCGCTTTATGATGCCGTCTCTAGCCGCGCTAACGCCGCGTATGATGTTGCCTCCGCCGATAACGATACCTACTTGGATGCCGTTTTCTACTAGCTCTTTGATCTGTTTTGCGATAAATTTAAGCACCGCGTTATCTATACCAAAGCCGCTGTCTCCAGCTAGCGCCTCGCCTGAAAATTTAACTAAAATTCGCTTTTTTCGCTCCATTTTTCATCTCCTTAAATTTTCGGATTTTAGCTAAATTTGCTTTAAATTTTGCTAATCTCGGCGCGCAGGTGCTATTTTAGGCTGATTAGCTCGAGGGGGTCTATGTGGTAGTTTTTCTGCGTAACTTCAAAGGTCAAATCTCGCTGCACGCGGCCGATGACGTAGCCTTTTTGCACTTTTGCTCCAACTTTTACGGTAGGGGCGATCTGGCTAAGGTGCGCATAGATCGTGTGGATACCATTTGGATTTTCGATGATGACTACTTTATCTAGCATCGCGGTTTCTTTGGCAAAGACTACTTTGCCGTTAAAGACGCTTTTTACCTTTGCGTCGGCCGAATTTGCGCTTAGCACGACCGATTCGTTAAAAATTTTGATGTTATAGATGGGATCGACGTAGTTGCCGAATTTTTGCTTAACCGTAAAGCTCTCAAGCGGCGCGATAGTCTTTTCGCCGCTATATTTTTTAACAAGGCTAGTTTGATAGCTCGAGCCAAACTGTTTCACGTCGCCCTCAGACGCGTTTGCTACGGCCTCGCCTTTTTTATCTTTCTTATTTTTTTGAGCTTTAGCCTCAGCCGCTTTTTGTGCGGCCAGAGCTTTTTTGGCCTCCTCGCTCTCTCTTTTGGCGACGATTTTTAGCTCTTCTAGAGTCTTTCTGATCTCGTCTTGTTGGGCTTGTAGGCGCGAGAGTTGCTTTTGATAAATTTCCTTATCCCGCTTTAAATTTGCCAGCGTTTTCATCTGCTTATCCTGCAGGGAAACGAGCTCGGCTTGCTTAAATTTAAAGGTTTTTAAATTTGACTTTATCCCGTCTATCTTGTCGTTTTGGGTTTTTATCAAATTTTGCGTACTTTCGTACTGTTTAGCTAGCTCGTTAAAATCATCCTTTAGCACCGAGTTTAGCTTGCTTAAAATCTCGGTCGCGATGATACTATCCACACCCTCCTCGTACTCTTTTGGCATTATGAGATCGAAAGAAAACTCGTCCGAGATGATACGCACTATGCTTTTTTGGATATCTTTTTGGCTTTGCGTGAGGTCTTTGTTTTGCTTTACCAACTCGTCAAGCTCGCCGCTAGCGCTCTTGGCGCTATTTTCCAGCTGCGCTATTTGGACGATGAGCTCTTTCATCTTGTCGTCGGTTTGCTTGACGCTTTTTTCGCCGCCGAGTATGTCGCCGGCCAGGTCGTCGAGCTTTTTATTTAGCTGCTTTTCAAGCTCTTTTGAGGACTCGAGATAGGTCGTTTGATTTTTTATTTTCTCGCCCGTGCTTGCATTTAAGCAAAGCATGGCAGCCAGCAAAACACAAATTTTTCTCATATCGCCGTTGCTTTTCTAGTCACGAAATAAACGGCAAAAAAACTAATCGCAAGCGAAACGCCCAGCAGTACTCCGCCCTCGTAAAACAGATCTATTGCCGGCAGATTTATATTTAGATCCGCAGCGACCTCTTTAACGGGCTGCAAATCCGGCAAGATAATGTAAAAAACCGCCACCAAAACGGTCGCTATAAACGAATCAAACAGCGCGTTTTTGTATAACGCGCCCGATTTTAGCCACGACGGAGCGCCCAGTAGCGTCATTATCTCGATGCGCTCCTTGTGCTCGTATAGCCAAATTCGCATCTGTTTTGCGATGAGCATAAGCCCGATTAGCCCGATTAGCCCCGAAAATATCGCCGAAATATTTTTAATAAGCTGCATGATTTTATAAATTTTATCATGCGTTTTTGAAAAGGTCTCCACCTTGCTCACGCCGTTAATCTTTGAAATTTTATCCTTTATCTCTTGCATATATTGGGTGCTTGGAAAGGCATTTAGCTTTAGCGAGTAAAATTTAGGCAACGCATTTTGCAAAATGGCGATATTTTTTGATGAAATATCTTTAGAGAGCTTCTCTAGTACGGGCTTTGAACTAAGCGGTTCAAGAGATTCAAACGTATGAACGAGCGGCTTTACGTCGGTAGCGTTTAGCTCGTTTTGACTTACGATTATAATGTTATAGTCTTTGTTCATCACGGACTCATACTCGTCCACCACTCGCCCGACTAGCAATATAAACTGAATGCCCACGAGTAACGCCATAAGCGGAATTATAGTGCTTAAGTGGTTTTTAAAGAATTTCATATAGGCGTCCATTTTCTATAGCAAGATGTCTGTAGGGCACTCTTAGCGAGCTTGGCACCCTGTGCGTGACGACCACGATGCAGGTACCTAAAAACTCCTTAGCCGAGCGCAAAAGCCCCCAGATAACGTCGCTTGAGTATTCATCGAGGCTACCCGTCGGCTCGTCGCAAAGTAGCAAATTTGGATTATGCGCGAGCGCCCTAGCCATCGCGGCTCGCTGCTGTTCGCCGCCGCTTAGC
Organism: Campylobacter showae; assembly: GCF_004803815.1. Taxonomy (NCBI): domain Bacteria; kingdom Pseudomonadati; phylum Campylobacterota; class Epsilonproteobacteria; order Campylobacterales; family Campylobacteraceae; genus Campylobacter; species Campylobacter showae. The sequence continues at coordinate 644,856 of NZ_CP012544.1, read as the reverse complement.
TCATTTGGATATTTGTGCGCTCTGTGGAGCAAATTTACATGCTTTAAAAGCTTGGTCGCCTGATTTTTACAAACGTTAGCGCTAAGGCCTTTTATCATTAGCGGCAGCATCACGTTTTTTTCGATGTTCCACTCGCTTATCAAGCGGTAGTTTTGAAAAACCACGCCGATGCGCTGCCTTAGTTTATCTAGATTTTGCCCGCCAAGATTCATCATATCGGTTAGGCAGACGTTTAGCGAGCCAGCACTCGGTTTTATCTCGCCGTAAAAAGATTTTAAAAGCGTTGATTTGCCGCTGCCGCTTTGCCCGGTGATAAAAACGAAATCATTGGCGTAAATGTCAAATTTCGCGTCCGTTATGAGCTTTTCGCAGCCCTCGTATCCTAGGCAAAGCCCGCTTGCGCTAATTATTTTTTGCATCCGCCAAATACTCCTTCAACGCAAGATGCGCCTTTAAATTTTCAGCCGTAACGAGCGGCTTTTTTATAAAATATTCCGCGCCTTTTTCGCCGAGCAAAACATAACAGTGCTCGGGCGCGTTAAATGCGCCAAACGCAGCGCGAATCAAAATTTCGCCGTCATTTTTTTCGTATTTTTCCTCTAAATGCAAGAAAAAATCATCCTCTTTTATCGTTTGATTGCTAAATTTAGCCGAGATCTTGCTCACATCGTAGCCGTTTTCAAATTTTAGCTCGCCTTGACCTGTCCTTGGTTCGCTTTGCTTTTCGCAGGTAAAGATAACGTCGTAAATATCTTTTTGGTGCCTTTTCCAGCGGTCTTCATATTTGCTGCTTACTTTTAGATCGCGGTTTTTGTAAATTTGCACGTCGGCGTCGCTTAGATCTAAAATTTGAGCCAAAGTAAAGTCTGCATACTCGCGGCTATCGGTTCGCAGCTCAAATTTGCCGCCCACTTTTAGCGTTCGCTCGCACTCCAGGGCAAATTTAGCCGACGCCACGCGCCTATGAGGAGCATCGTCCCAAGGCACAGGAAAATGAAGGAAAATTTTATCTATAAAATTTGACTCCACAAGCGATAAAAGCAGTCTCGCGTCGCAGTTTACGAGCATGACGTTGTTTAGATTTTTAGCTTTTGCCAGCTTTGCGACTTGCTCGAGCGAGGGCTTGTAGACCTCGATGCCGATAACTAGCGTATTTGGGTTATTTTCCGCCTGAAATAGCAAATGCCTGCCCGAACCAAATCCAATCTCGATAAATTTGCTATCAAATTCGCTCTGATTTAAATTCTCAAGCAACTCGCCCACGCTAAAGATCGCCGAGTCTTTTTGCGTTAGGCGCGTGTTTTTTACCGCGATAGCTTCGCTTAAAATTTGATCGCAATAAAGCTCTTTAAATTTAACCAAAGCATTTTGCAAAAGCCCTATTTTGGCAGGCTTTGTTAGCTTTTCGCCCTTTACGACCCAGTCGCTTTCACGCTTTTTTAGCGTGATAAAAAACTCCTCGCTAGAGCTTTTAGTATAAATAAGGCTTACGCCCTGCCTGCCGCGAGCCTCCCAAAAAAAGCTTATCTCGCCGCAATCTTTTGGAGTAAAATTTACGTTTTTAGCTATAAAATTGGGCATTATTCGACGGCTATCTCGGCTTTAGCAGAAGCGTCGGAGCTTATGCCGTATTCATCTACGGCGATCACTTTATAGCTATATTTTTGCCCGTAAGCAACGCTATTATCGACAAATTCATTGCCGCTTATATTTGTAAATTTCTGCTCGCTTCCTCCGCCGTCTCTTATAACGGTAAAGTTTCTAGCCTTATCAGAGGCATTCCACGTGAGCTTAACCGCCGTGCTGTCGGCTACGATAGAGGATACGACCGGCGCGTCGATAGCTCCTAGCGTCATACCGATGATAGGCTCGCTAGGCTTTTTAGACTCTAGGCCGTCTTTATCGACGATGGTGATTTTATAGTATCTAGTCGCGCCGTTTTCGTTTATGAGATCCTCGTAGCTGTTTGACGTGGTTTTGACGAGATAGGTGTATGGCATAATTTTGCTTGACGTGCTGTAAATTTTATAGTAGCCAAAATCGTCGCTAGCCACGCTGTCCCATGTCAAAATAATCTTTTTAGGCACATTTTGAGTAGCCTGCGCGTTTACGACCTCGCTTGGCAGCTGCTTTGTCGTGGAGTCCACGATCTCGCTAGGTTTTGAGATCGTTCCGCTAGTAGTTTTTACGAAAACTCTATATTTATAGCTTCTGCCAGGCTTCACGTCGTCATCGATATACTCGGCGTTTAGTCTGCCTTTTACCTCGGCGATTTGTCTCCAGTTTTCTTTATTTATATCGGCTTTTTCGACGACGTAAGACGCCACGCGAAGGTCTGGATGCGGTCTCCAGATGAGTTTCACGCGCTCTGGTAAATTCGTAAGCGCTCTAACAAAAGGCACGGAATCCATAAGCGCCTTGGTTGTGGCGCTAACCATCATACCGGGGCCTGAAATTTGCTTACTCGCGTTATACGTTCTCATCTCGTAGGTATAGGTCGTCTCGGGAGCCAAATTTGCATCCACGTAGTGGCTGGCAAAGCGGTCTTTTATGTCGGCTACGACCTTCATTTTGCCGTTATTTTCGTTTGGATTTGAGCGGTATAGATAGTAGCCCGCGACGTTTGATGTCGGAGTCGGAGTCCACTCAAAGCCCACTTCGGTCATATCGCTTATAGTTTTTAGGCTCTGGACGGTCGGCAAATTCGGATTTACTTGCGCAGGGCCGCTAGAGGATACACATCCACTCATCACAATGGCTAAAGAGCTCGCTAAGCCCCATAAAATCAATCTTTTCATCTATATTCTCCTTGCTAAATTTGCTAAGTAAAATTTCACTAAAATCATCCCAAATAGGCGCGACGAAGCTCATTTGTTCGCCTGAGCGCGGATGTGTGAAATATAGCCCGTAGGCGTGAAGCATTACTCGGCCGATTTTATCCTTTTCGCTCTTAAAACCGTATAAAGCATCGCCCAAAATATGGCGGTTTAGGCTAGCTAGATGCACTCTGATCTGATGAGTTCTGCCTGTAAAAAGCTTTGCCGCGATCAAATTTACGCCCGCGTTTTTGCTCTGCACGGGGCCGTCAAATTCGCTAAAAAGCAAATTCGCAAAGGCGCTTTTCGCCGCGCGGCCGCTTGAAACTATCGCCTTTTTTAGGCGGTTAGCGGGATTTCGTCCGATAGCTCGCTCGACGATGCAGTTTTGCTTGAGCGGCAGATCGGTTAGCGCTAGATAAATGCGCCCCATGCTTTTGTCGCTTAGCTGATTTGAAAGCGCGGCGTGAGCGGCGTTATTTTTGGCTACGACGATAGCTCCGCTAGTGCCCTTATCTAGCCTGTGAACGATACCTGCCCTACTTTGCCCGCTTAAATTTGACAGCAAAAATCCCTTTGCACCGAGCCAGTCCACAAGCGTGGGTTCCTTAACGCTGGGAGCTGGATGGACGACTAAATTTGCTGGTTTATTTAGCACGAGCAAATCATCGTCCTCGTAGATGATCGGCACTTCAAATTCCGCTTCAAATTTAGTCGTCTCAGGGTCGCTTTGCTCAAATTTTATCCTCAAAATGTCGCCCAAATTTAGCTTTACAGAAGGCTTATTTAGCGGCTTGCCGTTTAGGCTAACTAGTCCGCTTTTTATCAAATTTAGCGCTTGGTTTCTAGCGACGTTTAGCTCGGTAGCCAAAAAAGCGTCCGCCCTAGCCTGCGCGCCGTCTAAAATTTTGATCTCTTTTTCCGTCATTTTTAGATTTGTTTCCTTTAAAATGCTATAATCGCTCAAAAAAGGCAAATTTTTGATAAGACTCGATAGGCGAATTTTAACCCATTTTGACTTCGTTCAGCCGTTTTTGATACTTCCTATTATTATTTTATCATACATTTTGGTTTCTGAGGCAAATTCTATCCTGGCTAGCAAGCAGCTTGTATATTTTGGCGTCGGTTTAGCATTGTTTTTATTTTTCTTTTTGCTTCCCATTCGCAAGATCGCCTGGCTCATACCGCTATTTTACTGGATTTGTATCGTGTTGCTTATTAGCGTAGATTTATTTGGCACGAGCAAACTGGGCGCAAAAAGATGGCTCGAGTTTCCTTTTATCCACTTTACGCTTCAGCCCTCAGAGATCATGAAGCCGGCGCTTCTTTTGATGCTAGGCTACCTCATTAAACAACGCCCGCCAGAGGAAAACGGCTACGGTCTTAAGGACTTTTTCCGCCTTAGCCTTTATATCCTTTTGCCTTTCGTCCTGATTTTAAAAGAGCCCGATCTTGGCACTGCACTGATACTACTCATCGTGGGCTATGCCGTACTTTTTATCATCGGTGTAAATAAAAAAATTTGGGTCGTAATATTTGCGGGAGTTTTATTCTCGGCGCCCGTGATCTACGAAAATTTGCACGATTATCAAAAAAAGCGCATTACCGATTTTTTAAGCGAAGAGTCCAACTACCACGTGCGTCAGAGCATCATCGCTATCGGCAGCGGCGGACTAAAGGGCAAGCCAAAAGACGAGGCGACGCAGACGCACTTTAAATTTTTGCCGATTTCTACTAGCGACTTTATTTTCGCGTACACGATCGAGCGATACGGATTTTACGGAGGGTTAGCGCTACTTAGCTTTTACGGAGCGCTGATAGCTCATCTGCTCAGCTTAAACTACGGGCTAAAGGATGATTATTTCACGCAAACGATGGCGTCTGGGATCGGGATACTTATCTTTATCTACGTGAGTATAAATATCATGATGACGATCGGCTTTGCGCCTGTGGTGGGCATTCCGCTGCCGTTTTACAGCTACGGCGGCAGTAGCTTCGTTACTTTTATGTGCCTTTTTGGGATTTTGCAAAATTTGCTCGCGTTTAGGTTTGATCCGACGTATAGGTTGGTTAAATTTAAAATTTAAACATAAAAACTTTACTAAATACATACGTGAATTTTGATTGAAATAATTTTCAATCAAATCCCAAATAGAATTTGAAGTTTTTAAATATTAACCGCATTTGTTGTTAGGTCACTTTATTAACGACGTTTTTTGACAGCCTGCCCCGATCATACAAACGCATACATACAAAAGCTTTATATGTACCGAACAAACTTATAAAATAATAAGACGATGCACTTTAAAGTATTTGATAAAGATGAATTGAAGTGGTGGGTTCACCAGGACTCGAACCTGGGACCATCCGGTTATGAGCCGGATGCTCTAACCAACTGAGCTATGAACCCGCCAGCTGAAGTGAGGTTGTGATTATAGCAACGCAAAGCTTATTTAATACTAAATTTTGATTTAAAAACGCAAAAATGTATAATACGCCAAATTTAATCCAAGGTAAAAGATGAACGAAAATTTAAACGATTTCATAGAGGCATTTTTACTAGACGGCGGCGAGCAAAGCGAAAAGGCACTAATCGCGGCGCTAAAAAAGGCTGAGTTTTTGGCTCCCGTACTCATAAATCAAGCCCTAGCAAAACCAGACGGCAGCGCGGTTTATGAAGAGGAGGGCTCAAATATCAAGTTTGTCCTACTAGAAGACGAGGAGAGCGGACTTAGCTATTTCTCGGCGTTTTCTAGCAGGGGCGAGATGATGAGATGGCGAAACGACGCCGAGCAGGAGGCGATAAATCTGCGCCTAAAAGACTACGCCGCTATGCTAGAAAGCGCTGAGGGCAAATATGCAGGCGTCGTGATAGACGCGTTTTCGCATAGTTTGATTTTAGATCTTGCTAAGCTCAAAGCGATCTGCACAGAGTGAAATTTGATCAAAAAATAGCAGGTCCGCTCGGTAAAATTTAAAGGATAATCCCGCCAGCAACCGCAAATTTGAGGGGATAAAATGGATAAATTTAGAGAAAAATATATCGCGCTTCAAAAGGCGTTTTGGGGCTCAAACGGCGGCGCGGCGAGCGTTTTGGCGCTGTATGAGTTCAAAGACGAGCTTGAAAAATGCGATGAAAAAGAGGCAAAGCTCGTGCTGGTGGATGTTTACGAGCTACTGGGACTCAAAAAGAGCGCGTGCGAGCTACTCGGCAAAATTTGCGATCCGAAGGATAGAAAGCAACTCAAAAAGCTCGGCTATCTGAAGCAGTATGTGCAAAACGGCGACGCGGGAGCGATAAAGCGTCCCAAAACCGCGAGCGAAGCGGCGCGCCAAAGCAAAAAGCTAAAAAGCCTGCCTCATTTTCGCTATCACCCCGATCCCGTTAAATCGGGCGTGCTTAAGGACGATGTAAGCGTGGTTTGCGAGTGCTGCGAGCAGGAGACGGACGTTTATTATTGCGGTCACGTTTATAGCGAAAGCGACGTGAAATACCTCTGCCCGCACTGCATAGCTAACGGTGAGGCTGCGGCGAAATTTGACGCTAGCTTCATCCAGGACGCAGATCCTCTGCCGCCTAGCACTTCGGACGCGCAGGCTAAAACCGAGGAGCTTTTTAAAAGGACGCCCGGATATTTTAGCTGGCAGGGAGAGCACTGGCTTGCTTGTTGCGGCGATTACTGCGAGTTTTTGGGCGACGTGGGCACAAAGGAGCTGCAGGAGATGGGTATTACCGACGAAGTCTTTGAGGAGTACGCCCTGCACGGCGAATTTGCGGTAGAGGACGTGCAGAGTTACCTCGTCGCAGGAGGCGATATGGCAGGCTATCTGTTTCGCTGCATCCGCTGCGACAAGTATAAAATTTATGTCGATGCGAGCTAAATTTGAGGCTAAATTTAAAAAATTTTACTCGCCTAGACCCGCATCTTGAAAACGTAAAATTTGCATTAGTTAAATTTTACGTTATTTTGCTTTTATGTTGAGGGGTTTTAAACTGCACTATGCTTGGCGGTTGCAAGCGTAGCAGTCTCCTCTTGCTTGCAGGCTGCTTTGAGCGGTAGCGAACGCAGTGAAGCTAAAGTAGAACTTTGCTGGCTTTTTAAATTTTGGCCGAGTCAAATTTGCAGATTTAGCCCCGTTGCAAATTTAAAATATATAGCGCGACGGCGGCACGCCGAACCAGTGCTTAAATCAATATGCTTTTGCGTACTTGCACTATTTTATTAATTTCCTTATCGCATAGCTCTTGGCGAATCCATACGCTCCGCTACCTAAATCAAATTTAAAATCTTCATTAAGCGAGATGTCGTAAATAGCGCTCATCGCAGTTTTAAAATTTACATCATCCTCGACAAATAAAAAATACAAAAACTTTTTATTTTTATAAAAGACGATTGCGGGACGATATCCGAATACATAAATTGTATAGAAATATGATATTTCCTCTTTTTTTGTTTTTACACTATTTCCGGTAATAAAATTTTGATTGGTAATACATATGCATCGCCTTTTATAATTTAATATCTCGCAACACATAATGTAAAATAGAAAAATTGAAACGGCGGATATGACAATCATAGACAAGATACTGCCGTCTATGATATTAAACAAAACGAATAGCAAAAACATGCAAATAAGCATCCTAACGACAAAAAAATAATTTGTATTTTGATAGGAATACAGAACCTTCTCATCGTCATCAAGCCTGGCGCCTTTAGACAAATCATAATCACTCAAATTTGAGCCTTTCGTTTTTAAATTTTGGCAAAGTTAAATTTGCAAATTTAGCAGGATATGAGACAAATATTCCAGACAAAATAGGCGTAGTTTAAATAAATTTTTCTTGCCCGCAAAGGAGCGGACTGGTCGTCCGTGACTGCGGCGGGCGCAGAAAAATTTATTCTAAAATCCGTCATTTATGGGGAATCAAAATCGCCCGCATCAAACCCCAGCTCCAGCATCTTTATCTCCCCTATCGCATTTCCCGCGATTCCCTTTATCGAGCCAAACATCTCGATCGCGTTGTCGCGCACCTTTTCGATCTGTTTTTCGCGGCTCTTCCAGATGCGTTTCATCGCGTTTTTCTCACGCTCTAGCTCCTCGCTCATCGCAGAAAAACCCTCTACGATGGCCTCGATACGCATCTTAAACTCGTTGCTGACGAGATACGAGTAGAGCATCTCCATCTTGTTTGAGCGGTTTTGCGCGGAGTTCCTAGCAAAATTTAGCTCCACGACACCCTGTCTTAGCACGAAGCAAAGCGCCTTAAACTCCTCGTAGTTGCACACCCATACGCCTTCAACTAACCCCATACGCTCTAGTTCCTTTGGCCGAGCCTCGCTAACTAGCACCCCGACGTCGGCGCCTGAGGCACGCATATCGGCCTTAAATTTTTCTATCCATTCGTTTGAAAAATTTTTCGTGCGTTTGCTTTCGTAGTAGATTTTGCCGCAGTTTTGCACCTCGCGAGTATTTACGATCTGCATCACGTCCGCGCCGTTTGCCCCCTTTTTGACCTCGTCTATGGTGTCAAATACGAACTTCTCCCGCAGCCACGCCTCGATGGCGAGCTCCTGCGTCTCGCCTTGTAGCTGCTCGCTGCCCTGCTCTATGCGCCTTTGCGCCTCGTTTAGCTGCTTTTTTAGCGCCTCTAGTTGCTCGTCTTTTTGCTTAAATTTTAGCTCGTTTTGCTCGGCCAAAGCCCTGCCCAGCCGCTCTTTTTCCTCGTTTAGGCGCTTGCTTAGCTCAGCCTCGGTTTTTGCCATCAGCGCGCTTTCAAATTCGCTCTTTTCTCGTTTTAGCTTTTCTATCTCAAGCGTCTTTAAATTTAGCTCGTTTATCTGCTTTGACTTGGCTTCAAGCTCGGTTTTTAGAGCATTTACTATGTTTAAATTTTCGCCCTCGAGCTTTGCTTTTATTTCATTTTCAAGCTCGGTTTTTTTAGCGTTTAGGGCTGCGGCAAATTTAGCGTCGAATTCTTTTTCCTTCGCGTTTAAAGCGTCTAAGTGCTCCTTATATTGCGCTCTTTTAATCTCGATCTCTTTGTCGAAATCTCGCCTAGCCGCCGCCATTTTTTGCTTCATTTCAAGCTCAAGCTCGGTTTTAAGGGCTAAATTTACATCGACCTCGGCGCCGCAGTTACCGCATTTTACGCTACTTTGCATTTACAGCCTCGTTTTCATTTTTTCAAATTCGTCCTGCACGGTGGCCGAGTTTGGCTCGTTGCTCATCTTGTCTATCGCGTCGCCGTAGAGGCTGGTTAGATAGATCACGACGCAAGAGACCGCAAAACCCGGCAATATCTCGTAAACGTAAGAATTTAGCCCGAGCGCTATCCACGCGATCACCGTCGCTCCGCCCGTTATCATACCCAGCAAGGCCGCTAGCGCGCTCATCCTACGCCAGTAAAGGCTAAAAAGCAGCACCGGCCCAAAGCTCGCGCCAAAGCCCGCCCACGCGTATCCCACGACGTTTAGCACGCTTTCGTTAAAACTAAAAGCAAGCGCGGTAGCCACGAGCGCGACGGCCACGACGGCGTATCTGCCGGCTGAGACCTGAGCTTTTTGCGAAATTTCTTTTTTATAAAAGGCAAACACGAAGTCCTGCGTCACCGAGCTTGCGCTAACCAAAAGCTGGCTAGAGATCGTGCTCATGATAGCCGAAAGCACGGCTGAAATGATGATACCCACGAAAAACGGATGAAACAGCGTCTCGCCAAGCTGCAAAAAGACCTTCTCGGGGTCTGCTAGAGGTAAATTTAACTCGCTGTAATACACGAAGCCGATCAGTCCGCTCATCATCGCTCCAGCTAAGCCTATCGCCATCCAGCCGATACCGATGCGGCGCGCCTGAGCTAGCTCTTTTGAGCTTCGTATCGCCATAAACCTAACTATGATGTGCGGCTGTCCGAAGTACCCAAGCCCCCACGCCATGAGTCCTAAGATACTTAAAAAAGTCTGATCGTAAAAGACGTTTAGATGGTTTTTGCCGTATTTTGACACCTCGCTCCAAAAGGTAGCGCCGTCAGGCAAATTTAGATTACAAAACGCGACTACTGGTACGGCGACTAGAACCAAAAACATCAGCATGCCCTGAAACGCATCCGTGATGCAAACCGCGCGAAAACCTCCGAAAAACGTATAAAAAACGACGATAGCAAGCGTAAAAATCGCGCCGAATTTAAAATCTAATCCAAAAAAGCTCTCAAAGCTTTTACCGCCCGCGATTATCCCGCTGCTCACGTAAAGCGTGAAAAATATCAAAATCAAAAGGCCGGAGACTATGCGTAAAATTTTAGTCTCGTCTTTGAAGCGGTTTTGTAAGAAATCGGGAATCGTGATGCTGTCGCTCGCAACCTCGGTATAGACGCGCAAACGCTTTGCTAAAAATAGGTAGTTACAATACGCTCCTATAACGAGCCCCAAAACCATCCAAATCGTAGCTAGCCCCGTGGCATAAAGCGCTCCAGGCACGCCAAGCAGCATCCAGCCGCTCATATCGCTAGCTCCGGCGCTTAGAGCAGTTACGACCGGCCCTAGGCGGCGGTTGTCGAGCAGGTATTCGCCCATATTGGCGTTTTTGTTATACGAGTATCGCCCCACGAAAAGCAAAAATCCAAAATACAGCGCGATGGCGATATAGCGTGCATAGTCCATTAAATTTCCCTCGGTTTTTTTAAATTTGAGTTACGATAATATGATAAATTTGTTTAAAAGATAATTTTTTCGCGTAAAAAAGGTTAAATTTATATTTTTTTCCGTATTATTAACCCTCATTACACTTTTAAGGTTTAAGAAATGCTAAACGAAAAATTTTTCAGGGCGTTGTTTTTCGTCGTCATCGTCTCCGCGGGCGTTTACTATTTTTATCCGACGGAGTTAAACGAGGCGCAACGTCTAGCCTACCTTAAAAGCTACGGCGTGACGCTAGGGCTCACTATCGGCGGCACGGCTATCGGCGTGACTTTGGGTTTTATTTTGGCGTTTTTAAAGTTTTTAAATATCAAAATTTTAAGCTTTCTCATAGACGAATACGTAGATATCCTGCGCGGAACGCCTATTATTTTGCAGCTTCTTATATTTTCGGTCGTGATTTTCGCGACCTGGAGCGATAACTTTTACGTCGCTTTGATCGCGCTTGGGCTAAACAGCTCCGCATACGTCGCAGAAATCGTGCGTAGCGGTATAAATAGCGTCGATAAGGGCCAAATGGAAGCCGCAAGGGCGATGGGTCTAAACTACTACGTTTCGATGCGCGAAGTGGTGTTCCCGCAGGCTACCAAAAACATCTTGCCTGCGCTTGCGAACGAATTTATCTCGCTATTTAAAGAGACGTCAGTCGTAGGCTACATCAGCGTCATCGACATCACGATGCAAAGCAAAAGCCTGCAAGCGGTGTTTTATAGCCCAGAGCCCGTCATTTTCACGGGTATAGTTTACTACGTCAGCGTGAAGTTCTTTACGTTTTTGGTTAAAATTTTGGAGAGGAGGCTAAATCGCCATGATTGAGATTAGAAATTTGAGTAAAAATTACGGCGATTTGCGCGTCCTAGACGACATCAGCGTAGATATCAAACAAGGCGAGATCATCGCTATCATAGGCCCGAGCGGTGGCGGCAAGAGTACGTTTTTGCGCTGCATAAACCGCCTAGAGGAGCCAAGCGGCGGGCACATCAAGATAAACGGCGAAGACATCACCGACAAAAAAACGGACATAAATAAAATCCGTCAAAAAGTAAGCATGGTTTTTCAGCACTTTAACCTTTTTGCAAATAAAAACGTCTTGCAAAATTTAACTCTAGCTCCCATAAAAGCGGGGATTTTGGATAAAGAAAGCGCGGAAAAAAGAGCCGACGAGCTACTAAAAAGCGTGGGTCTAAGCGATAAAAAATACGCCTTCCCGCACAAGCTCTCGGGCGGTCAAAAGCAGCGTATAGCAATCGCTAGAAGCCTAGCGATGAATCCAGAGGTCATACTCTTTGACGAGCCAACCAGCGCGCTAGATCCCGAGATGATCGGCGAGGTGCTAGACATCATGAAGGACGTCGCGGCAAAAGGCATCACGATGCTAGTAGTCACCCACGAGATGGGCTTTGCTAAAAACGTGGCAAATAGGATATTTTTCATGCACGGCGGTAAAATAGCCGTAGACGACACGCCTAAAAATGTTTTCGAAAACCCTAGCAATCAGCGTTTGCAGGATTTTCTAGGTAAAATTTTAAACCACTAAAAGGAGGTCAAAATGTCACAAAACATTGTTGCGGCTTTGTCCGCCGGCAAATTTAAAAAACTTTTCGTTTTCGTAGCCGCCGCTTTAATGCTTTCAGGCTGCGGTCAAAGCTCGAATGAAAAAGCAAGCAAAGACGCCGCAGTAAAAAACGAGGCAGCCCCCGTAGCGGTACAACAAACGATAAGAGTGGGTTCGAGCGCGGACTATCCGCCGTTTGAGTATATTGACGAGCACAACAAGATCGTAGGCTTTGAAATCGATATGATAGAGGCCGTCGGTAAGAAAATCGGCGTCAAATTTGACATACAAAATATGAGCTTTGACGGACTGATCCCAGCCCTAAAAACAGGCAAGATAGACGCCGCACTAAGCGGTATGAGCGCGACCGAGGAGAGACGAAAATCTGTTGATTTTACGAAGCCTTATTATTTTTCGGATAATCTTTTCATCCGCAAAAAGGGTACCGACGTAAATGCGACCAATATGCACCTCAAAAAAATAAGCGCGCAAATAGGCACATTGCAAGAGAGCGCGGCTAAATCTATCTGCGGCGACTTATCCGTGCCTGCAGAGACCGTAGCGGCTGCGATCTTGTCGCTAAAAGCGGGTAAAATCGACGTCGTACTAACAGATAGCCCGATCGGTTACGAGTATCTAAAGCAAAACTCGGATCTGGAGGAGTTTTTAAAGCTTCCTGACGGTACCGAGGGCTTTGCCGTCGCATTTGATAAAGACAAGCACCTGGAGCTAATCGGCAAGATAGACGCCGCCATAGAGGAGCTCAAAAAGAGCGGCAAATTTGACAAGATGATGGAAAAATACGACCTAAAGTAAATTTACGAGCCCGCACCAAAACGCGGGTTAAATTTGAAACCAAATTTAAAGGAGAGAAAATGAAAAAGATTTTTGCGCTGCTTTTAGCGGCCCTAGCTACGCTTGGCGCCGCCGAGCTAAAGATCGGTACAGCCGCCAACTATCCGCCGTTTGAGTATGTGGACGAGCAAAATAAGATTACGGGCTTTGATATGGATCTAGTAGCGGAGCTCGCTAAACGCGCGGGTTTTGAGTACAAGATCGTAAATATGAGCTTTGACGGCCTAATCCCAGCTCTAAAAACTGGCAAGATCGACGCCGTAGCAAGCGCGATGAGCGCGACAGACGATAGACGAAAGTCGGTTGATTTCACGCAGGCTTACTATGCGACCGAAAACATCTACTTGCGCGCTAAAGGTAACGACGCTCTCGCAAGCAAAGAGGCCCTAAACGGTAAAAGAGTAGGCGTACAGCAAGGCACGGTCCAAGAGATCGCCGCTAACGCTATCGCAGGCGCTAAAGTCGTGCCTGCCGAGGATCCGGTTCCGCTAATCATGGGACTAAAAAAAGGCAAGATAGACGCGGTCGTGCTAGATAGCTCGATCGGTTACGGCTTTTTAAAGAAAAACCCCGAGCTTGAGGAGTTTTTCAAAGAAAACGACGGTAGCGAGGGCTTTTCTATAGCATTTGATAAAGACAAACAAGCAGATCTAATCGCTAAAATAAACGCCGCGCTTGACGAAATAAAAAAAGACGGCAGCTACGATAAACTGCTAGAAAAATACGATCTAAAATAATGACAAAAAGCGCATTTTTTACTCTGATTAAATTTTGCGCTTTAGCCTTGCTGTCGGTAAATTCGGTTGCCGAGTTTACCGACATGCAAATCACCCAAACAACCAAATCCAAACGCGAAAAAGTCGCCAAAGAGGTCCTTTTTTTAGAAAAAATTTTAGACTACAATACCTTTGTCTTTAGGCTAAACGCCGCCGTGATCGCTCCTTGCAAGCTTGCAAACGTTAAATTTTACGACGGCTCAAAATGCATAAAAGATAATAAAGAGCTGGAAAATTTCACCAAATCCTACGACAAAGAGATAAAAAAGATATTTCGTCCGGAGCGCAACTACTACGTACTCACGCTAAAAAATCTAGGCGATAGATGGCTGTGCGAAGTAAGCGACGAAAGCAGAATCCTAAACAAAACCCTGGTCAAAAACGGCCTCGCCTTGCCTACTAGCAAAGAGTACCAAAAAATCGAGGTCAAAGAGGACTGGGCCGAGAAAAATCACGCGGAAATTTACGAGTGCCTAACCGGCAAAAAGCTAGAAGAACCGAAGAAAAAAAGTAAAAAAGCCGAAAATAACGCAACCAAAAACGTTCAAACCGAGCAAAACCCTACAAGCGAGCAACCTACTCAAACGCAGCCGCAAACTCCACCGCCGCCGATGGAGTCGCAAGGAAACGGCCCCGTAAATTTAAGAGAGCTTGGAGTCGAGTTCGGCAAGGATTTTGGCGACAAATAAATTCGCTCAAAGATAAATTTAACAACCGCTCAAGGTAAAACAATGAAAAATCCTAAAAAAAATATCCTAATCATCGCAGGCAGCGACAGCGTCGGGGGTGCCGGCGTGCAAGCCGACATAAAAACCTGCGAGGCCTACGGCTGCTACAGCGCGACTGCGATCACTGCACTAACTGCTCAAAACACGAGCGGCGTGAGTGCGGTGATGCCCGTAACGCCCGAGTTTTTAAACGCGCAACTAGAAGCAGTCTGCGCCGAGCTAAAATTTGACGCAGTAAAGATCGGCATGCTATTTAACGAACAGCTCATAGCCTGCGTCAAAGCCTGGCTGGAACAAAACCAGGGCATAAGCGCCGTGATAGATCCCGTCTGCGTGGCGAAATCCGGTGCAAAGCTGCTGCAAGAGGGCGCTATAAACGCGCTAAAAGAGCTTTTAAGCCTCGCCCGTATCGCGACGCCCAATTTAGACGAAGCGCGAATTTTGGGGTTAAATTTTGACGGCGAGCGGTTAAATTTAAGCGCCGATCTACCCTGCGACGTGGTACTCAAACGCACGCGAACGAGCAAGATTTGCGAGGACACGCTTTATAAAAAAAGCGGCGAGATAGTTAAATTTAATGAGCCGCTAGAGCAACCTACGATCATGCATGGCGCGGGATGTAGCTTTGCCACGGCTATCGCATGCGCCCTAGCGTGTGGTGCAGACGAGATAACGGCGATCAGACGCGCCAAAGCCTTCGTCGCAAACGCGATCAAAAACGCCCACGGCTCAAATTTCGGCGTGCGGCTGCTAGATCACAAAGCCGCAGGCGCAAACCGTGGCTGAAATTTACGCTATCACGGATGATATTCTAACGCCAGAGAGTAGCGTGCTAGCGCAGGCCGGGGAGCTGCTAGAGTGCGGCGTAAAGCTTTTACAGTACCGCACTAAAATCGAGCCAAAAAACGAGTGCGTAGCTTTTGCGCTAAAAGAGCTTTGCGAGCGTTACGGCGCAAGATTTATCGTAAACGACGACGTCAAATTCGCCGCCAAAATAGGCGCAAACGCCGTGCACATCGGCAAAGACGACGGCGGAGTAAAGGCCGCTAGAAAGATCCTGGGCGAGGATGCCTTTATCGGCGTTAGCTGCTACGACGATCTAAATTTAGCGCTAAGGGCGCAGGATGAGGGCGCTTCTTACGCGGCATTTGGCGCCTTGTTTGCGAGCCCGACCAAACCAAACGCCCCGCTTTGTAAATTTGAAACGATCAGGCGCGCAAAGGAAATTTTACGTATCCCGGTTTGCGTGATCGGCGGCATAAACGCGGCAAATATCGCGCAAATCGCCGCGCTAAACCCAGACTACGTCGCCGTTATCTCAGCGCTCTACCGCCCAGCATCCATAAAAGAAAATTTGCGAAATTTGCAAGCGTTTTTGTAAAAATGCGCTAAATTTGCGTCGCTAAACTGCGCAATGCTCCGCTCAAATTTAAGCCAAGTTTGCTAAAATTTGCTCCGATGGAGTTTGAAACGATGCATCCGAAGCGGCGCGTCGATAGGCAGCTGCGTATAAATTTACCACGTTGTAGTCTGAAACAGCGTATTTGCGAGCTTAAGGCGGCGCTTGCCGACAGTTAAAATTTACTCGATCAAAAAGGAGAAAAATGAAAACTCTAATCATCTTAGCCCACCCAGACATCAAAAACTCGGTCATAAACAAACGCCTGCTACAAGAGGCTCTCAAAGAGCCGCAGCGCTTTAGCGTTCATGATTTGACGCAGGTTTACGGGGGCGGCGATATCGACGCCGCGCGCGAGCAAGAGCTCATCAGAGCCCACGACGCCCTCGTTTTGCAGTTTCCGCTTCATAACTTCTCCTGCCCTCCGATTTTAAAATCGTGGATCGACGCGGTGATGACGCACGGCTTTGCCTACGGACGCGGCTCGGACGGCATAGCGGGTCGCAAGGTGGCTCTAGCCGTGACCGCGGGCATCAAAAAGAGCGACTACTGCCCGCAAGGACGCTATCATTTTAGCTTGCGCGAGGTTCTTACGCCGTTTGAGCTTGCGTTTAAATACTATTTTCACGCCGATTACCGCGACTTTTTCGCATTTTACGGCGCCGAGGAGACTCCGGGCGTGGACTACGTATCAAGCCAGGACGATTTAGAGCGCGGCGCTAGAGAATACGCGGAGTTTTTGCGAAATTTAGGCTAAATTTGACGGGCGCAGTTAGCCTTGCCGTGCGTACATTTACCTCGCTATAAACCACGGAGATCGCGCTAAATTTAAGCTTTATCGCCGTTATTTCCGCGATTTACCGCCCGGCAAAATTTGCAAGCGTTTTTGTAAGGCTTAAAATTTGACGAGTCTGCTTACGCTACTCAAATTTTAAGCCGAATTTTAGCGTCAAATTTACGGCGATCGAGCTCAAATTTGGAGTCTCTGCGCCAAATTTGCCAAGCCGCACCGAAGGCTAATCTTTTTTATAAAACACGTTAAAGCAGACCCCGCCGAGCAAGATTATCAAGCCGGCAATCCCCGCAAAAGGCGAAAACCAAAAATCCATCGTCCCCGCATAGAGCAAAACAAGCCCCGCGCAAAGGCTGATCGCGATATCGACATTAAACCAAAGCACTCTTTCAAAAAAGCCTTGCGACTTTTTCGCCGTCAGGTTTTTGCTGAGATTTCGTATCTTTATGACCCTGAAATTTTCGTATTTTACGCTCGCTTCGTCGCCGTTTTCTAGCTCCAGGGCGCGCTTTTTAGGGCTGCTACCCCACAAAAACGTATCGCCGATAGTGACGCTAAAATAATTTTTCTCTTTTGCCTCAAAAATCCTTAGGTCGCGCACCGCGCCGCTAGCCTCGCCGCTAGACTTGGGCTCTTTTGCGACGCCAAGCATCAACCTAACGCGCAAGCCCAAAGACGCCTCGCCGTGATATTTAAACCAAGCAAAGGCAAGAGAGCCGAAACCAAAAACTAGCAGCAAAGTGCCAAAAAGCGGCTGCCGTCCGTCAAATCCTGAGAAAATCGCCCAAACGCCGGCCGCGGCAAATAGCAAAAACAGCACGAAAAACAGAGCCGAAAAAAAGGAGCTAGGCTCGTAGGCGTACCAGACCGCGGAGTTTAAAGAGCGGTTTTTTAGCCCCAAAACCCGCCCCTTTTTATCGCAAACCGCCAGCATTTCGTCGCCAGCATTTACCGGCAAGAGCGGACTTTGCAGCGAGCGAACGTTTAAAATTTGTCCGTCCAAGCTAAAGCTATAATCAAATCCGCTTTTGTCTTTATAGACGCACTCAAGCAAGCCAGCGCGGCCGCCGAGCAGGTTTAAACCGTTTTGCGTTTCTTGCAAACTAAATCCCCTTTAAATTTTACGTTTTCGCGCCCGAAATTTGAGCGATATAGATTTGCGCGCCTATAAATTTGATCGCTCGTTTGCCCGTCAAATTTAAAAATAGGCGCCGGATTTGCCGCGTTTGGCAGCGTTTTTGGGCGGGCGAATTTGACGACGAACTACAAATCCGCTTCTTTTAAAAATTTTCTCAAAGCTAGATACGCATTTGCCTTGTCTGTCCGAGTTTTGCCGTCCAAATACAGCAAAGGCAACGATAAAAACAGGCAAATAATAAACGCAAACATAATGACTAAGTATCCAAAATCCGAAAGGTGGCGAGCTAGCCAAACTATCGGCAGAATCATAATAGCACCAAAAACGCTATTGGGCAAAAGCTCCATCACCGCCTCCTCAAAAATCATCAAATGCGCGCGCCAAGCGTAGTTTTTGAGCCACTTGTTTGAGGTTAAATTTTTAAAATTCCAAACCTCGTTTTTCTCGTCGTAAGCGATAGCTAAGCGGTCGTTTTCGCAGGGCACTAGTCGCTCTTTTGGGATTTTGGCGTTAAATTTCGCGCCCGCGATCTCAAAAACGCAGTCATCCGTCGCCGCACTCCATCTCACGTTTTTTACATCGCCCGCTAAAACCTGAAACTCGCGCGAATCTCGCATCTAAATTTTCTCCAAAGTTTTTGTAAATTCGTAAAAATTAACGCCGCGCAAATTTGAGCTGGACACAAAAATACGTCAAATTTGAGCGGGGCAAAACCCGCGCAGGCACGTAAATTTGACCGCGCGCATAAAGCACAAGCAAAGGCTCTAAGCCTGACGACCGAATTTGCTCGAACGCTAGCAAAATTTAGCAAATTTACGCCGTAAAGATAGCTGTAAAGCCCGCCAGGCAAAAACTCGCAAGCCGCAAAATGCCACCAGGAGAGAGCTAAATTTATCCGTAAAAAGCGGTCAAATTTGAGCAAAAGCAAATTATGCACCGCTGGATAAATTTACCCAAAATCGACCCAAATTTAAGCCTAGCAATTGCCGGCGCGTCAAATTTGAGCCAAGTAATCTAAATTTACATGAGACGCAAAGCCGCCCGCAAAAAGAAAAAAGCGCGGACGTTTAAATTTGACGGATCGCCTGGCCAAAAAAGCAAATCTACGCCGCAAAAGCCCGCAAATTTAGCGTGCCGCTAGTCCTTCCAGCTCCTTTGCCAGCGAGTTTACCTTCGAGTCGTCCATGCCGTTGCGCTCGACATCGCTCACGACGATGTCCTCCCACGTCTTGGCAAACTCAGCCTGCGATAGCCCCAGGCCGCCCTCGCCCTTTGGTAGCATACCGCTTATCACCAGCGCGCGGAAGCACACGTGGCGATCGCCCTTGTAGGCTTTGCACTGCTCCAGCGAGTTTTTAAACTCGGCTCCTAGGTGCTGCGTGACCTTATCGTCCGGGTATTTTTCCGCCGCGCGAGCTATGTCAAGTGCGGCTTCGTAGTACTGCGATATGGCCTTAAATTCGTCGTTTTTAGCGGCATACTCGAGTAGTTCGCCCGCCCTTTTGCTATCTCTTGGCGTGCCTAGACCCGTAACGTAGAGCAGCCCCAGATCGCCGCAGGCGTCTCTTAGACCCTCGTCGCAGTATTTTTTGCGAAGCTCGAATTCCTCTTTAAATTTACCGCTTTCAAAGTAGTTGTTCGCGCCCGCGACGGAGT
The DNA here is from genome assembly GCF_004803815.1 of Campylobacter showae. NCBI lineage: Bacteria > Pseudomonadati > Campylobacterota > Epsilonproteobacteria > Campylobacterales > Campylobacteraceae > Campylobacter > Campylobacter showae. The sequence continues at coordinate 625,449 of NZ_CP012544.1, read as the reverse complement.
TGTACTCGCGCAGTACTTTTGCGTACTGCTCGGGGCTAAATGGCTTTGCCTGCGTGCAAACGGCGCAAATGGCAAACAGGGCTGCGGCTAAAATTTTATTCATTTCTTTTCCTTTTTGGTTTTAAATTTTTTAATAGTTTTTTTGATCGCCTTTAGCAGATATGCGACGTCTTTTTGCGTATGCGAGTAGTGCAGACTCACGCGAACCCAGCCTGGCTTTTGATCAAATTTCTGATCGTCTTTTAGTCCGAGCAGATCGTGTCCGTACGGACCGGCACACGCACACCCAGCACGAGTCTGCACACCGTAGTCCTCGCTCAGCGCCTCGGCGAAATCATACGGCGAAACGCCCTTAACGTTAAACGCGAAAATCGGCAGTCTCGGCACTGCGCGCGGGCAGTAGCTCACGACCTCGGGGATATTATCCAGCCCCTCGCAAAATAGCCTCGCAAGCTCATCCTCGCGGCTTTTTATGACGTCTAGGCCGACCTCGTTTCGCAGCCTGTATGCTAGCGCGGCTCTTATAAGCCCCATCACGTGCTGGGTGCCGCCCTCCTCTGCGCGCTCGATACTAGGCGCAAAAAAGTGCGAACTACGGCTCACGTAGCTAACCGTCCCGCCCGCGGCGAAGGTCGGTTTGTCTGATTTTACGAGTTCTTTTCTTATCGCGAGCAGTCCGCAGCTACCCACGCCGCCTAAAAGCTTATGCGGCGAGAGAAATAGCGCGTCGAAATAGTCGGCGTCGAGGTTATCGTGCGAGCTAAAACTAGCCGCGTCAAAGGCCACCGTCGCGCCGTATCGCTTCATCATCACGTAGATTTTTTTGTAGTCGCTGATTATCCCCGTGACGTTTGACGCCGCGCTAAAAGAGCCGATGATCTCGCGCTTTGAGTTGATTTTGAGCAGTTGATCGAGTCTGCCGAAATTTATCTCCCCGCTCTTGCTTAGCGGTATGCGCACGACCTCGCACAGCCCCTCGCGTAGGCTAACCTCGTTTGAGTGGTGCTCGTAGGGCGAGACGATGACGAGGGGTAAATTTGCACCCTTTACCGCCTCTTCGCCTAGGCGGTTTGCGCTCATAGGCGGCAGGTAAAGCCCCATGATCTCTTGAAATTTCTTTATCGCTCCCGTCGCACCGCAACCGGCAGAGATCAGATAAAATCGCCCATCAAGCCCCAGCGCGTCTTTTAGGTTCTGCCTTGCTTTTTCGTAGCGTTTTTGCGTTTTTAGCGCGTTTGAGGCGCTTTCTGAGTGCGTGTTGGCGTAGGTTTTTAGGTATTTTGCGATCTTGCGCTCTATTGGCGCGTAGGCTAGACCTGAGGCCGTGTAGTCAAAGTAGCGCACGCCCTTTTTTAAAATAATATTTTTCCTGATTTCGTCGATGCTAACCAAAATTTTTCCTTATAAAAAAAGAGATTATAACCAAAGTTGTGCTAAAATGGGCTAAAAAGGAGCAAAAATCTACGCCTTAAAATCAAGCTACGCGCGCTTTAAGCACCTTGATATCTTGCAGCTTATTTACTTTCATCTAGTCTTTGACGCGCTAAAATTTGAGGCGAATTATTATGATATTTTCGAGGCGATCGAAAAGGAAATTTTAGATAAATTTGAAGATCTGTCGCTCAAATTTAGCTTTGACGCGCCTTTTGAGAGCGAGCTTAAATTTGCTCTTTGCAAGCTTGCTAAAAACGACCGCAAAAAATACGCTCTAAATAAATTTCTGCCCCGTCCTCTCATCCTAAAAATTTACGCCGCCGCGATAAACTCAGGCGTAGTCAGCATCGAAAAGACGCTAGAAAAACCGCGCGTAAAAAGCAAATATCAAAAATCCAAAAAGCTACCCGAGCGCGACAAGGCGCAGGATAAGGTGGTCTTTAACGACAATTTTACTAGATTTTGGTTTTATTTCATCGAGCCAAATTTGACCCTTTTAAAAAACGGCGAAAAGGCCGCGCTGATGGAGATTATCAGACGTGAGTTTGACTCGTACGCGGGCTTTGGCTTTGAGCTGCTTTGCCGCCAAGCACAAGTGCTAGGGCAAAGGAGAGCGCGTAGCCTGCAAATATACGCTTAAAGCTAATAACAGTGTGCGTGACGAGCTCACCGCTTTGTATCATGGATAACATCGTCTTAAAAGTCGTCACTGGGCTTGGCAAGATATATGGCGTGAAAATTTCTAGCTCGCAGACGACCTGCCAGAGGGCAAAGATCACCAAAACTAAAATGCTCTTTTTAAAGATTTCCTTCACAGCCCATCTCCGTTGTGACAGCCGTTTTCGCAGTATAAAAGCTCGATGATCCGGTAGTTTTTAAGCTCTCTAAATTTATACGAAAGAGCGTTTTGTATCTTTTCTTTATTGCCAAGGCTTAGGGTCTTTACGCCCAAATTTGTAAAAAATCCCGGCGGTACCGGGCTTGCTTCAAGCTTTTTTGTCTCTAAATTTATCTCATTTTGCTCTTTGAAGCTTTTCCATGTCAAAAATGTGGTTCGAGCTAAATTTAACTCCCTGCCAAGCTCGGCCAAGTCCTCACAGGGCGTCGTCACGTAGAGCCACTCGTTCTCTTTTAGCCTTGAGCTAAGCTCCATGGCGCTTTCAATCAAAATAGGGTTTAAATTTGAGATGAGAGCGGCCTGCTCTTTGAAATTTGCCCTGATGAAATTTGCAGCCCTAGGACAGCGACTATCAAAGATGAGTTTCTTTTGCGCGAGGTCATTTTTATATGCGTTTTTGACGCTATTAACGTGATCTTTTTCGCACTCCATTACGCTAAAGCCTTTGTCTTGCAAAATTTCTTTAAGCGCCGCAAAGTCGTAGATACTTTTTACAACAGGATTTAGCCAAACCAGTTTTTTCATGAGAGCTCCCGTCAAATTTAAAAGCTATAATTTAATAATTGAAATCAGAATTGTATCATTTGAAAGTAAAAAATGGCTTTGGAAGTTAAATTTATTAAGAAAACGGCTGGACTTTTACGTCCAGATTTTTCTTTTCTGCGGTTTTATCTATGGGTTTTAGTATATTTACGCCGTTTTTTCAAGCTTCATTAGCTTTTTTGGATGGGCAAATTTCTCAACTTTAAATTCAAAAAACAAGCCGTCAAATTTAAACGGCTTGTTTTAGCCCTAAAGCCCTCCCCTCAAACCCATCCCCCACGATAAACTCCGTCGTATAAACCAGCGCGCGGCCTTCCTGCACGTCTTTGATACGGATGATCAGGCGCTTGTTGTTTTTATCGGCTGCAGCGCGGTGTTCGCCGATGGCGGCGCGGTAAATTTGCGTGATGAGATCCTTGCCCGTTTCGTCCAAATTTAGTTCTAACACCAGATCCTCAAGCTCTCTTTTGCCTCTACTTTCGCTAGCGGCTGAGCTGTTTTGGTAGCTGCCGCTGCTACTTTCCTTACGCTGCCTAAAGCTTCTGCTTTGGAAATTCATATCGCGCGCGTCCTCTAGGCTCACGACGTCGATTAGATTTATGCGAGTGCCCTGATCGTCGCGCGAGTAGCGCACCTTAAAGGCTAGTGGAGCGTCCTTTTGCTCGCCCGTTAGGCTCTCGATGAGCCCTTTTTCGGAGTCAAACGCCGCAACCTTAAACGTGCCAAAAAGGTCCATGACGCTTAGCATCATAAACTCTTTGCCGGTTTTTTTACTAGGGATTTTAGCGATCTCGGCGATCTTGCCGACGACTAGGATCTCGCTGGTCTTATCTATCTTGCCAAAGTCCTTGCTAGGAGTGTGTTTTATCTGCTCGATTTGCTCTTTGTATTTTTCGAGCGGATGCGAAAAGTCCATGCCCATAGCCTCGTCAAGAGTTAAAATTTTATCCAAATTTATCCGCATAAACTGCCCGTCTTTGGAGTAGCGAACCTTAAACGCATGCGGTAGATCGCGCTCGTCCGCGCTCATCGACTCGACCGCGCCAAGGCCTCTGTCAAAGACCGCGATCTCGACCGTACCGTGAAAATCGAGCATCTCGATCGTACCCATTTTTTTGCCGTTTTTCTTGCTGATCCTTGTGGTGAGATCCTCTATCTTGCCGACTAACAGCATCTCGCCGTTTTCCGGTAGCTCGTCAAATTTATCACTTAGAGTGTATTTTATCTTTGAGATTTGCTCGCGGTACTCGTCTAACGGGTGGCCCGAGAGGTAGATACCCACGCTTTCTAGCTCAAATTTGAGCTTGGTTTTTAGCTCTAGTTCAGAGTCGTCGCGTACGAGACTAGTTTTAACCGTCGCCATGCTCTCGTCGTCGCCAAATAGGCTCTCGGCCGCGTTTTTCTTGATGGTAGCGGCGTTTTTGCACGCCTCTACGATGTTATCTAGGTTGTTTAGCATCATCTTGCGCGTTAGGCCAAAGCTATCAAATGAGCCAGATTTTATCAGGCTTTCAAAGACTTTTTTATTTACCTTAAAGTTATCCACGCGCGAGACGAAGTCGTCGATGTCCTTAAACTCGCCCTTGGCCTGCTCCTCTAAGATATTTTCTATCGCCGCGCCTCCGACGCCTTTTATCGCGCCTAGGCCGTAGATGATGGCGTCCTTACCCCCTTCGCTAACGACTGAGAATTCTTTGGCAGATTTATTGACCGATGGCGGCAGGATAGCGATATCTAGGCGCTTACACTCGTCGATGTAGCGCGAAATTTTATCGGCATTGGTCTCCTCGCTAGTGATGAGAGCCGCCATAAATTCGGCCGGATAGTAGGTCTTTAGATACGCCGTTTGAAAGGTCACGTAGGTGTAGGCTGCGGCGTGGGATTTGTTAAATCCGTACGAAGCGAAGTGCAAAATAAGCTCAAACAGCTCGTCGGCCTTTTTGCCGTCTAGTCCCTGCGCCTCGGCTCCCTCGATAAATTTGCCCTTTAGCCTATCCATCTCCTCTTTTATCTTTTTACCCATCGCGCGGCGCACGAGATCCGCACCTCCTAGCGAAAAGCCGCCGATAGTCTGCACGATTTGCATAACTTGCTCTTGATATACGATAACGCCGTAGGTGGGCTCTAGTATGGGCTGAAGCTCAGGGAAAATGTACGTGATAGGTTCCAGGCCGTGCTTGCGCTTGATGAAATCTGGTATAAGATCCATCGGGCCCGGGCGATAAAGCGAGATCATCGCGATGATATCCTCGAAGCAGTCGGGGCGCATATCGGCTCCGACTTTTTGCATGCCTTCGCTCTCTATCTGAAACAGCCCAAGCGTCTGGCCGCTACTGATCGTCTCGTAGGTTTTTGGGTCGTTTTTATTGACCTGCTCCCAGATTATCTCTTTACCGAATCTCTTTTTTACGAGCTTAACGGCGTTATCTATCACGGTTAGAGTCTTTAGCCCCAGGAAGTCAAATTTGATTAAGTCAACGTCCTCTAGGTACTTTAGGCTATACTGCGTGACGAAGTGATCCTCCTCGGCGTTTGGCTGGCGGAAAAGCGGTGTTTTGTTCCACAGCTCCTCGTTTGAGATGACTACGCCTGCGGCATGCATACCGGCGTTTCGGTTTAGACCCTCGAGGTCAAGGGCAAATTTCCAGATTCTATTTGCATTTGAGTTGCTTGCTATCAGCTCGCCGATCTTTGGCTCTTTTTCAAAGGCTTGTTCTAGTGTGATGCCTAGCTCGTCCGGGATGAGTTTTGCCATAGCGTCCGCCTCGGCGTAGGGCATATCGCATACGCGCGCGACGTCGCGGATGACGCCCTTTGCCAGCAACTTACCAAATGTAATAACCTGCGCGACGTTAAATTTACCGTACTTTTCGATGACGTAGTCGATGATCTCGCCACGGCGGTTTTGACAAAAGTCCACGTCGATATCGGGCATGCTAACGCGCTCCGGGTTCAAAAAACGCTCGAAAAGCAGGTTATAGGGTAGCGGATCAAGGTCGGTGATCTTTAGACTATACGCAACTAGGCTTCCCGCCGCAGAGCCGCGTCCCGGGCCTACCGGCACGCCGCGCTTTTTAGCTTCGTTGATAAAGTCCCAAACGATCATCATATAGCCAGGAAAGTTCATCTTGTTTATGATGTCTATCTCACGCTGCAGACGGGTGCGATACTCCTCGTGGCGCTCTGCGGTGACGAATTTCAGCCTCTCCTCTAGCCCCTGCCTGCACTCGTGCTCAAACAACACGCTGTCGTTTGGTATGCTGTATCGTTTATCAGGCTCGGGCAGGCTCAAATTTCGCTCGGCGGCGTACTCAAGCGTAAATTTAAAATTGGGCGGCGTAGCGTCGCCTAGCTTGATAGAGAGGTCGCATTTATCAACGATTTCCTGCGTGTTTGTAACGGCTTCTGGGATATCGGCGAAAAGCTCGCTCATCTGCGCAGGCGTCTTGACGTAAAACTCATGCACGCTGTGGCGCAGGCGGTTTGGATCGTCAAGCAGTTTGTTCATCGCGATACACATAAAAACCTCGTGCGCATCGGCTCTTTGCTTAAACGTGTAGTGCGTGTCGTTGGTTGCGATGACCTTGATATTTAGCTCCTTTGCCAGGCGCAAGATCTCATCGTCGATCCGCCTCTGATCGCCGATACCGTGGCGCATGATCTCGAGGTAAAAATCATCGCCGAAGACCTCTTTATACCATAGCGCGGCTTCCTTTGCCGCCTCGTATCCGCCAGCGCCGAAACGCAAATTTCGCTCGCTTTGGTTGAGGTTCCAGTTCACCTCGCCTTGCAGGCACGCCGATGAGCAGATGATGCCCTCGCTGTGCTCTTTTAGTATCTTTTTGTTGATACGCGGATAATAATAAAACCCCTCAATGTAGCTCATGGAGCTCAGATACATCAGGTTTTTGTAGCCGATTTCGTTTTTGGCGATGAGGCAGAGGTGAAAGCGCTGTTTGGTGCTTTTATCCCCGAGCTCCTCGCCGTTGTGGATGTAGGCTTCGATGCCGATGAGCGGCTTTATGCCTTCATTTTTCATCGTTTTATAAAAGTCTATAGCGCCAAACATATTGCCGTGGTCGGTGATGGCTGCGGCTTTGACGCCTTGTTTTTTTAGGGTTTTGGCTAGCTCTTTGATACGGTTGGCGCCGTCTAGCAGCGAATACTCCGTATGCAGGTGCAGGTGCGTAAAATCTGTAAAATCGCTCATTTTTTCGTCCTTTTTAATGTTTTTGATTTTACAAAAACTTTTCTTTTAGGCGGATAAATCGGCCTCGTTTAAATTTAGCTAGGCTCGGAAAATAGGCTGCTGGTGTGGGCTTTTCGTCAAATTTGAGCTTAAATTTGACCCCTGCGGTGCGGGCAGCTTGATTTAAATTTACGGCTCCAAATTTAGCCCAAATTTGAGCGGTAAATTTGACGCAACCTCGTATAAATAAAAATTTGAAGCGCGATTACGAGGAGATTAAGAAAATTTTAGATAGGGCGGATAAAATTTACCGCGCTCTTTAAATTTTAAAAATAATCCAAACAAGAGTGCAAAGCGCCTAAATTTATCGGCTAAATTTCTCTTCAAACATCTCAAGCAAATTTGACAAAGCGTCGCATTTTGACGCGTCGAGCCCGAGCTTAAGGGCGGCAAATTTATAGTGGATTTTGGCGCCGTCCGCTACACTAACCGCCGGTGCACTTGAGCTTTTGGATAGCTTTTTGCCGCCATGCGCTAGCAAGCCGTGATGGATGAAATTTGCGCCCGCAAAATCGTAGCCCAGCATCTGCGCCATATACTTTTGCGCCGCCGAGCACGCGAGCAGATCCTCGCCTCGCACGAGCAAATTTACGCCCAAAATCTCATCGTCCACGAGGCTAGCTAGATTATACGCGGGCGTATCGTCCTTTTTCCAAATGACGAAATCGCCCAGAATTTGCGCCAAATTTACGCTTTGAGCTTGCGCGAATTTTTCCGCCTCAAACGCCGTTTCGTCCGTCAAATTTAAGACGCCTAAATTTGCCGAATTTAAATTTTCCGTGGCATTAAAGCTAAATTTTTCACCGCCAGGTTTCGCTCCGCCCGAGTCGCCCAATTTTTCCAAATTTTTTAAACCGTTTGCCACGCCGTTTTGCGCTTTTTGCTCACTACCCCAAAGCCCGCCCGTCTGGTTTGCCGCTCCGTCTGGTTTGCCACACAAAGCATCAAAATTTATCAAATTTTGCCTGACGCAAATTTCCGCCACATCAAGGACGCGAAGTCGTATAGCCGTTTCGTCTTTTTTAAATTTAAGATTTTTATCCGCACAAACCCGCATGTAAATGCCGTTTTTAAATGAGTTTTTCATCGAATGCGAGCACTCGCAAGCATAGCAAACGCCTTTTTGCTCAAGCTTTTTAAGCGCATTTTGGTAGGCTCCAAGGCGAAATTTGGAGCTAAATTTGGTTTCAAATTCCCCCACTCCGCCAGGTCCGCCGTCAAAATCAATGCCCAGCATATCAAGCACGAGAAAGATATTTTCCACATACTGCCTGCGGTAGCGCGGTAGGTCGTAGTCATCGATCCTTAAGTACAATTTCCCGTCAAATGCGCGAGTAAAAAGATAGGTCAGCAAGAAGTTGTAAACATTGCCCGCGTGCAAAAAGCCGCTTGGAGTCGGAGCGATACGAGAGGTGATTTTTTGGTTCATTTGGAGCGAAAATTGATTAAAAAGCTTAAATTTAAAAATTAGTTAAAAGCCGTCAGATTTGACGGCCGGATTATTCTTTAGGTTTAGATTCGTTTACTCTTAGAGCTCTGCCGCCTACTTCCTTGTTGTTTAGCGCTTCAATCGCTTTTAGCGCGTCTGCGTCGTTTTCTATCTCGACGAATCCGAATCCTTTTGAGCGATTCGTGTCGCGATCTTTGACGATTTTCGCGCGTTTTACTTCGCCAAACGGCGCAAATGTATCCTTAAGCTCTGCCTCAGTCATGCGATATGACAAGTTACCGACGTAAATATTCACAGTAACGTTTCCTTAAATCAAATTCCCGATAAAATCGGTTAATAGATAATACCCGAATTTAAATAAAAAAGCTAGATAAAAATTGATATTTTTATAATTTTTTGTAAATTTAAATTTCGGCTGGCGTTTTTGGAAATTCATTTTTTATTCGGCTGTTTGGGATTGCGTAAAAATTTGCCGTAAATTTAAGATGCATTTGGCGCAAAACGTCGGTCGATCTGCGCAAATAAATTTAAACTAAAGCGCGGCCTTATCGGCAATTTTTTTAATTTCACAGCCGCAAATTTGATATTTGCAGCCTTAATAAAAATTTAAGCCGCACCTTCGCCAAAAACTGGCAAAACGTGCGGCATTTACCAAATTTAAACCCGCAAATCGTTATTTGACAAATAAAAGTCCGCTTTTTACTTCGTTATAAACTTGCTCGCCGTTTAAAATTTTAACAAGCTCCAAGGCAAACTCCATCGCGGTGGCAGGGCCTTTTGAGGTGATGATATTTCCGCTTTGCACGACGTTTTTGTCACTCACGTACGTTCCACCCTCGACGCTAGCCTCGCAGCTAGGGTAGCATGTATACTCGCCGCCCATCACCTCGGCCACCCCAAGAGCTATCGGCGCGGCACAAATGGCGGCTACGAATTTGCCTTTTTTAGCAAACTTTTTGATCGTCTCTCTCATTTTTAGGTTACCGGAGATATTCGTGACGCCCGTATATCCGCCCGGCAAAACCAGCATATCGTAGTCACCCTCCTCAAGGTCATAAAGCGTCATATCACAGACTAATTTCACTCCGTGTGCGCCCGTGATAGGTAGCTTATCAAGCCCGACTACATGGGCCTCCACGCCGCCTCGTCTAAGTACGTCCACGATACTAACGCCCTCTATCTCCTCAAACCCGTCGGCAAAAATCACGGCAACTTTTTTCATAATTTTCTCCTTAAATTTTTTGATAATTATACTGCTATTTGTTAAATTTACGCTATAATCGGCGTACTTTAAATTCGAAAGGAAGGAAAATGGAAGTAAAGATTACATATTGCAATTCTTGAAACTATAGACCGGTAGCTTCTCGTGTAGAAGATGAATTTTTAAGTCAAATCCCAGGTGCTAATATTAGCAAAATCGTCGGTAGCGGCGGAAACTTCATAGTTGAAGTAGATGGAAAGATAGTATTTTCCAAAAAAGATCTCATCGGCACGGAAGTAAATGCCCTGCCAAATCACGAAGAGATCGTTGCTTTGGTCGATAGCGTTAAAAAATCAGCCTAAAGTCTAAGCCGAGGCTTAGGCTTTGGCTTTTATTTTTTCAAATTTTATCTCGTCTTTTCCGTATTTTTTAAGCAAACCATTTATGCGTCGCTCAAAAATTTTCCATCTAACTTTGTTTCCATATTTTTCAAACAAATTTAACGCTTGGCTGGTCAAAATTTCTTGTTCATTCTTTATGAGTAAATATTCAAAAAGCTGATCAATCACCGCTAGACCGTTTCGATCTAACATCAGATCAATCAAATTGCGTTCGCTTTTTATCTCGTCGAAAAATCTAAACACCGCCGTTAGGTCACTTGCTAAATTTTCGCATAGTGCTATCGTGTCGGTATTTTCATTAATTTCATAGTAAGCTGCTTTAGAGTCTATGATAGATGAGATTCTATCCCTAAAATGACATTCGTATTCTTTGGGTTTTGAGATGGTTTCTTTGCCGGTCGCAGCGTCGATAAATGCGCCGTAAATGCCGCAGTTTACGTAAAATCTGGTTTCAAATGCGGTATTGCCGCTACTTTTTTGAAAATTTACGACGTATATAAATTCGGGAGTATTTTTGTAGAAATTTAGCCCGTTTTTGGTAAAGCCGTTATCTTTAAACAGCGGCTTTACTTGGGCTATGAGCTCGTCAAATTTTGCTTTCATCAAATTTGACGGCTGCGATTATTTGTTTGCGCGTTCGATGTACTCGCCGCGGACGGTATCCACGCGGATAACCTCGCCCTCAAGCACGTGGAAAGGTATCTGCACGACTGCACCGCTTTCTAGCGTAGCGGGCTTTTTGCCGCCCTGGGTGTCGCCTTTGAAATTCGGCGGAGTCTCGACGATCTTTAGCTCGACGACTTGCGGTACTTCTACACCGATAGCCTTGCCATTGTGAAACAAAATCTCAACCATCATGCCGTCGATCATCCATTTTTTAACATCGCCTACGTCCTCATCGCTGATCGCTACTTGCTCGTAGGTCGCAGTGTCCATAAACTGGCAAAACTCGCCGTCGTCGTAAAGATACTGCATCTCTTTTTCTTCCAAATTCGGCTGATCGCATTTGTCGCCCGCGTGGAAGGTCTTTTCAAGCACTTTACCGTCGATGAAAGATTTGATTTTCGCGCGAACGAAAGCCGCTCCCTTGCCCGGTTTTACGTGCTGATATTCGACGACTTTATACGGAACGCCGTCTAGCTCAATCTTTAGTCCTTTTTTTAGGTCGCCCATAGAATAGGTTGCCATTTTTTCTCCTTGTAGTTTTAAAGGCTGATTATACCAAAAAAGTTTTTAGTTTAGTTTAAGAAGCGGCGAGAGGGCAAATTTGACCGCGCTCGCCGAAGTAAAACTCAAATTTAAGGCTTAAATTTAAACTCGCCTTTTTCCTTGCTTTGTTCAGACTGCGAGTGGATTTCCCTTTTCATCTGTTCACTTACGCTAGGATCGTCTTTTTGTATCTTTTGAAATTTCTTTTTTTCGGTCAAAATTTTCTCAAAATTTTTCGTAGTTTGCTTTTGCACTTCGCTCTCGCAACCCGCAAGCAAAAACAAAATCGGAATCAAAAGTAAAAATTTCATACTCAAACCCTCCTTAAATTTAAGCCCCAATTCGGGCTTAAATTTAGACAACTGCGTACTTTGCCCATACGCAAACGTCTAGATCGTTTAGCTTAGCCAGCGTCTCTTTGGTTATTTTTTCATCCACAAGCACGACCGCAAGCGCCATACCGTGATCGTCGCGTCCTAGGCGGAAGTCGGCGATATTGATCTTCTCTTCGGCGAGGATAGATGAAATTTTAGCGATAACGCCCGGAACGTCGTTGTTTTTAAAGATAATCATCTTGCCTTTAGGCTTAAAGTCTGTTTTAAAGCCGTTTATCGTCACGATGCGTTGCTGATTTTCGCCAAACACCGTTCCGCCGATCGTTACGACATCATTTTCGGTCGTGATGCGAACAGTGATTTTATTTTTGAAAATACTATTGCCGCCGACGGTGCTTTCTGTCGTTATACCTTTTTCATCGCACAAAAATTTAGCGTTTACGTAGTTTATCGTATCGCCCAAGCTCTCTTTTAAAGCACCCACGATCGCAAATGTAAGCATGGAGTTCGCGTATTCGCTGATAGGACCGTGCGTCTCGATGCGGATAGCTTTGATCGCTTTTTTGTTGATCTGAGCGGCGAGGAAGGCCATCTTGCTCGTAAGCTCGATATAAGGCTCCACAAAAGGCGGTAGATCTTCTGTTTTTATCGGCAAATTTAGCGCGCTAGGATAGCTGATGCCGCGAGCCGCAGAGATAGCCTGTTCGGCTGCTGCGATAGCAATATTGGCTTGAGACTCTAGCGTATTTGCGCCAAGGTGCGGTGTGACGCTGACGTTATTTAACTCAAGTAGCGGATGATCCGTCGCCGGCTCCTTCTCAAATACGTCGATACCCGCAAACGCTATCTTGCCGTTTTTTAGGCCATTATACAGCGCCTCTTCGTTGTAAAGACCGCCGCGAGCGCAGTTTATGAGGCGCACGCCGTCCTTCATCTTTGCGATCTCCGCCTCGCCGATCATGTTTACGGTTTCTTTATTTTTCGGAGTGTGTATAGTGATAAAATCACACGCAAGGATATCGTCGAAATTTCGCGTATAAACGCCGCCCATATCGGTTACTTTCGACGGATCGATATACGGATCGTAAGCAACGATTTGCATACCGAAAGCCGCAGCCCTAGTAGCCACGCGAGAGCCGATGTTGCCAAAGCCGATGACGCCTAGAGTCTTGTTAAAAAGCTCAACGCCGTACCATTTCTCGCGCTTCCAAATTCGGTCGATTTTTAGATCATTGTGAGCGTACGGAAACGAGCGAGCGGCAGCTAACATATGAGCCATCGTTAGCTCTACGGCGGCGATCGTGTTTGCCGTAGGGACGTTCATCGCGATTATGCCGCGTTTTGAGCAGCCGTCGATATCTACGTTATCAACGCCCACGCCCGCGCGCACGAGAGCTTTTAGATTTTTGGCCGCATTTAAAAACGCCTCGCCGACTTCGGTCGAGCTTCGAGTGATGGCCACGTCAGCCTCGCCTAAGATATCTAAAAGCTTATCTTTAGGCACGTTTACTGCGTCGATTACTTTTATATCCTCTTCGCGATTTAAAATTTCAAAGCCGACTTTATGTATTGCGTCGCACACTATTATCGTTTTCATAGCTTGATCTCCTTGAATGTTGAGCGTATATCGTACGCCTTAAGTTCGTTTATAACGCGGTCTAAAACGCCGCTGTCTTGCGTGTTTATGTAAATTAAATTTTGTGAATTTTCTTTTACTACGCTAAAATCTACGGGTATGTTTTTTAATGTTTGAGTGAGGCAGAACATCGAGTATATATCGTTTTTATCGATCACCAGCTGATAGGCGATTTTTACGACGGCTTTTGATTCATCTTTAAATTCTACATATATCTCGTTGCTTGCCAAAGCATATTTTTTAGGAGCCAAATTTGCCATTTCCCCAACCCAAGAAGTAGGGCCAGTAGTCAAATTTTGCTCCTTGTTATTTTGTGATACTTGTAGCTCCGCAGGCGCGGACTCTTTTAAATTTACGTCCGCGTACTTATACAGCAAAGCGCCACATACGCAGACGAAAATCAGCAAAAAAGCAATCGCGCCCCAGAACAAATATCGCTTCATTTACTTATGATAGCTGTTCTTTGATAATATCGCCCAGAGTAACCTTATCGTCGCTATTTATCTCGTTTAGCACCTCGCGCTCTTTTTGTCTTGCAAGGCGCCTTACGCTTAGGCGGATTCTATTTTTCTTCTCGTCGATAAAAGCTATCGCAGCTTCGATATTATCGTTTATGTTTAGGTTTTCAGCGCTTACGCCACCTAGGTCTTCTTTGCGGATGAGCGCATCGACGTTATCGCCGAGCTCTACAAATACGCCAAAATCCTTAATATCGCGAATTTTACCGGTCACGATATCGCCTACGTTAAATTTCTTTGCATAGGCTTGTACAGGGCTTTGTTTTAGATCCTTTTGACTAAGAGAAATTTTTTGCTCGTTAGAGTCGATTTTGATGATTTTTACCTCAACCTCGTCGCCCACTTTAAACAAATCTTTACACTTGTCGTTTCTATCCCACGAAGCGTCCTCGTTATGGAGCAAGCCCTCAACTGCGCCAATCCTAACAAATGCTCCAAAGTTGGTCACGCTAGTAACTACGCCTTTAGTGACGTCCCCTTCTTTAAATTGGGCTTTAAATTCGTCAAACGGTTTTTTGAGTAGGTTTTTCAGGCTCACTCTTAGGCGACGATCTTTTGCGTCTATCTCGATAACCTCGACATCAAGCTCCTCGCCTTCACTGATGTGATCTTTTGGATTTTTGATATTTTTATCCCATGAAATTTCAGAAATGTGCAAAAAGCCCTCTATATCATTGCCAAGATCGACAAATGCGCCGTAAGGCTCTATGTTGCTAACGGTTACTTTTATGGTGTCGCCCACATCTAGTCCGTCTTTTATCTCTTCCCAAGGATCCGGAGTCGCAGCCTTGATAGATAGAGAAAGGTGTTTTTTCTCATTATCGTATTTGATAACTTTTACTAAAACTTTATCACCCTCTTTGTAGATAGAGCCCGGATTTACCGGTCCTTTATAGCTTATCTCGCTGTAGTGTACGAGTCCATCCACTCCGCCTACGTCTACAAACATACCATATGTAGTGATTTTCTTAACCACGCCCTCTATCACGTCCGTATTTTCAGCGACTGCAGATATCACTTCTCTTTTTTTCTTTCTATCTTCGTCAAGCAGTTTTTTTCTCGATACGATAATGCTTTGCTCGTCTTTGTCTATTTTTATGACTTTTACTTTAAATGACTTTCCTACCACCGCGTTTGCGTCTTTAAAGCCGCCTTGCGAGCGAGGCAAGAAAAACTCGATACCGTCGCTGTTTTGAGCAACAAAACCGCCTTTATTTTTACCGATTATTTTTACGTCAAATATGTCTTGATTTTCTTCATTATATGAGTCTATATAGGCTTTTACTTTTTCTTTTCTAAGCGCTTTTTTATGAGATACGATCGGCTTTCCGCCTCTTGAACCGGTTATGACGACTTTGATCGTGTCGCCAGCTTTAAATTTAAGCTCTCCGTTTTCGTCTTGGATCTCAGAAATATTTAAAATTCCCTCTGATTTTTTACCGACGTTTACAAAAACCTCGTCGCCTTTAATATCGACGATTATTCCGTCGCTATCCTCTTCAGTCTTTTTAAAAGACTCCTCTAACATCGCGGCAAAATCGTCGTCTTCGATACCGTCGTTTGCCTTACTAAGCTGAACTTTTTTGTTCACCGCAGCCATCTTGTTCCTTTTGTATATATTTTGCTTTTAACACAATTAGTCTTAATTTTACTTAATATTAACTTATTTGTAGATTAACTTGCGAAATTTCAGGGTCAAATTTGAAATTTTGTTTAAAAAAGTAATGGGTATTTATTAAATTTGAAAGCTCTCCAGCCTATCAATCACTTTTTGGATAATCCAATCAGGCGTAGACGCTCCTGCACTCACTCCGCAGAGATTTTTCCCTTCAAACCATGCGCGCTCGAGTTCCAACTCATTTTCCACGAGATAGCTATCCTCGCAGGCGGTTTTTGAGATGAGATAAAGCTGCTTTGTATTTGAGCTGTTTTTGCCGCCGACTACAACCATCACGTCGGCTCTAACGGCTAAGTTTTTAACAGCTTCTTGGTTTTCAAAAGTAGCATTACAAATCGTGTTAAAAACACGTACCTCTTTTACGCGTAGCATCAAATAATTTACGATTTGCATAAATTTTTCTACTTTGCGAGTAGTTTGACTGATGACGGCTACTTTTTGCGCTAGTTTTACGCCCTCTAGCTCGCTCTCTTCTAGCACGACGAAAACCTTACCGATGGCATATGATTTCACGCCCTTTATCTCGGGATGTTTTTCATCGCCGAATATCACGATGTCGTAGCCCTCTTTGCTCATTTTCTCGCAAATTTGCTGAGGTTTGGTGACAAAAGGACACGTCGCGTCGATCACTTTTATATCGCTTTTTTTTAGCTCGGCTAGGTCGCCCTTTGTGATACCGTGCGTGCGGATGATTGCCTTTTTTTCGCCGTCGATTTCGCTTATCCCCTCAAGCGTTTTGACGTTAAAATTTTTATTTAGGCGGTTTATCTCGTCGTTATTGTGAATGATGGGTCCGATAGTTACGGCGTCCTTAGCGTTTTCGGCGATTTTTATAGCGCGCTTGACGCCAAAACAAAATCCGTAACTGCTAGCAAGCTCAATCTTCAACGCTAGCTCCAAGTTGTCTTAAAATCCCGCTAAAATTTGGAAACGAAGTCGCGATAAATTCGCTCTTTTCTATAACCATTCCGCATTTTAGCCCAAGCACCGCGAAACTCATCGCGATACGGTGATCGCCGTTGCTATCTATAATAGCGCAGTTTGCCTCGCCGCCTTTTACACTAAAGCCGTCTTCAAATTCTTCGACTTCAAGTCCGCATTTTCGCAACCCTTGCACCATGATCGCGATGCGGTCACTCTCCTTAACGCGAAGCTCTTTTGCGTTTCTCACGCTACTCGTGCCCTGCGCGTTTGCAAATGCGATGGCGAGCGCTGGCACCTCATCGATCAGCCACGAGATATTTTCGCTCACGTCCACAGCCTTTAGCGGCGCGTACTTTATCTCGATCTCGCCGATACTTTCGTATGTGCCGGAAGTCTCTTTAAACGTTACTTGCGCGCCCATTTTGGCTAAAATTTTAAAGGCCTCCACGCGTGTTTTATTTAACAGCATATTTTTTAGCACGATGTGGGAATTTGGGATTATCGCTGCGGCTACGGCAAAGAAAAATGCCGAGCTAGGGTCGTTTGGAACGCAAATTTCAAGCGGTTTTAGCGGCGCGTTCATCGGTTCAACCTTGACGCCGCAGGGTAAAATTTGCAAACTAGCACCCATGCCTTTTAGCATGCGCTCGGTGTGATCGCGACTAAGCTCGGGTTCGCTAAGCTCGCAGCCGTTTGACTTTAGTCCCGCCAAAATCAGAGCCGATTTTACCTGCGCGGAGGCGATTTTGCTATCAAATTTAAAATACTCCAGCTTCTTGCCGCGGATCGCCAAAGGCGCGTGATCTCCGCCGTTTGCACCGTCTATCTTAGCGCCGACGCTGATCAGCGGTTTAGCCACGCGCGCCATCGGACGACGATTTAAAAACTCGTCCCCGCTTAGCACGAAAAAACCCTCGCTAGCAGCCAAAAAGCCCATAAAAAGCCTCATAGCCGTACCCGAGTTTCCGCACTCTAAAACAACGCTAGGCTCTTTTAAATTTGCGCTCGGAGTTATGATTAGCTCGCCCTCTTTTTCCTCGATATGCGCGCCCAAATTTTTTACGATCTCTAGCGTATTTAGCGTATCCTCGGCCTTTAGATAGTTTTTCACGCGGCTTGGCTTATCGCTTAAAAGCGAAAATATCGCGCATCTATGCGAGATAGATTTATCGGCAGCGATGTTTTCCAGGCTCGCGCTTATCGGCGTTCTTAATGCGTAAACTTTCATCTTAGTCCGATATTTAAATTTTGCTTTAAAGCGTCCAAAATTTTATCCATTATCGCCGCTACTTCCTCGTCTTCAAGCGTTTTTTGTATGTCTTGGAAGTTAAATTTGACGCTGAGACTCACGTCGTCTCCGAGCTTTTCGTCTGAATATATATCAACCGGCGCAAATTCTTTTAGGCACTCGATTTTTAGCGCGTTTATGCACTCTTTTATCGCTTCAAATTTCATGGTTTTAGGCACGATTAGGCTTAGGTCTCTACTGATAGCCGGGAATTTCGAGTAAGCCTTGACGACCGCGCCTTCAAATTTAAGCTTTTCAAACTCTATCTCGCAAAGATATGTTCGCGGTAGGTCGCGCGCAGCCTCGACTCGCACGTCCACGCGGCCGATATAGCCCACGCAAAGGCCGTTTTGATAGATTTTCGCTTGTTCAAATTCGCTTAGATATTTTACGTCGTCGCACACTTTTAGCTCAAATTCGCCGACCGCGTTTCTAACGGCCGTTGCAAAGCCTAAAAAGTCGATATCGGCAGGTTTTGCGCCGTTTAGTAGGCTAGGCTCCCTCGTTAGTCCGCTAGCTACGAAGCCAAATCTCTCGCTTTGCTCGCCATCCTCGCTAAATACGCTACCGAATTCAAAAATTTTGACCGATTTTCGCTGATTTTTTACGTTTCGCTCGGCCGATTTTAGCAAGTGATTTGCAAGCGTCGACCTTAACGTGTTAAGCTCGCTATTTATCGGGTTAGCTATCTCGGCTTTGCAAGGCGCAAAACCGAGCGAGGCTAGCTCGCTCGCATCGTCAAATACATAATGCACGCTCTCGAAAAATCCGGCCGCAGCGGCTTTTTTACGCAAATTTAGCGCATTTTTGTAGCCTACAAAGGTATCGTTCATACGGTTAGCTTCGCTGAAATTTAGCGGCTTTGAGGCGATATTATCGATACCGACCATTCGCACGATCTCCTCGCACACGTCCTGCGCATTTACGATATCGTGGCGAAATAACGGAACTTTGGCATTCGCGCCCTCTTTTTCGGCGTTAAAAGTTAGGCTAAATCCAAGCTTTTTAAGTATCCTTACGACGTCGTTTTGAGCGACTTCTTGACCGATCATTTTTTGCATTTCGCTCATCGTAAAGCTCACGACCTTGGGTTCGCGCGTCATTACGCTTTGCTGAGAGCCCGCATAAAGCGCGACCGATTTTAGCGCGGCTAGTTGTTTAAATAAAAAATCGGCTCCAAAACCTACGTTTGGCTCGCTACCTCTTAGCGAGCGGTAAGTCTGCGCTTGGCGCGGCATTTGCTTATTCTCGTAGACGGTGGTCGCGATGACTTCCGGGTCTGTGTAGCTAGCCTCAACTATGATTAGTTTGCTGTTTTCGTCAAGTCTGGCCGCATCCGTCTGATACACGCCGCCAATGCCCAAAAGCTCGCCGCCGGCTAAAATTTCAGTCGCCAAATTTGCGCCCTTTTGCAGATCAAAAACCACACGCTCGTCGTCCTTTTTGAGCTTGGCGTAGTCATACGCGCTAAAAAGCACGCCGGTTGAATGCGTAGCGTAGTCTAGCAGGCGCTCGATGCGGTTTTGTTTATCGCACTCAATCAACGCCAAACGGATCTTCATCAGCAAATTTTCGTCAAAATACTCTTTTATCTCAAAGGCTCGGTATTGAAAGCTACTTTGTAAATTTTCCTCGGCGTGGATAGCTAAAATACGCCCGATACCAAGCAAATTTTCACCCTCTTCGTATCTGGCGGCATCTTTTAGCGGCAGATCAAGCGCAGCCGATAGATCCCTCGCTACGCCGTATACGCTCAGGCAGTCGCCGCGGTTTGGCGTTAGCTCGATCTCGATGATGTCGTCGTTTAGTAGCGGATATTCGCAAATTTCCTTACCAAGTTTTAGCTCGCCGATACTTTCATCCAGCGGCATTATACCGTCGTTTGTTTTTACGAGGCCTAGCTCGACGGATGAACAAATCATACCGTTTGACTCGACGCCGCGTAGTTTTGCCCTCTTTATCTCTAGGCCGCTTGGCATAACGGCGCCTGATAGCGCCACCGGCACGAACTGTCCGGCCTCGACGTTTTTAGCGCCGCAGACGATTTGTAGCGTCTCGCCGCCTACGTCTACTTGACAAACGCTTAGTTTCTCGGCGTTTTCGTGTTTTATCTTGCTTTTTACGTAGCCTACGACGATGTTTTTAGGTACCCTGATCTCTTTAAAGCTATCGACCTCAAGCCCGATCGAATTTAACGTCTTTAGCAGAGTTTCGCTCGTTACGCTTGAGATGTCCAGCCATTCATTTAGCCAATTTCTTGAAATTATCATTTAAACTGCTCCAATAATCTTAAATCTCCCTCGAAAAGCGAGCGCAAATCAGGAATTTGATGAAGCAGCATCGCAAATCTCTCGACTCCAAGCCCAAATGCGTATCCGCTCACGTTTTTGTAGCCCACAGCCTTAAAGACGTTCGGATCTACCACGCCGCATCCTAGTACCTCGAGCCAGCCCGTTTGCTTGCATACGCGACATCCGTCGCCGTGACAGAAAATACAGCTGATATCGACCTCCGCGCTAGGCTCCGTAAACGGAAAAAAGCTAGGGCGAAAGCGCACTTTAACGTCGCCGAACATGTATTTTAAGAAATTTTCAAGCATTGATTTTAAATTTGCAAAGCTCACCGCGCCGCCCTCCTCGACTACGAGGCCTTCTACCTGATGAAACATCGGCGTGTGCGTTAGATCCATATCGCGGCGAAATACCGTTCCCGGCGCTATCATGCGAATCGGCGGCTTCTTGCTCATCATCGTGCGCACCTGCACCGGGCTAGTATGCGTGCGAAGGAGTCTAAAATCCTTAAAATAAAACGTATCTTGCATATCGCGCGCAGGGTGATATTTAGGCAAATTTAGCGCCTCGAAGTTATGAAAATCATCTTCTATCAGCGGTCCCGTCTCGAGCGAGAAATTTTGCATCATAAAGTACTCGATGATCTTATCCATCGTAGCCATCACGGGGTGCAGTGCGCCGGCACCCGAAGGCTCGTTAAACAGCGTTATATCGATGGCCTCGGCCTTCATCTTGGCTTTTATCTCGCCGCTTTCAAGCTCGGTTTTTTTAGCCGCTAAAAGCGCTTCAAATTCGTCTCTTAGCTTGTTTAAATTTGCCGCAAATTCCTTCTTGGTCGCTTCGTCCATATCCTTAAGCTTAGCAAACTCCGACGTGATCGCGCCCTTTTTGCCCAGTAGCGCGACGCGAATCTTGTCTAAATCCGCCAAATTCCCGCATTTTGCGATACTTTCTCTATACTCTTGCAAGTTTTTACCTTTACTGAATTTTAGGATAGATTGTAGTCAAAATTTAATAAAATCTGCCTAAAAGGCGGGAAATTTTAACTTTTACTTGTTATAATTAAGCCAAATTTTAACCAGGAGAAAATCATGACGATATTTGAAAAAATCGTAGCGGGCGAAATACCTTGCAACAAAGTACTAGAAAACGACAAATTCCTAGCCTTTAACGACATAAATCCAAAGGCTCCGATTCATATTTTGATCATCCCGAAAAAGCATTTTGAAAATTTCCAGGAGATGGACGGGACGCTGATGGGTGAGATGACGAAATTTATCCAAGAGGTCGCGGTGCTGATGGGCGTGGATAAGAGCGGATACCGCCTAGTTACAAACTGCGGCGAAAATGGCGGTCAAGAGGTCATGCACCTGCACTTTCACTTGCTAGCCGGAGCAAAACTAGGCTGGGTAGATACCGCGACCGATCCGCAAAGCACGTTTTAAATTTTTAAAATTTACGCTCTAAATTTGAGCTTAATTTTGACTTAGCGAGCCGGCCGCAAGCACGGCAAGCTCGCTAAATATCCAAAAAGACCGCCGCTTCTGCTAAGTCGAGCGGTCAAATAATATTATTTCCTAGCCGCTCTAACCGCGTCTAAAAGCGTTTCAAAGCCAACTTTGCTCGAATTTTCCACGTCTTTTAGGATTTCTACTCCGGCGGCGTTATCCTTGCTGCTGTCTGCGAAAATTTTGATCGCCTTATCAAGTCCGCTATGGACGTTTTCGTGGTCGTGCGAGATGTCTTGGATGATTTTTACGTCTTTTACTATGACGTTTTTAACCTTCTCGTTAAACCACCTACCGAAACGGCAGCTACCAACGCTTGGTACGCCGTCAAATTCGCCGTTTAAAACGGCTCTATAGCCATTTAGTTTCATATTTATATGGTCGATTTTGCCGTTACTGACGTTTACTTCGCTTGTTACGTTTAGGGCTTGATTTAGGATGTTTTGCGTATTTTCGTTCACGCTTGCGATAGTGCCTTGAAAATCGCTCAAAACGCGCATCACGTCGCCCGAAATTTTAGAGAAATTTTCGCTCATTCCTATCATCGTATTTGAGCTTTGTTTAAGTCCGTTTATATTCACCTCGACTTCGAGAGTGGCTTTTTGCGTGCGTTCGGCGAGCTTTCGCACCTCATCGGCCACCACGGCAAATCCGCGTCCGTGTTCGCCCGCGCGAGCCGCTTCGATAGCTGCGTTTAGAGCTAGCAAATTCGTCTGATCCGAGATGTCTTTGATGAGATTTATAATCTCCACGATCGACATCACGCTGTTATTTAGCGACGAGGCGTCGTTTTGCAAGTCGCCGCTCATTTGCTGGACGTTTTGCATAGAACTAACGATAAAGCTCGTCTGCTCGCGCAACTCGCCCGTCTTAGTAAACGTTAGGTTATTTAGCTCGTTTATGTCTTCTAGTATTTCTAAATTTTCTTCCATCGTGCCTTGCAAGAAATTCATACCGTCGGCATAGCTGGCTATTAGCAGCTTGACTGCTTCGGCTTGCGGTTTTGGCGCGTTTTGCTCGCTCGCCGCACTTGATCTTGCCGCTTCCAGCTCGCTTTGCAGTTGCTTTATCTGCGCTTTTAGATTTTCGTTTTCCTGCGATAGAGCCGCATTTTTGCTCTCTAGCTCTTTTTTATAGCCGCTTCCAAACATCCTTTCCTCCTTAAAATTTTCGTAATTATAATTAAATTTTTGCCAATGGGTGATAAAAATTTAAATTTATTTTATAATATTTTTACTCCTTAATCCATTTTTTAATTTCATCAATCCATTCTGGTGTTTTAAAATTATCCTTCTTAGAGGCTATTTTAACATATTGTTTAGCAAATTCTATTTTTCTATATCCGTTATCTTGATCAAAAAAGTCTTTTAATATCTGCCTATCATCATCTCTTAAATTAAAACAAAAATACGAATTTAATGATATGTCTTTAAAATTCTTTTCATCTTCAAGTATGGCTACGATATGTTTATTTTCGGTATACGTTTTTAATGTTTCAATAAAAACAGTACCGTCCAAACATTCCTCTATTTCCGTTTTCATTTCATAATCATTGCTGCTTACATCAACCAAAGATGTTCTTTGATTTTTACTGTTATTCAAAATTCTTTTTGCTACCATATTTTTTATACTACTATCGCAAATAAATTGCTCACTCTTTCCGTCACTATCTATTAAACAACATATTTTACCCTTCATATTGTCTTTTTCTGACGTCGGTAGCCTTAGATAGTTATAAATTTTTATAACTTCAGAAGCTCCACCAACCGGCAATATTCTTAAATTATTCTTTTTCACCAAGTCTTTAAAATAGAAGTCAAAATAAATTTTATCGGAACTGCCCTCACAAATTAACCAATTATATGGTTCATCAAGCCTTACCGATGAAACGATTGATTGAACTAAATCGTAAATGCTTTTAAGCTGGATATCGCTTGGCATTTGAGTATAGTCTTGATTTCTAATTTGCCTTAACTTCTCCCTATAATTATATAAATCAAATGTATTAAATTTAAATTCAAGACTCTCACTTGCATTTTTCTTTGTTAGAAAGTGTGCATTTGCATTAATTGCAACCGGCAAAAAACCGTACCAATGAGTAGTTACGACAACTTGTGCTTTGCATTGAGAAATTTCTATTAGTTTTTCAAATTGAGTAAAATTTTTTGATAGATTCAAAGATGCCTCTGGTTCATCTATGGCTAGTATAACCTCTTTATGCTCTATGATTTGACTGTCCAATAAAGCCGCAGCTACATCTATAAGTGCCTGTCTTTTTTCTCCTGAACTTAGTCTTTCTGCTTTTATTTTGTCGTCATCAACTATTTTGTGTAAAATTCTTATCGAAAAAAATAACTCAATTACCTTATCTATTAATTCTTTCATAGTAATATTAATTCTATTTGATGGGCTCTTATAAGCATAAAGCTTAAGTTTTTTCTCCAAGTCATCGACAAAATTATTCAAATCTTTATTAATACCCTTTAAATTTCCCTCTCCAATGATTTTTGCTATTTTAGTACCAATGTCTGTTCCAATTAATTTTTGCATATTATCAGTTTCAAGTTTTGTAAACTCTTCTATTCCAGCTTCAACAGGCATATAAATATATGAGTAATAGTCCCAAGCAATATAGTTTAAATACTTAAAATCTTCTCTAAATTTTTTATTTTCATTTTCTTTTTGGCTATTAAATTTAATATCAAACAATTTTGCAATAATGCTATCAAAAGAACCAAAATAAGCATTATAATCATCCTTATAGGCATTACCTGAAATGATTAAATAATGACTTTCTTGATATGAGCGATCAATTTTTCTTAAATCATTAACCAAATTTTTTGCCTCAGTACTTTTGCTACCAAGATCATTCTCAACACTTTCAAAATTCCACAAATATGCATTAATCTCCTTTACTTTGCCAACAAAGTCATTATGTATATCTTTGTTCTCTTTAATGATTTTATCAACTATATCCTTTTTTAATAGTTGTACAATTACCACATACGGCGTATTTGCATCTGTAGTACTTGCGCCCTTTGTAATATTCCACTCTCTGCCATTAAAATATGTATCAAGCGCTTCTAAAATTGAGCTTTTTCCTACACCATTATCACCAATATATGCTATAAAATTATGATTAGTAGTAACTGGTATGTATTTAACCCCGCCATATATCTTGTAATTCTTTAATAAAATCCCAATAATCATCTCAACCATCCTTGATTTTTCAGCCACCCGTTTAAAATTTCAATCTGCGCGGCGACGCTCTCATTTGCCGTGCCTCCTTGCGACTTGCGCGCCTCCTTAGAAGCGTTTAGATCAAGAAATTTAACCGCATCGCCGCCCAAGCTCTCATCCACGCTTGCAAGCTGCTGCGCATTTAGCTCGCTCAAATCCAGACCCAAATTTTCCGCATACGCCACGGCTTTACCCGTGATGAAGTGCGCCTGGCGAAACGGTACGTTTTTCTCCCGCACGAGAAAGTCCGCCAGATCGGTTGCCGTGAGGTGCCCTCGGCGCGTCATTGCTAGCATATTTTGCTCGTTAAATTTAGCCGTTTTTAGCATCTGTCTTAAAATTTCAAGGCTAGCAAGCGCGGTGGCGACGCTATCAAAAACCCCCTCCTTATCCTCTTGCATGTCCTTGTTGTATGCTAGCGGCAAGCCCTTCATCACCGTTAGCAGCGCGACGAGATTGCCGTTTACGCGCCCAGTTTTGCCTCGTATTAGCTCGGCGACGTCGGGGTTTTTCTTCTGCGGCATGATCGAGCTGCCCGTGCTGTAGGCGTCGCTGATCGTGACAAAGCCGAACTCCTGCGAGCTCCACAAGATTAGCTCCTCACACAGACGCGATGCATGCGTCATCAGCACGCTTACGTTAAACAAAATCTCAAGCGCAAAATCGCGGTCGCTGACGCTATCCATTGCGTTTGGCGTCACTCCCGCAAACCCGAGCTCCTGCGCGACCAGCTCGCGGTTTATCGGATGCGGCGTGCCGGCAAGCGCGGCGGAGCCCAGCGGACAGAGGTTGTTTCGCTCGCGCGAGCTGGCAAAGCGCTCGTAGTCTCGGCGAAACATAAACGCATAAGCGAGCAAATGATAGGCAAGGCTCACGGGCTGGGCGTGCTGAAGGTGCGTGTAGCCTGGCATCAGCGTGTCTGCGTGCTCGCTTGCGATATCTCGCAGAGCCTCTACTAGCTCGCGGATTTTTTCGGCAACCTGCGCGCCGCTTTTGAGCACGTAGAGGCGAAAATCAAGCGCGACTTGATCGTTTCTGCTGCGCGCAGTGTGCAGCCTACCGCCAAGATCGCTTCCGATAAGCTCGCTTAGGCGCTTTTCGACCGCCATGTGGATGTCCTCGTCGGCGGTTTTAAACTCAAATTTACCGCTTTTTATCTCCTCAAACACGGCGTCAAGCCCCACGACGATCTTTTCGCTCTCCTCAGGCTTTAAGATCCCGCAGGTACCTAGCATCCGAGCATGAGCTTTGCTGCCCGCGATATCCTCCTGCCAAAGCGTCCTATCAAAGCCGATCGAGGCGTTAAACTCCTCCAAAA
This sequence comes from Campylobacter showae, assembly GCF_004803815.1. Classification (NCBI taxonomy): domain Bacteria; kingdom Pseudomonadati; phylum Campylobacterota; class Epsilonproteobacteria; order Campylobacterales; family Campylobacteraceae; genus Campylobacter; species Campylobacter showae. The sequence continues at coordinate 599,328 of NZ_CP012544.1, read as the reverse complement.
GCGCCGAACTCGCCTCGCTAAAGCGCCCCTCCCACATTTTTTTCACGCTCGCTCCTTCGTTTAAATTTTCGGTGATTTTATAAAATTTAAGCTAAAATAGCGCAAAATTTCGGCCTTTTGAGAGGAAAAACGATGATCGAGATGTTTTTATGTTCCTATTTTGCGGGCGCGGCGACGCTTTTTGAGGACTATGCGAAGCAAAATATCCGCGCTAAAGAGGTGCTTTTTATCCCGACGGCGGCAAACGTAGAGGAGTACCGAGACTACGTGGACGAGGCGAAAGAGGCGTTTGTCAAAATGGGGTTTGAAGTCCAAATTTTAGACGTTTCAAAAGCGAGCGAGGTCGAAGCAAAGGCAAAGATCGGCGCGGCGAGGGTGCTTTACGTAAGCGGCGGCAACACATTTTATCTTTTGCGCGAGCTCAAAAAGAAAGGTCTAGCAACCCTCATCACCGGTCGCGTCCGAAACGGCGAGCTCGTATACGTGGGCGAGTCGGCGGGCGCGATGATCGCGGCGCCTAGCATAGAGTACGCGAGCGTGATGGACGATGCGGGCGACTACGGAGCTGCGGCGCAAACGGGGCTTGATCTGGTGAAATTTTACCCCGTGCCGCACTACGGTGAGGAGCCGTTCGTGCAAAGCGCGGCTGAAATTTTAAAAGCTTACGGCGGCACGCTAAATTTGACGCCGATAAATAACGCCGAAGCGATCGCGGTGCACGGCGATAAATTTGAAATTTTAGGACGGTAAACTGCGGCGCTAAATTAAAATTTACGCTTGCGTTCGCGCATAAGGCGCAAGGCAGAATTTAAATTTATGCGCGACAAGCCGCTAACGGATAAATTTAATCAAAAGGGTCAAAATGAAAATATTACTGATTAACGGCGGAGCGCCGTTTAACGGCAATGGCGGCAAGCTAAGCAAAACATTGCACGATCTAGCAAAAAGGACGCTAGAGTCGCTAGGACACGAAACGCGCGAAACTACGATACATGAGGGCTACGACCTAGAGGGCGAGGTGGAGAAATTTCTATGGATGGATGCCGTGATCTGGCAGATGCCCGCGTGGTGGATGAGCGAGCCTTGGCTAGTCAAAAAGTACGTAGACGAGGTGTTTATGGGCGGCATAGGCAAGATCGTGGCAAACGACGGACGGCACAGCGCGAGTCCAAACGACGGATACGGCACCGGCGGGCTGATAAAGGGCAAATCGCACATGCTAAGCGTCACATGGAATGCGCCGCTTCAGGCGTTTGACAGGCCCGGAGATTTTTTCGAGGGCGTGGGCGTGGACGGCGTTTATTTACATTTTCATAAAGCCAACGAGTTTTTAGGCACGAAAAGGCTGCCTACATTTATCTGCAACGACGTCGTTAAAAATCCCGACATTGAGCGTTTTACGAGGGATTACGAAGCGCATTTAAGAAAGGTTTTCGGCTAGAGAGCGATAGGCTACCAAGCGATCTTTTTGATGCGGTTTTGGCTAATGAGTAAAGTCGATAGGTTTTTTACTCGAAAGTACGGCGAGGCGTTTAGCGCGTTTTGGATGAAATTTAAGTTTAAGGAGCATTTATGGAGTATTTCAAGCCGTTTTTCGTAAAGATCGGAGAGCGCGCCAGAGATGACGATCGTACGAGTGCGCACGAGCAGATCATCGTGCCGCTACTGCAAAACGTGCTCGCCGCCTACGTCTATAACGGGCGCAAAGATAGTATCGTGGGGGCATTCGGTAGCGTTGAGCACCCGCTAAACTTAAGCGAGTTTAGTTTTATCGTGCGCGAGCGGAGCAAATTTCGCCTCGATCTAGCGCGCGAATGCGTAAACGGTGCCGAGATTTTTTGGAACGCCTGCAGCTTTAGGCGCGGCTCAGTCGTCGTTTTGCTTGAGGGCGAGTTTGATCCGGCGCCTATTTTACGCCGCTGCACCGAGATAAGCATAGACGAAACGCCAAATATGGGTAACAGCCCCGCGGCGACCAAGCTTGCCAAGCGTGCGATGAGCGAGGGGCGGATCGCCGTGCTTTTTAGCGCGTCAAACGGGATAGAGTGGATGGACATCTACGCTCCTGAGGCTGTTCAGGATAAAATTTCAAAGCTTGCGGATGAGATAAACGGGGACGAAATTTAAAATATACGCTTTACGACCTTGCAGGAAAACGAGTCGTCAAATTTAATGACGCAAGCACAACCGTATGTAGCTATAAGCTTTAGACGAGCGGCAGGCGGCAAAAACTCAAACAAAACGCACCATTTAGAAAAAGCTAAATTATCGTGCCTCAAGCATTATCAGATTTAATAAAAGCAATGTCTGTGGGAGGGCAGTCGTCAAATTTGCAGATAAATTTCTTTTGCCTCTTGTGCCGTTAAATTTACAAAGCAAAATTTGCCGCCCAAAGCTCAAATTTGAAGGCCCGATCCGAAAAACAGTGCGGCTTAAATTTACCGCCTCATCTTTCTGCCGATTAGCGCAAAAATCACGATCACGCCGGCGATCATCAGCCCAGCCTTGACGTAAAACGCCCTCCTCTCGCGCACGGCTTCAGGCGAGCTGGTTTTGAGCCGCACCTTGACGCTCATGCCGCCCGCGACGATGCTTAGCGTATCGCCAGCCATGCCTTTTAGCTTCACGCTTAGCGTGTTCGTGCCACTTTGCGCGACCGCAGGCGTCATAAAGCCCGAAGCCTTGTAAGAGTAGCGCGTCATGAGGTCGTTGCAGTCTTTGGGGCGGAAAAATATCTCGTAGGTCTTGTCCGCATCCACGCCCAGCACGTCGCCGTCACGCGCGTCAAAATACGGATTTTGCGGAGTTTTGGTTTTAAAGATCCATTTTATCTGCTTTACCTGCGAGCCCGCATTTTGCGCGCTTTGATTTCGCGCACCTGCTTGCTCATAGCTAAAAACCGCCTCATACTGCGCGCCAAAGTCAAAAACCTCTCGCGAAAAAGCGGCAAACTGCTTGGACGAAAATTTGGAGTTTATGTCGTTGGCGCTCGTGATGACGTGCAAATTTTGGATCTTTCGGCCGTCTTTAAATATCTCGAAATCTTTAAATTTGACCTCGCCAGTGTTTGCGTTAAACTCGATACTGACGGGATTTGCCGTGATCTTGCACTCAGGGAAAGGATCCGGGATCTCGCCGCTAAAATAAGGCGTTACCGCGGTGGCGTCCGGAAATTTGACGTAGGACTTCATCGAGCCCGTGAAGTTGTCAAATTTGGAGTCTTTGATTTTTAGATTTTTATCGGCACAGACGTTGGTATAAAACCGCCCTGCGCCCGTATCGCTCGCACCCCTAGTGCAAAAGGCGTTAAGCCGCGAGTTGCCCATCTCAAAGACGAAGGCGTTAAATTTGTCCTTGGACGCGAGCGCGTAGCCGACCTCATCGACGCTCAAATTTAAAAACGCAAAGCGGTGATAGATCGCCGCAAACAGCCCGTCCACCGCCTCTTTAAAGTCACTTTTATAGGCGATATTTTCAAGCACTAGAGTTGATTTGTAGCCTACGGCCAGGGCTCTATCGGCCGGAGTCGCGCCGCTAAATTTCGTCCGGCCGGCCGCCTCGTCGTGCCCCATATATTCGTTTTGGGCACTGTATTCGGCGTGATTTTTAGCCGCCTGGCTTAAAATTTGATTTGGTTTTAGGGAGGAGAGTCCGGAGCCGCGGCGGTACTCGTTTAGATACGCGACTGCATCGGAGTCAGGAACAAAAGAAAACTCGGGCTGCTTGGCGGACTTTAGCGCGGAGCTTTGACTCTGCCCGCCAAAGATATCGCAACCCGAGAGAAAAAAGGCGCAGGCTAAAAGGCCGAATTTAAGCCCGCGTTTTACAAAGTAAATTTTCAACCAGCGCCCTTTAAATTTAAGCCTTAGGGCCGGCTTTTGCGTATTCTACGCCCTCTTTTACGTCCTCGTAGCGTTTGAAATTCGCCTCAAACATGCTCGCTAGCTTATCGCGAGTAGCGACATATTCGCTCTTATTTTCCCACGTGTTGATAGGATTTAGCAGCTTTGTCTCGACGCCTGCGAGCTCTTTTGGGATCGCGAGGTTAAATTTTTCGAAATTTTCAAATTCGCACTTTTTGATGCTGCCGTCAAGGATCGCGTTTATGCATGCGCGAGTGGCTTTGATGCTCATTCGCTTGCCCACGCCGTACGCGCCGCCGCTCCAGCCTGTGTTTACCAGATAGACGCTGACGTTATGTTTATCGATCTTTTCGCCCAGCAGCTTAGCGTAAACGGTCGGGTGTAGCGGCATAAACGGCTCGCCAAAGCACGCGCTAAATGTCGCCACGGGCTCGGTGATACCGCGCTCGGTGCCTGCGACTTTGGCCGTATAGCCACTTAGGAAATAATACATAGCCTGCTCTTTAGTAAGCTTTGCGACCGGAGGCAAAACGCCGAACGCGTCGGCGGTTAGGAAGATGATGTTTTTCGGATGGCCGCCCGCAGAGCTTGGCTCGTAGTTATCGATGTGATAGATCGGGTAGCTAACGCGGGTGTTTTCGGTCTTGCTGCCGTCTTTGTAGTCCACGACGCCAGCCTCATCTGCGACCACGTTTTCAAGCAGCGCGTCGCGTTTGATCGCGGCGTAAATTTCAGGCTCGCTGCTCGGATCTAAATTTATGCACTTCGCGTAGCAGCCGCCCTCGAAGTTAAATATCCCTTCATCGTCCCAGCCGTGCTCATCGTCGCCGATTAACTTGCGGTTTGGATCGGTTGATAGCGTCGTTTTGCCCGTGCCGCTTAGACCAAAAAATAGCGCCGTGTCGCCATCTTTGCCCACGTTTGCCGAGCAGTGCATGCTTAGCTTGCCCTCAAGCGGCAACCAGTAGTTCATCATCGAGAAAATGCCCTTTTTCATCTCGCCGCCGTACCATGTGCCGCCGATAACGGCGACGTTTTCCTCGACGTTAAAGATAACGAAAACGTCAGAGTTTAGCCCCTGCTCTTTGCACTCTTCGTTTTTGCATTTGCACGCGTTGTAAACGACGAAATCAGGGCTAAATTTAGCCAGCTCCGCCTCGCTTGGACGGATGAACATATTTTTAACAAAATGCGCCTGCCACGCGACTTCGGTTACGAAGCGGACCGATTTTTTGCTCTTTTCGCTAGCGCCGCAAAATGCGTCCTGGATAAAGATTTCCTTACCGCTTAGTTGGGCTTTTGCCTTAGCTAAAAGCTTATCGAAAAGTTCTTTTGAGATAGGCTGATTTACCTTGCCCCAAGCGATATATTTTTGGCTCGGGTCTTGCTTTACGAAGTACTTATCCTTTGGGCTGCGACCCGTAAAGATGCCGGTATCGACCATAAAGGTACCGTTGCTTGACACGCGTCCCTCGCCCATAGCCTTTTCAAGCTCGAAAAGCTCGTCGTAGCTTAGGTTGTGGTTGATTTTTTCGATATCCTTAAGACCTAATTTTTCTATTTCGTTTACCATTTTTCTTCCTTTTTTGGATTAAATTTTCGCTAAAATTTGACCGTTTGCTACGGTTTGTCCTTGCTGTACCTCGATAGACGTTACCAGCCCGTCTTTTGGGGCGTTTACGTCTATTTCCATCTTCATGGCCTCTAGCACGAACATCCTTTGCCCCTTTTTCACGCTATCGCCCACTGCGACTAGGATTTTAAACACGTTTCCAGGAAGCGTGCTTTTCACCGGCTCGCCGCTGCCGCCGGTCGTTTTGGCCGGAGAGAGCTCCGGAGGCGGCATGTGCGCTACGCTTGCGGGTTCTACGCTTTTTATCTCGGCTTTGCCGTCAGCGTCCGCGACCTCGACGTCAAATTTTTTGCCGTTTACGGTGACGCTGTATTTTTCGTTTATCGGAGTTTTCGCGCGAGGGGTCGGCACGCTCGTTTCGCCCGCGTTTGTCGATTTTTTTCGGATATTTACTTTGCCTTCGCCTTTTAAAAACGCGATGCCTTTTTCCTTGCACGCCGCAGCGATAAAGATATTTTCCTCGCTAGGCTCGATGCCCTCTTTTTTGAGTAGCTCGCGCGTAAATTTAAGCGACTTGCTCTCGTCTTTGTCCGCGATATCCATGGCGTGCTCTTTGGTCGGCTTTAAATTTAGCTGCTCGCTAGCTAGCTTAACCACGCTCTTATCTGGCTCCACAGGCGTTTTACCGAAATAGCCTAGTACCATTTTGCCGTAGCCCTCGGCGATCTTTTTCCACGGACCAAACATCACGTTGTTAAACGCCTGCTGGAAATAAAACTGACTAACCGGCGTCACGCTCGTGCCGTAGCCGCCCTTTTGCACGACTTCGCGCATAGCAAGGATAACCTCTGGAAATTTATCCAAGATATTATTATCACGCATCATTTGGGTATTTGCCGTTAGCGCGCCGCCTGGCATCGGGCTAAACGGGATGAGCGGGCTAACCTGCACGGCCTCTGGCGGCAGGAAATAGTCTTTCAAGCATTCACTGAGCACGCTTTCGTATTTTAAGATTTTCTCCACGTCAAGCCCACCCAGATCGTAGCTTTTGCCCTTAACGGCATGCAACATCGTTAGGATATCTGGCTGACTGGTGCCGCCGCTAACAGGGCTTGCGGCTAGATCTATGCCGTCTGCGCCAGCCTCTAGAGCGGCCATATAGCAAGCGACGCTAACGCCTGCGGTTTCGTGAGTGTGGAGTCTGATGTGGGTATTTTGAGGGAGGAGTTTGCGAGCCATTTTGATGGTCTCATATACTTTTTGCGGACTAGAGGTGCCGCTGGCGTCCTTGAAACAAACGCTGTGATACGGTATGCCCGCGTCTAAAATTTCGCGCAAAATCCGCTCGTAAAACGCCACGTCGTGCGCGCCCGAACAGCCCGCGGGCAGGTCCATCATCGTGACGACTACTTCGTGCTTTAGTCCGTGATGAGCGATACGTTCGCCAGAGTATTTTAAATTTTCCACGTCGTTTAGCGCGTCGAAGTTTCGTATCGTGGTCGTGCCGTGCTTTTTAAAGAGCTTTGCGTGCAGATCGACTAGCTCGCGGCTGCCCGTATCTAGCGTCACGGTATTTACGCCGCGGCTTAGAGTTTGCAGGTTTGCCTCAGGTCCGACCGTTTCGCGAAATTTATCCATCATCGCAAACGCGTCTTCGTTTAAATAAAAATAAAGGCTCTGAAATCGCGCCCCGCCGCCAAACTCAAAGTGTGTTATACCGGCCTCTTTAGCCGCGCTAACCGCGGGCAAAAAGTCCGCCATCGCCACGCGCGCGCCGAAAACCGACTGAAAGCCGTCTCTAAAGGTAGTATCCATAACGTCTATAAATTTTTTCGCCATTTTGCCGCCTTATAAAATTTCAAAATCGTGCTAATTTTACCTAGTTTTAGATTAAGTGGATATAATAAAATCAAAGCATTATCACAAAAATGTTTAACGAAGGGAGCAAATGCAAGAGCGCACGCTAGAAGAGCTTTATAAAAAGCTAAAAGAATTTGATAGATTGGCCGACAAAGAAGAGTTTTTGTTTGACGAGATAAGAGACGCCGTAGAGGCGCAGGATTTGGCGTTTGCCGCGCAAATTTGCGACTTTGTTTTAAACGACGAATTTGAAAAATTCGGCGCGTTTTTAAGAACCAGAGCGCTAATGTGGCTCACGGACTATATCGTGCAAAATTCAAAAGAAAACAAGAGCGAATACCCAAATTTCGACGACTTTGTAGACTGCCTGTGGAAATTTAAATGGATCGTCTCGGGCGTCGCTCAAAGCTCTGTGATAGAAAAGGAGCTCATAGACGAGGCAAACGAAGCGATGCTATTTTACTACGAGCGCATGGAGCTCTCGCTAGCCTCATACTACAAGGCCTTGATGAATCAAAACATCGATATGGGCGATGCTAGAGAGGCAAGGGCAAACTACGAGCTGTGGAAAAAGCTAGCCAAAGACGATATGGCCGACTGCGAAGCATGCGAGGCCAGCGACGAGATCGCGTATTTAAATTTTGCCGGCGAGCATGAGGCCGCGCTGGAGCTTGCCGCGCCGATACTCTCGGGCGAACTAACCTGCGGCGAAGTGCCTCACACGACCTACGCGCCGATACTTTTTAGCATGATTAAAACAGGCAAGATAGAGGAGGCGAAAACCCTGCTACCCAAGGCCGCGGCGACGATCGAGTCAAATCCTCGCGTCATAAATCAGATCGCGCCGCTAATCGAGATCGCCGTTAGGCTGGACGAGCGCGAGACGGCGCTAAATTTGGCTCACAAACACTCCGCGGCGATACTTGAGGGCAACGACGATCTAAACGACCTGCGATTTTTTATCGCAGTTAGCGCGTTTGGCGACGAAAACGACTATAAAATAGCCGTAGAGATAGCGGGCAAATTTGACGCTAGAAACGGCAACACATACTACTCGGACTACCTGAACGAATTTTACGCAGAGTTTGGTTTTTAGCTTTTGCGGGTTAAATTTGGCGGGTAAATTTGGAGTTAAATTTATAAAATTTGACGCGCTGAGACCCGCATCTTGAAAACTCAAAAATTTGGTTTTTAAATTTGACGCTATGCGTTTAAATTTCTCTAAACAGAAATAATTCTTTGAAATCGTCTTACTTCTTTGTTAAGGGGGAAGGGGCTTGAATTACGAAGTCGCTCCCTTCCCCCTTAACGGATCCCCCAACCCCTACGACGTGAGAGGTTGCTGCACTACGTGCAGGTTCAAATTTGCGCTATCGCGCCGTATGTTTTTAAATTTGGGCTTTCAGGGTGCGGGTCTCGGTGAGTAAAAATTTGAAGTTAAATTTGCAAATTTGACTTCAAATTTGAGCGTAAAATGATAAGGCGAAGTATTTTTGTTCTAGACGAGGCGCTTTTAAATTTGGCGACGGGAGTTACCATATGGGTAATGACCGAGCCAAATTTAAAAACAACGAAGTATAGGGCAAAAAGACAAGCCGCAACAAGAAATTTACAATCTTACTCGCTCGGCTTAGTTAACTCATATGAGAAATTTACTTCCTTGCTCTCGTTCGGCTTAAGCGCAAATTTCCACGTTATCTTGCCGTCTTTGCCGATTTCGTTTTCTTTCGGGTCATTTTTCACGCTCACGCTTACGCTCTCATGCGTGCTAACTGGCACTTGCTCCTCTAAAACCACGTCCCAAGCGAGTTTCGAGCCGTTTTTGACGCTATATTTATACCCGCGCGAGATCTTGTTTTTCGAGCCGAAAAACGACTCTTTCGTATATTCGCCGTTGGCTTCTTTTTTCACGCTAACAAGCTCGTTTTTGCCGAAAAACTCCTTCGCCTCCTCGCCCGCGGCGTAGCCTACGTATCTTTTGCCGATATTTATACCGTCAATCTTAAACTCGCTTTGCGCGCCCTCGATGCTTCGCTCCGGCTTAAACGCAGCTCTAACAAAAGCGCCCGCGCTGCCGTAGCCGTCGATCACGAGGTCAAATTTAGCATCCAGGCTCTGCTTGTCGTAGGCAAAATCAGCCGTTTCGTCCGCTTTTAGACTCACGCCCTCGATGCGCCATGCGTTTGCGAGCGCGTTTTGCTCGTTGCTCGACTGCACGTCTTTGACGCTACTTTTCTTTGCGGGTGCCCTAGTCACGGCCATATCGGCGCTCGCCTCCATCATCGGCGCGGCTGCTAGCGGCATCATATTTCGCGGCTTTGGCTTACCCTCATAGCGCGGATAAAACGGCGCTGGCGTCAAATTTGACGAGTAGTAAAACGGATAAAGCGCGATCGTTAGGGAGTTTAGATCGATACCCAGAGGATTTGTCACGGTTAAATTTTGCGAGATTTCGACCTTGCCTTTTGCGACGTCGGCATGGATTTTATTTTTCAAACTTACGCTAACGCCCACGGGATAGGAGATCTTGACCTGTTTTGGGTCGCATTCGAATTTCAAATCAAGCTTTTGGAAATTTTTAACCTCGGTCGCGCCCATTTTCTTTTTCAGCTCATCGATTTGCTTTTTGGTTTGCGAAATTTGAGCTAGATTTTTTAGCACCGCTTCGTAAAATTTATCGCCGTCGGCGTCCAAATTTGCGACGCTTTGCTCTTTAAAAGCGGGAAAATTATTTAAAAAAGCGTTTTTGGAGTTTAGCGCGTTTAGCTTGTCGTTTAGCTCTTCAAGCTCTTTTTCGTTTTGCTTAAATTTAGCGTAGGTCTCGTTTTCTGCAGGCTTTGCTTCGTTTAAATTTAGGCTCACTAGCTCGCACGACGCGGCCACGTCGATATCCTCAAGCTCGACGAAATCGGGCAAATTTAGGCTAAATTCGCTTTTTTGGTTAGTGAAATTTTGATGGATAAATGAGGCGTTTTTGTAGATTTCTATCAGGTTGCTTTCGGCGCTCGCCATCAGCGCAAACGCCGAAACTAAGGCTATCTCTCTCATTTTCTCTCCTTTGAGTGAATTTAAGAGATTATAGCCTTACAAAGATAAATTTTAGCCTAGCAAGATAATCGTAAAGATGATCAAAACTAAAATTTGCAGTCCGATAAAAGGCACCACGCCGCGGTAGATGTCGGAGGTCTTGACCTCGGCGGGCGCCACACCTTTTAGATAAAAGAGACTAAAGCCAAATGGCGGCGTGAGAAACGATGTCTGTAAATTCATTGCGATAACGATAGCAAAATAGAGCGGATTTATGCCTAAATTTACGGCTATCGGCGCTAAGATCGGTAGCACGATATACGAAATCTCGACAAAGTCTATAAAAAATCCTAGCGCAAAAATCGTAATCATCGATAAGACGATAAAGCCCCATTTTTCGCCCGGCAAATTAGACATCACTTCTTCAACTATCTCGTCGCCGCCGGTGTAGCTAAACACCATCGAAAACGCCGTCGCGCCGATAAGGATAGTAAAGACGATGGCCGTGGTTTTGACGCTCTCTTCGAGCGCTTCTTTTAGCATTTTAAACGAAAAAGTTTTGTAAAAAACCGAAAGCAAGATCGCGCCCACGCAGCCAAACGCCGAGCTCTCGGTCGGCGTAGCGATGCCCTCAAATATCGAACCAAGCACTAACACGACAAGTACTAGCGGCGGCAAAATCGCAAGAATAGCGTTTAAAATTTGCTTTGATTTAGGCATATCGCTCTCTACTACGACAGGCGGCGCGTAGTCTTTTTTAACGTAAGAGACGATGAGGATATAAGCTATATAAGCGCCAACTAGCGCAAGACCCGGATATATCGCCTCACGGAAAAGATCGCCTACAGGCACCGTAAATACGTCGCCTAGGATAATCAAAACGATCGAAGGCGGTATGATCTGCCCAAGCGTACCCGAAGCACAGATAGTGCCGCAGCCTAGAGCCTTGTTGTAGTTGTACTTTAGCATCACGGGCAAGCTCATAACGCCCATAGCTACGACGCTAGCGCCCACAACGCCCGTAGATGCGGCTAGCAGCGCGCCCACCAAAACAGTACTAATCGCCACGCCGCCGCGAATCTCGCCGAATAAAAACGCCATAGACTCGAGCAATCTCTCGGCTAGCTTGGTCTTTTGTAAAATAATGCCCATAAAAACGAAAAGCGGCACGGCGATGAGGATTTTATTTTCCATTATCGAGTAAATGCGGTAAGGCATAAAGTTAAACGTCTCTTTAAATATCTCAAGCCCGCCCATAAAGCCGTTACCGTCGCCAAAGCTCTCGACCATACCGCCGATGAGTCCGAAAATAACGGCTATCGCGCCAAAGGTAAATGCGACGCTAAAGCCGATAGCAAGCATAAAAAGCGCGGCTAAAAACATTACGATGCCGGTCATTTTCTATCTCCTTGTTGCGCGGTTTTGCTTAAATTTGCGTCAAATTTGCCTGCCTCGCTTAAATTTGACCCGGCGTCCAGATAGACGTTTAGCCACTTTATAAAGTATCCGACGCTAAAAAATATAAGTAGCCAAAAGCTAAACGGTATAAATGCCTTGATAACCCAGCGATACGGCAAACCGCCGGGATCGGCGCTACCCTCGCCGCTCTCATACGCCTCTATGACGTAGTCCCAGCTCAGCCACGCGACCAAAAGCGCAAGCGGCAGGATAAAAAGGATAACGCCAGCCATATTTATGAGCGCTCTTTTCTTTACGCTCATCTTTTCGTAAAATATATCCACTCGCACGTGCGCGTCGTCTTTTAGCGCGTAGCTCATGCCAAGCAGGATGATGATGCTAAAAAAGTGCCACTCGAGCTCCTGAAGGCCTACGTTGCCGTATTTGAAAAAATATCTCGCCGTAACGTTAAAAAAAACATCCGCAATCATCAAAAACATCACGAGTATACAGACGTAGCCCACGATGTCGCCTAATTTATCGAAAAACCTCTCTACTTTTTTTAAATTTCGTTCCATTTAACTCCCCAAAATTTGTCTTATCATTATCGCTAAAATGCAAATCGGCGCGACGAATCGCAGTAAAAAATACCAAATTTCAAAAACCGCCCTACCCATATATGGCAAAAATAGCTCCTCTAGGCTGCCTCTTTTCATCGCGTAGCCGACAAATACGGCAATCACGATACCGCCCAGCGGCAGCATGATATTTGAGCCAAGATAGTCTAAAACGTCAAAAAATCCCTTGCCGAAAAAAGTGAGCGCATCTTTAAATTCAGTAATATTTGAAAGCGCACAAAGCGTGCCCAGGCAATAAACGCAAACGCCAACGATCGCGATAGCGCCCAGGCGAGGGATCTTAAACTCGTTTATTAGATAAAAAACGAGCGGCTCGACCATCGAAATAGCCGACGTAAGCCCCGCAAAAATAAGCGCGGTAAAAAAGGTAAAACTTAGGACGTTTCCCATCGCTCCTAGCTTAGCAAACAGCGTCGGTAGCGATATAAACGCAAGTCCCACGCCCTGGCTAGGCTGCTCGCCGTACTCAAAAACAAAGGTAAAAACGATGAGGCCGATGACGACGCTAACAATGATATTTAGCGCGACGACGTAGAGCGAAGAGGTGAAAAGATTTGTCTTATCGTCTAGACTTACCGAATATGTCGCGATCGCACCGATACCAACGCACATCGTAAAAAACGCTAGCCCAAGAGCCACAAACACCGCCTCGCTCGTGATCTTAGAAAAATCAGGCACTAGCAAAAACTCCGCCGCCTGCGAAAATCCGCCCATCTGCATCGAGTAAATCAGCATAAAAATAAGCAATAAAAAAAGCGTCGGCAAAAGCCATAAATTTATGCGCTCGATGCCGCCTTTTATGCCCTTTGAGAGGATGAAAAAATAGGCAGCGAACGCGATGCTAAAGTATAAAATTTGACCCGAGATATCAGAGCTTATAAATTTGCCGAAATTTTCGCCCGAAACCGCGATACTTTGCGGAAGCTCGCCCAGCGACAATACCGAGTACCTAATAACCCAGCCGATGATGACCGTATAAAACGACGCGACTAAAACGCCGGTTATCATTATGACGCCGGCATACCCCCAAAATTTGCCGTTTTTAGGAGCGAGCGAGCGAAAGGCGTTAACCGGATCGGCGTTTGAAATTTTACCCATCGCCATCTCGGCAAAAAATATACTAAGCCCGACCGCAACGGCAAAAACAAGATACAAAAGCACGAACGCCGAGCCGCCGTTTGCGCCGACCATGTATGGAAATTTCCATGCGTTGCCAAGTCCGATAGCGGCACCCACGATGGATAATATAAATCCGATTTTAGAAAATTTATCGCTTGCCACGCTTAGCTCCTTAGCGCATTTATCGTGATGATGACGATACTGATGGGAGCGACAAATCTAATCATAAAATACCAAATTTCAAATACGGCCCTGCTCATATACGGCCCAAAAAGTATGTAAAGCGCGTCTTTTTTGATCACAAAGCCAACGAAAATCGACACCGTGATGCCGCCTATTGGCATGATAATGTTTGAGCTAAGAAAATCAAGGCAGTCAAAAAAGCTCTTACCGAAAAATACCAAATTTTCTTTTATACCCTCGATGCTTGAAAGTATGCACAAAATGCCCATGCAGTAGATAAAAACGCCGATTAGCGCGAGGGCTTTTTTACGAGAAAAGCCAAACTCGCGGATGAGATAGTGCGTAAACGGCTCTAGCATCGAGATGGCCGAGGTAATGCCTGCAAAAAGCAGAGCCGAGAAAAACGCGAACGCGAGCACGTGTCCGAGAGTACCGAGTTTCGCAAACAGCGTCGGCAGCGAGATAAACACGAGCCCCACGCCTTGACTAGGCGTCGCGCCAAACTCAAACACGAAAGTAAAGATAACAAGCCCCATCAAAATGCCCATCACGACGTTTATCACGACGATGATGATCGAGGAGCTAACTAGATTCGTATTATCAGGCAGCGACGCAGAGTAGACGATGATGACGCCGACACCAAGAGACAGCGTAAAAAACGCAAGCCCAAGCGCGGTTAGAATACTGCTCACGCCCAGTTTTGAAAAATCAGGAACCAGCAAAAATTTGGCCGACTGCACGAAGCCGTCCATCGTAAACGAGTAGCCAAGCATGATGATAAGTAAAATAAGAAGCGAAGGCATCATCCAGACGTTTACGCGCTCGATGCCGCTTTTTATGCCCTTTGATACGATAAAAATACAGAGAAAAAATACGATCGTGAAGTAAAAAATTTGAGACGCAGCGTCGTTAGCGTAAAAACTGCCAAAAATTTTCTCCGAGGCCTCAACATCCTTTGGCAGCTCGGTTATTACCATAACTGCGTATTTTAGTATCCATCCGATGATGACCGTGTAAAAAGAGGCGATGATGATCGCGCCAATCATCGTAAAACCTGCAAATTTCCACGCTTCTTTGCGCTTTGAAGCAAGCTTTTTAAAGGCGTTTACGGGGTCAGATTCAGAAAGCTTACCGATAGCTATCTCGCCGAAAAATATCGCAAGCCCGATAAAAAACGTCATAAAAAGATACAAAAGCACGAAGGCCGAACCGCCGTTTTGACCGACTAGATACGGGAATTTCCACGCATTTCCAAGCCCCACCGCAGAGCCTGCAACGGCTAAGATAAAGCCGATTTTAGAAAATTTATCCTGCGCCAAATTTAACCTTAGTATTTAAAATTTCAGAAGCGAGGCTAGCATAAAAAAGCTTTTAAAATTCTAATTTTTAAATAAATTCGTGGAAAAACGAAACATCGCTGAAATTTTTTGTAAATTTGTAGCACTGCGCGTGGACAAATTTGACGAACAGAAAATTTATGAAAATTTTTCTCGGTTTTAAGTAACTCAAAGCTAAATTTTTATAAAATGCGCTCTCAAAGCTTCAAAGTAGGGGTCTGATCCGAAATGGCTTAAATTTACAAGGAGACTTTATGAAAAAAGTTGTTTTCTTAATGATGGCAATTGCCAGCTTCGCGTTTGCGGACGGCGGCGAAATGCTAAAATCTTACTCTGTTCTTGCAGCAGCAGTTGGTCTAGGCCTAGCGGCTCTTGGCGGCGCTATCGGTATGGGAAATACCGCATCTGCGACAATCTCAGGCACAGCTAGAAACCCTGGTGTGGGCAGCAAGCTAACTACGACGATGTTCGTTGCTCTTGCGATGATCGAAGCGCAAGTTATCTACGCACTAGTTATCGCACTAATCGTTCTTTACGCAAACCCAATGTTATAATCTCGGGCGGGCTCGTCCCGCTCTTTCTACTTTAATTTAATCTACGTGCGACCTTGGTGGAACGGTAGACACGCTACTTTGAGGTGGTAGTGCCGAAGGGTGTGCGAGTTCAAATCTCGCAGGTCGCACCATTATGATCTTATCAATCCCAACAAAAACTCTTCAAGCTATCAATGATTGAATACTGATTATATAGAACAAGTATATACATGCAATCATTTTTTGTTCGTATTTGCCATCACTCACGATCAAATTTAAAAAAACAGTTTTCAAATTTGAAATATATTTTATTAAATTTAGCGCCTTAACACTTTAGGCAACCGCAAAATATCAAATCAAAAAATTAGGTTGAAAAATTTCCAAAAAAGGCAGTTGTCTCGCAAGATAAATTTAATCTGCTTATTCATATTTAAAATTATAATAATAGTAAAGCATGGAAAACGGAAAGTATCAAATTTAATCGGCAAGAGCCTGGAGTCAATTCTAAAATAAAAAAGCAATCGAACTCCTATAAGAAGCTGATCGCTTAAATTTACCTCGGAACCAAACGTCAAAATTTAAAAATTCAGCTCCGAATTTTGTCTTACATAAAGACCGGTATCGTCGTATTTTTAAGGAAATATCTCGAAGTACCACTCAAAAATATCTCCAAAAAGCCGTTTTCGCCGTATCTACCAGCCACGATCAGGTCAAATCCACCATCTTTAGCGTTTCGCAGCAGAGCTTCGCCTGGTACCGAAGTCGTGCTAACAACCTCGTAAGTCGCCTGTATGCCGTGCAGTTTTAGATACTCTTCTAGTTTTTTTAGATTTTCCTCTGCGCTACCGTCGCCCGAATGCGGCATGCAAGTGATACAATGCACCTTTTTAGCCTTTTTTAGTAGCTCGATGGAGCTGCTCACGGCGCGAGAGTTTTGCGTCGAGCCGTTCCAGCTAACTAGGATGTTATCAGCCTTAAAGCTCGTTATGCGCCTTGGTATCGTGATGGCCGTTTTGCCGCTTTTTAGCACCGCCGCCTCAAACGTGCCAGTGATCTTACCGTCAAGCGGCACTGCGGCAACTACCATATCGCAAAATTTAGACTCCTGCTCAACCACCACGCTTCGCTTGCCGCTTTTTGTTGTAAATTTAGCCGTCGTCTTGCCCTCGATCGGCTCGTCGCTGACCTGCACGTCAAGCTCTTCGCAAAGTTTATGAAAAATGGTCTCGTTGCGCTCGTGCTCGACGCCAAGCTCCGCTTTCGCCGCCTTTAAAAACTCGTCATAAAGCACGCCGCCTCGAAGCGTCATTTTCATATTATAAACGACGCCTGATCTAGCTGGCAAGCCAAAATCTCGATGTGACTCTTGAAATGCTTAGCGACCAGCAAAGCCCCTCTGATACGCTCTTTTACGTCGTCGCCCGCGCCGATTGGGAAAAATATTTTTTTATACTGCATCGTTTCTCCTTTAAATTTATTGCGCTAGAGAAAGGGAGATTTTGTGCCCTTTTTGCTCGCTGATTTTTACTTTAACCTTATCGCCTGCTTTTAGAGGCGTTTTGATCTTTGAGATGTGCAAAAGTCCGTCCACGCCGCCTGGAAGCCCGATAAAGGCGCCAAATTCTACCACGCTTTTTACCTCGCCCTCAAATTCGTCTCCGATATTAAACTCAGGCGTCTTGTGAGGCTTGCCGTCTTTGCCGCCTCTTTTGCCGCCAAAGCCCTTACCGTTATCTTTTGAAACGATTTGGATAATGTAGTCTTTAGCCGCGTCAACGCTTGATTTTTGCGCGCCGGCGATCTTTACCTCACCTTTTTCGCGGTCTAGATCGATGGCGACGTCAAATTTTTCGATGATCTCTTTTATCGTTTTGCCCGCTTGTCCGATGATGTCAACGATCTTGCCAGGATCAACGCTGAAAAGCTCTAGTTTAGGCAGTATGTCTTCGTTTACGGAGATATTTTCGTTTGCTTTTTCCATCAAATTTAATATATGAAGCCTGCCTTCGCGCGCCTGCAAAAGCGCTTCTTTAAGCACGTCAAGGCTGATACCGCCTAGCTTTATATCCATCTGAAGCGCGGTTATGCCGTCTTTGCTGCCCGCGACCTTAAAGTCCATATCGCCGTCGTGATCCTCTAGTCCCATGATGTCGGTTAGCACAGCATGCTTATCGCCCTCGAAAATTAACCCCATCGCAACGCCCGCAACTAATTTTGGCGTATCGACGCCTGCAGCCCTCAGCGCTAAAGAACCGCCGCAAACGCTGGCCATCGAACTTGAGCCGTTACTTTCTAAAATTTCGGACACGAGTCTGATCGTATAAGGCGAATTTACGTCGATACTAGGCGCAAGGGCACGCTTAGCGAGGTTGCCGTGTCCTAGCTCGCGTCTGCCCGGAGCCTTTAGCGGACTAGCCTCGCCGACGCTAAAGCCGGGGAAGTTGTAGTTAAACATAAATTTATCCGTCACGGCGCCTTTTTCCGTTAGCATATCATACATCTGCGCGTCGCCGTCGGTACCTAAAGTCGCCACCACGAGAGCTTGCGTCTGGCCGCGGGTAAAGAGGCAGCTACCGTGAGCGTTTGGCAGAATATTTGTCTCGATGCTGATCGGGCGGACCTCTTTAAGCTCCCTACCGTCGGCGCGCACGCCCTCGTTTATGATCTGCTCGCGGACGATTTTTTTCTTAAATTTAGCCAGGACGTTAGAGACGACCTCCTCCTCCCAGCCCTCTTTTTGCGCTACTTCGTCGGTTAAAATTTGCTTTGCGATCTTGGTTAGCTCGCTGGCGCGCTCACTTTTAGCCATCTGATTTATCGCAGCTTTTACGTCATTTTTGTAAAATTCGTTTAGATAGACGGCGACGCTCTCGTTTTCGATCTCCGGTTTTAGCTCGAGCTGCGCGTCTTCTTTTTTATGCTTGCTAAATGCCTCTTCATAAGCGTTTGAGGCGCGAAGTATGGCTTTACCGGCTTCTGCGATCGCCTCCACGATGAGATCCTCGCTAAATTCGTTCATATCCTGCATCGCTATCACGCCGCTTAAATTCGGATCCATCATAGGATCTAGCGCGATAGGCACTATCTCGTCTTTTTCGGTCGGGATGCTTCTCATCTCGATCATCAAAAGCTCGTCTTTAACACCCGCCACGTAAAGATCGAGCGCCGAAGTTTTTAGCTCGGAGTTGCTAGGGTTTATCACGAATTTGTTATCTATATATCCCACGCGTACGCCGCAAACAGGCGCATTTACGGGGATGTCGCTAAGATAAAGCGCGACTGAGGCTGCATTTAGAGCGACGACTTGCAGATCAACCTCGGGGTCGCAGGATAGCACCATTACGACGATTTGCGTCGGATACGCGTAGCCCTTTGGAAAGAGCGGACGAAGCGAACGGTCGATGATACGCGAAGTTAGCGTCTCAAAATCCCCCGGTTTAGTCTCTCTTTTTACGTAGCCGCCGGGAATCCTACCCGCTGCGTACGTTTTTTCGATATATTGCACCGTTAGCGGTAAAAAATCCTCACTAACTTGCGTGTCCTCGCGAGCGACGGTGGCTAAAACGACGGTATTTTTTACGCGTAAGAGCACCGCACCGCTAGCTTGTTTGGCGACCTTGTTTATATCGTAAATTTCAACTTGATTATTGACTTCTATTGAATACTGCATGTCCTGATATCTCCTTGTTTTTGTAATGGTATATAAAATGGACTCTCCTCTAATATGGAAAGCACGGTTTCTGGTTTTGGTTCGATTTTGTTTTCGTAATAAAAATCCACCTCGATAAAATTTGCGATCTTGTGTACGGCGTAAATTTCATCCACCAGCGGCGCGATAGCTGCGGCGACGTCGGTAGCGATGAGCGGCGTGGCGTAGGTGACTGATTTTACTCGCTCGCGCATGAGTGTTTTTAGGCAGGTTAGCGCTGTAAGACCCGTCTCGCAGCCCTCATCGACGAGCAGGATATTTCTATCCTTTAGATCGCCGATTAAATTTCCTTTTCTAAATTTATATACGTTTTTTAGGATTTTTTCGTCATATTTGCGATCCGCCTCGCCATAAACGAAATCGTAACTAATACCAAAGCTCTTAATCAGCTCATCGTTTAGCACCACGTCATCCTTTTCGCTAACCATCGCGATCTCACACTCCGGGTTATTCGGCGCAAAAATGTGCTCGCAGAATAAAATCTCGTAGCTCAAATTTAGCCCGCGAGCTATGCTGTCGACCATGATAACCGATTCTATGGATGCGCATATCATCAGATATTCGCCTGCAACCAGCTCCTTCTTGGGCAAAATTTCGAGCAACTTTTCGGCTGCTTCGAGCTGGTTTTCAAACATAAGATCCCGGTAATCGCTCATCAGCTACCTTGCGTCGTCTGTCCTACCGAAAAGTCGTAATGCACGCCGCCCATCGGATAGAAATTTATAAAGAAGTAAACGCCTCTTGATTTTTTGGCGGCCGTTCCGCTGGTGGTCGTGGTCGGTTCAAGCTCCTCTTCGTAGACAAACGTGTAGTTCCAGCATTTTCTGCGGTGAGAGACGCCTAGCTGCCACTGCTTGTTATAGTCGCGCTCAAGGTCATACTGAGTACCGCTAAATAGCCTATAGTTATGCGGAAGCTCGACGTAGCCGTTTAGGTGCAGATAGTTTTGCTTTTCCTGCGCATTTTTTCTTTGCATCGTGTGCCAAAGGCTAGCGCCGAATTTATCGTGCGTATAGCTCGCGCCGCTTTGAACTTTTTCAAAGTATTTATTGTCATAAGAGTACTCAAGCCTGTTGTAAAAAGACAAATTCGGTAGCGGATACCAGCCGATGATGTTTTTCAAATTTGAGCGCTTGTTCTCTTTCGTGTAATAACCCTGCGAAATCGTATGGCGCAAAAATTTTCTTCCGTCTTTGTTAAAGAAATACTGCGTCGCTCTGGCCGAAACCTCGTCTCTAGTGTGCTGAGGATTTATAAAGCTCTGATATTTTCGTCCGAGCATATCGTATACGTATACGTTGCCGTCATCTTCGGCCGTCTCGTATCTGTCTGGCAAGTCGCCTTCATTATAAGCCTTAACTACGTAATCTACGCCCAAATTTAAACTATGATAAAAGCTCTCGTAAGCCTTAGCTAGATCTGTCTGGAGAGAAAATTTATGATAGTTTTCTATATAGTTTGCGCTCTTGTCCTCGTCTCCGGTCGGACGGTACATTTTCTTTGCATAGTCCACGTGGGTAGCGTATAAATAGTGATAATACGAGAATTTAAGATAATCGTCCGCTAAAGGCAAATGAAAGGAAACCGGCAGATTAAATTCGTACTGCGTCGCTTTTACGCCGATTTTTCTCGTGTAGTTATGCGAGTAGAGATCGACAGAATAAAGCACGTTCGGCAGGATAAAACTATCGGTAAATTTATGATACTGAAAGCTCGGATACTCTTGAAGCGTATCTTTGTTTTCATTTGGGCTACCGATTTTTGAGGTGTCCGTGTAGTACCTCGCATATGCGCCGAAATAGTGCTTGTCGCTACTTAGAAAATAGTTTAGTTTTGAGGTTACGAGGGGATTGTCGTCGCTACCCGAGCCTCGTTTTTTCAAATTTATATAGTCGATATCGTTTAGCGCCGTCGCATCGAGCCACAAGCCCTCCTGCAAATCCTCGTTTATCAGGTGCTTAACGAGCCTATCTCGCTCATATTTTACATCAGCGCCCTTATGCGTTTTGTTTTTAAGAGGGAGTCTTAGCGAGTTTTTCTCGATCTGTCTTTGGCGGTATCCCTCAGTATCTCTAAAAACACCGAGCGTCACCGAACCCTTAGAATAAGGCGAATCGGCAAATCTAAACGTACCGTATATGCCTGTACCGCGTCTAGTGCGAATTTGCGGATCAAACTGTAAGTCCCAGCTGTCGTATTCGGCGATATAGATCGGTTGTTTGTAGTAAAATCCGTCGTTTTTGCCGTAACCAAACTCAGGCGGTAAAAGGCCTGTGCGTCTGCGAGTGTCTGTAGAAAAGCCAAAATACGGCAGATAAAACACAGGGACGTTTCCTACGTAAAACACGGGATTAAAAAGGTGTAAAAATTTACTCTCGCGGTTTAGCTTGCCGCTGCTAAATTTGATCTTCCAGTCGGGGTCTTGGACGTTACAGCTCGATACGACCGCGCCGTTTACCTCGTAAAATTTAGACGTGCTGTTACTCTCGTCACTTTGCATCCACACTTCCATGTCGCGGTTCATCATAAATAGCGTCTCGTAGTTACTATCTTTACTATTTAGGTCAATCTTTGCGTACGAGCAGCGCGAGATTTCGTCCTTGTTTCTTATCAAATTTACGTTACCAAAAAGCTCTAAGATCTCTTTTTGCTGATCGTAAACAGCTCTGTCTGCGCTCATCAAATAATCTTGCGAATACACAAGTACGTTTTTATCTGCAGTAACTATACCCTTATCGCGTTTTACGTCATCAGCCAAAAGCTCGAAATTTTGAGCCGCAAAGCAACTAAAAGCCCCAAACATTAGTAACAAAAAAATTCTAGTAAACATTTATAACTACCGTTTTCGCGGCCTTATCTTGCCACGTTTGAAATAATGGATTTGAAAACGCCCATGCAAAACCTAGGAAAAATGCGTTTTCACCGATGATGCGAACCAAAGATCGAGTGAGAGAATTTAGCAAGCCCGGCTTATCGAGCAGATCGATATCCACGCACACGATCTTCATCGCGACCTTGCCGATACTAGCACCGCAATACCACGTAAAAAACGTCTGGTAAATAACCTCGAGCAAGACTATCTGCGGTATCATTTCCATAGCTAGCGCACTAATCTGCTCGTAGTCTAGTCCGTCAAATTTCTCGTAGTAAACGGCATAGAATAAAACCGAGATGAGAAATTTATCTATCCCCCACGCGACGGCTCTTTTGCCGACGCTAGCGAGCGTGATATTTTCGTTTTCGAGCCTGTCGATGACGCTTCTGCTCATTCGCGTCCTTTTAGCATTTGCCAGGCGATATCTTTTCGGTACTGCGCGCCGTCAAATTCTACCTTTTCGCAAAGCTCATAGGCCTTTTGTTGCGCTTGTTTTATACTTTTGCCAAGCCCCACACACACGAGCACTCGTCCGCCGTCGGCATATATCTCGCCGCCCTGCTCGCTCACGCCGGCAAATGCTATGTGCGAGTTTTCAGGCACGTTTTTTACGCTGATTTTGGCCCTAGGCGAGCTTGAAAAAGGATAATTTTTACTAGCCATCACAACCCCGACGGCAAATTCGTCTTTTAGCTTTACGGGTTTTAGATCGCCTTTTGCCGCGTTTAATAAAATTTCGCCCAGATCGCCATCTATTAACGGCATTAGCACTTCGCACTCAGGATCGCCGAAACGCACGTTAAACTCAAGCACGTACGGCATACCTTTAACCACCATAAGTCCCGCAAAAAGCACGCCGCAGAAAGGATTTCCCTCGGCTTTCATGCCTTTTAGAGTCGGTTTTACGACCTCTTCTTCGACCTGCTTTATTAGCTCCGGACTCGCTAGCGGACTAGGAGCGTACGCACCCATACCGCCCGTATTTGGTCCCGCGTCGTTGTCTTTTAGGCGTTTGTGATCCTGCGCTACGGGCAGACTAACGAAATTTTCGCCGTCGCAAATCGCAAAAAAGCTAAGCTCAAATCCGTCTAAAAACTCCTCCACTACCACGCGTTTGCCAGCCTCGCCGAAGCTCTCGCCGCTTAGCATATCGCGAGCCGCTGCTTTGGCCTCTTCGCGGCTTTGCGCGATTATCACGCCTTTGCCAGCGCACAGCCCGTCAGCCTTGACGACGACTGGAGCGGTAAGACAGTCTATAAATTTAGCCGCAGAATCGTAATCGTCGGTATTTAGATAAGCAGCTGTTCGGATAGCGTTTCTAGCTAAAAAGTCTTTCATAAACGCCTTACTGCCCTCAAGCCTAGCCGCAGACTTGCTCGGTCCAAAAATGTTTAAATTTCGCGCCTTAAATATATCCACGACGCCGGCGCTTAGTGGAGCCTCGGGGCCGACGATAGTTAGCTCTATTTGCTCTGATTGGGCAAATTCTGCAAGCTGATTATAGTCTTTGATTTTTAGATTTGTGCCGAGTTTTGAGGTGGCTCCGTTTCCTGGAGCAAAGAAAAGCTCGTGTTTGCGGGATTGTTGAAGCTTTAGAGCTATGGAGTACTCGCGCCCGCCGCTTCCGATTATCAAAATTTTCATAATTTCTCCAAAAATAAAAACCCAAGTGAGCGGTGCGCATATAAGTGGCCCGAAAATTCAAAGCCAACCTTGCAAATAGGCGGTTCCTTTAGGTCGCAACTTCTCGCGCTCGCACGCTCAAACGAAGCCGCGTCGCACGGTCGCCGCACATCTTCGCCGAAACTAATGTGTTGGACCCTATAAAAATACGCTGCCAAATCACTCAGGCAAGGCTATTATATAAAATTTTAGCTTAAAGTAGCGTTTTTGCGAGGTTTACGCAGGAATTTATATTTTGCTGGGCGCTCACTGCGGGCGCCGTAAAATTTCCCAGCTCTTTTGCCGTCGTAAATCCGATAGCGACGGCTTTATAGCTCTCATCCCAGCCGAAATTTCGAGTAAAATTTCGCACCGCCGAGGGAGCCGTAAAAATAATCACGGAGTTTTTGGGCGGTTTTTGCTCTTTTTCAAGCGGTTTAAAAACGTTTTCGTAAGCGATTATTTGCGTCAAATTTACGCCGCTTTCTCTCAAGATTTCGCCCACGCTCGAAGCCGTCTCGCGCGCTCTTAAAAATAGCGTTTTTTTACCTTTTAGAAACGGTGCGATCTCGGCGGCAAAGTCGTTTCCGTGAGCATTTTTTGCGGTGTAAATTTGAGCAAAACCAAACTCCATAGCCGCGCAGCTAGTGCCGTCGCCGATGGAGTAAATTTGCAAACTAGCGGGCAAAATTTGATTAAATTTTAGCGCGTTTACGGAGTTTTTAGAGGTTAGAACCAGTGCGTCAAATTCGGCTAAATTTACGCTAAATTTATTAAATTTGATCTTGTTTAAAACCAGCGTTTTTACGCCCTCAAATTCCAAATTTGACCCGACCAGATAGATCATTTTCGCCCTTAAATTTATGATTTCGCGTCCGAATTTTACCGCAAATCCTTAAAATTTAAAAGCCGTAGCCAAAAACGCTAACTCTATTTCGCCGCGTCGCGCCTGCTTAGGTACTCTTTTGCCTTTTGTTTTAGCGCTTTATACAGCTTGCCGGCGTCCTCTGCTCCGTATTTTTTTACCAGTCCGTTGTGAAAATCACCCAAATTTTTACTCTCAAACGCGATTTTTCTAATCTCTTGCTTTTTAGTCTCGTCTATCTTGAGCGATGGTTGCGATTTTACTGTATTTTCAGCTTTATTTTTTGCTTCGTTTTGCGGTGCGTTAGCTTGCTTTGATTTTTGCGGCGGACGCTTGTTTGATAAATTTTGCCCTTTTTCATCCGCTTTAAGATCCTCGCTAGAAGCTTTGTCGCTTAAATTTTGCTCCGCGTCTTTTGGCTGCTCGGTAGAACCCGGATCATCGCTCAAATTTGCTTCTACGGCTTTTGCCTCTTGTAAATTTTTCTCCTCTTTTGCCGCCGCGTCGTTTTCGCTCTCTAAGGGTTGCGATTTTTCGGACTCCGTATTTTGCACTATTTGCGAGCGATTTTCTAAATTTTGCTCTTTTGCCTGGGCGCTTTGAGCGTGTAAAACCTCGCCGCTTAAATTTGACTCCGTTTTTAATTTTTCTCGCTCGTCAAGTTTTTGCTCATCGCCTTGAGTCGCCGGCCTAGATTTTGCGGAATTTGGCGCTGCGATACGCTTTACTTCGCCTTTTTGTGGGTTATCGAGCTGAGGCTTTTTGTAGATTTTTCTCGCGTCCTCTTTTAGCGCGTTATACACGCCGGCGCCGTTTTTGCTACCGAATTTTGAGATAAATTTCATATGAAGCTCACTTAGGCTTCCCGAGTTTCGTATCAGGATCGCGATTTCGTCTTGATTTTCTTCGATGAGCTGCGCCGTGTGCGAGCGATTGAAGTCAAATTTGAGCTTATGAAATTTGCCGCCGTTTTTATCTTGTTTATTAAAAAAATCTATCACGTCGTCGTAAAATTTATCGTTGCTGACGATATAAATTTTGTCTTTTTTGTGCGAGAGTTTACCCATTAAAAACGTAATTATTTTATCGGCATAGTCCTTGTGAGCGCTTTCTAAAAGTATGATTTTTATTTTGATTTTTCGCGCCAGAAACCACGCCAAAACGGAGATGCTTAGCTTTTGTCTATTGTTCGTTACGATGTAAATTTTATCTTTTTGTCCTAGCTTTTTTAGCGTTGCTAGATTATCTACGCTTATGTTTTCGTCATCTATTATAAATCTTGCCATATATTTCCTAAACGAGTCGGGGCAATCGCCCCGAAACTCTACATCTTATCTTTTGTTACGATGAGTAACATTTTAAATTTTTCCGAGATCTTTAACCCGTGCGGGATTTTACCCGGAAGCACGATGGTATCGCCCTTTTTGATATCAAAATGCTCGTCACCGATGGTTAGCTTCATCTCGCCGTCAAGCGCTATCAAAAGCGCGTCGCCCGGAGCCGCATGAGTGGAGAGTTGTTGGTCCTTTGAAAACGACAATAGCGACATCGAGCCGCTTTCGTTTTTGACGAGCGTTTTGCTCACGATTTTGCCTTCTTCGTATTCGACCGCATCTACTAGGCTAAAAATAGCCGCCTTAGGTAAATGATCTATCATTAAGTCCTCCTTAAAATCGATTGAGACGTATTTCGTCGGTTCGTTAAAAACTAGTTTTCGCCACACTTTTTTCTCTATCAGGCAGGCCTGTTCGCCGCCTAAGCGCATCTGCTTTTCGCCGTAGTGCAAGCTCGCACCGCCCTCCACGACCCACGCGAGGCTGTCGCAAAATAGCATCTCGTGATCTAGTTCCTCGCCCGCGTCAAAGGCAAATACGTCGACGTGAGCATTCTCGCAATCAAAAATCCTTTTGCTAACGACGCTTTTTGCGACGACTTTCGTGTCGGCGTTTAGATTGTAAATTTTACCCATTTTTCTTCCTTTCGTAAATTTACGCGTCATTGTAGCTAAAGTTTTTGGACGATTTGTTGATAAGGATTATCTCTTTATCGTATGTTATATTTTTGGTTCCAATATTTTTAGAATACATTAAAACTATACACTTTTAATAGTCGTTTATGTTGCATAACCTTATCTTATTTACAAGTTCGTCCAATGTTTTCTCTCTTTCTTTAATGCCTAATTCGCACTGCCAAACAACTAACACTTTATACCCTATGCCAGCTAATTCAACATATGTTTTTTCATCACGAATAATATTGTTTGATATTTTTTCTCTCCAAAATTCGGTGTTGGTTACCGGTAATGTTGCTTTTTTACAATTTTCGTGTCCGTGCCAAAAACAGCCGTTTACGAAAACAACCGCTTTGTATTTAGGTAAAACAATATCCGGTTTTCCAGGTAAATCTTTTGCATTCTTTCTATACCTAAAACCGTGTGCAAAAAGATATTTACGTACTAAAATTTCCGGTTTTGTTTCTTTTCCCGAAATTTTTGACATAATATCGGAACGTTTCGATTTTGAGAAAATATCCGACATATATTCTACTCTTTATTATTTTTTAAAGGGCCACTTAATTCCGGGATAATATTAGAAATTCCCAATCTGGCAGAATAGGAGGAATATTTTTGTAAAATATCGGCAAATAATCTCGATTTTGCCCTAAATATAATTTTATATTTTGAATCATTTTTAAGGTTTTCATCTGGAAATATAAAAGTGTATCGGAAATCAAAACAAAGTACACAAGGCTTAGTATCTATCTCTATAGGCCAAAAAAGATATTTATTATCTCCCTTGAATGCAGCATTCATAAATTTCCAAATTTTATCATTATCACTATTTGAAAGATCATATATAAAGCCGCCAATTAATTTTGAATTAATTTTTTTATGAGAAAAATCGCATGGAGGCGTCAACTCTATTCCAATAACTCTTGATTCCTTAGGTTGATTTTGTATTTTAAAATCAGACTTATTTTCTATAATTTCGTAAATATTTCCAGGCACGATAATATCTTGTTTTATATTAACACTATCTATAAAGTGTTTGGCATTTAATTTAGCATAATTAAATAGTTCTTCTTGTAAATTATTTTTCCATGGATTTTGAGGAATCGGGCTAAAAACATTCACACTATTTTTATTTTGCTGATTGATCAAATCGGAATAAAGTAATTCATCAAAAGCCTTATATGCGTCGGTCGTTAAATCGTATCCTTCCACTTGATCTTTAGGTATTCCGGTATGGCTCAATGCCATTTTATACAGGATATATATCAATTCGGTTTGTTGTTTATCATAATCCGTAACTAAAGAATATATATCAGATATTGCCTTACCACTGGCGGATTTAACGGAACTCATCCAGTTTACAAAAAAATATGCTGCCTTATCTTTTTGTAATATATCGTTTAAATCGTCTAAAATATTACCATATCCATTTTTTAAATAGTTTGATTTATCAAACGGCACAATAAACATAGGTAAACAATATTTGTCTTTATCCTCCAATAATTTATCTTTTAAGATTGAAATATCATCCGTATGTTTGGACCAAACTACTAATCCGTAACACCCATTTGTTTTAGGTAGAATTTTTAATAATATCGGTCTGATTTCCGTAGAAATATTATTTTTTATATTGATACTATCATCTAACGACAAATCCATAAAAATAAGTTGTCTGTATTTTTTAAGAGGTATTATGTCCTTAAATTGCTTATCTTGAGGATTTACTATTTGAATCTTTACGGAAATATCCTCTTCTTGCAATTTTTTTGCAAGTTCCTCTATTTCTTTCTCTTTGTCATCAATAATTACAACGCTATCAATAAAATCGGTTATCATAGTTATTCCTTTGTTTTTTCTTTTGGAAAACATAATGCAATAATTGCCTTATTAATTTGATTTTTTTCAACATCTTTCGGCAGTTCAATATCGTTTTCATCCAAAAATAATAGCTCGCCTTTCATTGCTTTCATCATTTCATCGGCTATATGCAGACCGAGCCCCATCCCTATGTTATGAGGCTTTCCGGTTATAAAAGGTTGAATTGCCGCATCTGTAGGAATATTAAATCCAGGACCGTTATCACTTACAATAATAGAGTTATAGTTTTTTATTTGATCTGTTATGTAAACGGATATTTTTCTATTTTCTTTTCGTGAATAACTCAACCAATAAATAGAATTATCCAATAGATTGGTCAAAACCGATATTGCTTCCGCCTGTGCCAAAAAAGCAGATATATTACAATTTTTAGGATTATTGTATACTTCTATTTTATGATCGGAAAATCTAAATTCATAATTTTCCAACGCTATATTTACTATATCCGACAATATTGTATCTTTAATCGCAGACTTTCTAATCATTGCCGTATAACCGCGAACTATTTTTTCCAGCCTTAAAGAAACTTTAATTATTTGATCTTTTTCTCCGTTTTTAACATAACCGAGTAATGCTGCAATCTGTTTTTCAATCTCATGGATAACAACACTTAAATTTAGTCCCGCATTTGCACTTTTTATAAGAACTTCTTTTACTTCTTTATATTGAATACTTATTCTGTTTAGATATTTTATAATATCCTTCTTGTCGACCTCATTAGTAACTTTTTTTTCAACAAGTTCCATAACTTCTGCCAAATCGGAAAGAACAGGTTCAATAACTTTATATGTTTTATATAGAGTTGTTAAACGGAATTTATCGACATTTCGTTGCCTAACAAAAATATTCAATACATAATTTATGGCATCTACGAAAGCGTTGTACACTTCATCTTCAATAAAGCCTTCTCTGTTTGTCTTTTCTCTCAGACCCAAACTTTCATTGCGTTTCAGTCTGACGTATCCCAAAATAATATTATTGCTAACATAGCTACCAACCCTATGCACTCTTTTTAAGTCTATACCAAGCCAATCGTTGTCTCGCTCACCATAATCATAGACCCTTACATTATCTCTATATACTCTTATTCCCCCGTTTTCGTTTAAATAATCGCTAATACTTTTTTTTCAGCATTTACATAATTAAAAATAACCGCATCTTTTTCAAAAATAATAATATCGAACTCTATCTCTCCTATTTGCAGTTCATCCAGATCAATCTCATATTCCACCAACTTTTTTTTCCCATCTTCTTCTTTTAGTCCTTTGAGATATAAGTCTTGCTCTCCTAAATTTGATAAATTCAATTTCCTCCCATCAATTTTATTCAATGAGCTCCATGGTCGAAATTCATAATTAAACTTTTTGATTCTATTACCATTTAAAATACAGCTACCAAAATACAGTCCGCCGTTTGCGATAATATCCTCGAGTTTCGGTAGCCCTTCAAAAATATTTTCATTGCTCCAAATATCGACTTTAAAAGAGTCATTATTGTCTGCAAACGGACTATTAAGGGATAATAAATTTCTATATATTTCTCTTATCTGCCTTCTATCCCATTTTGATTTTAGTTCTTCTATAATAATGGTTGTGCCTGTATTATTTTTTGAATATTGTTTTGGAACCGTATTTTCTATAACATCAATATCAAAATCATCAATCTGTTTAGCATTTTCCAATTCCGTCCAGTCTATCGATAACTCAACTTCTTTGTCATTTATGGTTTTTGAGAATAATCTGATTTTTTTGCCTAAT
Organism: Campylobacter showae; assembly: GCF_004803815.1. NCBI lineage: Bacteria > Pseudomonadati > Campylobacterota > Epsilonproteobacteria > Campylobacterales > Campylobacteraceae > Campylobacter > Campylobacter showae. Next base: position 569,040 of record NZ_CP012544.1, on the reverse strand, counting down.
TTATGCACACCTAATCTGCCTATGCCCTTTTCCCCTAAGGGATAACGTCCGCATTGATTTTTTTTTGCATTTTTTTTATGATTAGTACCCACGACAAGCCAAACATTTTTTATAATATTGGCATTCATTCCAAATCCATTATCAGAAATAACAATCTTTTCCAATTCTTTATTTCGGGAATAAAATTCTACCTTGCATTCTGTTGCACAGGCATCGTAAGAATTTTTTACCAACTCAAGAATTGCTATACTTTCGTTTTTTATTAAATCTTCACCAAAATGAGCAATAATCCTTGGTGTAATCGAAAAATGCTGCTTCATATACTATAATCCGTTTTCTTTATCGCTTCACCTAATTGTCTCGCATATTCAGGTGGTACAGCATTTCCAATCAACTTTGCAGCTGCCGCTATGCTGGTAGTTTTAAAAACATAATTTTCCGGGAAAGTCTGTATTGTCGCTCCTTCTCTTATAGAGATAGCTCTGTTTTCTTCAGGATGCCCGAAACGCCCGTTCGAAATACTAAAAAATTTTGTAGTAATGGTTGGTGCCGGCCTATTCCACCACATGCGTCCGTATGTATCTTTAAAACTATCGTCTTTACCCACAAAACATTTTAGTTGAAGGTCTGTTTCGTTTGCCCAATCAAGCCTACTTCCACCGTTATGTCTGGTTTTTTGCAGTCTTCTTAAGCTTTTATCGCTTAAGCCTGCTACCGTATGATAAAAATCGCTATCATCTCGATATCCAGCTTTTACTTCAGGAAAACCATTTTTTTTACCGATAACTTTATCAAGAGTAATCATTCCCGTACTCTCAACCGGCAAACAAATACGCATATTTTTTAAGCGTGTTGCTATTAATGAAAATCGTCTCCTATTTTGAGGAATCCCGTAACGACTCATATCAATTACTTTATATATAATGTTTTCGTAGCCTATTTTTTTTAACTCAGTAAGGAATCGCGGTAAGACGCTATCTTTATTGGTTATTATTCCAGGGACATTTTCAACAAGAATGTAGCCTGGAGTATAATACGCTACAAAACGAGCAAAATCCATTAATAAATCTTTAGATTGTAGCGAGTTGGTCTTATCTGAATTGATTATGCTGTAAAATTGACAAGGACTGCATCCCGCAAATATCAAGTTATCATCATTTCGATTAATATGAAAGTTCTGCTCAAAGTAATCAATTTTTAATTTCCGAATATCTGAATGAATAAAAACACTTCCTTTGTTATTATATTCATATGTTTCTTTTGCGTCTTTGTCAAAATCAATGCCGGCAACAACGTAAATCCCTGCCTGGCGGAGTCCACAAGTCATACCTCCTCCACCACAGAAAAAATCTATAGCTTTGTATCGTTTCATATTTTCCTTACCATTAGTTAAAATCTATAAACAATAAAGCAACCTGGATTTTAACAATATTCTCACTCCCACTCTATCGTCGCAGGCGGTTTGCTAGAGATGTCGTAAACTACGCGGTTGATGCCGTCTACTTCGTTTATTATACGGCGAGAGACGTTTTCTAGCAGATCGTACGGTAGGCGCGAGAAGCTAGCCGTCATACCGTCGCTAGCGTCCACTACGCGTATGCACACGGCGTTTTCGTAAGTGCGGTTATCGCCCATAACGCCTACTGAGTGCACGTTTAGCAGTACGCAAAACGCTTGCCACGTTTTGTTGTACCAGCCGCTAGATTTTAGCTCGTCGCGTAGGATCACGTCGGCTTTGCGTAGCAGCTCAAGGCTTGGCGTATTTACCTCACCCATTATGCGGATCGCAAGGCCCGGACCTGGGAATGGGTGACGGAACACGAGCTCTCGCGAAAGACCGAGCTCAAGTCCTAGCTGACGCACTTCGTCTTTAAAGATTTCTCTTAAAGGCTCGATCAGCTCAAAGCTCATCCAATCAGGCAGTCCGCCGACATTGTGGTGGCTTTTGATCGTCTTGCTAGATCCCACGACCGAGCTTTCGATGATGTCGGTATAAAGCGTACCCTGGGCTAAAAATTTGACGTTATCGTGCTTTTTGGCCTCTTTTTCAAAGATTTCGATGAAAGTTTCGCCGATTATCTTACGTTTTTTCTCTGGATCTGTTACGCCAGCAAGCCTTTCTAAGAAAGTTTTACTCGCATCTATGCTAACTAGCTCGACACCAAGCTTTGTTCTAAAAGTTACCTCGACCTGCTCGCGCTCTCCCGTTCTAAGTAGTCCGTTATCGACGAAAACCAGGATCAAATTTTGCGGTATCGCAGCAGCCAAAAGAGCTGCGGTTACGGAGCTATCTACGCCACCGCTAACGGCGCAAAGGACTTTTTTGTTGCCCACGGTTTCTTTGATTTTAGCGATCTGGGTTTTAGCAAAGCTGCCCATATTCCACGTGCTTTCGCAGCCACAGATATATTTGGCGAAATTTTTTAAAATTTGAGTACCAAACTCGCTGTGTTGAACCTCCGGATGAAACTGCAGAGCGTAAAATTTGCGCTTTTCGTCGCCAAACACGCAATAAGGCGAATTTTCGCTAGTCGCGATCGCCTCAAAGCCGTTAGGTAGGTTTTTTACGAGGTCGGAGTGGCTCATCCAGACGATTTGCTTTTCAGGCGTATCGGTAAAAAGCGGATGAGATTTTAGGACGTTAAGGCTTGCCTTGCCGTACTCTTTGTGAGAAGCCGGAGCGACCTCTGCGCCAAATTTATGCGCCAAAAGCTGCATGCCGTAGCAAATGCCTAAAATCGGCAGCTTTAGCTTAAATACGCCCTCGTCGCAAAAATACGCATCCGGTGCATAAACGCTAGCAGGCCCGCCGCTTAGGATTATGCCTTTTGGTTTTTTCGCTTTAATCTCATCGACCTTGACGTTAAAAGGCAAAATCTCGGTATAAACGCCCTGCTCACGCAAGCGTCTAGCGATGAGCTGAGTATACTGCGAGCCAAAATCCAAAACTATTATCGTGTTATTCATGATTGCCCTTTAAAAATACAAATGGAAAATTTCAAACTGTATGTACCAGATCACGACCGATACGATATAGCCGGCAACCACGGTCCATGCGTATTTCATATGCGCGCCGAAGGTATAGATGCCTTTTAGTTTGCCCATAACGCCAACGCCCGCAGCCGAACCGAAGCTTATCATAGATCCGCCGATACCCGCAGTTAAGGTAACTAATAGCCACTGGCTTAAATTTTCGCCCACATCCGCGCCCATCATAGGATTTGCTTTTAGCACGGCGGACATAACAGGGACGTTATCCACGATAGCAGACAGGAAGCCGACACCTATATTTACGGCAGTGGCGCCAAATTTATCATAAAGAGAAACGGCATAGTTTAAAAATCCGACGAAGTGCAGCGCGCCGACGGCGGCAAGGATACCGAAAAAGAAGAAAAGCGTGTTGTTTTCGATCTTTGACATATAGTGAAAGACGTGCATAGGCTCTTCGTTTTTATTAGTTTTTTTGTAGATGTAGGTGTAGATGCTAAGAAGCGAGAAGCCAAACATCATGCCCCACATCGCAGGTAGGTGAAAAAGCTGATGCATCATAACAGCCGAAAATATCGTAAATGCGCCAAGACCGATAACGACTTTACCGCCCTTTTTGATGCTTACTTTCTGCTCTGTCGCAGGGTCAAAATGCGGACTGCCCGCAGGTACGATGCGCGCTAGTAAGAAAGCCGTAACTAGCCAGCCGATAAATGAAGCAGGGAAAAGCGCGAAAAAGTCGATAAAAGGAGCCTTGCCCGCAGCCCACGCCATTAGCGTCGTGATATCGCCAAACGGACTCCATGCGCCGCCTGCGTTTGCGGCTACGACGATATTTATCGCGCCGGCTACTAGGAAATTCGTATTATTTCTATCTATCGTTAAAAGTACAGTGGAGAGGATAAGAGCGGTAGTTAGATTGTCGGCGACCGGGCTAATGAAAAACGCCAAAACGCCCGTTAGCCAAAAGAGTCTTTTGTATGTATAGCCTTTTGAGACGAGGTTGTATTTTAGCGCGTTAAATACGTCACGCTCGATAAGCGCCTCGATATAGGTCATCGCGACCATTAGGAAAAATACAATCTGCGAAATCTCTAAAATCAGGTGATTTACCTCATTTTGCAACAAATGCACGTCTAGGCCGTTTGCCAGCATATAAAAGCCGATAAGCAGAAACATAAAAGTGCCGATAAATATGGCCGGTTTAGCCTTGTCGATGTGAAAATTTTCCTCCGTAGCGATGAAAAAATATCCCACGACGAAAATGATGAGGCTCGCGATACCCACCCACGTAGTCGTTAAATTTAAAGCCTCGCCCGCAGCGTCGCCGCTACCGAAGGCCAAAGCGAAAAACAGACTCAAAAGTCCGACGATCTTCATTTGTTCTCCTTGATTTATAGTTTATTTATCTTTTCGGTTTTACTGTTTGAGGGCTCGGACGGCACTTCATAGAACGGATCACCCTTGTGGCCGCAACCTGCTATAAAAATTAACAAAAAAAATGCTAAAATCGCCTTATGAAAGACGCTAAAACTATTATTCGACATATTGTTGATAATCCTTTTTATAAAGAGTTAAAAAACCGTAGCGAATGCGGGGAATTTTTACGGCTTTTAAGCCTAAATCATCGCAGGCTCATCGCCTTTTGCTACGAGAAAAACGGCATTTTGTTTTTCGCCCTGTTTCATCCGCTAGGACTTCAGGAATTAAAAAGCGATAGTAGTATAAAAATGTTAAAAGGCTTATTAAAAATCTATTCTAGCGTAAATTTTGACGGCAGGCTCGCTCGCGTGACGGACGTTAAATTTTTTGTGACAAAGCATTTAAAATTTAAAAAAGCGACTGACCCATACGAAAAAAAGCGAATTTTTACCTACGCCGAGCCATCTAAAGGCGAGTTTATAAATTTAGCCAAAAGCGAGCGGATTTTCGAAGGATTTGAAAAAATTCGCCTTGCTATCAAGCAAAATTTAGCTAAAGAATCAAGCGAGGCGCGATGAATCAAATTTGGCCGAATTTAACCCCAAACGGCAAAAGCTCAAATTTACTAGCGGGAGCTAAAATTTGCTAATCGACGAGATCCGCTCGTTGCCCGCCAAGCCCGGCGTTTATCAGTATTTCGACAAGGCCGGCAAGCTGCTTTACGTCGGCAAGGCTAAAATTTTAAAAAACCGCGTCAAAAGCTACTTTTCATTTACGCCCGAGCTCGCCCCCTCGCCCAAGGTCAGCCCGCGCATACACAAGATGATCAGCGAGGCCGTACACCTCGAGTATATCGTTACTCCCAGCGAAGCCGACGCGCTGATACTAGAAAACTCCTTCATCAAGCAGCTAAGGCCCAAATACAACATCTTGCTGCGCGACGATAAGACTTATCCCTACATATACGTAAATTTGGACGAGGATTTCCCGCGCTTTGAGATCACGCGAAAGATCGTCCGAGGCAAAAATATCAAGTATTTCGGCCCCTATTTTCGCGGCGTGCGCGAGCTTTTGGATGCGCTAAGGCTAAGCTTTAAACTCGTGCAAAGCAAAAGCGCGCTCAAAGCCACGGGCGCATATCTACCTTATCAGATCGGCTACTCCGAGGCCCCTCTCATCAGCAAAATTTCGCCCGCAGACTACGCCAAGGTCGTAGAGAGCGCGATCGCGGCGCTAAATAATCCTCTTTCTATGCTGCCAAAGCTCGTAAATTTGATGAACAAATACGCCCAAAACGAAAACTACGAGCAAGCCGCCCTCGTGCGCGATAAGATCAACGCTATCAAAGACCTAGACGTCAAAATCGAGGTCGATCTGGCTAAGCTCGAGGACTTTGAGGTTTTTGCCGTGGGCGCGGAGCAAAATTTGCTTTGCGCGGTGCGTTTTAGCGTGCACGGCGGCAAGATCAGCGGCGTGTATCAAAACATCACGAACGCAAAAATGAGCTCGCAAGGCGATCTAAACGACGCTTACAAGCAAATCGTTTTAGAGAGCTTCCCGGCTGGCGCGCCAGTCGTGAGCGCTAAAATTTACACGCTAGAAGCCTTTGAGGACGCAAGTCTAGTAGAGGAGATTTTAACCGCTCGCCACGGCCGTAAATTTAGCATATCGGTGCCTAAAATCGGCGAGAAAAAGCGCATCTGCGAGATGGCGCTAACAAACGCACAGGTCTTTATCCAAAAGTACCTAAAAACCCACGACGACGCGTTTTTGGACGAGCTAAAGGAGTATTTTGGCCTCGCATGCGCGCCGCATGTCATCGAGACCTTTGACAACTCGCATATGTTCGGCGCGGCCGCAGTCGGCGCGATGGTGCGCTTTGAGCACGGAAACTTCGCCAAGGAGCACTACCGCCACATGCACCTCTCCCACGCAAACGACTACGATCAGATGCGCCAGATGCTAACAGAGCGTGCTTTGCGGTTTGACAAACTTAGTCCGCCCGATCTCTGGCTCATCGACGGCGGCCAGGCGCTGCTAGACCTCGCCTCGGATATCATCGCTAGCAGCGGCGCAAACGTCGATATACTCGCCATCTCAAAAGAAAAAATAGACGCCAAAGCCCACCGTGCAAAAGGCGGCGCGAGGGATAAAATTTACGCTAGCAGCGGCGTATTTACATTGCCCGTCGGCGACAGACGACTACAGTTTTTTCAGCGTCTTCGTGACGAGGCGCACAGATTTGCCATTACCTTTCATCAAAAAACCAAGCGCAAGGAGGATCTGGGCGCTAGCAAGCTAGCAGACGCCGGCGTATCGGCGGGCAGTATCGCAAAGCTCGTTAAATTTTACGGCAGCTTTGAAGCGATAATGACCGCAACGAGCGAGGAGATAGAAAAGGTGACGAATAGGAGCGTAGCGGCTAAAATCGAGCAGCTAAAAGAGAGTGAAATTTGAAGCTTATTTTGTAAAATTTGCCCTGAAATTTGAGCCAAATTTGACGCATTTGTTTTCGTTAAATTTGAAAGGGCAAATTTAACTCGCCGCTTTTGGGTAAATTTCGCCGCGGTTATTTGCAAATCAATCCGTCAAATTTGACGCAAAAAGCGATCAAATTTTCGCGCTAAACGCAAAATTTACGCGGGCGATTACGTAGCGCAAATTTAAATTCCGCGCCGCCGCCAAGGCCTGCTTCGGCAAATTTAGCGTTTCGCGGCTTTTTCTATCGCTTCGGCGGCTTCGCAGCCCTCATTCCAGCCGTAGGCGCACGCCTTTTGCAGATAGTTTTTTGCGCGAGCCACGTCTTTTTCGCCGAGCATTGCGTTGTAGTAAAGCGCGCCGAGATTAAAGCACGACATCCCGTCCTTTGCCTCGCAGGCTTTGCGCCAGATTTCGCCCGCTTTTTGCGCGTCTTTTTTGACGCCGAGCCCCTGCTCGTAAAGTGAGCCTAAGTTCGCACAACCCAGCAAATACCCGCTATCGCAGGCTTTTTTATAGAGCTCGGCAGCCTTTGGCTCGTCCTTTTTAACCCCTTCGCCTTTGCGGTAGGCGACGCCCAAATTTACGCAAGCGCGCACGTACTCCCCGTCGCACGCCTTTTTAAACAGCGCAAACGCCTTTTCGTAGTTTTTGTCCAGGTCGCACTCTTCAAGCTTGATGCCGATGTAGGCAAGCCCTAAGTTATCGCAGCTCTCAAAATCGCCCGCGTCGCAATCTTTTTGAAGCCAGTCCGTATCGCACCCCGCCGCATTTAAAGAAACCGCCGCAAAAGCGGCTAAAAATATAAATTTATTCATCTTGTATTTTCAATGCCGAATTTAACGCGCCGTTTTGTAACGAGCGCAAATTTAAGCCCGAGCGACTGGGCAAATTTAACAAAATATTGCGCCCGTCAAAAGGCAAATTTGACCTAAATTTACGCCTTTTTGCTCTTTTTCTTGCCTTTACTATCGGCCTCTTCACCCTTAAACCACCCTTTTATCTTGTCCAAAATTCCTTCGTCTTCTTCTTCGTCGTAGCTCGCCTTGCCCGCCTTGATACCGAAGCTTTCTTGCAGCTGATTTAGTAGAGAGATCTGCTCGTCCGTTAGCTCTTTTGGAGTTTTTATGGAGATTTGAGCTACGAGCCTGCCGTACCTTTTGCTATTTACGTTTTTTATGCCGAGCCCGTCAAATACGAACTGCTGCTTGTCTTTTGCGCCGACCGGTAGCTTTAGCTCGGTCGTGCCTTTTAGCGTCGGGATCGTGATCGTCTCGCCCAAAACCGCCTGCGTGAAAAATACCGGAATCTCGATATAAACGTCGCTTTCGTGACGCACGAAATGCTCGTCGGCCTCAACTTCGATATGCACGTATAGATCGCCTCTAGCGCCGGTTGATGATACATTGCCCTTTTCGCTCACGCGCATACGCATACCGTCGTCGATGCCTTCGGGGATATTTACTTTCACGCTTTGGCGTTCTTCTTTGTAGCCGCTACCGCCGCAATCAGAGCATCTATCCTTGACCGTTTCGCCCGTGCCGTTACAGTACGGACATTCCTGCACGAAGCTCATAAAGCCCCTTTGCTGCGATATCCGGCCCCTGCCCTCACAGTGCGGACATACGTGCGTTTTGCCGTCTTTCGAGCCGCTGCCTTTGCAGGTTTGGCACGGTTTTTTTATCGTAAATTCTATCTCTTTTTCGGTGCCGAACACCGCTTCGTTAAATTTGATCCTAAGAGCTATCTCTAGATCGAGCGGATATTTGTCGCTGCTTCTTTTACGGCTGCTTGCGCCAGGGCTAAATCCGCCGCCAAAAAACGAGTTAAAGATATCGCCCAAATCAAAATCCGCGCTAAATCCGCTAGAGCTAAAGCCGCCTCTGCCCTCAAGCCCCGCTTTGCCGTATCTATCGTATATCGCGCGCTTTTCCTCGTCGCCTAGCACCTGGTAGGCTTCGTTTACCTTTTTAAAATTTTCTTCCGCCTCTTTGTCGCCTTGATTGCGGTCTGGATGGTACTTTAGCGCTAGTTTTCTAAATGCTTTTTTTATGGTTTCAGAGTCGCTATTTTTACTGATTTCTAAAATTTCGTAGTAGTCTATTTCCACAAAATCTCCTAAAATTTTTAAATTTAAAGGGCGATTTTATCTTATTATTTATAAAAATTCAAAGCGGGGGAGAATTTTAAACGAGGATATTAAATTCGGAAAAAAAATTTAACTTTTTTTGGTTATAATCATTTTCGTTAAATCTATTTGAAAGGCTTAAAATGATTAATGTTTTAATGATTGAAGACGATCCGGAATTCGCGCAAATCCTATCCGAGTACTTGAGCGATTTTAATATAAAAGTAACAAATTTCGAAGATCCTTATTTGGGACTAAGCGCGGGAGTAAAAAATTTCGATCTGCTTATCCTAGACCTTACCTTGCCTGGCATGGACGGCCTAGAAGTGTGCAAAGAGATCCGTAGCAAATACAACATCCCTATCATCATCTCCTCTGCTCGCAGCGACATCAGCGATAAGGTCGTGGGCCTGCAGCTAGGCGCGGACGACTATCTACCAAAGCCATACGATCCAAAAGAGATGTACGCGCGCATAATGAGCCTAATCCGCCGCTACAAAAAGACCAACGAAGTGCAAGAAGAGGTCGTAGATACGCTGTTTAGGATAGACGAGCGCAGACACGAAATCTACTACAACAACGAAAGCCTAACGCTAACGCCGGCCGAGTATGAAATTTTGAGCTACCTTATCAAACAACATAGCTTTTCAGTCTCTCGCGAGCAGCTGGTTTATAACTGCAAAAGCCTAAAAGACAAGGACTCAAAGAGCCTAGACGTCATCATCGGCAGACTAAGAACCAAGATCGGCGACAGCTCAAAAGCGCCTAAACATATATTTTCGGTACGCGGAATAGGCTATAAACTCATAGGATGAGATACTCCTTAACCACGAAGATTTCGGTAGTTTTCGCGCTGGCGTTTTCGCTTGTTTGCATTTTGTTTTATACGTTTGCTAGCATACAGCTAGATAACGCGTTAGAAAAGATAAAAAACAAGCAGCTAAACGCGATAAACTACCTCATCGCCTCATACGAAAAGTCAAATCCGCCTAGCGATTTGACTAATTATTTTAGAAATTTCGGACTAACCTACGTCAAAAGCGACAAAACCGTCGCAAACGTCATAAGCACGGGCAAGACGGTCTTTGCCAAGCAAACGCAGCTGGGACTATTTCAGTCATTGCTTTTTCAGGATAGTTTGTATCTGCAGATCAAAAATCCTTCGTTTCAAATTTTACTCGAAAGCGACGATACGAAAAACATAAACGACCCGATTTGGGTGGGTTTTATCCTCACGACGGCGCTTCTTGTATCGCTTTACGTTTCGGTGATGAAGTCGCTGATGCCGCTTAAAAAACTAAGCTCTGATATCAGGAAATTTGGCGCCGGAAATATGGACGTAAATATCGCCAAACCCGACTCCGACGACGAGATCGCCAAGGTCGCGATAGAATTTGACGCCGCAGCTAGCAAGATCAGAGAGCTTTTGCGCTCTAGGCAGCTGTTTTTACGTACGATCATGCACGAGCTAAAAACGCCGATCGGCAAGGGGCGCATAGTCTCTGAAATGGTGCAAAATCCTACGCACAAAACGCGCTTGATAGCGATATTTGAGCGCCTTGACATGCTCATAAACGAGTTTGGCAAGATCGAGCAGCTGCTATCCAAAAACTACGCGCTAAACTATCAGGAGTCGTACTTTTCAAACATCCTTGACCAGGCGCGCGACATGCTGATGCTCGATAAATTTGAAGAAAAAGTGAGCGTAGATATCCGCCGAGATATATTGCTACGCGTGGATTTCGGGCTCTTTTCGCTCGCGATAAAAAATCTCATAGATAACGCCCTAAAATACGCCGACGACAAAAAGGCGCAGGTTATCTGCGACGCGGACGGTATCGTCGTGAGAAATCTAGGTCAACCGCTGCAAAATCCTATCGAGTACTACATGCAAGCCTTTATCCGTGAAAAGGGCAGCAAAAGCAGCGGCATGGGGCTAGGCCTTTACATCATCGACCACATCTGCCGTATGCACAAATTTAGCCTAAAGTATTCCTACGAGGACGGCTTCCACTCATTTAAAATTTGCACCGATCCAAAGGAAAGCGTTGAAAAAAGGGCTTGAAAAATTTAACGAACTCGTGGCAGCCTTTGAGCGGTTGCCCGGCGTTGGCAAAAAGTCTGCCCAGCGCTACGCCTATCACGTATGCCTAAAGGATAGCTTCGGCGGACTAAAGCTCGCTCAAAGCATCGAGGACGCCGTGAGATTTACGGGCAAATGTCAAATTTGCGGCGGGCTTAGCGAGGATGAAATTTGCGACATTTGCAGCGACGAAACGCGAGATAAGGAGCTACTAGCAGTCGTAGAAAGCCCAAAGGATATCCTAGTTTTCGAGCAAAGCGCGATCTACCGCGGTCGCTACTTCGTGCTAGAAGAGATAACGCCAGAGCAAACCGAGAAACTGCGCGAGGTCATCCGCCAAAACGGCGTAACCGAGATTATTTTCGCGCTAACGCCGGGGCTTAGCAGCGACGCGGTGATGGTATTTATCGAGGATAAGCTAAGCGATTTGGGAGTCAAATTTAGCAAGATAGCCCAAGGCGTACCAACGGGCGTAAATCTCGAGAACATCGATCTTCTATCACTCATGAAAGCGCTTGATAGCAGAACTGAGCTATAAATTTAAGTCGGACGCGTGAGGCTTTTTATAAATTTAACGCTACGTTTTTAAATTCGCTCGAATTCAAATTTAAGACTAGGCAAGCAAATTTCAATCGCATTTCAAACAGATAGACATCCTCAAATTTAACCCGCTGCCAAAGCTAATCAAATTTACAACGACTCAAATTTAGTACGTAGTCCGAAAATAAAATTTTACAAGCACGATAAAGAATAAAAAGAAAAATTTAAAAAGAGAAATTTACGACCCGAAGGCCGTAAATTTAAGCCGCCCGAAACGAGCGAGAGAAGTTATTTCGTAGTTTTTTGGATATATGAGAACTCGGAAATTTTCGTCCACTCGCGAGCCTTAGCCAAAAACGCTCTTTGAGAGTCCAAAATCTCCTTAAATAGTGGATCTTTCGCCGCCTCTTCGTCTAGGATTTCGTCGCTCGCCTTTCTAAGCGCGTCCATAACGTCCTGCGGAAACGAGCGAACCTCGATATCAGGATACTCGGCCTTCATTTTGGCCCAGTACTCGGCGTTATCAAAGAACGAGCGGCTATTTAGCATGCTAGCTACCTCGTTAGCCGCAGCCTCGATCACGGCCTGAAGGTCGGCAGGTAGCTTTTCGTAAGTCTTTTTATTTACGAAAAACTGAGTCTGACCGCTCGGCTCTTGCCAGCCGGTGTAGTAGTATTTAGCGATCTTGTGAAAGCCAAGACCCATATCAAACGCAGGGCTAACCCACTCGACCGAGTCGATCGTGCCCATCTCTAGCGCCATATATAGCTCGCCGGTTGGGATAGTGTTTATCGTCGCTCCCACGCGCGCCATAACCTCGCCGCCAAAGCCAGGGATCCTGATCTTTAGGCCTTTTAGATCATCTACGCTTTTGATCTCTTTTTTAAACCAGCCGCCCATTTGCGTGCCGGTATCCCCCGCAAGGAAAACTTTAATATTGTATTTGTCGTAAACTTTTTCCTCTAGCTGCTTGCCGCCGCCGAATTCATACCAAGCGCGAAGCTCAGTTGCGGTCATACCGAAAGGTACGGCGGTAAAAAACATAGTATTTGCGTCCTTGCCCTTGTAGTAGTAAGACGCCGTGTAGCCGATATCGTACTGGCCGCCTTTTACGAAGTCTAGGATACCAAACGGGGATTTGTGCTTAGAGGGATAGTCTATCCTAACCTCTAGCCTGCCATCGCTTAGCGTCTCGACGACGCGCTTAAATTCTTTCGCCGCATCGCCCAAAACCGGAGTCGTGCTCTCCCAGGTGCTGGCTAGCTTTAGCTTATAGGTTTTGTCCGCTGCGTTCGCGCTTAGCGCTAAACCGAAAGCAGCCAAAACCGCTAAAAACTTTTTCATTTTTGCTCCTTAAAATAAATTGGCCGATTATACTTATTTTTTTTAAAAATTTGGTAAAATTGCGCAAAAAAGGGGCATCCATGAATAAAAAAACCAAAATCCTAGCCACGGTCGGACCAGCCAGCGAATCCATAGAGGTTATGGAGCAATTAGTTTTAGCAGGAGTCAATGCTTTTAGGCTAAATTTCAGCCACGGTACACACGAATACCATAAATCCAACATAGATAAAATCAGGCAAGTAGAGGCGAAACTCGGGCGAAAGATAGGTATATTTCAGGATATCTGCGGCCCAAAAATAAGAGTCGGCAAGCTAGACAGAAGCGAATTTAAACTAAAAGTCGGTGATACGCTAATCTTTGTAAAAGACGAAATAATCGGCGAGCAAGTAGACGAAAATCACTATAAGCTCTGCATAAACCAGCCTCAAATTTTGGCCGCGTTAAAAACGGGCGAGTACATATATCTATGCGACGGACAGATCCGCGCTAAAATCACGCAAGCAAGCGCCCAAAAAGTAGAAGCCGTGGTGGAAAACGACGGGATACTCCGCTCGAACAAGGGCGTAAATTTCCCAAACACCAAGCTAAATATCGAGGTTATCACGCCTAAAGATTTAAAAGATTTGGAATTTGGCGCCAAAAACGGCGTTCATTTCGTCGCGATCTCTTTCGTACAAAACGCAAACGACATAAGAAAAGCTAGGGAGATACTAAAGGGCTTTGGCTCCAAAGCTCAAATTTACGCCAAAATAGAAAAATTTGACGCCGTGGAGAATATCGACGAGATCATCGAGGCCAGCGACGGTGTGATGGTCGCTCGCGGAGATCTGGGTATCGAGGTGCCCTACTACAAGGTGCCGACGATCCAAAAGCTCATTATCAAAAAAGCAAACGAAGCAGTTAAACCCGTCATCACCGCTACGCAGATGATGCTAAGTATGGCCGAGCACGAAACGGCTACGAGAGCCGAGATCAGCGACGTGGCAAACGCCGTACTAGACGGAACTGACGTAGTCATGTTAAGCGAAGAAAGCGCAGTCGGCATAAACCCGGTCGCCGTCGTAGAAGCGATGAGCAACACCATAATCCAAACGCAGCAAATTTATCCTTTTAACAAATTTGATTTCGACCGCTATGATGACACGGACATGATGGCGTCTAGCACCGCCAGGCTCGCCTCTGCGCTAAAAGTAGACGGAATAATCGCGCTAACATCATCGGGCGGCTCGGCAGCAAAACTAGCCAGATACCGCACCGATATAGATATCATAGCCATAACGCACAACGAGCAGGCTGCATATAGGCTGACTCTTTGCTGGGGCATAACGGCGGCGTTCGTGATAGAAAAAGAAGAAAGGCTGCACACGCTCATGGCTAAATCGATCAAGGCAGCAGTCGAAAAAGGCTACATAAAAGACGATAAAAGCTATATCATGACGGCGGGATATCCGACGGGAGTGGCGGGCAGCTCGGACTTGATCAGGATTTTAAGAAAAGCTCAGATAGATTATTATCTAGAAGAAGCCGATAAATAGAGGGCTTTTCGCATCGAGGCCTCGATTTTGGCCTCGTCAAGCGAGCCCCCAAAAAATAAATTTAACGCTAAAACCGCCTGAAAAAGTAGCATCTCAGCGCCGTCTTTATGCGTGAGCCCGCTAGCGGCGGCTAAATTTAAAAAAGGCGTTTTTTTGCCGTAAATAACGTCAAAGGCAAATTTGCTTTCATCAAAAATCGGACACAAAATCTCGATCGGTGCGGGCAAATTTTCGTCTTTTAGTCCTGCCGAGGTCGTATTTACGACGAGATCAAATTTGCCGCAATTAAATTTGCCAAAATTCGCCCAGCTAAATTTTTCAATTTCAGCAAAATTTGCCAGCCTCTCCTCGCTTCTATTTAGCACGCAAACTCGCACACCGAGGCTTTTTAAAGCGTAGGCTACTGCTCTAGCCGTTCCGCCAGCGCCCAAAATGAGAGCCGAATTTATATGTCCAAAACTCTCTACTGCCCGCAAAAACCCGGGCGCATCGGTATTGTAGCCGTAAATTTTATCGCCGCGAGCTACAAGGGTATTTACGGAGCCGATTTTGGTAGCCGTTTCATCTTCGATATCGCACTGCGCGAGCGCGGCTTCTTTGTGAGGTACGGTTACGTTCGCGCCGCTTAGTTTTAGTTCTTTAAATTTGGAAATGAGTTGCGAGCTGTCCGCTAACTCGTAGCGAGTATAGAGGGCTTCGCGAGATAGACCGAGCTCGCCGAGAGCTAGGTTGTGCAGCCTCGGCGAAACGGAGTGAGAGATAGGGTTGCCAAAAACGGCAAAAACCATCATTTTATATTTACGATAAAGGCGTTTGGAGCCGCGCTTTGCTTGATTTTAGCAAGCTCGCTTTTTAACTGCTCGCCGCTATAAGGGCCGACTAGAACCTTGATGATTTCATTGCCGTTTACGTTCGTCCTATATAGCTTATAGGCGTATCCTGCGGCTTTTAGTTTGCCAAGCTCAGGCGCTTTTTCATTAAAGTGTTTAACGGCAAAAACTTGCACGTAACTACCGCTGTGAGCATCGCCGCCGCTAGCTGCAGGAGCTTGTTTAGCCGGCTTTTGTTTTGCTTGTTTTTCTTTAGCTACATCGTTTTTAGGCTGTTTTGCAGCTTTTTCTTGCTTAGGCTCTTTTTGTTTTACTACGTTTACGTGCTGCTTAGGCTCGGCTTTTGATTCGCCTGGCTGAGCGCTTGGAGCGTCATTTTGCTTTAAAGCACCTTGTATAGTAGAAGACTCGGTCGGCGTAGGAGCTGGCACACCTGCATCTTGTTGCCTTTTATCCTCTTTTTCCTTAAGCGCTTTTACCATATCCTCAAAGCTATCTTGGCCTTTGTTTTCAGGCACGATAGGCACCTGCTCAAAGGCGGGATTTGGCTGCTGCGCCTGAGGCTCGGATGGCGGCGGAGCGACTGGCGGGACGTTAGCTTGTGCTACTTGCGGCGCAGGCTCGTTAGGCGGTGTAGCAGGCACGCTCACTTGTTGAGGGATACTTCGTGTATTGTCCGGCTCAGGCGGCAAAACCAGCCTAGAGTCCGTTTGCGCAATCTGATCGTTAGTTTCGGAGGAATTTAAAAATTTCATCACGATGAGAACAGCTAAAAAGATGATGACAAAAACTGCGACGAGGATGAGTATCCTCTTAACGCTTTTGCTCTTTTTATCCTCGTTATTATCAAGCATGATGTCTCTTAGCTCGTTATATTCCATTTTCACTCCTTACATATGTTTTGACCAGCTTGCGCCGCGCTCTTTTTGATAAACTTTGTACGGCAACGTCAAGATATTAAATTCTTTCGGTAACTCCATCGTCGGAAACACTCTCCACTCTTTAACCAAACGCGAACTAAGCAACATAGATAGTTTATTCGCTATCTGATAGCCCTCATTTAGCGTCGTGTGCCCTTTGTGTATATAAAGGTGCAAGTGCCCCGGCGTCTTGCTCTCGTAGGCGGTAAAATTTATAAATCCCTCCTCGCGGAGCAAAAGCTGAGCTCGGTGCCAAAAGCGCTCAGGCATCCTACCGTTGTAGTCAAAGACGATATTTTCTACCTTATCGCCCGGCAGTATCAGCGAGTGTGCGACCGTGATCTTACCCTCGTCGTGATCTTTTATCACCTGATAGCTTAGAGGCTCGTTTATGAGCTCAAATTTGTTGAAAAACGTCCGCCCTTTATACTCAATCTTACTTACGATATTGTCGCGCTTGATCCAGTAGTGGCTCGTGTTCATTTTAATTAGCGCGGTGTCTATACTCTGCATTAATAAGTCGCCTTATCATAGATGATAAATTTGCTCGCAAGCTCTTTTAGTTCGGCTTTTACTTTTTCTTGAAGCGCTGCGTTATTGATATCGCTTAGCACGTCGGCGATTTTGTTTGCGATGATCTCAAATTCCGCCTCTTTCATGCCGCGAGCCGTAAGCGCCGGACTTCCGATGCGGATACCGCTTGTAACAAACGGGCTTCTTGTTTCTCCCGGAACCGTATTTTTATTTACCGTTATACCCGCATTGCCAAGAGCTATATCGGCATCTTTACCGCTAAATTCGCGATTTAAAAAGCTCATTAAAACCAGGTGATTATCCGTACCGCCGCTAACTAGATCAAAGCCGCGTTTTACTAAAATTTCGGCTAGTTTTTTGATATTTGCTTTGACTTGCTTGGCGTAAATTTTCCATTCAGGCGAAAGGTTATGTTTAAAGCCAACCGCCTTTGCCGCGATAACGTGAACGAGCGGTCCGCCCTGAATGCCAGGGAAAATAGACGAATTTATCTTTTTAGCGTACTCTTCGTTATTTGTCATGATGATACCGCCTCGAGGTCCGCGAAGCGTCTTGTGAGTAGTTGAGCTCACCACGTCGCAGTGCGGGAACGGGCTCTGATGCTCGCCGGCCACGACTAGGCCCGCGATGTGCGCTACGTCTGCAAATAGTATAGCGCCCACAGCATCGGCGATCTCGCGGAACTTCTTAAATTCGATCTCGCGAGTGTATGCGCTTGCGCCACACACGATCATCTTAGGTTTTACGATTTGCGCGATTTCCATTACTTTATCGTAGTTTATGCGTCCGTCAAGCTCCACGCCGTAGAAAAAGCTCTGATAAATTTTACCAGAGCTGCTTACTTTTGCGCCGTGAGTTAGGTGTCCGCCATGGCTTAGATCCATGCCTAAAATTTTATCGCCCGGATTTAAAAGCGCGCCGTAAACACCCTGGTTTGCCTGCGAGCCTGAGTTTGGCTGTACGTTTGCAAATTCGCAACCAAAAAGCTCTTTGCAGCGATCTATCGCTAGCTGCTCAATCTGATCGACGTATTCGCAGCCGCCGTAGTAGCGTTTGCCTGGATAGCCTTCCGCGTATTTATTGGTTAGAATCGAGCCCATTACTTCCATTACTTCAGGATAGGTAAAATTTTCACTCGCGATCATCTCGAGATGGTCGCATTGGCGTTTTAATTCCAAATTTACTAAATCAAAAATTTCTTTATCATAACTTTGCAAACTCATTAATTCTCCTTGGTTTCGTTTTTTTGCGGTCTCATCGCCGGGAAAAGTACCACGTCGCGGATGGATTTTTTATTGGTTAGTAGCATCACGAGCCTATCTATACCGATGCCCTGCCCCGCAGTCGGAGGCATCGCGTAGCCAAGAGCCCTCACATAGTCCTCGTCCATCTCGTGAGCTTCATCGTCTCCTGCATTTTTAGCTTCGATTTGTGAAGCGAAGCGGCCGTATTGATCAATCGGATCGTTTAACTCGTTAAAGCCATTTGCTAGCTCGCGCCCTGCGATAAACAGCTCAAATCTCTCCGCGATATTAGGATCTGCATCACTTCTGCGAGAAAGCGGGCTGATCGAAATCGGATAGTCTATGATAAACGTCGGATCGGTTAGCTTGCTTTCTACATAGTTATCAAAAAGCTCGGCTTGCAAATGCCCTAAATCAAGCTTTGCGTTTGCCTCAAAGCCGTCCGCCTTGAGCTTAGCTAAAATTTTATCCTTATCGCCGATGATCGCCTCGTCTAGACCGCCGATTTCTACGAGTGCTTTTTTGTAGCTTATGCGTTTAAACGGCTTGCTAAAATCGATCTGCATACCGTCAAATTCGATGATTTTAGGCATATCTAGTTTATCAAGAAGCACGTTAAATAGCTCCTCGGTTAGCCCCATCAAATCGTGATAAGTATGCCACGCCCAGTAGAACTCAATGCTGGTAAATTCTGGATTGTGCGTTAAGTCCATACCCTCGTTGCGGAAATTTCTATTCATCTCGTAAACGGCATCAAAACCGCCCACTATGAGCCGCTTTAGATAAAGCTCAGGCGCGATGCGTAAAAATCTCTCCACGCCAAGTGCGTTATGAAACGTAACGAAAGGCTTAGCGTTCGCTCCGCCAGGGATAGGGTGCATCATCGGAGTCTCGACCTCCAAAAAGCCCTTATCCTCGAAAAATCTGCGAATCGTGCTAACGATAACCGAGCGGCGCTTAAAATCAGCTCTGACCTCTGGATTCATTATCATATCGAGGTATCTCTGACGATATCTAGTCTCTATATCCGTTAGTCCGTGAAATTTCTCTGGAAGCGGCGAAATGGCCTTTGACGCTAAAGTTAGTTCGCTAACGTGCATAGAAAATTCGCCCGTTCGCGTGACGAAGGCATATCCGCGCACGTATATTATGTCGCCTACTTCGATATTTTTCTTTACGACCTTAAACCAATTAGGATCAAGCGTCTTATTACTAAAGTAAATTTGAAGATTGCCGTCCTCGTCTTCAATGTTGGCAAATATCGCCTTGCCAGCATCCCTGATGAGCTTTACGCGTCCGGCGAGGCTTACTAGCTGACCTTCGGCACTCTTTTCTTCAGTGTCTATAATGTGTTTAAATTTAAGTCTAAATTTAGTTATATCCATATCGCGGCGCAAAAAGTGCGGATAGGGATTTACGCCCGCGCTTCTTAACTCATTTGCAGTCTCTAGCCTCTGGATCTCCAGTTGATTTTCAAATATCACTTGCCGCCCTTTGCCTCTTTGGCATTGCACTCTTTGCACACTCCGTAAAGCTGCATCATGTGTCCGGTTAGCTTAAAGCCATGCTCTTTTGCGATATTTGCTTGTCTTTTTTCTATGGTTGCGTCTTCAAATTCGATGATAGTTCCGCATCTGCGGCATATCATATGATCGTGGTGAGGTTTGGTTGCGAGCTCGAATTTTTTACCTTGCGAACCAAAGCTGATGGAGGTTACCATCTCGGCTTCTTCGAGTAAATTTAGCGTCCTATAAACGGTCGCGATGCCGACGTTTAAGTCAGGATAGGTCTCTTTAATGAAAAAATAAAGTCTCTCCGGAGTGAAGTGCTCGTCGTTGTTGTAGAGCGTCTTTAGTAGAACTTCTCGCTGTTGCGTGTATTTTAGCCCGTTGTCTCTCAAAATTTTTTTAAATTTCTCAAGAAGCGCGTCGTATTCTAAATTCTCAATCATTATTTGTACTCCTTAATCGTCGAATTTATCTCTAAATTTGGTCTTTGCTCCTGCATAGAGGCGTCAAACGGCGTTTCGATATTTCCCACGCCGCCTGATATGCCTTTTACGTTAACATTCATTATCCATTTGCCGGTATCCAGCAAAATCGGGTACAGTTTACTTCCCCTAAAATACGGCTCTATTTTGTTGTTTAAAACTTGAATATTTGAAATAGTCACTATCAAAACCGCAAAAACTAGGAAAATTTTAGCACTTCCGATGACAAATCCGCCCATTTTATCCAAAAATCCAAGTCCGCTTAACCCTACTAATCTCGATAAAAATGCGCCGATACCTAAGCAAAGTATCCAGAATACGATAAGCGTCGTTAAAAATCCAGCAAAAAATAAAATAGAATCGCCCTCTATTTTATAAACATTATCGCTTATCAGACGACCGACTCTAATACCGAATCTACTAGCCACGACGATACCGCCGATTAGACCAATGAGGCCAAATATTTCCTTTATCAGTCCGCTTATCACGCCTTTTATACCCAGTATCAAAACCAATGAAACGACGACTACGTCAAATAGAGTAACAAAATCCATTACATACCTAACAATGGTGCGAGTTCTTGCTGATTGGTTGAATATCTCATCGCCATTTCTTTCGTGATTTGATTTGCTCTAATAGCTTTCATTAAGGACTGCGTTTGCGTCATCATGCCGGTTACTTGTTGGTTTAGCTGCATTTGGGAGTAAATTTGATGCACCTTGTTTTCTCGAATAAGGTTTGCGATAGCGTTATTATTTATCAATATCTCATGTATAGCAAGCCGTCCGCTACCGATTTTAGGAAGCAGGCTTTGCGATATAACCGCCGTTAGCGAAACCGAAAGCATATTTCGCACCTGCAGCTGCTCGCCGCCCTCAAAACTATCTATAATACGGTTGATAGTCTGAATAGCCGAGTTTGTGTGCAGCGTGCCAAATACCAAGTGGCCAGTCTCTGCTGCCGTAATAGCCGTAGATATCGTTTCTCTATCTCGAAGCTCGCCCACCAAAATAATATCAGGGTCTTCACGAAGTGCGCTTTTGAGCGCCTTGGCATAAGACTTGGTATCCACGCCTATGTTTCTATGAGAAAAAAGACCTTTTTTATTCGTATGTACGAACTCGACAGGATCTTCTACGGTAATAATATGCTTTCTTTCGTTTAAATTTATCTCGTTTAGCATCGCGGCAAGCGTCGTCGATTTACCGCTACCCGTAGGTCCGGTGACCAAAATTAGCCCTTTTTCGCGCTTTACCACTTCTTTAAAAATAGCAGGCGCTCTAAGGTCGTCAAGAGACGGAATATCTGTCGGAATAATACGAAATGCGGCAGCCAAATCGCCGTTCATAGTATAGTAATAGTTGCCCCTAAAACGTCCAACGCCGGGAAGCTCTATTGCGAAGTCAAGCTCTCTATTTTCCTCGAGATCACTTTTTTGCACGTCGGTTATGAGCGCATAGCAGATATCTTGTATATCGTGCCCCTTTAGCACGCCGAGCTCAAGTGGCCTCAAGGTTCCGTCTATTCTGATCTGCGGCTCGCTTCTTGCGACAAGGTGCAAGTCGCTGGCCTTATTGTGGACGACCGTTTTTAATAACGTCTCCAAGCTTACGTCTATTTTCTTGGGCTCTAAACTATCATTTTGAGTTTCTTGCCTTATTTGCTCCATATAAAATTTCCTTATTCTATAATTTTCGGCACGACAAAGAAGTGTTCGCTACTCATCGGAGCGTTTTTAAGTATAGTTTCTATCACGTCAGAGCTCACGCTTACGTCTTCTCTTAACGGAGTTCCGCCTTCTCTAGAGCTTACTACCGCCCTAGAAGCGCTTAAATCAAGCTCGTCTAGTATACCCGCAAAGCTCAAAATTTCACTGAGTTGACCTTCGATTTCCCTTCGCTTGTCGCTCTCGACTTTGAGCGAACTAAGCTTTTCAAGTTTGGTTAATAAAGTATCGTCTATCTGCATAAAACCTCGTCAAATTTTTAAAATTTTCCGCATTATAACACAATTTGCCTTGATTTTTATGCTGTTTTATATTTATTATGCTACAATTACGAACTTTCAATAAACTAAAATTTAAGGAACAAACTTGGCCATCAAAGATGATATTGATTCTATAAAGGAAGAGTTAAATACTCAAGAACAATTTTTAGAAAACATAATCAAAAGCGAAAGATTTTTTAAAAAATATAAAAAAATTATCATCGGCGCGCTCGCCTTAGGCGTGATCGGCGCGGCGGGGTACTATATAAACGGCGCTTTAAAAGAAAAAGAGTTTAAAGCCGCAAACGCCGCATATGCAAAACTGATACTTAATCCAAAAGACGAGCAAGCAAAAGCCGAACTAAAGCAAAAAGACGCCTCGCTTTACGCGCTTTACGAGTTTAAAAGAGCGCTTGATAACAACGACACAAACGCGCTAAAATCGCTAGCAAACGAGCAAATAGATCCGCTTTTAAAAGATATCGTAAAATCCCAGATAAACGAGCCTAGCGGCCAAATTTTGACTTCATACAAGGCCGTTGTTAGAGGGTATGAGCTAATGAAAGAAAATAAAATCGACGAAGCAAAAAACGAATTTAAAAAGGTTCCTTTAAATTCTCAGCTTCAATCCATCGTCAAAAATTTAGAACACTATCAAGGAAATGCAAAATGAGAAAATTTCAAGCTATTTTAGCGGCTGCGCTCTGCGTCGCGGTACTCGGCGGATGCAGCACGAAAAGGCAGTATTTCGAACCGACCGACGTGCAAAATGAAAAAATTTCAGAAAACAGGCTACCGGCTAGCATCGCGACGGCGAGCATAAACGGAGCGGTACTAAAAAACGGTATGGCGATAACTAAAAACGGCCTACTCTCGCCCGAGATAAAGCTGCCAAAGGGTGCAACCTTGTTAAATTCCGCCGACGGTAAATTTATCAGCTCCGATTTGGATGGAAATTTGATCGTTGCAAACAGCTCAAACGAAATTTTATTTCAAAGAAGCTTCAATGAAGCAATCGTTTCAGCCGCTCTAGAAGATAATAAACTAGCCCTTTTAAGCGCGGGCAATGTCATATATCTCATCGACATTGCAACAAACGATACTTTGCTCGAGTTTGAAAGCTCAAACGTCTATGCCCAGGACTCTCGCGTCGCTGCGCCATTATTTATGAGCTCGCTCGTTATATTTCCTACGCTTGACGGAAAGATCATGATCGCAGATAAAAACCAAGGCCGAATTTTACGTGATGTGGTCGTGAGTAGCGAGCAGTTTTTTAACAATATTATCTCGCTCAACGTCGTAAACGACACGATGATAGCCGCCACCGGAAAACGTATCGTCTCGATAAATCCCGAAAAAACGGTTTATTATAACGGCGAAATCAAAGACATCGTCATAAACGGCGAATATATATATATCTTGCTAAAAGACGGCAAAATCGTGCTTAGCGACTTAAATTTGAAACAAATCAAAGACGTATATTTTAAATTCGCCATCTTTTCAAGCGCCACCGTCTATAACGGCTCGCTTTATATAATGGAAAAAACAGGATATCTCATCAAGACAGATCTAGCGCTCGACAATGCCAAAATTTACGAGCTTTCAGACGAGGTCGAGAGCCAAATTTTCGCCGGCGCGAAAGAATTTTACTACGACGATTACAGTTTAGAGCTTAAATGACGAAACAAGAAATTTATCAAGTTCTGGAAGCCAAAAAGATTATCTTAAAAAATTTAAGCTGGATGGAGCTTGATAAATTTACTAAAAAAAAGACCCTTGTCGCGCTCACGGGCGTTGATATGAAGGGCTTTTATACGCTTTTGTTTTTTCGCAGCGCAAAGGCTAGATTTTTAAGCAAAGAGTTTGAAACAATCAACGAAATAGCCGGCAAAATCACCGAGCAAACAGGAGTAAATTTTAAGAAAAAAGCTATTTTTTATAGCTCTGATATCTGCTCAAAAACTGTAAATTTAATGAAAGAAAACGGCTACAAACATGACTCTATGTGACGTAGGCAATACCAACGCCACCTTTTTTGAAAATGGTAAAATCACCAAAATCAGGATTGAAAATTTTAAATATTTTAGAAGCGATGAGAAGATTTATTTTATCAGCGTAAACGACGAAGTAACCAAAAGGTTGCAAAATTCGCCCAGATTCGTAAATTTGGAGCCCTATTTTGAACTAGATACTATCTATAAAGGCCTTGGTATCGACCGCGTGGCTAGCTGTTATGCCGTAAAAAACGGCCTCATAATCGACGCTGGCAGCGCCATAACGATGGACGTGATGATGAATTCTATGCATCTTGGCGGCGCGATAATGCCCGGCATATCGCATATTTTAAAGACCTACGAGGCAATTTCGCCTAGGCTAAAAATCTCGCTAAATTCGCAGATCGACCTCGACGCACTCCCGCAAAAAACGACCGACGCGGTGAGCTACGGCATCATCAAACCGATCCTGCTTCTCATAGAAAACATGGCAAACGGCTCAAAAATTTACTTCACGGGCGGCGACGGCGAATTTTTATCGCGCTTTTTTGCCACGAGTATCTACGACCGCATACTCGTCTTTCGCGGGATGCAAAAACTAATCGAACAAAAAAAGGACATCTTATGCTAACGGTTGCTCTACCTAAAGGCCGCATCGCCGACGAGACTCTCGCGATTTTTAGGAAAATTTTTCAAAGCTCGTTTGAGTTTGAGGATAGAAAACTACTGATGAGCGAGGGCGATTTTAAATTTCTAATGGTTCGCAACCAAGACATCCCGACCTACGTCGTAAACGGTGCTGCAGATATCGGCGTGGTGGGTCTTGACGTACTTGAAGAGCACCGTCCTGACGTCGTGCGCCTACTTGATCTAAAAATCGGCAAATGCCGCGTCTGCGTAGGTATAAAAGAGGGCGAGGAGCTAAATTTAAACGCTCCCGAGCTAAAGATCGCCACCAAAATGCCGCACATCTCGCGCAACTATTTCGCCGCAAAGGCGACCGCGCTAAAGATCATCAAACTATACGGCTCGATCGAGTTAGCACCGCTGGTCGGGCTAGCCGACGCAATCGTGGACGTCGTTGAAACTGGCACTACGATGAAGCAAAACGGGCTAAGAGTCGCCGAGACCATCATGCACAGCTCCGCTCACCTCATCGCAAATAAAAATAGCTTTATCATCAAAAAAGACGAAATTTTATCGCTTTACGAAAAAATCAAAGCGCAAATTTAAGCTAAATTTGTAAGTCGAATTAACCTGCGTCTTTACGATGCAGGCCGCTAAATTTAGCTTTTTTATTTCTGTAAAAAATATCTTGAAATTTGATAGTTTATAATCACAATACTCGGCGATCAATCTTGATAAAATTTAAACCATACAAAGCTCGCGAGCCAAACTACAAAAACCAATTATACTTATTTTTGGGCGCATGGACAAATCTTATCCTTGCGCGATATGATGCTTTTTTCGCAATCAAACAGGAAGCGCCAAAACCCAATAAAAATTAAAGTCAAATTTGACGCCGTTGTCGCAAAAACAAAAGTCTAAACCAAACTTAGTACAAACACAAGAAGGCAATTGATCCATAAATAATTACAAAACTTAATGAACCAGGCCCTAAAGCGCGTAAATTCGGCAACTATCTCAACGAGATTTAATTTTATAAAGCTTTACTTGGTAGTTTGTTTACAAAAACCGGTCCGCTTTAAAATTTCCGCAAGAGGCATTATTGTTTTTATTAAAAGTTAAAATGATGTAAAAATCGGCGATAATTCATCAAAAAAATCAAGGCTAATTTACAAGACGGCAAAAGATTAAAGCCTCCAGCAAAATAGCGTCGCAGTTAAATTTTAATCCTCATAAAGGCTATCTCTAGGCTCGCCCAGATAAAAACCCTGAAACTCGTCCACGCCAAGCTCTACGCATGCATCAAACACCTCTTTTGAGCGGACAAATTCGGCTATTACCGTGATATCAAGCTTTTTAGCAAAGGCGATGATCGCGCCTGCTATAGCGCGAGAGTCCTCGCTCGTGTCGATATTTTTTATGATGGAGCCGTCGATTTTTATGCAGTCGGGCTTTAGTTTCAGGATGTAAGAGAAGTTACTATAGCCAGAGCCAAAGTCGTCTATAGCGATCTTGACGCCCATCCTGCGCACGCGCTCGATAAATGTTCCTATACGCTCGATATTTTCGACGTTTTCATCCTCTAGTATTTCAAATATCACGCGTCCGGCAACTTTGTATTTATTTAATTTTTCGATGATAAACACGCTTACGTCGCCGTCGGTCATATCGCGCCCGGATAAATTTACAGAGATTACGGCGTCGGGCCTATCGGCGATTAGTTTAAAGCTTTTTTCGATCAACATTTTTTCGATATCGGTATAGCGTTTGATGCGCTTTGAAACCTCCAAAAAGACGCTTGGAGAGATGATTTCGTTACTGTTTTGGATGCGGATTAGAGTTTCGTGCTTTACGATTTGCTTTTCTTTATTAAATATCGGTTGATAAAACGGCACGATCCTATCGTTTATGATAGCGTTTCGTATCATATTTGAGCGAGTGATTTGCTCGGCGTATTGCGGCGTATCGTCGATGTTTTTAAAGTAGCAAAAATAGTCCTTTCCGCTTTGTTTAGCAAACTCAAGCGCCACCATCGCCTTTTTAAACGTATCGGTCTCATCAAGCGCAAAGCCCACCGTGCAGTGTATCTCTATCTCGCTTTGCTCGCCGTCAAGTGCGGTGATATCGACGACTAGACCTTTGATATTATCCAAAAGCTCGGTAGCTAAATCCTCATACCTATCGATAAAAAACGCCGCATCCTCGATAAACGCAAACTGATCCGGCCCCACTCGGTAAACCGTCATATTATTATCATCTGCGAATTTTTGCGAAATTTGCGTCATTCGTACTAAAATTCTGTCGCAAACTGCAGTGCCGAAGTAGTTATTCATTTTTCTAAATTCGTCGATATCCACAATGATGATTTTAGGGCTTTTCATCGCCTCCAGATCACGCTCCAGAGCTGTTTTATTAGGCAAACCCGTAAGAGAATCTCTATAAAGCCGCTTTTGCATCTCGGCATTATTGGCTACGAGCTTGGCATTAGTTTTCATTAGGGAGACTTGATTATTTCTTATACTTCTATAAAAAAGCAAATATTGAAAAATACAAATAAGCACCATTACGCTCGTTACGATAAATGTATTTTTCATATTCACGACAAACCACTGCGCAAAAAGCGGATCGTCAAAACCGGAAATTTTAACGCCTTGAACCATATTGTAGCCTATTATTGCGCCGTCTATATTTTTAAAATAGCAGATCTCGGCTTTATTGTCTGGGATTAGTTTTATACTTTTATAGGCTCCGTTGCGAGCCAACTCTGCATGCGCATTGGCGTCCATACCGCAAAATTTATAGGGTAAATTTTCCCCGATTAAGCTTGGTTGTTGCGAGCTAGCCAGGATGATGAGCTCGTTTTTTTCGCCTGTTTGCTTCACCATCCACGACGGGATAGACTTTGCTAATTCGCTATACCTTTGAAACTCCTCTACATCGCGCTTTGCCACGTCTTTATAAATCATTTGCAATATGTTCATATAAGACTCTACCTTACTCTGTATATCGACGTTTGAGATATAGTTGGAGGAGTCTTGTAGTTTTTTATAAAATATAAAACCCATAGCCAGACACGAGCAGATCACGAGTACGGCGATCGGCAGGACGATAAACTGCGTCATCGATTTTTTAAAATCTAAATTTTGCATTAAACTTCTTTAAAAAAATTACTCTCATTTTATCATTATTTACTTAAGTTAATTATAAAAGCTAAATTTTATAAAAATAGTTTATAAAGTAAAAAGAAAGCAAACCCCAGCAAAATGACCGCACATACGTAGTTTAGCCATTTTGCGATGTTTTGCGAGATAAATTTGGCGCTTTTATGCACAGCAAACGGCATAGAAACGATCCAGATAAATATCGCCGCTACTAGCCCCGCCACGACCGCGCCCGCGTTTTCAAAACTTTTAGCAAAGCCGGCCACGCTTAGCCAAAATCCGACGGTGTACGGGTTTGCAAGCGTGACGAAAAGGCCTTTTGCGTAGTTTTTGCCAAATTTGGCCTCGGCGTCTAGCGTGTCCGCCGTTATAGGTTTGTTTGCGTTTTTAAATATGGCGTAGGAGATGTAGACTAGATAACAAAATCCAAAAATCCCGATGATTTTTTCTACCGTTTCGCCCTGCAAATACTCAAGCACGCCAAACGCCAAAAGCAGCAGATACGCCGCGTCCGCGCTCATGGCGCCAAGCCCGATGGCAAACGCCGACCAAAACGACCTTACCGCAGCACTCATTATCATCACGTTTACGGGCCCTAGCGGTACAGCCGCGCTAAAACCCAGCAGCAATCCCTGCAAAAACGCGTTCATTTTCGTCCTTTTTCATTTTTGTATTTTGGATTTTACCTAAATTTGAGAGATTTTGAGGTCGTTAAATTTGAACAAAACACGCAAATTTAAATTTAGAATTTGGAAAATTTACTCACCGAGACCCGCACCTTTAAGGCGTCAAATTTGGTTTGGTTAAATTTAGCGTTGTGCATTAAAATTAATCTTTCTTGTTAAGGGGGAAGGGGCTTAAATTACGCTCTGCTTTGCAGTTGCGAAGCGTAGCTGAAGCAAAAGAGCTCCCTTCCCCCGACGTGAGAAGTTGCTGCGCTATGCGCAGATTTAGATTTGACGCTATCGCGTCGCAAGTTTAATATTTAGCATTTTCGCGGTGCGGGTCTCGGTGGGTAAAATTTGAACATAAGACGATAAGGCGAAGTATTTTTTCTTTAGACGAGGCGGAAAACGACGGAGGCAAGGGAGCGGACTAGTCGTCCGTGACCGAAGCCGACCGAGTTTCCAACGAAGTATAAAGAAAAAAGACAAGCCGCAGCAAGGCAAATTAAAGCCTTACTATCTGCGCTCCAAATCCCCCCTGCCCCGCCGGCGCGTCGAAAAACTCCTTCACGCTCGGATGTTCGCGCAAGAAATTTTTGACCGCGTAGGCGAGCTTGCCCGTGCCGATGCCGTGATACACCTGCACCTCGTCAAAGCCCATCACCAGACTATCTGAGATAAATTTATCCAGCTTTTGCACCGCCTCGTCCGCGCGCAGACCGTGTAGATCGAGCGTGACGCTGGCGTTTTGCGGCTTTTGCACGCTTAGATTTATGCCCGATTTTTTCGCGGGCGCCGGCGTTTCGCCGCTGATTTTTAGCTGATTTATCGGCACGCGCATGCTCACGTTGTCGGTTTGTATCACGGCGTCGTTTTTACTTAGGCTTGCGACGACGCCCTTTATCTTGCCGTATTTGACGCGGTCGCCAACTTTTAGCTCGGGCGGAGCGGAGATTTCTGGCTTTTGCACGGCGCGTTTGGCCTCGTTTGCGCGGTTTAGGGCGCGCTGTTTTTCTTTTGTGTCATCTAAATTTATCGCACGTCTAGCCTCGTTTATCGCCTTAAAATATTCCCGCTCTAGCCGGATTATAACCTCGTGCTGCTCGGCCTCGGCCCTCTCTTTTTGTTCTTTTAAATTTTCGATTAGCGAGTCTAGCTTTTGCTCTTTTTTCTCGGCGCTTTCGAGCTTTTCTTTGAGCTGCACCTCTAAATTTAACGTCTTTGTGATGATTTCGTTTAGATTTTCTTTGTCCTCGCCGTAGATTTTTTTCGCCTGCGCGACCAAATTTGCCGCGATGCCGTATCTAGCCGCAGTCTCAAAGGCATAGGACTTGCCGATCGTACCCTTTAAAAACTCAAATTTAGGCCGCGAGTTTTCCTCGTCGTATAGCGCGGCGACCAGCTCAACGTCGGGGTTTTTAGCTAGCAGCATAGCAAGGCGCTTGTGGTGGGTGGTGATGATCATTTTGATATCCTGACTCATCAGCCGCTCGATCATCACGCCATACAGGCTCGCCGCCTCCTCAAAGTCCGTTCCCAGCTCGATCTCATCGACTCCGATGAGCAGATTTTTCTTCGTAAAAAGCTTAGAAAAATGCACCATACGGCCGGCAAAAGTCGAGATGTCGTTTTTCACGTTTTGCGGATCTTCGATGATAGCGTCAAATTCTTTGAAATTTCCGATCTGCGAATTTTGCGCGTTTATGCGCATCGGCAGTAGGTATTTAGCTAGAAAGGCTGCGGCTATCAGCGATTTTAAAAGCATCGATTTACCGCCTGCATTTACGCCGGTTATCAGCAGCACCTTTTTGCTAAAGTCGATGCTGATGCTTTTTGGATTTTTTAGCGCTGGGTGGGCGAAATTTGCCAGCTTTAAATTTGACCCGCCGCTTGGTAGCACGAACTCAAAATCTGCACTTTTAGCCGTAAAAACCCGCGCACAGTAGGCGTCAAATACGTCAAACGCGCCGTTTATAAATTTTAAAAACGGCAAGGCCTTGTGCATCGCGGAGCTAAAAATTTTGCAGTGCTCATAGACGATTTCCTCTTTTTTATCCAGCAGCTCGCTTTGCTCTTTTTTGAGTTTTTGGATGTTTTCGGGCGCGACGTAGAAGTATCCGCCCGAGCTTCTAGCCACGACCGTGCCCTTTAGCACGTGGTTAAACCCGCCACGCACGAGCAGCGCCTCGACGGAGCTGATGTAGTGCACCTGCGTATCGACGAGGTAGGGCGCGACGCTTTTTGAGTAGATGAGACGGCGCAGATCGGCGTCTATTTGCGCTCTTTTGGCGCTAAAAGCGTCTCTGATACCACTCAGGCGCTCGTCCACTTCGTCTTTTAGCTCACCGTTTTTGTCAAATGAGTTTGCGAGCTTTAACATCGGCTGCGGGATCTCGATTTTAGCGAGCCACTCGCCTAGTTTGCCTTCAAATTTGAGCGTTTTTAGATAGGTAAAGTAGCCGATTATCTTAGCAAACTCAAAAATCTCGCTCACGTGCAGCGTGGCTTGTTTGCTCAGGCGCATAAGCGCGTCGTCTAGGTTTTGAGCCGGTGCGGGCGGATCAAACTGCTTTTGCGAGAGTTCTAAAATTTTTTCATAATGCAACCTGCTGTCACCCGCCATAAAAAGCGGCTTTGGGCGCGCTAGAAAGGAGTTAAACCGCTCCATATAGCCTTGCAGGTCTAAAATTTTTATAAGCCGCTCAAAGCCTTCCGCGTTTGTAAATTCTTTTTGCTCTCGGTGCGCCGCGGCGTCTGAAATATCGCCATTCCTTTGCTCGCGATAGACGTTATTTTCTCGCCCGTTTGCCTGCAAAACGCCGCCTCGGGTCAAATTTTGATTATCTTTAAAATTTCGCAATTATTTGCCTTTAAATTCGCAACCATCAAGCGCGATCTTGACGCTGTTTAGCTCCTTTGCCGCGCGTTTTGCGATGAAAGAGGATGTGCCGAACTCATAGTTAAATTTAGTGTTATTAACGTCGAAATTTCCGCATTTTAGGGTTTTGCCTTGATTAAAAAGCGCGACTAGCTCCAGCCTTTTGCCCTGCTCGCTTTCTAGCCTGGTCTCGTAAAAGTACAGCGCCGCCGCGACAAAAATAACCGAAAAAGTGATGATAAATTTCGCCTTTTTACTTAGCTTCTCGTCGCTCACGCTAAATATCGCGATCGCGGCAAGCACGCCTAAAAGTACGATTATGACCCTCATACGTCGCCTCGCAGCTGATATGTGATGTCGCCGGCACCAAAGCCGATCACCAAGCCGTCATCAAGCAAATTTTTCACGCCAAATTCGTCCGTAAAGACGATCCCCTCGCCCTCGCGCGCGACTTTTTGCGTCATCACTGGGTTGTAGCGCTTAAACTCCTCTTTTAAATTTATATCTATGGACGCCTCGCCCGCTGCGTAAACAGGCAAGATAACAAGCTCGTCTATGCCCTCGAAGCACTCCTTAAAGGCCTGTAAATTTGCGCTCAGACGCGTAAATCTGTGCGGCTGAAAGATCGCCGTGATCTTGGTGATACCTAACAACTTAGCGTATTCAAAGACCGATTGCAAAGTGGCCTTGATCTCGGTCGGATGGTGCGCATAGTCGTCGATGAGTACGAATTTTCGGCTTGCGGTTAGGATATCAAAGCGCTTTTTGATGCCTTTAAAATTTAGCAAATTTTGCCTAATTTGCGCGAGAGACGTTTCATTTAGCGCGGCCAAGATCGCAAGAGAGGCGTCCACGGCGATATGCTCGCCCATGCCCAGCACTTCAAATTTGCCTAGATTTTTTAGATTAAACGCGGTATAAGGCACGAAATCGCGCACGATCATGCTAAGCTCGGTGATATCGGTGCTCGGATAAAGGCGTACGGCGTCGAGCTTTAGCGTGCCCAAAAACTCGTCCTCGGCGTTTATCACGCGCACCTTGGCTCGCTCTAAAAATCCGCGATACGCCGCGTGAAATTTCTCTAAATCATAGCCGTAGTGCTCCATGTGCTCGGGCTCGGCGTTGGTCACGACGGCTAGATACGGGTTTGAGTTGAGAAAACTACTATCGCTCTCGTCGGCCTCGAAAATAACGTTGTCGCAGGGCTCGTATTTCATATTTGAGCCAAACTGCTTAGCTATCGCGCCGATGATGACCGAGCCCTCCACGAGGCTAGAGAGCATCGCCGAGGTCGTGCTTTTGCCGTGCGCGCCCGCTACCGAAAACACGCGCTTGCCCTCTAGTACCATCGGTAGCGCCTCTTTGCGCGATAGGCAGTGCAATCCTTTGCTGCGCGCTTCGACAAGCTCGATGTTATCGGGCTTTATCGCGGCAGAGTAAATGACAAAGTCCTGATCCTTGATCGCGGCCTTACTATGCGGCGTGATGACGTCGATACCCTGCGCAGCTAGCTCGCGCGTGGTCGGGCTTTCTTTGATGTCGCTACCGCTGATTATGAAGCCCTTTTCGTGCAAAAAACGCGCGATCGCCGAGATGCCGATACCGCCGATACCGATGAAATGGACTTTTTTGCGCTCGAAATTTTGCTCCTTTGCGCGCTCTCTTTCGTCGGCATGGGTCGCTTGTGCGTTTAAATTTGACTGCGTTAAATTTAAGCGACCGAAATTTGACGCGCCGCCCGCCTCTAACGTGCGGTGAAGCCCGCTTTCTTGGTTAAAATTTCCTTGTTTTAAGTTTTCCACTCGTTTTCCTTGCTGGTTCCTAAAATACCAAATCCCGCGCCCAAGTCTGCGGCTTTAGGCTTATTTTACCCGCAAACGGCATATCTTTTAGCGCCTCGCCGCTTGCCGTTACGCTTAAAGTTCGCGTGATTTTTCTTTAAATTTATTAGCCCGATTTTAGCGAAAATGAAATATCAAGACGCTGAAAAGGCGAAATTTACGCGAGTTAGCCGTTTAAAATCGGCAAGGCACTAACCGCCCGAATTCGGCGCAAAGAGTTTGCGTTAAATTTAGCTCCAAATTTAGCCGCTCTCTAGCAAGCCGGGTTCGCCAAAATCAGAAAAAGCGCTTAGCTAAAACGGGCTCTTTTAGGCATTTTACCGCGTCAGCTCAAAGCTAAGATCTATCAGATCCTCCACCTGCCCTGGCGCGATTTTGGAGCTTAAATTTACGCTGATCCAGTGCTTTTTATTCATATGATAGGCGGGCAAAATTTGATCGCCATCGCGCAAAATCGCCGCGAGATCGGGCTTGCATTTTAGATTTAGTATTTCTAGCTCATGAGCACTTTTAAGTCCTAGTTTGCCACCGTCCACGCGCATAAAAACGGCGAACCATTTTCGGTTTTTCGCGTGGCGAAACACGGCAAACTCGGGATGCTTGTCAAATATCCGCTCGCCCTGAGAGCCGAATTTCTCCTCGATGTAGCTAAAAACTCGCTTCCGCACAGGCATCATCTGCATCCTTTGCAAAAGCAAGCGTCCAGATGATCGTCCACTACGCCCGCGCTTTGCAAAAACGCATAGGCACTCGTGGGTCCCAGAAATTTAAATCCGCGCTTTTTCATATCTTTTGCGATAAACTCTGCAAGCGGCGTGGTAGCAGGGATCTGCTTTAGGCTTTCGTAGTGATTTACGATGGGCTTGCCGTCAAATTTGGGATCAAATTTAGGCAAAAGATAGCCCCAAAGATAGTCGTAAAAGCTGCCAAACTCGCTTACGACGGCAAGGAATGCGCGGGCGTTTGCGGCGAGCGAGTTTAGCTTTAGGCGGTTTCTGATGAGTGCTGGATTTTGCATAAATTTTGCCGTCTGCTCCTCGCCGTAGAGCGAAATTTTGCGTGCGTCAAATCCATCAAATGCCACTCGCATCGCCTCGCGCTTAAGCAGCACGGCATGCCACGAGATGCCTGCTTGAAAGCCCTCAAGCACGATGAGCTCGAAAAATTTCGCATCGTCCTTTACTAGCCTGCCCCACTCCTCATCGTGATATACGCGCTCTAGCTCGCTTTTCTCTGCCCAGTCGCAGCGGATTTTAGGTTTTTGAGTATTTTGCAAATTTAGCTCCTGGCTTTGATAAAATTTGAGAGATTGTAGCGAAATTTGGGTTAAGAAAGATGATGTAGAATCAAATTTTACACAGCAAAATTTGATTTTGAAATTTGGTAAATTTTATGTTTTAAATTTAAAAGTATCGCAGGCTAAATTTGACCTGCGATACGAAATAAGATTTGCAAGTATTTCGAGGCGATTTTTGGGGTTGCGCGGCTAAAATTTTGCGCAGGCTAGACTTCTGCTTGCAGTTGCGAGCAGCGC
This sequence comes from Campylobacter showae, assembly GCF_004803815.1. Classification (NCBI taxonomy): domain Bacteria; kingdom Pseudomonadati; phylum Campylobacterota; class Epsilonproteobacteria; order Campylobacterales; family Campylobacteraceae; genus Campylobacter; species Campylobacter showae. The sequence continues at coordinate 534,318 of NZ_CP012544.1, read as the reverse complement.
GAAGCAAAAATTAGTCTGCCAAGCAAAATTTTAGCAAGCTCCACAAAAAGCGTCCAAAAGACGCCTCAAATTAGCCTATATTCTCACCGGCTATCATACCAAACGTTAAGCAGTCAGCAATCGCTACGCTACCTAAGCGGCTAGCTCCGTGTACGCCGCCCGTGATCTCGCCTGCGGCAAATAATCTTGGGATCGGCATCTCGGTTTGCAATGAGATAACCTGAGCTTTGGTATTGATATCGATACCGCCCATAGTGTGGTGAAGTTTTGGCGTACCGCGCATAGCGTAGAAAGGTGGTTTAGAGATATCTACGCCGTTTGTAGTGGTTTTATCCATAGGTTTGCCAAAGTCTTCGTCTTTGCCTGATTTAACGAAGCTGTTATATCTCTCGACCGTCTTTTTTAGCTCGTCAGCAGGGATTTTATAAGCCGCAGCCAGTTCGTCTAGGGTCTCAAATTTCTTTAGTACGCCGGATTCCAGCGGTTTAGTGTAGTGTTCAGGTATGACCATATTTTTTACGCCCTCAGAGTCGCAGAAGTTGATAGGATAGATATCCGCTTTTGCGTCGATTACTTTAAACATAGCTTGAGAGCGGGTGCGGCGGTCCGCTAGCTCGTTCATATAGCGTTTGCCGGTTCTTGGATCTACTGAAATTCCGTAGCGGAAACTTCCGTTTACGTTAAACATAGAGCCTACGCCAAAGCCTTTTTCATCAGGGCATGCCCATGGACCAAACTGTATCCAGCTTAGCTGCACTGGAGTTGCGCCGATTCTAAACGCCTCTTTCATAGCGCCTGCTGTTGCGCCAGGGTGGTTGGTGCTATCCGTAGTAGGTAGGATAGATGGGTCTTGAACCTGTCTAAAGAATACGTCGCGGCAAAATCCTCCCGCAGCCAGTACTACGCCTTTTTTAGCTTTTATAGTCTTTTTAGTTCCGGTAGTGTTTTCAGCGTCGTCTTTTTGGCTCTTTGGATCAAATTTATAATCCTCTCTGATGATCACGCCGTCTACGCCGCCATCTTCGCCTAGGACGAATTCGTCAAATTTAGCTCTTTGTCTTAGCTCGCAGCCTTGTAGATTTTTAAAGTATTCTACCATCGGCTGAACGATACCTGAGCCTGAACCGTTAGCGGTTTGAAGCGATCTAGGTACGCTGTGTCCGCCTGCGTGAGTAACTTTATCTATGTATTTAGCGCCGCATTTTAGAGTTAGTTTATATGCGTCTTGCGCGCGAGTAGCGATGGTGTCGATGAGATCTACGTGGTTTAGTCCGCGGCCGGCTTTTAGGCAGTCTTTGATAAATAGCTCGTTGCTATCTTTGATGCCTTCGGCTTTTTGTTTATCGCTGTTTGGAACGGCAAATATTCCGCCGTTAATAACGGAGTTACCGCCTACGCGTCCCATCTTTTCTAGGATTAGGACTTTATTGCCCTTTTCGGCTGCGGTGATACCGGCTGCTAGTCCTGCAAAACCGGAACCGACGATTACTACGTCCCACTCTTCGTCGAATTTGACGTCTTTAGCGTTAACCGCAGCTTGCGCATTTACTCCGCCTAGAGCTAAAGCTCCGGCACCTACCATACTTAACTTAACAAAATCTCTTCTTGAAACGTTTGAGTTTTTCATAGCTTCTCCTTTAAATTTATGTTAGCTATCTACTTGTAAATCTTTAATTTACGACTCTACTCTAAATACCTTTATTACTTTTGGCGTCTTTTGGGCGTCCTCCTTAGATTAAATTTATTTTAGCTAGTGTTATTATAGGACTTAACTTTAAAGAATAAGCTTAAATGAAGGTGTAATTTGCAATTTATTAGTAATATTTAAAGATTTATTTAGCCTAAAGACGTGATTATATCGGGGTAGGGGTGGAATGAAAATAAAATCAAATTTGGTGTGGTTGGGTTTGGGCGGATTAAGGGCTATAAAATAAAAAACTACTAAAAATAATACGAAGATAAAGTCAGATAAAAAATCAGGCGGCATAAGCCGCCTGAGAGAAGATTAAGCCTGATCGAGACTATCGATAGTGATAGTACCTTTTTCAGGATCAACGGTGTATTTTAGGTTTTCTAGGTTTACACCGGCAAGTCTTACGATAGTGTCTTCAGTACCTATCGAATTGGTAGTGCCTGCAGCTACAGCTTTTTTATCATAAACTAGGTATGTATCGCCCTTCCAAGAGAACGCATATAGTCTATCGTTGTGAGCGTCGTAATATCCGTTATCGCCGCCACCCCAGTTGATGTGTCTTACATAGCCGCTTACAGTTTGACCCCACGTAGTAGCGCCGTCTGCATCGCTATAGTAAGTCGCGCTAAATCTAAGACCGTCGTCTCTAACTTGAGTAGTATCATTCCATAGTCTATTGTGAGCTATGGCGTGATTTACCGCTTGGACTAGAGTATCTAGGCCGGCAACCGTACTCAAATCGGTAAGTTTAGAGTTTACGGTTAGTTTTACGATATTGTGCGCATCGTATATAGACTTATCGCTACTGCTGATATTGCTTATATACTTATCGCTTGTATTGGACGTCTCTATGACGACGGCTTTTCTTAGGTTTGTAGCAGTAGGCGCCGTTGCGGCAGGTCCTATTTGTCCCGCTACGCCTGAGCCTTGTATGATTACGTTGCCGTGGGCCGAGATAGGCGTACCGCCAAGAACCGCGCCGGCAGTACCGTGAACACCGTGAGCATCGGTGTATTCGTTAGAATATAGCACGCCGTTCACGATAGTGTGTTGGTTTTGCCCTGCGCCAAGCTCGTAAAATTTACCGTCTGTATTTAAACGCCAAGTGGCTGCAGGTACCGAAGCAGTAGGGTCGGACGCAATGTTGCCAGTATGGTTATGATACTGAGCCGTAGTGCCATCGACTTTCGTAACGGTCCAATCAACCCATGTTGTGCCGGTTGGAGGAGTACCGCTAGAGTGACCTGAGATCCAATTGCTCGGAACACTATTATAGCTAACGCCCGTTAAACTTACGCCAGTGCTCTTAGTAGTAGACAAGTCAGCCGTAATAGGAGCGGAACCAGTCTCTACAAACGGTTTTGTAGCGCCGTTTAGGAATGTTTCAGTAGCATACTGACCGTCCGCATTTTTTCCGCCCACGGAGATATTTTGGCTACCGCTCGCTACGATAGTTTTGTCATTTGTAGCGGTACCTGTCTGCCATGCGAGGTCGCCGTATTTAGCAGTATACTCATATCTGTCACCGCCGGCATGACCGTCTGTACCGGATTGAGATACTACGCCTTTTTCTACGCCAGGGAGTATAGTAGGTTTAGTGTTTGTAGAGTATTCATAACCGGTTACTTTACTACTTGGAGGGGTTGTAGACGTATCGTTTTGTCCGTTTACGGTACTACCGGTGATATCTACAGGTTTATCGTAGACAGGAGTTACATGTTGGACGTCTTTAGCTAGTTTGTTATTAGCAACCTCGGTATGGAAATATCTACCGTTTGTAGCCGGGTTATTGTCGCCTGTAGTTCCAGGGTGGTTATAGTCATAGAATTTTACCTTGATATCCGTGGCGTTTCTAGTATGGAACTGCGAATTTGTATAAACAGCATCTTTGTTGTCGCCGGTAGGGTCTTTAGGATCATAGCCGTGCGCAAACCAGTCGGCAAGTTTGATTCTATCGCCAGCCTCAATATTTTTGATAGTTACGATTTTACTTACGCTAGCATCGGTTTTTGCTCTACTTACGTCAAACAGATCGCGTCCTTTGCCGCCGTCGATGATGATCTCGGTGTTTGTCGCCAAAGTACCTACGTGGATGATGTCGTCTCCGTCGCCTAGATCTACGTTTAGCTTACCGGTACCGTTATTTGCAGCCATATCGTTAGCTAGCAATACCACGTCGTTACCTTGAGTACCCTTGATCTCCTTAAGTTTCTCGTGAGCATTTGTGCCTAGGTCACTCTTTTCTCTTACTAGTTCAGTAGACGGTCTTGTTAAGTTTGTAGTTGTTCCGTCGACATTTTTATGGCTCCACTTAGTACCGTTGAAAGTAGGCACATCGTTACCAGTAACGCCAGCTCTAGTACCAAAATCAGGTAATGTTGAAGTAGCCTTAAAGTTAGCTGTAGACGCGGTGCCGTAGTTGTCTGAAAGAGGATTTTTTAGATTTGAGTTGCCTGCATTGCCGAAACCTTGATTTGCGGTACTATTGTGCCAAGTGCTATAACCTGAATTAGTAGATCCGCTATGGCTCGTCGTATCCGTGCTATAAGGAACGGTAGATAGATTTACCCACGAAGTAGATCCTGCTTTTACTTCGCTTAGATCGATAGTCTCTAGCTTTGAAGTAGTCGCAGTGTTAAATTTAGGATTTACTATAAGGTTTATGTTTTCGCCCTTAGCGACAAATTTTTTAAGGTCGTTAGGAGAAGCCGTACCGTCATCAAATTTGACATAAACATCGGTTTTCTCACCGGTCTGGACGCCGCTTACGTTAAGATTTACGACATCTTGCTTATCTCCAGGATTTGTTCCGGTTCTAGCTCCGCCGAAATTTACTTTAATCGCATTTGGAGTTGAGCCTTGACCGGTATTCCATCTATCGCTAGCTAGTCCGGTGTCTATTTCAGGGCTATAATACGTAGGCCTAGTAAATACAGCTCCTTTGAAATTAACATTTTGTCCAAACAGCTCGCCTATGTTATATGAGCCTGCCATTTGAGACATATCTATCGTATTGTTTATGGTTTTGTCGTTACCGACTTTACCCACCGAATTCGTATACGAAGATGAGCTAGTATACTGTCCGCCGCCGCTTGCAATGCTAACATTGCCTCTTGCATTGCCAGGATTGATCTCTATATCTCTTGCAGCTATATTACCTATCAAAAGATTTGTAATGTTGTTACCGTTTACGCTAAACGTACCTTCGGTAACGATAGAGTTATCAGCTGTTGCGTACTGGAAGTTCCAAGTCGTAGGAGTGGAATCAAAATAGCCCTTCATTGTAGAACCGGTAGTCGGGTTGTTTGCAGCAGTGGTTATATTGTTTATGCCGTTTACCATCTCGACGTTACCGCCAATGTCATTCAAGGTTACAGAAATAGAACCTTTTGTAAATATACCCTTGCTTGCCTTAAATGAATTTAGGTGCTCAGCAGTGATGGCTATAGACTGAGTAGCAGCAGCAGCCGCTGAAGTACCTTTACCGATTATGTTATCCACGAAATAAACATTACCGGTTTTGATATTATTTGAAGCAAGACCTCTAGCGTTGATCTGCTCGATGTCATTAAACTCTCTAGTGCCGTAAGCGTCAAAGTTGTCATCGGTATTAATGTTGAAAGCTTTTAGCTTCTCAAAGAAAGTAGCATCTAGGTTACTTAGAATGCTTGACTTTGAATTTACGGTTAGTTTCTCAAGAGTCTTCGGTGGCAACGGAATAGTAGAAGATAGATCATGAACCGCTATGTTTGTAAGGCTCATGCCCGTAATGTTAGCTACGCTATTACCATATGTACCGATAGAGTTGAAATTTACGGTTATATCTTTAGCTTTTGGAGCTATGATGCCTATACCTTCGTTTGCATGCATTTTGTTTGAGTCTACCCAAGCAGCGGTAGCGCCGGCTCCGCCGATCTTTTGAGCATATACGTTTTTATCTACGTTTACGGTTACTCTTTCGCTCTCGTCAGCAGCTACATAAGCTGTAACCTGGCTGCGAAGTCCAGGAGTAACAGCATTTATGATAGCATTGCCGTTAACGTCTTGAGGGTCGATTGTGTTTGTTATATTGATCTCTTGTAAATAACCGTTTTTAAACTCGACTCTACCGTAAGGGCCAGAGGCTACATCGGTATTTTCCGGATCAGGCTTGTCTACCGTAACGCTTTTTATAGTAGAGTTTGTAACTACTAGGTTGCTCTTTGTTTTTGTGGTGTTAAGAGCCGTTACGTCTGAGCCAGCAAAATCTATACTTGCAGTATCATTTGCCGTACCGGTGTCTACTTTTTGTATATTTACCTTTTCTATGTTGTTTACGGTAAATTTGTTCTCTTTTGCTTTTAATCTTTCGATATTTAACGTATCTTTACCAGCACCGCCGTCTATATCGAAATTTGTTTTATTTGTTGCGTCTACATCTTTAAAGTCAAGCTTTATAGTGTCGTTACCGCTGCCGCCTTTTATAACATTTGTAGCACCGATAGGAGTGTGTTGACTAGGGTTAAACTCATACTCTAAATTGTGAGTAAAAGCAGAAGCATCGACCTTTTCTAAGCGATCGCTTTCCACCATAAGCTTAACATCGGTAGTACCTTTAACAGATATTGTTTTATAGTGGTTTGTATTATCGCCTGATTTTATAAATACAGTACTTTTCTCGCCTTTTGTAGTTATATTCAAATTTTCGATATTCGGGATATCTATACCTGTACCTGCAACGCCGACCACGTTATCTATAGCATTTTTATGCAAATTTACATTATCTAATGTTAAATTTTGCGTATCATTTGTGCCAGCGATAGTTCCGGTGTTATAATTTAATTTAAACGACTCTGTACTGCTTTTTAGATTCTCAATGGTTAAATCGACTAAATTGTGAGGATTTATGAAATTTATACCATTTTGGCTATCTAAACTTACTTTCTTAAGGCCCTCTATATTGCGAGCATTGAAAGTTTTTTGAGTTGTAGCGGTGCTTGTCAAATTTAGGTTATCGATATTTTTGATAAAACCGGTAGTCATACCATTAAAATTATCTTTTACGGTAACATTTAGAGTATTCTCACCTGTACCGCCATCGATTTTATCGGTAGGCTTAAGGGTATTTGTAGCAACGAACGAATCCACAACTGCATTAAAAATATCTTGTCCAACTCCACCGGTAAGATCGTTTGGTTCAGTGGTGAGGGTATGTACCGTAGAAGCAGCAAGGGCATCTATTTTTGCTTTTTGCTCTTCAAAATTGGTATCAGTCGTAGTTTTTATAATTTCCTGAAACGGTTTATAATCATAACTTCCAGAAACACTTGTTTCTATGTTAGCGATTTTTTCAGCCATATAAGCTGAAATAGCCGTCTTGTTTTCGAAAATTTTAGCTGCAACCGGATCTGCCGCTTTAGCTTCAGCAGACTGAGCTACTTCAAATAGTTTTACAAGAGTCTCGCCTCTTGAATGACCTAGCTGAAGGTGCTTAACCCATGCGTTAATACCATCAGGATCTTTTGTGTAATCTTTACCAAGAATGTTTTTATAGATAAGCTCTATATAGTCTTTGTCTTGGTCTATTCTGCCGCCATAGTACTCTATAGCTGCCGGGGATTCTAGCATTAATTGGGCTATCTCGGCCTGTGTTTTGTTGTGGCCGAAATTAATCCATGCCTTGAATCCAGCGCCTTCGGGGGCTCTGTTAAATAACGCCACATAAAGCTGCGCAACCTCTGCTTGTGTTACTGCCATTAAGGACTCCTTTAAAGTTACTTGATGTTTAGTGTTCTATTTTACAGAATACTATCGCCAATTATACCATAATTTTCTAAAAAAGGAGGGAAATGATTTTTTATTTGATTAACTGATGATTGCTGAATAATTATAATTTATGGATTATATTCATAAGATATTTAGCTTATATTATATAATTTATCTGCATTTTCTTACTATTATATATTAGATTGCATTAAGAAATTTGTATCCATATAGCTACGATAACATATCACAAATACTTGTTTCAGAAAATTTAGATAGCTTTTTATTTTTGCAAGCTAAAGAATAGACACGATAGGCATCAAAAAAATAACTAAAAATCTATATTATGTTTAAGAAGCAACAAATACTCAACAAAAAAGTGAGATTGAATTCGTATATTCCAAAAGAATGTCCCCAGCGAGATTCGAACTCACGGCCTCAGAATTAGGAATTCTGCGCTCTATCCAGCTGAGCTATGAGGACAAAAAATAAAAATACGTCAAAATTTTGTAAAACAAAAGCTGTTTTTACCGCAATAGGTAAAATGAAAAACTAAATTTAAAGGCGAGGATTTGCATCCCCGCTAAATTCGGCTTAGCCGTTTCTTTTCTTAATAATTTCTTCGCTAACGTTCTTTGGAACTTCCTCGTAGTGGTCAAATTCCATAGAATACGTCGCGCGACCTTGCGTCATAGAGCGAAGGTCTGTAGAGTAACCAAACATCTGAGCTAGCGGGCAGAAAGCCGTGATGATCTTGCTTCCGTTGCGCTCGTCCATAGAGTTTACTTGACCGCGGCGTTTATTTAAGTCGCCGATAACGTCGCCCATATAGTCTTCAGGTGTCTCAACCTCAACCTTCATCATAGGCTCAAGGATAACCGCACCCGCTTTTCTAGCACCCTCTTTGAAGCCCATAGAAGCGGCAAGCTTAAACGCCATTTCAGATGAGTCGACCTCGTGGTAGCTACCGTCAAATAGGGTAACTTTAACATCCTCGACCGGATAGCCGGCAAGTACGCCGCTTTGTAGTGCCTCTTTGCAGCCTTTTTCAACCGCAGGGATGTACTCTTTAGGAACTACACCGCCTTTGATGTCGTTAACAAACTCAAATCCGCTAGCCGCAGGTAGCGGCTCAAGGCGTAAGAATACGTGTCCGTACTGACCGCGACCGCCTGATTGTTTAGCGTATTTATACTCTTGCTCGACTGTTTTGCGGATAGTCTCGCGGTATGCAACTTGCGGCTGACCTACTTCGGCATCAACTTTAAATTCGCGTAGCATTCTATCTACGATGATCTCAAGATGAAGCTCGCCCATACCGCTGATAATGGTTTGGCCGCTCTCTTCGTCGGTACCTACTCTAAAGCTTGGGTCCTCTTGAGCTAGCTTTTGAAGCGCGATAGCCATTTTTTCTTGGTCGGCTTTAGTTTTTGGCTCTACGGCAACGCTGATAACCGGCTCAGGAAAATCCATCTTCTCAAGGATAACCTTGTCTTTTTCGCTTGCAAGCGTATCGCCTGTTAGAGTATTTTTTAGACCCACAACCGCACCGATCTCTCCTGCGTGAAGAACCGAAATTTCCTCACGTTTGTTTGAGTGCATTTTTAGCAGACGGCCGATTCTTTCTTTATTGTCTTGAACGGTGTTGTAAGCATAGCTACCGCTCTCAAGGCTACCGCGATAAACGCGGATAAAGGTAAGCTGTCCAACAAACGGGTCGGTCATAATCTTAAACGCAAGAGCCGCAAATTCGCCGTTATCAGTGCTTTCTACCGTTACTTCGCTGCCGTCTTCATAAACGCCTTTGATCGCCTCGATCTCATCCGGTGCAGGCAAATACGCTACGACTGCGTCAAGTAGGGGCTGGATGCCTTTATTTTTAAATGCCGTTCCGCAAAGCATCGGAGTTATCGTCATTCTTAAGCAGCCTGCTTTGATCCCTTTTTTGATCTCTTCTTCGCTTAGCTCCTCGCCTGAGAAAAATTTCTCCATCAAGCTATCGTCGGTTTCAGAAACCGCTTCGATTAGCTTTGCACGGTACTCTTCGGCTTTGTCTTTTACCTCTGCAGGTATTTCTATCTCTTTATAATCGGTCGGTTTCTTGTCGTCTTCCCAAACGTAAGCTTTCATCTTAACAAGATCGACCACGCCTCTAAAGTTATCCTCTGCACCGATAGGAATTTGAATAGGCACTGGATTTGCTTTTAGGCGGTTTCTGATTTGAGACTCGACGTTAAAGAAATTTGCGCCGATTCTGTCCATTTTATTTACAAAAACGATTCTTGGGACGTGATATTTATTTGCTTGTCTCCAAACGGTCTCAGACTGAGGCTGTACGCCGCCGACTGAGCAAAATACCGAAACGGCACCGTCAAGAACGCGCATAGAACGCTCAACTTCGATAGTAAAGTCGACGTGACCCGGAGTGTCGATCAAATTTATCTGGTGATCTTTCCAAAAGCAAGTAGTCGCCGCAGACGTAATCGTAATGCCGCGCTCTTTTTCTTGTTCCATCCAGTCCATCGTAGCAGCGCCGTCGTGAACCTCGCCGATCTTGTGACTCATGCCCGTAAAGAACAAAATTCTTTCGCTGGTCGTAGTTTTACCGGCATCGATGTGAGCGGCGATACCGATGTTTCTAACCATATGTAAAGGGGTTTTTCTATCTGCCATACTAGCCTCCTCTTACCAGCGGTAGTGAGCAAACGCTTTGTTAGCTTCTGCCATTTTATAGGTGTCTTCCTTCTTCTTGAAAGACGCGCCTTTTGAATTTGCCGCATCAAGTAGCTCGTTAGCTAGCTTGTCGATCATGGTTCTTTCGCTTCTTTTTCTAGCAAAACCGATGATCCAGCGGATAGCAAGAGCTTGCTGGCGAGCCGGGCGAACTTCTACCGGTACTTGGTAGGTAGCACCGCCGACGCGACGAGATTTAACCTCCATAAGAGGCTTAATGTTTTCGATAGCATCGTTAAATACGTCTATACCTTTTACGTCGCCGCTTTTTTTCTCGATAGCTTTGATAGCGCCGTACATGATCTCGGTAGCGACGCTTTTTTTGCCATCGTACATAAGAGAGTTAATAAATTTAGTGATTACCTTATTGCCGTAAATTGGATCCGGCATTACTTCCCTGACGGGAGCTTTTCTTCTTCTCATTTGATTATTCCTTCAAATTTTATAAATTTTACTCAAACCTATGCCGCTAATAGCATGGTCTGCGAACCTAAATTTTTATTTCTTTTTACCTGCTGCGGCTGCTGCCTGACCAGGTTTTGGACGTTTAGCGCCGTATTTTGAGCGAGAAACAGTTCTTTTCGCAACGCCTGCTGTATCAAGAGCGCCGCGTACGATGTGGTATTTAACGCCCGGTAAGTCTTTAACACGACCGCCGCGCACTAGCACGATGCTGTGTTCTTGTAGGTTGTGACCTTCACCGCCGATATAGCTGATTACTTCAAATCCGCTTGTAAGCCTAACTTTGGCAACTTTTCTCAAAGCCGAGTTTGGTTTTTTAGGAGTCGTAGTATAGACCCTGGTGCAAACTCCTCTTCTTTGAGGACACTCTTTTAGCGCTGGAGATTTTGACTTAAAAGTCACTTTCTTGCGCTCTTTTCTGACCAATTGATTAATGGTTGGCACAGTAATTCCTTTCGACTAAATTTATTAAAAAGACTTGATTTTATTTAAATTTGGCTTAATATAAGGTAAATTTCATCTTTAATGCTGAATTTTATCGCACTAATCTTTTCTAATCGCGTATTTTCCGCTTCCGTTAAAGATGATGCAGAGCGACAAGGCGATGTAAAGATATAAAATTTCAGCCTTGAAGCCGCCAGTGCTTGCAAGATCTAGCAAATTTCCAAGCCCGTGATAGGCGTACATTATCGTTAGGCTCGTGCCGATTACGAGTAGCGTGCCGATCCTTGAAAATATCTCTAGAATTATCATTATCGGAGCAACAACTTCACCGACATAGGAGCCGTAAGCCATAACTTCAGGCAAGCCGGCTTTTGTTAAAATACTTTTTACGCCGCCTATGCCGTGTAAAATTTTCGCAAATCCGTGCATAAAAAGACAGACACCAAGCCCCAATCTCGCAAATAAAATTCCCAAATCGAAATTTTTCATTTTTACTCCAAATTTTCAAATTTAAAGGATTGATTTTATCTGATTAGTTTTAAAGCGAGGTAAATTTAAGCCTCGCCGAATTTAGCGAGGCTTGGGGGTTAAATTTTAGTTTTGTTTTAGCTTGATCTTTTGATCTTGATAAAGACCCGTTCCGACAGGAATCATGCGTCCTAGGATGACGTTTTCTTTTAGATCTTCGAGGTGGTCGATCTTAGCTGCGATAGAAGCCTCGGTTAGAACCTTAGTCGTCTCTTGGAACGATGCCGCAGAGATCACGCTATCGCTTCCGATAGCGGCGCGCGTAACGCCTAGCAAAATAGGCTCGGCGATCGCAGGATTACCGCCCATTCTCATTATACGTTCGTTTTCTTCCTTAAATCTCGTTCGAGAGATCATATCGCCGGTAATGAAATTCGTATCGCCGCTATCGACAATCTTAACCTGACGAAGCATCTGAGAAACGATGATCTCAATGTGTTTATCGGCGATCGCAACGCCTTGAGAGCGATAAACTTGCTGAATTTCGCTGATCAAATAATAGTGTAGCGCCTTTTCACCCAAAATTCTCAAAACGTCGTGGCTTGAAATTAGTCCGTCGGTTAGCTTCTCGCCCGCGTGGATAAATTCGCCGTCGCGAACCTGAATTTGACGAGTTTTGTCTATCAAATACTCGGCAGTTGCACCGTCATCGGCCTCGATCACGATGCGTTCTTTGGAGCGAAGCGGCTTTTCAAATCTTACGGTGCCGTCGATTTCAGCGATGATAGCCGTATTTTTTGGACGTCTAGCCTCAAATAGCTCAGATACGCGCGGCAAACCGCCCGTGATGTCTTTTGACTTCGCGACAGCCTTAGGCGTCTTAGCCAGGATATCAGCTTGTTTTACCACTTCGTCGTTGGCTACGAATATCGCGGTTTTTGGCTCTAGCTGATAGCGGATCATTTTGCCCTCATCGGTGCTGATAACGATCGTAGGCTTGATGCCCGAAGGCAGATACTCGTTGATAACTAGACGGCTCTGGCCGGTCGCCTCGTCGTACTGCTCGGCGGCGCTATAGCCTGGCTCGATATCCTCGTATGTCACCCTACCTGCAGCCTCGGCGATGATCGGCGTAGAGTACGGATCCCACTCGGCTATGACAGTTTTCTCTTGGCTTTCAGGCTCCGAGATGACCGCTTTGCTATCCACGATATCGCTATCGTTTGCTTTGATGATAGAGTTTCGCGGGATATAGTAGCGAACCGCCTCTCTGTCGTCTTCGTCGGCAACCACGACAAATAAGCCTTTTTCGGTTACAACGTGGCCTTTTTTGATATTTCTTAAGCGCTCTAAATAATCGCCCTTTAGGATATAAAATTTAAGCACGCCGTTTGCGCCTGCAAGGATTTTCTTAGCGATAGGCTCGCCGTCTTCTACCTTTATCTCGCTTGCAAACGGGATACGCTTCGGTACGTTCCAGCCCTCTTTGATGACCTCTGCGATACTTTCGTTCTCTTTGACCGAGTCGCCGTCAGCATAAGGGATGTAAATTTTACCCTCGACCTTACCGCTAACGCCGGCTAACTCGTTAGGTTTAGCTAGGTCGCCTCTTCTTAGAGTATATTTGATCTCTTCTTTTTTACCTTTTACGATGATGTTTACGTCCTCGTGAGCAACCTCGATCTCGATCTTTCCGTCAAACGGAGCTTTGATCTTAGGCTCGACGAGCAAGACGGCTGAGTTTCTGCGGTTTGCTACGATTCTCTTGCCGCCATTTTCGTAAACGCTTAGATTATAGTATCTTATAAAGCCCTCTTTTTGCGCGACAACTTGGTAGTCTTGCTGCTCAGTTGATGCTGTACCGCCGATGTGGAAGGTTCTTAGCGTTAGCTGAGTACCGGGTTCGCCGATAGATTGAGCCGAGATGATACCGACGGCTTCGCCTGGTTTTACCAGCTTTCCTTCGCCCAAATTCACGCCGTAGCATTTCGCGCAGACGCCTTTTGCTGCTTTGCAAGTTATCGGCGTTCTTATGCTGACAGATTTTATACCAGCTTCGGTTATCGCTTTGGCTTTTTCTTCGTCTATCAGCGTACCTTCGCTAAACAGCACCTCGTTTGCTATCGGATCGATTACGTCGTCGGCTAGTACGCGGCCTAAAATTCTCTCTTCTAAACTCTCGATAAGCTCGCCGTTGTCGGTGATCTCGGTGATCTCGACACCCTCGTGCGTGCCGCAGTCGTGCATAGTGACTTTCACGTTTTGCGCGACGTCGATTAGCTTTCTGGTTAGATATCCGGCATTCGCCGTTTTTAACGCGGTATCTGCCAGACCCTTTCTGGCACCGTGGGTTGAGTTAAAGTACTCAAGGACGTTTAGACCCTCACGGAAGTTTGATATGATCGGCGTCTCGATGATCGATCCGTCAGGCTTCGCCATAAGACCACGCATACCGGCTAGCTGGCGAATTTGCGCCGCAGAACCTCTCGCGCCGCTGTCAGCCATCATATAAATCGAGTTAAACCCGCCCTTGTCCCCCTGGATAAGCTTCATCATCTCACCCGCGACGACGTTATTCGTATCTGTCCAAATGTCGATGATTTTATTGTATCTCTCGGAGTCCGTTAGCAAGCCCGCGCCGTACTGATTTTGTATCTCGCGGACTTTTTTCTTGGCTTCGTTGATATATTTTTGTTTACTATCAGGCACGATGATATCGGCGATAGAGATCGAGATGCCGGCTTTTGTCGCATAGCGGAAGCCCAAATTTTTGAGCTTATCCAAAAATCCCGCCGTTACCTCAAGGCCGCCGTTTTTATAAACGTAATCAACCAAATTTGCGATATCTTTTTTCTTCATGACCCTGTTCCACATATTTTCAGGAACAAAATCAGGCAGAATCGAGCGGATGATTAGGCGGCCTGCGGTCGTAAATAGCGTCTTGCCGTCGATCATCGTTTTGATTTTCGAGTGTACTTCTAGGCAGTGCGCTTCCTCGGCGATCATTACTTCGTCTACGGATGCAAAAATTTTATTTGCACCCTTGCTGTCGGTCTTTTCTAGGCTTAGATAGTAGATTCCCAAAACCATATCCTGGCTAGGAACTGTGATAGCCTTACCGCTTGCAGGAAGCAAGATATTCATTGAGCTAAGCATCAAAATTTTGCACTCTGCTATAGCCTCCTGAGATAGCGGAACGTGAACAGCCATCTGGTCACCGTCGAAGTCAGCGTTAAACGCGGCACAAACTAGCGGGTGTAGCTGGATAGCCTTGCCTTCGACAAGCACAGGGTGAAACGCCTGGATAGATAGTTTGTGAAGCGTCGGAGCGCGGTTTAGCATGACCGGATGATCTTTAACGACCTCCTCTAGGCACTCCCAAACCTCGTTAGTCTTATCCTCGATCATCTTTTTAGCTTGTTTTACGGTCGTAGCGTAACCCTTCTCCTCAAGGCGAGCTAGCAAATGCGGCTTAAACAGCTCAAGCGCCATTCTTTTCGGTAATCCGCACTGATCCATGCGTAGTTTTGGACCAACGACGATAACCGAACGACCGGAAAAGTCAACGCGCTTACCGAGCAAATTTTGACGGAAGCGGCCTTGCTTGCCTTTAATGATTTCAGAAAGCGATTTTAACGGGCGTTTGTTTGCGCCTTTTACAGCATTCGCGCGTCGTCCGTTGTCAAATAGCGCATCGACGGACTCTTGAAGCATACGCTTTTCGTTTCTGATGATAATTTCGGGCGCGTCAAGCTCCATAAGGCGTTTTAAACGCGCGTTTCTGTTGATAACGCGGCGATACAGGTCGTTTACGTCAGAAACCGCAAATTTACCGCCGTCAAGGCTAACAAGCGGGCGAAGATCCGGCGGAAGGACCGGTAAATTCGTAATCATCATCCACTCAGGACGGTTGCCAGAATTTAAAAAGCTCTCAACGACTTTTAGTCTTTTTACTATGGTTTTTTTCTTGGCTTCCGAATTTGTCGCACTGATCTCATCTTTTAGGGTATTTAAAAGCTCGACCAAATCGATATTTGCTAGTAAATCGCGGATAACTTCGCCGCCCATCCTAGCTCTAAATCCGCTCTCTTCAAAGCGAGAAGCTAAAGAAACGTATTGCTCTTCGTTTAGAACGTCGAAAATTTCGACCTTTTTGCTATTTTCGGTGTCATAAAACGCATCGCCAACACTCTCGACGATATATGCCTCATAGTAAAGTACGCGCTCAAGGTCTTTCATCTTTATGCCGAGCAGCGTTCCTATGCGGCTCGGAAGCGAATTTACGTACCAAATGTGCGCAACCGGAGTCACGAGCTCGATGTGACCCATTCTGGAACGGCGCACCTTTGAGCTAGTTACCTCGACGCCGCACTTTTCGCACTTGATGCCTTTGTAGCGCATTTTTTTATACTTACCGCAAAGGCACTCGTAGTCGCGGATCGGACCGAAAATTTTAGCGCAAAATAAGCCGTCGCGCTCAGGTTTTAGCGTACGGTAGTTTATGGTTTCGGGTTTTTTGACCTCGCCGTGGCTCCATGATTTTATCCTCTCGGGACTTGCCAAACGAAGCTGAAATGCCTCAAAATCGCGCGGTCTGCGTTCTTCTTTTATCTCAATAGGTTTTAACTCACTCATTATTTTCATCCTCATCGTATATCTCGACATCAAGCGCCAATGATTTTAGCTCGTTTGTTAGAACGAAAAATGTCTCAGGAATGCCAGTTTCAGGCACGTTTTCGCCTCTAGTTAGGGCTTTATACGCAGACAAGCGTCCCTCGACGTCGTCTGATTTGACAGTTAGCATCTCACGAAGCGTATGGGCCGCGCCGTACGCCTCAAGCGCCCAAACCTCCATCTCACCGAATCTTTGTCCGCCAAATAGCGCCTTACCGCCGACTGGCTGCTGAGTAACTAGGCTGTACGGTCCCGTGCTTCTAGCGTGGACTTTTTCGTCGACTAGGTGATGAAGCTTTAGCATATACATACATCCGACGTTTACGCGCTCCTTAATCTTTGAGCCCGTGCGTCCGTCGTAAAGCTCGGTCTTCCCGTCCATATCGATCTTAGCTAGCTCGAACAGTTTCATCAGCTCATCGACTCTAACGCCCTCAAATATAGGCGTGGCAAATTTGACGCCGTTAGCCCAGTCTCTAGCGTAGTCTAAAAGCTGCTCGTCGCTCATTTTGCCTAGAGTTTTTTTAGCATCCATAAATTTAGACGCCGAAGCTATCTCGATCATTTTGGCTCGTAGCTCTTTTATCCACTCGCCTTTTTTCTCTTGGAAAATTTGATTTATCTGCTCGCCCAAACGGTAGCCGACAAGACCCAAGTGGCTTTCTAAAATTTGACCGATATTCATACGGCTAGGAACGCCTAGCGGATTTAACACGATATCGACCGGCTGACCGCTCGGAAGATACGGCATATCGACTTCTGGGACGATGTTTGAAACGATACCTTTGTTTCCGTGGCGACCAGCCATCTTATCGCCCACTTTTAGTTTGCGCTTGGTTGCGATGTAGACTTTGACGAGCTTAACTACGCCGCTTGGCAAGATGTCATCTTTTTCTAAAATTTCCATCTTCGCGTCATGCTCTTCTTTGAGCTTTTTCTTCTCGTTTTGGAAATGATTTTTTATGTCGTCGTATGATTTTTGAACGTCTTTTGAAAAGCCTTTAACGATCGCGCTTAGAGTAAAACGGTTGATGTTTTCAAACTCCTCCTTATCGATCTTCTCGCCTTTTTTATAGGTTTTTTTACCGATAGTTTGAGCAGAACTCAAAGGCGTTTTGCAAAGTAGAGCGCCCACTTTTAGCATCTCTTCGCGGTCTAGCATCAAGAGCCTATCATGGTGTTCTTTTTCAAAAGCCGCTTTTTCTTCTTCATAAACTTTATTTGAGCGATTATCTTTTTCGTGACCTTTTTTAGTAAAAATTTTAACGTCTACAACGACGCCTTCCATAGAAGCTGTCGCGTAAAGGGATTTATTTACCACGTGACCGGCTTTTTCGCCAAAAATCGCACGAAGTAAGCGCTCCTCGGGCGTTGGCTTAACCTCGCCTTTTGGAGAAACCTTTCCGACTAGGATCATGCCGGGTTTTACCTGTGTGCCGATTTTTATTATGCCGCTATCATCGAGATGGAGTAAATCTTCCTCTTTGATATTCGGGATATCCTTAGTGATCTCCTCAACGCCGTCTTTTAGCTCGCGGGCTTCGATCTCTTTTTCATAAATATGCACACTCGTAAACGCATCCTCTCGGATCATTTTTTCGCTGATTACGATCGCATCCTCGTAGTTATAGCCGTTCCACGGCATGAAAGCTATAAGCGCATTTTTACCGATAGCCAGCTCACCGCGCTCCATAGACGGACCGTCGGCGATGATCTGCCCAGCCGCTACGCTTTCGCCTTTTTTAACGATAGGGTGTTGGGAGAATGTCGTATTTTGGTTGGTTCTTAAATTTTTCTCCATAGAGTAGTGATCGATATATGGACCTGCCTCGTCTTCGCCAAGGATAAAGATATTTTTATTGTCCACCTTTTCGACTACTCCAGCGCGTCTAGCCTTGATCGCCTCCCATGCGTCGCGCGCTACAGTACTCTCCATGCCAGTTCCAACGATAGGAGCGGACGAGCGAAGTAGCGGCACTGCTTGGCGCTGCATGTTTGATCCCATGAGGGCACGGTTTGCGTCATCATGCTCCAAAAACGGAATAAGCGATGCCGCAACACCAGCTATCATACCGGAGCAAAGGTCGATAAGCTTAACATCCTCGCGTTTAGCCAGTATCATCTCGCCGTCTTGTCTAGCCTCGATCAAGTCCTCTACTATATAGCCGCTTTCATCAAGCGCAGTAGAGGCCGGAGCGATAACCAAATTTTCCTCTTGAGTTGCCGTTAGATAAACGATCTCGTCAGTTACTTTGCCGTCTACGACTTTTTTATACGGGGCTTCGACGAAGCCGAGATTATTTACCTTCGCGTAAGTAGAAAGCGTGTTGATAAGGCCGATGTTTTGACCTTCCGGGGTCTCTACCGGGCAAATTCTACCGTAGTGAGTCGGATGAACGTCGCGCACCTCAAAGCCGGCTCTATCTTTTACGAGACCGCCCTCGCCCAGCGCCGAAAGTCTGCGCTTATGCGTAACTTCGCTAAGCGGGTTAGTCTGATCCATAAACTGGCTCAACTGACCGCCGGTGAAAAATTCCATTATCGTCGTGGTTATCATTTTTGGATTAACCAAATCGTAAGGCATAATCTCCTCAGTATTACCCAGCGTCGTAAATTTATCCCTGATAGCCTTTTGCATTTTTACAAAGCCTAGGTGAAGCTCGTTTGCCAAAAGCTCGCCGATAGAGCGGATACGACGGTTGCCGAGGTGATCGCGGTCGTCGATATGTCCTTGTCCGTTTTTGACCTTTATCAAATATTTTGCCGTTTTTATAATGTCTTCATTGGTCAAAACCGTTACGTATTCAGGTACTTCAAGTGCCAGCTTGTGGTTCATTTTCATGCGGCCAACACCCGTCAAATCATATCTTTCAGGATTAAAGAATAGATCGTTTACGAAAGCGCGAGCAGCATCTTTAACGACCGGTTCGCCTGGACGCATAACTTTATAAATTCTTATCGCCGCAAGATCGTTTTCATCGTCGACGTTTTCGGTTTGACGTAGTAGTTTTAGCGTCTCGTTATCGGCGATAAACGAATTTATGATAGCGTCGTCCACGCCTGCTGCTAGGTCGTTTGCTATCTCGATACTCTCTTGATCAGCCAAAATTTTAACCAATTTATTTTCATCAAGCTGTGCAAGAGTATCATAAAGCACTTCACCGCTGTTTTTGTCAATAACCGGGTGAGCCAAAAACCTATTTACCAAAATTTCAGTCGGATATTCGACAAATTTGACGCCGTCAGCGATGATCTTATCAGCCTTTTTCTTGGTTAGTCTTTTTCCGGCCTCGTGTAAAACATTGCCTTCTTCGTCTTTTATGTCGTATTCAACCCTGCCCTGATAATCATCTGGGTTAAATGGCGTCAAAAATTTATTATCTTTTATTGTTAAAGTTTGTATAGGATAAAATAACTTGATAATATCTTGTTTTTTATATCCAAGCGCCCTAAATAGGATAGTTACCGGCACTTTTCTGCGCTTGTTGATACGCACATAAAGTACGTCTTTTGTGTCGTATTCAAAATATAGCCAGCTACCGCGGTCAGGAATGATTTGAGCCGTATAAATAAGCTTATTTACGACTGTCGGGCTTTCCTCTTCTTTAAAGATAACGCCGGGACTTCTGTGAAGCTGATTAACCACGACACGCTCGACGCCGTTAATAATAAATGAAATTCTATCCGTCATCAAAGGAATTTCGCGAACGAAAATTTCCTGCTCTTTTATATCTTTTATACCGATCTTCTCGCCTGTTTTTTCATCTCTCTCGTGAACGATCAGCCTTATTTTCATTTTTAAATTTACAGAATAAGTAAGCCCGCGCTCCATGCACTCTCTGATCGTATATTTTGGTTTTCCGATTTCAGAGCTTACGTATTCCAAGCTTAAGCGGTTTTGCGGATCATGTATAGGAAATATTGATTTGAAAACTTTTTCTATACCGCTTTCGCCTTGATTTTTATCTACGTTTAAAAACTGGTCAAAACTCTTTTTTTGTAATTGTAGTAGGTTAGGAACATCGATCTCTTTGGCAACATTTGAAAAATCAACCCTAAGACGATTTCCTGAGTATAAACTATTTAGCATATTCTACCTCATGGTATAAGTTTGAAAGAAAGTAAATAACCGCACGTCTGCGGCATCTTTGTAAAAATTAAATAAGGAGGCGTCGCCTCCTTTGTAAAAATAAGTGAAATTATTTAAGTTCGACTTTAGCGCCAGCTTCTTCAAGCTCTTTTTTAGCTGCTTCAGCCTCATCTTTGCTAACACCCTCTTTAATAACAGAAGGAGTTTGCTCAACTGCGTCTTTAGCCTCTTTAAGACCAAGACCTGTAAGAGCGCGAACAACTTTAATAACGTTGATTTTCTTGTCGCCGCCGTCAACTAGAACAACGTTAAATTCTGTTTTCTCTTCAGCTGCATCAGCTGCGCCGCCTGCTGCTGCGCCGCCTGCTACCATTACTGGAGCAGCGCTTACGCCAAATTTCTCTTCAAATTCTTTTACTAGTTCGCTTAGCTCTAATACTGAAAGATTAGAGATAAATTCTAATACGTCCTCTTTGGTAATTGCCATTTTTTATCCTTTTATATTATGCTGATTTTTCTTTTTTTTCTTTAAGCGCATTTAGTCCAATAGTGAAATTTTGGATAGGCGCATTCCAAACTTGCAAAAGCATAGCAAGCAACTCATCACGGCTAGGCATCTTAGATAGAGCTTTAACCTTCTCAACGCTTGCAACTTCACCGTCAATATGAGCGGTTTTGATTTTGAATAGTTCGCTGTTAGTCTCTTCAAATTTAGCCGCAACCTTAGTAGCTGAAAGCTGATCGCCCCAGATAAAGATATTTGTATCTTTTAAGACCATACCAGACTTTTCAACGTTATTAAGAGCGATATTTGCAAGAGTATTTTTTACGATTTGAACTTTTACGTTTAAAACTCTAGCAGCATCTCTTAATGCTTCTAGTTTTTTAGTGCTAAGACCGCGATAATCGCAAACTATAATCGCTTCATTTTCTTTAAATTCGGCTTCAAGTTTACTGATTATTTCAGATTTTTCGTTTCTCGTCATCTAGTTTTTCTCCTTTCCGACTAGTGATTTCAAGCAGAGCGGCATAAAAGCACGATTAAGCAAAAGCCTCTGCTATCTCCAATCTAAGATAAAAATTTATTAGCTATAAATTAGCGTAGATCCATAAGCTCTTGAGTCTCAAGCAAAACAGAAGGACTCATAGTTAATGATAAAGCGGCGCTCTTAATATATCTACCTTTTGCTGCCGCAGGTTTTTGTCTATTTACCGCTTTGATAAGAGTTGAAATATTATCGTTTAATTGCTCTTTTGAAAAGCTAACTTTACCAAGGCCAGCGTGTATATTTCCTTGCTTATCTACGCGGAAATTAACTTGACCGCTTTTTGCGTTATTAACAGCTTGAGCTACATCCATAGTAACAGTGCCTGTTTTTGGGTTTGGCATAAGACCTTTTGGTCCTAAAATTCGTCCTACTTTACCAACTAAGCCCATTAAATTTGGAGTAGCGATAAGAACGTCGAAATTCATAATTCCTTTTTGGATATCCTCAACAAGCTCGTCGCTACCGACTATGTCAGCACCAGCAGCTTTTGCTTCATCGGCTTTTGCATCTTTTGCTATAACGGCTACGCGAACGGTTTTACCAGTTCCTGCAGGAAGCACTACCGAGCCTCTAACCATTTGATCGGCATGTCTTGGATCGACGTTAAGTTTTAGTGCTATTTCAACTGTTTCGTCAAATTTAGCGCTTTTTAGTAATTTTACAGTATCAATAGCATCTGCTAAAGAGTAGGTTTTAGTGGTATCAACTTTTTCAAGTAGCTTACCAAATCTTTTTGTAGTTTTTTTTGACATTAGTTTCTCCGCATTTTTAAATTTTATGCTTCCACATTGTCAAATTTAAAATACACGCGCTATAAATATTAACGCGTGTGCATAAATTTAACTTTATAAAATCCTTATGTGGTAAAAGGATTAATCTACTACCGTAATTCCTATTGAGCGAGCTGAACCAGCAATGATTTTAGCTGCCTGCTCTCTATCTTTAGTATTTAAGTCGGCAATTTTTTTCTCAACTATTTCAAGTACCTGAGCTTTTGTGAGCTTGGCTACTTTATTTTTTAACGGATTATCCGAACCTTTTTCTATTCCTGCAGCTTTTTTAATCAAATCCGTAGCAGGCGGTTGTTTTGTAATAAATGTAAAGCTTCTATCAGCATAAACGGTGATAACGACCGGAACCCTAAAGCCAGCCATATCCTTTGTTCTTTCATTAAATGCTTTACAAAATTCCATAATATTAACGCCTTGCTGACCAAGAGCCGGACCTACCGGAGGACTTGGATTTGCTTTCGCAGCAGCAATGTGTAATTTAATTTCGCCTATAACTTTTTTAGCCATAAACTTCTCCTTATACTATCTTCTCGACTTGTGAATATAAAATTTCAACTGGGGTGCTTCTGCCAAATATTGAAACATTTAGCCTTAGCTTTCCGTGTATCATATCGTACTCTTCTACTATACCAGTAAAATTCGCGAAAGGTCCTTCCGTAATACGAACATTTTCTCCGTTATCAAAGAAAATTTTTGGTTTAGGAGCAGCTCGCTTTTGGACTTTTTCTAAAATTAAATTTATATCTTTTTCGCTTAACGGCGTAGGTTTTTTTGCTTCACCTATAAATCTACCGACTTTAGGAAGAGACTGAATCTTGTGCCAAAGAGCTGTATCCAAATCAAGATGTGCAAAAGCATATCCAGGATAAAGACTTCTTTCGTTTATTTTTTTCTTGCCGTTTTTGATTTCTATTACATCTTCAGTAGGAACTATAATCTCTTTTAGTTGTTCTTCAATGTGATTATCTCTAACTAAATTTTCAATAGCTCTCTTTACGCTCATTTCGCTACCGGCATAAGTTTGAATCGCATACCATTTATGTGCCATGATTCAACCTTAAATCAGTTTTGAAAGAGAGAAAGACATAATTGCATCAACAAGAGCTAAAAAAAGTGAAACAATGGCTACTACAGCAAAAACTGTTATAAAAGCATTTCTTATTTGCTCTTTGAGCGGAAAAATTACCTTTCCGATTTCGGCGCGAGAAAGCTTTATATAATTTATCATTTTTTCCATTTTTAACCTTTTGATGGCAGGGCAAGAGGGATTCGAACCCCCAACCATTGGATTTGGAATCCAGCGCTCTACCGTTGGAGCTATTGCCCTAAAAAGCCTTAGCTCTTTAACTTAACTTCTTTATGAACAGTATGTTTTTTTAGTCTTGGGCAATATTTTTTTAGTTCCAATTTTTCGGTTGTCGTTTTGCTATTTTTTACCGTAGTATAATTTATATCACCTGATTCAGAACATTTAAGACCGACTTTTATTCTATTACCTTTTGCCATAAATTCCCTTCAAAAAAGCGGAGAAAAACTCCGCCAAAATATAAAATTAAATTATGCTAGAATCTTAGAAACAACGCCTGAGCCGACTGTTCTACCACCTTCACGGATCGCAAAGCGAGTTCCCTCTTCAAGAGCAACTGGCGCAATAAGCTCAACAGTTATCTTTAGGTTGTCACCAGGCATAACCATCTCTGTTCCTTCTGGAAGAGTGATAGAACCTGTAACATCAGTCGTTCTTACGTAGAACTGTGGTCTATAGTTGTTAAAGAATGGGGTATGACGTCCACCCTCTTCTTTTGTTAGGATATAAACCTCTCCCTCAAATTTAGTGTGAGGAGTAATTGATTTAGGTTTGCAAAGAACCATACCGCGCTCAACATCTTCTTTTTTTGTGCCTCTTAGAAGAACGCCTACGTTATCGCCTGCTTCACCTTGGTCCATTTCTTTTCTAAACATCTCGACGCCGGTAACTGTAGTAGTTTGAGTTGGTCTAATACCTACGATTTCGATGGTATCGCCGACTTTTACCACACCTTTTTCAATTCTACCGGTAACAACCGTACCGCGACCAGAAATAGAGAAAACGTCCTCAATAGGCATCAAGAAATCTTTATCTGTTGCGCGTACTGGAGTTGGGATATACTCGTCAACTCTAGCCATAAGCTCAAGAACCTTTGCAGACCATTCGCCGTCTGTTCCAGCCTTAGCCTCATTAAGAGCTTGTAGAGCCGAACCTGCTACGATTGGAGTATCGTCACCAGGGAAGTCGTACTCGTTTAGAAGCTCGCGAATTTCCATCTCAACTAGTTCAAGAAGCTCAGCATCGTCAACCATATCAGCTTTGTTCATGAAAACAACGATATATGGAACGCCTACTTGGCGAGATAGCAAGATGTGCTCTCTGGTTTGAGGCATTGGGCCGTCAGCAGCAGAAACAACTAGGATAGCACCGTCCATTTGAGCCGCACCGGTAATCATGTTTTTAACATAGTCGGCGTGGCCTGGGCAGTCAACGTGAGCATAGTGGCGATTTTCAGTCTCATACTCAATGTGAGAAGTAGCGATGGTAATACCGCGCTCTTTCTCCTCTGGAGCGTTGTCGATATTATCATAGTCTTTTAGTTCAGCAAGACCTTTTCTTGAAAGAACAGCAGAAATTGCAGCTGTCAAAGTTGTTTTACCATGGTCAACGTGACCGATAGTACCAATGTTTACGTGTGGCTTGTTACGTGAAAATTTTTCTTTTGCCATCTCTTCCTCCGTAATGATATTTGCGTTTTAAATTTATGCTTAATTTTTCTTCTCTAAAATCCGTGGAGCTCATAGCGGGACTTGAACCCGCGACCTCTTCCTTACCAAGGAAGTGCTCTACCTCTGAGCCATATGAGCGTCAAACTCTTGGCATTAGAGAATTTTTGAAAAAGCATAAACAACTAAATGAAATTAAAAAGGTGTGCCGTAGAAAATGTATAAAATTTAATATTTTTATCATCTTACAGCTCCCAGTTTAGTTCCAAAATCTGGAGCGGGAAACGGGGCTCGAACCCGCGACCCTCAGCTTGGAAGGCTGATGCTCTAGCCAACTGAGCTACTCCCGCGCGTAGCATGGTGGTGAGACGTGGATTCGAACCACGGAAGACATAGTCAGCAGATTTACAGTCTGCCCTCGTTGGCCACTTGAGTATCTCACCCTATTTTAAAAAATAAATGCTTTGCAATGGTATTTCTGGTCAAACACTGTTATGAAATGGAGCTGGTGAACGGACTTGAACCGCCGACCCACTGCTTACAAGGCAGTAGCTCTACCAACTGAGCTACACCAGCATCCTGATTTATGAAAGTTGGATTATAGCCCAATTTCTTTTCAAAGTCAAGCTTTTTTTAAAATTTTTTCGAAATAAGGATAAAAAATTAGAATTTAGCCGCACATGCAAGCTAAATTTTAGCCCATTGGTTCCGGAGCCTCTTTAAAAAATAGATCCGGCTTCTTTCTTAATCCTCGTTTTTTCGGCATATTTACGTCTTTTTCTTCTGCAGTGGTTTTAGAATCAAGGGCGCCTTTATCGTCGTTGTTTTCATTTTTTACTATCCCGGCGTACGCCTCTTTGTATCCTAAGGATTTTATTTTATTAATTAAAATTTTAATTTTTTCTCCGCTTAGCGGCTTTGTTCTTATCGCTATGGCGCGGTATCTACCAAATTTACCGCTAACGACCTTTTCGACGCCCTCAAAGCTGCCTACTTTTCTTTCGACGGCTACTCTCGCGCTTTCTATTGCTTTTTCGCTTACGTCGTCGCCAAAAGCGCTCACAAAAATATGATATTCGTCGTTTGCAAACAGTGCGCTAAAAAACATCAAAACGACGACTATCGCTTTTTTCACGAATTTCCTTATATTATTTATCAAAATTTGGCGGCGCCCGACGACCGTCTCGTCATTATACTATAAAAAATATAAACTAAGCACCGAGCTTTAGCCGAGCGCTTTTGCGATTAGTTCTATCGGATTCTCGCACTTCACGTCTGAGCCACCGATATGTAGCGCATTTGAAATTTGCATTTTACAGGCGCTACACTCGGCGCTTACGATCTTTGCGCCCGAGTTTTTTATCATTTCTGATTTTCTTTGTCCGGCTGCGCGGCTTAGATGATATTTTTCAGACTGCATCGTCACTCCACCAAAACCGCAACATTCGTTTGGATCTTCCATTTCGGTCATTTCGTAGTTTTGAGCGAGCAGTTTGCGAGGCTCTTTAAAGACGCCTTGCATTTTTCTAGCATGACAAGGGTCGTGGTAGGTAACGGATGTCAAGTTTTTACCCTTTTTGGCCAAAATTTCAGCTAAATTTGTAAATTTTTCAAAGTACTCCGTCGCTAAAAATATCTTCTTGCTCACAGCTTTTGCTCGCTCTCGCCACTGCTCGTCGTCATGAAAAAAGTGCTCATAGTCGATCTTTATCATCGCCGAACAGGTCGCCTCAGGCACGATGATAGCGTCTAGCTCGCCCAGCATTTTTTCAAAATACTCGATATTTCGCTTTGCCAAAACCTCAACCGTCGCAAAATCCCCCGTAAAATACGCCGGCGCGCCGCAACAGGCCTGTTTTTTCATCAAATTTAAATTTAATCCTAGCTCGCGAGCTATCTTAACGAGAGCCTCGCCGATGCCCGTATACGCGTAGTTTCCCATACATCCGATAAAAACGCCGATAGTTTTATCACCGCCGTTATCGATAAACTCGGCGTGCGAGTTTAAAAAGCTCTTTTTGCTAGCGGTTGGCAAAAGCCGCTCTTTTTTCACCATCGGCAGGCTAAATCTCGGGCTCATCGCGCCTTCGCGAATCTTAAACGCGCAGCTTTGAAACACATATCCCAGCTTTGCCGCCAAATCCATAACCGCACGATGACGCAGCAACCAAAAAAACGCCTTTTTATACCACGCGATGCCAAATTTATCGGCGATGTCGCGTCGGACGTTTTCTATCGCCGTATCCACGCGCAAGGAGTTTGGACAGACCTCGACGCAGCTCGTGCATAAAAAACAGCTCTCAAAGATATTTTTTGCGCTTTTATCAAGCTTTAGCTCGCCGCGCTCATAAGCTCCCACGAGATCCAAAAAACCGCGCGGAGAGGTCGTTTCGTCGGAGTTTATCTTGTGGATCGTGCAGACTTGGATGCATTTGCCGCATTTTACGCATTTATCTGAAATTTCGCTAAATTTAAACATGTCCGCCCATCAAACCGTTTTAGAAAATCGGCGTAAATTTTCCGGTATTTTTTTCAAATACGCGTCAAAGCACATCGCGATATTGCGGATGATTAGCGTGCCGGTCTCGTTTACGCTGATTTTTTCAGGTGTTACGGTTACGAATTCGCTCAAATTTTCAAGCTCGACCAAATCATCCTTAAAATACTCGAAAAATTTGATGTCAAATTTGGCCTCGACCGCCTTGATATCAAGCGCAAAGTTACTCATCAGGCTCATGATCACGGCTTTTCTGATTAGATCGTCGCCAGTTAAATATATGCCCTTGTAATACGGCAAAACGCCGCTATCCAGGGCTTTTTCGTATTCGTCCATGTCCTTGAAATTTTGCGCGTAGTATCTTTGCCCCTCGCCTATGCTAGTTAGTCCGATGCCGATGAGATCGGCTCCGCCTTTGGTCGTGTAGCCTTGGAAGTTACGATGAAGCGTGCCGTTAGCAAGTGCGGCAAAAAGCTCGTCGCCGGGCTTTGCAAAGTGATCCATACCGATCATTTTGTAGCCGTTTTTGATAAAAAACTCGGCCGTGTATTTTAAAATTTCAAGCTTGGTTTTAGGGCTAGGCAGCGTAGCTTCGTCAAATTTACGCATAGATTTTTTTATCCACGGCACGTGCGCGTAGTTAAACACCGCGAGGCGGTCCGGAGATAGCGTCAGAGCCTTATCCAGCGTCGCTTTAAAACTCTCTAGCGTCTGATACGGAAGGCCGTAGATAAGGTCCATATTTATCGAGTTTATGCCCTTGGCGCGCGCCATATCCACGGCGTTTTTGGTGATTTCGTAGGGCTGGATGCGGTGGATCTCTTTTTGCACCCGCTCATCAAAGTCCTGCACGCCGTAGCTAACGCGGTTAAAGCCGTGCGAAATCAGCACGTCAAGCTGCTCGGGCGTTAAAAATCTCGGGTCGATTTCGCAGCTGATTTCAGCCTCTGGCGAGAAGTTTTTAAATTTAGCCTTTATCATTTTGATGATTTCATCGAGCTGATCCGCACCGTAAAAGGTCGGAGTGCCGCCGCCAAAGTGCATTTGCAGCACCGGCGCGCTCGTGTCGAGATTTGCCGCTAGTAGGTCAAGCTCTTTTTGCAGATACTGCATATAGCGCGTTTTGCGGTCCTCTTTGCTCGTATAAATCACGTTACAACCGCAAAAATAACAGGCGCTGCGGCAAAACGGCAGGTGCAAATAAAGCGAAAGCGGGCGCGAGGCGTCGCGGTTTTTTAGCTCCCGCAGGTAGTCCTCGTAGCTAAATTTATCGCTAAACTCGGGCGCGGTCGGATAGCTCGTGTAGCGCGGTCCCGGGCGCGAATACTTCACGTAAGCGTCAAAATCTATCATAGCGTTTTATTCCTCGCGTTTTTCATTAAATTCTGCATATCGACGAACAAATTCGGATACTGCTTTTTGATACCCTTTACCAGTTTTTCCAAATTTACGTCTATGCTTTTTTTATTTTTATTTTTTGCGGCGATCTTGCGTATCTCGTCCATCGCCACGACCCAAACGTCGGCGAAGTCTATCGGCACGTTTTGCCAGATCGTCTTTTCAAGCCTTAGCTCGAAATTTTCTTTTTGGACGTTACGGTAGGCTTCGATGAGCTGCGAGAGCGATTTTAACGAAACCATCGTGTGCAAATTTTGATTTTCGTCAATGCCAAACCACGGCTCCACTCCGTCCCACGAGCCGCTTTTTAGGCTGAGGCTCATTTGACTCGGATCGCTCGTCGGCACGATCTCAAATATCGTTTTTTCGCCCTCTTTTATCCCGAGCTCGCCCGAAATTTCGTCGATTTTTTCGTACGTTTTTTGTAGATTTTTTTCTTTCATTTACTTCCTTAACTTACCCATTTCTGCGGCGATCGAGCCAAACCATCACGCCTTTTTGCGCGTGCAGGCGATTTTCCGCCTCGGCAAAAATCTCATCCGCATGCGCTTCAAACACCTCCTCGCTCACCTCGTATCCGCGGTAAGCCGGCAAGCAGTGTAAAAATATCGCTTGCGGTGCGGCTAAACTCATCAAATTTTCATCCACGCAAAAGCCGGCGAAGTCTTTTAAGCGCTTTTCTTTTTCGGCCTCTTGCCCCATCGAGACCCAAGTATCGGTAGTAACGAGGTTAGCGCCCGATACGGCCTCTTTTACATCGTGGGTTAGATAAATTTTGGCTCCCGAGATTTGAGCGTTTTTCATCGCTAAATTTACAATGTCGGCGTCCGGCTCGTAGCCCGCGGGCGTAGCGATCCTTAGCTCAAAGCCAAGCTTGCTAGCTAGCATCAGCCACGAGTGAGCCATGTTGTTGCCGTCACCCACGAACGCCGCTTTTATCTCGTCTATTTTTAGTCCGCATTCGACCGCCGTCATGAGATCGGCCATCAGCTGCGCGGGATGAAACTTATCGCTAAGGCCGTTTATCACGGGTACGCGGCTAAATTTGGCAAGCTCTTCTAGCGTTTCGTGGCGATTAACGCGAGCCATGATGAGATCGCACATTCGCGAGATCACGCGCGCGGTGTCTTTTATCGGTTCGCCGCGCCCGATCTGGATGTCGCTCGAGCTGAGAAACAGCGCGTGCCCGCCAAGCTCGTTCATCCCCACGTCAAAGCTCACGCGCGTTCTAGTCGAGCTTTTCTCAAATATCATCGCCAGTTTTTGATCTTTTAGATACGGCTTAAAATCTCGCGCCTTTGCCTCTTTTTTTATCTGCAAGCCCAAATTTAAAATTTCGATGATTTCGTCTTTGCTAAAATCGTTTAACGTCAAAAAGTGCCGCATTTTGCCCCCCTTAAATTCCCAAATTTGCCCACAAATTTTCAAGGCGAAGTATCGCGAGATAGATTTGCTTGTTTTGAAGTAAATTTCGTCCCAAGATAAGGCATGTAGCCTATCGCAGGGCGAAATTTACGAAATCAAGCAAAGATACTCGCGAGACGAGCCGCTATTTTCTTAGTAAAGCAGCGGCTTCTTTGGCATGATAGCTTATTATCAGGTCAGCCCCCGCCCTCTTAAACCCGACTAGCGTCTCCATCATCACGCGCTCGTAGTCGATGACGCCCGCTTTTGCTGCGGCTTTTAGCAGAGCGTATTCGCCGCTCACGTTATACGCGCAGATCGGCAGTCTCGTAGCCTCGCGCAGATCGCGGATTATGTCTAGATACGCAAGGGCGGGCTTTACCATCAAGATATCGGCCCCCTGCGCCTCGTCTTCTAGGCTCTCGCTCACGGCCTCCAGGCGGTTTGCGGGATCCATCTGGTAGCTCTTTCTATCGCCGAAACTTGGCGCGCTCTCCGCTACGTCGCGAAACGGCCCGTAGTACGCCGAAGCAAATTTGGTCGAATACGCCATAATCGGCAAATTTTCGTATCCGCTCAAATCCAGCGCACCGCGCAAGGTAGCGATGATGCCGTCCATCATACCGCTTGGAGCGATCATATCGGCGCCGTTTCTGGCGTGAATCAGAGCTTGTTTAGCGGAGATCTCTAGCGTCGCGTCGTTATCGACGGTCTGGTGGACGTGATCTAGGATGCCGCAGTGACCGTGATCGGTGTACTCGCAAAAGCAAAGATCTGTTATCACGACCAGATCAGGAAATTTATCCTTTATCGCTCGAAGCGCGGTCGCTATGATACCCTCGTCGCTTAGAGCGTCGCTGCCTACGCTATCTTTTAGGCTAGGGATTCCAAATAAAATAACCGCTTTTATGCCCAAATTTCGTACGATTTCGCACTCTTTTAAAATTTCGTCCAAACTCATCTGAAAGACGCCCGGCATCGAGCTTATCTCTTTTTTCACACCCTTGCCCTCGACGACGAAAAGCGGATAGATAAAATCGCTCGCGCAAACGCTAGTTTCGCGCACCATCTCTCTGATTGCGGGATTTATCCTGAGCCTTCTAAAACGTTTAAACATAATTTTCCTTTTACTTCGCTACAATTTACGCTTAGTGTAACATAATAGGAGTTAAAAATTTATGAATATCGAGCTTTCAAATACGGCAAATTTACCCTCTCGTTTCGGGATATTCGAGATAAAGGCCTTTAAGGAGGGCGAGAAGGAACATTTGGCGATATATAAAAAACCTTTCGGCGAGGTCGTAAACGTCCGCATCCACTCCGAGTGCCTAACGGGCGATGCGATCGGTAGTCTCAAGTGCGACTGCCGCGACCAGCTAGAGGCCAGCCTAAAATACATCGAGGAGCACGGCGGCATGGTGATTTATCTACGCCAAGAGGGGCGAAATATCGGCCTACTAAACAAAGTAAACGCCTATCACCTGCAAGACGAGGGCCTTGACACCATCGAGGCAAACCATCAGCTAGGCTTTAAGGCCGACGAGCGCACGTACGAGATCGTGGATTTTATCTTAAAGCACTTCGGCATCGAAAAGATAAATTTGCTAACCAATAACCCGAAAAAACTGTCGGGACTAAAGTGCGTGCAAATCGTCTCTCGCGTGCCGATCGTCATACACGCGAACAAATTTAACGAAAACTACCTGCGCGTGAAAAAAGAGCAGATGGGGCATATGCTAGATGAAAATTGACCTGCCGAGGGACTTTGATGCGCAAACGGCGAAATTTAGCGAAATTTTGGCTAAATTTAACCGCGTGCACAGCCTAACTAGCTACAAAAATTTAAACGAGCAGATAGCCGATAGCATAGCTCCGCTTGAAATTTTCCCGCAAATTTTGGACGCTAAAACGGCGATCGATGTGGGCAGCGGAGCGGGCTTTCCCGCGATATTTCTCGCGATGATTTTAAGGGAGTGCGAGTGGCATCTCTTTGAGCCTAGCCCGAAAAAATCGGCGTTTCTAAGCTATGTCAAGGCTGAGCTAAATTTAACAAACGTGCGCGTAAAATCTTGTAAGATCGAGGACGGCGAGCCCTTTGCGGCGCAGCTGATCACGAGCCGCGCGCTGATGAAAACGAAAGATTTACTTGGGATTTGCAACGGCTTTTTTGACGCGCAAACTCAAATTTTACTCTACAAAGGAAGCAGCGTGCAAAGTGAGCTAGAGGGGCTCAATGCTCAAATTTACGGGCGCGGCAACCGAAATTACGTATTTATAAAGGGCGGCGATGTTATTTAAAATTTTGGCTTTTTTAGCGGTTTTAATCGCGATTTATATGATATTTTTTAAAACCCGCGTCAAAAGAGGCGTAAAAGGCGGCGCAAAAAAAGAAGACAAAGATGCCGAAAATTTCGTCGAATGTAAAAAATGCGGCACCTTTATAGAGGCAAAAGACGCCGTAATAAGCGGCGGCGGATACGTCTGCGAGGACTGTATAAAGGATAGAAAATGAAACTAATAGGCCACGAGCTAGTACCCTATGAGCCGCTGTTTTGGCGCGAAAACGTAGAGCAGATCGAAGCGGGCAAACAAAATTTGTTTAAATTTGACGCAGCAGCGATAGAGCGCGCGCAGGAGCTCGGCGCCCAGTTTTGCGTCGAGACGGAAAATCTAAACGAAATCATCGTCGCAAACGCGGCCGGAGCGAAATTTATCGTCGTGCCCCGCGAGCTTGCCGGCAAAACGGCAAAACTGGCACAGGATTATCTATTTGACGCTCAAATTTGTGTTATTATAGAGAGCCAAAGCGAGCTAGCCGCGCTTAGCGAGACTGGCGCGGACGCCGCGATATTTAAAACCGCCGTAATAGGCAAGGATAAACGATGATAAAATTTCCGCCGTTATATCTGAAATTTTTAGAAAATATCGAGGGCGAGGAGTGCGTGGAGGTTTTTAACGAAGCGGGAGCGGGTGCGTATCTATACGGGCGCGCGTCTCTTGCCGAGCGAAACGAAACCTACGAAGTAGCGCTTTATGAGCCAAATTTTTATATGATAGGCCAAGACGGCGACCTGGGATTTTTTATAAAATTAAACTCGGACGATGCGATTTATCTAAACGATCTAGGCGCGCTGGGCTCGGCTCCGATGCGCATGGCGGAGAAAGATATTTTCGCCCTCATAGAAAAGATAAAAGACCGCGGCGAGATATTTTCGTAAAATTTTACGAGCAAAGGAAACAAATGGAACTTTTTAAAACCGCATTTTTGATGACAGTGCTAATGCTGCTTTTCGTAGCCGTGGGCGGCGCGATAGGCGGCACTAGCGGCATGCTGGTGGCATTTTTAGCTGCGCTTGGGATGAACTTCTTTTCGTATTTTTTCTCGGACACCCTCGTGCTAAAGCACTACCGAGCCGTACCCGTTGACGAGGCGCATGCGACGGGACTTTATCAGATCGTGCGCGAGCTTTGCGCGAAGGCAAATTTGCCGATGCCAAAGATCTACATCATCCCAGAAGCCGTACCAAACGCATTTGCCACGGGTCGCAACCCTAGCCACGCCGCGGTAGCCGTGACCGAGGGACTGCTAAATATACTAAACAAAGACGAGATCGAGGGCGTGCTAGCTCACGAGCTAAGTCACGTGCGCCACTACGACATCCTAACGGGCTCTATCGCGGCGGTTTTTGCGGGAGCGATCGCGATACTGGCAAATTTCGCGCAGTTTGGCGCGGCAAACCGTCAAGGCAAGCAAAATCCGCTAATGTTAATCGCCCTAGCCGTCATCATGCCGCTAGCCGCCACGATCATACGCATGGCGATCTCGCGGGCGCGGGAGTTTGAGGCCGATAGGGGCGCAGCGATGATAACCGGCAAGCCCCAGCACCTAGCCGGCGCGCTGCGAAAGCTCGAGGACTACGCGCGCGGACGTGTGATGGCAAACGCCGACGAACAAAGCGCGCATATGTTTATCATAAATCCATTTAGCGGCGTAAAAAGCGCGCTGGGTTCGCTATTTCGCACACACCCGAGCACCCAAGATCGTATCGCCGCGCTAGAAAATTTACGCTCGCAACTAGATGGCGAAAACGGCGTGAAAGAGTATTTTAGAAAGTAAATTTGACGGCAAATTTAAGCCCTCGTTTTGCCGGCAAATTTAAGCGAAATGGCTTGAGCGTTAAATTTAACGCTAAATTTAACCCTGCGTCGCGTCAAATTTAGCCGTACGCGTCAAAATAAAAATTTATCAAAAAGGCAAAATATGAAAATAGCCGTAAACGGCACGAGCGGATTTATCGGCGGCGAGCTTTGCAGATTTTTTAGAGCCAAAGGTCACGAGGTCGTAGCCATACCGCGAGCCGCCTACGCAGACAAAGACGCGCTCAAAAACCTCATCGGCGGCTGCGATGCGGTTATAAATTTAGCAGGCGCTTCTATCGCCGCAAGGTGGAGCGAGGCGTATAAAAAGCAGCTTCGCGCAAGCAGGATAGAGACGACTCGCGCGCTGGTTTGCGCTATAAACGAGCTAGAAAATCCGCCCTTTTTCATCAGCGCTTCGGCTGTGGGTATCTACGAAAACGGCCTTAGTCACGACGAGAGCTCGGTCAAATTTGACCGCGGATTTTTGGGCGAACTAGCATGCGAGTGGGAGAGCGAGGCCGCCAAAGCGCGGACGCAAACGGCGATATTTCGCCTAGGCGTGGTGCTGGGGCGAGGTGGCGCACTGGCTAAGATGCTGCCCGCATTTAGGCTCGGTCTTGGCGGAAAGCTCGGTAGCGGAGAGCAGGCGTTTTGCTGGATTCACATCGCTGATTTGCTGGAAGCGTTTAAATTTACCCTACAAAACCGTCAAAGCGGCGTCTTTAATCTCGTTTCGCCACACCCTAGCACCAACGTCAAGTTTACTCAAATTTTAGGCGAGGTTTTGGGGCGACCGACGTTTTTTAAAGTGCCTAAATTTGCGTTAAATTTGATGTTTGGCGAGGGATCAATCGTGCTACTTGAGGGTGCGAAAGTCTATCCCAAAGCCTTGATAGAGAGCGGATTTAGCTTTAAATTTAGCGATCTAAAAACGGCGCTTGAAGATATTTTAAAGTAAATTTGAGAATTGGCGGAATGCAAATTCGCATGGCGGCAAATTTACGTCGCGGCTTTAAAAATCCAAACGACCCACGCTAACCCTGCGTAAATTTGACGCCGCTACGAAAATTTAGCCGCATGGAATCTTGTCCGATTTTATCGCAAATCCAAATTAAAACGCGGGCGTAGAGGCATAAGAACAAATACGATAACGCCTTAAAACATAAAATGCTTTGCCCGCTGATATGGCGGGCTACAAATCGGTAATCAAAAAAATTAGCACGATGCCGCCCAAGAAAAAAGCGATAAATTTTTTACCGCCAAACGATGTCTTAAATTTACAAAACCACGGGCTGGTATAGGCAAAATTCGGCGTAAATTTGAATCAGACGGCAAATTTACGTTTTTGAAGATAGCAGACTAAGCTCATAAATTTGAAAAGCTAGCTTTTGTCACTAGTTCTGCACGCAGGGTTTGCTACCTGCGAGCTCAAGCGGACTTGCGAGAAGTTTTACTCAAACCGCCTTGAGATACTAGGCGAAAGCTTAGTCA
Source organism: Campylobacter showae (assembly GCF_004803815.1). Classification (NCBI taxonomy): domain Bacteria; kingdom Pseudomonadati; phylum Campylobacterota; class Epsilonproteobacteria; order Campylobacterales; family Campylobacteraceae; genus Campylobacter; species Campylobacter showae. Next base: position 498,488 of record NZ_CP012544.1, on the reverse strand, counting down.
AAACATCATAACTGATCGTACCGAAAAAATCCGCCCAAACGCGCGCATCGTCAAATACGCAAATTCTATCGCCCGCGTCTTCGCAGCAAAAGCTATCCATCGACATTTTGCCAAGCAGTCGCTGTCCGCCCGCCGTCTTTAGCTCGCCCTCGCCCGTGTATCGCAGCAGCCCGTCGCCGTAGCCCAGGTCGTAAACGGCGATTTGCATATCCTCGCTCGCGCAAAATTTAGCGCCGTAGCCCGCGCATTGCCCTTTTTTTAGTACTCTACCGCTAACTTTATGCGCCCAGAGCGACGCCACGCGCTTTAGCCCCAAACTATCGTCAAACTGCGCGTAGCCGTAGGCGGCGATGCCCACGCGCACGTACTCGTCCGCTAGCTCGCCGAAGCGCTCGGTCGCAGCAGAGTTATGCGAGTGAAAGACCAAACCGTCGCCGCAAATTTCGCGCACCACGGCTTTTGCCGCGGCGAAATTTCGCCTCTGCACGAAATAATCGCTACTAAGCTCTTCGGCGCTTCTAAAGTGCGTAAATGCGCCGCAAATTTGCAGTCCGTGCGCCAAGGCCGACTCGCATGCCGCGCGCACTTCGCCCACCGAGACGCCGTTTCGGTGCATGAGCGTATCGACGGCGATATGCACGCGTGCGCCTTTTTTAAATTTAGCAATCAGCGAAATGTCGTTTACTGAGTAGATAAATCGCTCGCTCTCGCCGCCGTTAGGAATATGCGAAAGGATGAGAATATGCTCGAAAAACGGCTCCAGCTCGCGCGCCTCGACTTCGTTTTTGACCGCACAAAATTTAATACCGTAGCTCGCCGCCTCACGCCCCACAAGCGCCGCTCCGTGACCGTAGGCATTGTCTTTTAGCACCAAAATCACGCGATCTTTGCCGCCTGCTTTGGCGCAAATTTTGGTTAGATTATGGATGTAGGCGGATCTGTTTAAAACGAGTTCAGACATTAAATTTTACACCAAACGCCTCATAAACGTTAGGAAGTAGCTTCCTAATACTATAATCGTAAGAGTAAAATTTGGCGTAGAGAGCCTTTAGATCAGCTTCCTTAACCGCCGCAAAGTCAAACACGTCCGTGCCCGCAACCTTTGGCACCTGGCGGTCTAGCTCGGCGAAAAACTCGCTCCTAGCCTTTAAAATTTCCTCGATTTGATTTTTTACTATTTCTTTTTTTTCTTGCATTTACTTCTCCGTTAAGATTTTAAATTTATCTTTATCTAGGCGCACATAGAGCTCTTTTTTTCCTTTAAATTCGTGACTAGGCGCAGCGTAATCCTCATCAAAAACCACCCTAAAAAGATTTTGCCCTTTGACGTTTGGATACGGCGTCACGCTAAAATTTGAAGCTTTTATGCTCTTTTTTTCGTTTAGCGCGAAAATTCTCTTTTTATTTTCGGCAAATTTGGCTCTCGTTAGCGCATTTTTGCCCTCTATCTTTACAAATTCGTCCGCGTAAAAGCCGAGGTAAATTTTAGTTTCGTTATCTCGCCACGCCTGCAGCCATTCGTGCAGATGCGCCAGCACGCGCGCGATGTCGTCTTTGCTAGCGTCTACCTTCTGGCTTTCGCTGATTATCACGACGCCCTCGCTGCCGATTAGTTTGCCGAATTTTACCAGCGCGTCGTTGTTAAACGCCACGCAGCCGCGCGTTTTTACTTCATCGTCGCGTTTGCCTTTCATCGGCAGACCGTGTATCCAGATGCCTCCGCCCGTTTTTTGAGCGGCTTTGTCGTGGGCGTTCGGGTATGATAGCGACATAGCGAGCGGCCCGTAAAAGGGATCGGACGGCGTAAATTTATCGGTAACGTCATAAACTCCGACCGGCGTTTTTAGGTCGCCTTCTTTAAATTTATCCCCGCTTTTGCCCGTTATCACGCTTTGCGAGAAAATTTCCTTCAGCGCGCCGCCTGCATACTCGAAGCTTTGCAGGGTTTTTTGCGCTTTATTTACGACGATGATTTTGGTCTTAGCCTCGTAGTAGCCGTATCTGACGTCGGCTGCGCCTAGCTTTTTTAGCCAGTATTTAGCGCCCGTCAAATTTGCGTCCGCTAAAGCCTCGGCGAGTAAAATTTGAGAAAAAAAAGCATAAAAAATAAGTAAGCCGAGTAATTTTTTCAAAATTTCCCTAACGTTGAGTATTTTCGTAATAAAGGCCAGAATTATATTACATTTTCTCTTAAAAATTTTAAAAAGCTTTTATTTTGTGTTACAATAGCGAATATCAAAATTATACATAAAGGACGCAAAAAATGAAAAGCAAATTTTTAGCTTTATCTCTATTAGCCGCCTCTTTGGGCTTTGCAAATGCCGCAGATATCGAGATCGTTGATATCTACGCCAAGGCTACACCTCCCGGCGCAAAAAATACGGCTCTGTTTTTCGACATCAAAAATAACACAGATAAGCCAGTAAAACTAGTCGGCGCTAGCTCTCCGGCGGCCGCTACGGGCGAGATACATACGCACAAAGAAGTAGACGGCATGAAAAAGATGGTGCAAATAGAAAATATCGAGGTGCCTGCGATGGGCGAGGCAAATTTAAAACCGGGCGGTCTGCACGTAATGCTGATGAATATCAAAGCTCCGATCAAGGAAGGCGACAAACTAGACGCTACGCTAGAGTTTGATAACGGACAAAAACTCGAGCTAAAAGATATCGTCGCAAAAGCGGTCGTAGCTAAAAAAGACGGCGAACACGGACACGATCACGGCGGACACCACAAGCATTAATGAAAAAATTTCTCATTATTTTAGTCCTTCTAGTCGGCGTTTTGGGTACTTCGGCGTACCTGTTTTTTAAACCGCAAGCACAAGAGGACTTTTTGAGCGCAGAGGACGTGGGGGCAAATTTAACCCCGCTTCCCTGCGATATGAACGCCGAGCACTCATGCGGCGTAGAGTTTCGCGGCAAGACGGTTAAATTTAGCCTCTCGCCAAAGCCCGTTTACACTATGCAGCCTACGCTAGTGCGCATCGAGGGGCTAGAAGGGTTTAAAAACCCGAGCCTTGAGATCCACGGCGTAAATATGGACATGGGTATGATTAAGGCCGAAGTAGAAAAACGCGACAACGCCTACATATCAAACATCGTGCTAAGCGCGTGCCTGATAAACATCATGAGGTACCGTTTCGAGGTGCTAGAAAACGGTAAAAAAAGCGGACTTTATATAGACTTCGACTTGCATCAGTAGATGCAAATTTCACTTGAAAGGGCGGATGATGAAAAAGCTTCTTATCGTACTTATACTGATTTTAACGGTTCTTGGCGTAGGTTATCTCGCATTTTATTCAAACAAATACGCCCCTAACGGTCAAAGCGCAAACGTCGCCGAGGGTCTAAAAAATTACGATTTTACCGGCAAGGGCACAAACGGCGCGGTGAGTCTAAAGAGCTTTGAGGGTAAAAATAAGATTATATACTTTGGCTACACCTCGTGTCCGGACGTCTGCCCTGCGACTTTAGGTATCTTAAGCGGCGTGTTAAACGAGCTTAAAAGAGACGATATCGTCGTGATTTTCGTCACTCTCGATCCGGAGCGCGACGAGCCTAAAAACGTCGATGAGTACGCAAAGTATTTTTATCCGAATTCTTACGGCATAGTATTAGACAATCTGCCTAATGTTGCAAAAAGCTACGGCGTGAAGTATCAAAAGGTGCTGCTGGAAAAATCGGTCATGGAGTACTCCGTCGCTCATAGCTCCTCGCTATACGTACTAGATAAAAACGATAAATTCGTCGCCGAGATCTCCAATCTAACGGCGCAAAATATCAAAAAAACGCTGGAAAATCTGAAATAATAACAGCTTTATTATTTAGTTGTTATGAGTGTTACGTTATAACACAGAGATATTTTTTTATGCTCAATTATTAACGATTTTGATTTAAATCAATATACTTTAAGCCTTCCGGTTGTATAGTTTCATTAATAGAAAATTTAAATTTGAAAGACATTTATGAAAATTATAGCGCTCGTATGCGCTCTATTTGTTTTCTCCTTCGCAAGCGATTTTAGTGCTACGGCTAGTCTCGACGTAAAAAGCTGCGCCTATAGCGAGCAAAACAAAACCCTACCCGTCTACGATACCAAAAATTCGCTAAACATACTTAATAAAAAAGACCTAAAAACCATAAACAAATTTGACTTTAAAACAGACGAGATAACCTCGCTAGCCTTTGACCACGCAAATTTATATGCAGGATTTGCTGGCGGCGAGATAGCTAAATTTAACGATGATTTTAGCTCTTTTGCCGGCATGCTAAATCTTTCAAATTTAAGCCTTGATACGCAGATAACGCACCTTCACGTCGCAAACGGCAAAATTTACGCAGTCGCCGGCAAAGACGCCTTTATCTCCTACGATCTTGCGTCAAAAAAGCTGACGCGCGCAAATCTTGACGGCGCATACCATATCGCAACCTGTCAAATTTTAAGCGACGCCGCACTGATAACTAGCTGGGATAGATCGGTTTTTAGCGTAAATTTAAGCACCATGAAGGCAAAAAATCTAGGCAGATTAAAATCCGTAGCTTTGAGCGCGGCGGAGATAAGCTCAGGCGTGATTTTCGGGCTTGCTAGCGGCGAGATAGCGAGCCTCAAATTTGACGCTGGGGAAAATTTGACGAACAAAAAGTTAGCAAGCAAGCAAACTGGTACAACAAATTTGGATACCGAAGCAAATTTGACGCAAACAAACGGCAAAGACAACTCTAGCTCAAATTTAACCGCCGTCAAAAACGCGCAAAACAAAGCGGATCTAAATTTGACTAGCGGCACAACAAACGCAATTTTGATGAACTCTACAAATTTAGAAACAAAAAACTCGGCGAGCACAGAGACCAAAGCCGCCCCGAACCTAATCGTCCAAATTTACAAAATCTCAAATTCGCGCGTTAAAAGCCTGCTGGTCGTGCAGGATAAAGTTTATGTCGGGCTTGGAAACGGCGAAATTTTACGAAGCGACGCGGAATTTAAACAGATAGAAAAAATAGGCAAAAACTCTGACGCCGTGATAAAAATTTTTAACGACGAAGATAGCGTCATAGCCGTTAGCATAAACGGCGAGATCCAAATTTACAAGAAAAAATCTTAGGAAAGGAGATTTTCAATGAACAAACTACTTAGTTGCGGTATCGTTGCGGCTGCGGGCCTCGCGTTTTCCGTTAGCAGTGCGTGTGCGGCGGATAGCGATTTGCAAGCTATCATGAAAGCGCGCGGGCTAACGGAAAAAGACATCCTAGCGGCCGCTAAAACATATCAGCCAAGCGGTAAAAAAGACGACTACATCGTATTTTCCTCAGGAGGCCAAAGCGGACAGGTAATGGTTTACGGCGTGCCTTCAATGAGGATTTACAAGTATATCGGCGTCTTTACGCCCGAGCCTTGGCAGGGATACGGCTACGACGAGGAGTCTAAAGCCATCCTAAAAAGCGGCGCCATCAGAGGCAAACAAATCACGTGGGGCGACACTCACCACCCTGCTTTAACCGAGAAAAACGGCGAATACGTCGGCGATTATCTTTTCATCAACGACAAAGCCAACCCTCGCATCGCGGTTATAAATTTGCACGATTTCGAAACTACTCAAATCGTCGTTAATCCAATCGTAAAAAGCGAACACGGCGGCAGCTTCATCACTCCAAATAGCGAATACGTCATCGAAGCGGCGCAGTACGCGGCTCCGCTAGATAACGGCTACCACTCGATAGACGAGTACGAAAGCGCATACCGCGGCGCGGTAACGTTTTGGAAATTTGACTATCCAAAAGGTAAGATAGACGAGAAAGCATCCTTCTCGCTCGAGCTTCCTCCGTACTGGCAGGACCTAAGCGACGCCGGTAAGGGCGAGAGTTTCGGTTGGGCGTTTACAAACTCGATAAACTCCGAGATGTATACGGGCGGTATCGAAAAGGGCTTGCCTCCGTTTGAAGCGGGCGCGAGCAGAAACGACACTGACTATTTGCACATTTATAACTGGCAAATTTTAGAAAAGCTAGCTCAGGATAAGAAAAACTACATGGAGATAAACGGTCATAGAGTAGTTACCATAGACGCCGCGGTTAAAGCCGGCGCGTTATTTTTGATCCCTGAGCCAAAGAGCCCGCACGGCGTAGACGTCACTCCTGACGGCCGCTATATCGTTATCGGCGGCAAGCTAGATACTCATGCGACGGTTTATGATTTTAAAAAGATCAAAAACCTAATCGATAAAAAAGAGTTTGCCGGCACCGATCCGTACGGCATCCCTGTGCTTGATATGGCAAAGAGCTTGCAAGGACAAGTCGAACTTGGCCTTGGACCTCTGCACAACTCTTTTGACGAAAAAGACGGCATCATCTATACCTCTCTTTACGTCGATAGCCAGATCGTGAAATGGGACTACAAAAATCTAAAAGTTCTAGATAGGATCAACGTCCACTACAACATCGGACACCTTGATACTATGGAGGGAAAATCGTCAAAACCTAAGGGAAAATACGCTATCGCTCTTGATAAACTTTCGATCGATCGCTTTAACCCGGTCGGCCCTCTTCACCCGCAAAACCACCAGCTAATCGACATAGCCGGCTCAAAAATGGAGCTTTTATACGATATGCCGATACCTCTGGGCGAACCTCACGACGTAGTTTCGATCGCGGCTAGCAAGCTAAAACCGGCTACCACCTATGCCATGGGAACAAACTCTCGCACCGGTAAAGAAAGTCCGTTCGCAACTCTTGCCGGACAAGAAAGAGTCGAGCGCAACGGCAAAAACGTAACCGTCTATGCTACGATGATCAGAAGCCACATCAATCCTGAGCATATCGAGGTAAATAAAGGCGACAACGTAACCATCCACCTAACCAACCTGGAGCGCGCCCAGGACGAGACTCACGGCTTTACCGTGGATCTTTATAACATCCACGCGTCTTTAGAGCCTGGTAAAACAGCGACCGTAAATTTCGTAGCGGACGAAGAGGGCGTATTCCCTTACTACTGCACAGAGTTTTGCTCTGCGCTGCACCTTGAGATGATGGGTTACTTGCTAGTTAAAGATCCGAACAAAAAATACGAATCCGCCAAAGCAAGCAAGCTAAAAACCCTAAGTCCAGAAGCTCTAAAAGCCGAATACGATAAAGTAATCGCTACAAACAAAGCTACCGACGAAGTTATCCAAAGCGTCGTTACGTATTTAAAAGAGAAGCATTATGAAAAATATCCTAAGGTAAAAGAGCTAGTTACCGACGCTCTGGATCAGTACGGCAAAATCCCTGAAGTAAAAGCAAAAGCCGACGAAGCCTACAAAAAAGGCGACGTAAACGGCGCGATACTATGGGAGTACCAAGTATGGCAGTATATGGTTAAAACCGCGGACGTCGGCCTAAGAGCTAAAAACAATCTCGCTAAAGAGATCGCCACACCTATGAGCCCGGCTGCCGCCAAAGGCGAGGAAGCCTATCTAAAAGGCGGTTGTAACGGCTGCCACGTCATCGGTCAGGTTAGCTCGGGTCCAGATCTAACCGGCGTTCTTTTGCGTCACGAAAACGGCGAGAAATGGGTGTTTGACTTTATCAAAGATCCAGCTAAATTTTACGGCGACGAGTATATCAAGTCTATGATCGATTACTTTAACCTAAGAATGCCTAATCAGCACATGAGCGATCAAGAGATCAAAGATATCATCGAATACCTAAAATGGATCGACGAAAACGCGGGAATGTAGTCTAAATTTGAGCTTAGCGGCTCGAATTTAACCGCTAAATTTAAGGCTCGGAGCGCGTAATCCGAGCCTTTTTCGTTAAATTTAAAAAGTGTTTCGCGAAAAATTTTTTAAATTTAATAAAGGAGAAACGATGAAGAAGTATCAAATTTACACTATTATCGCGTTAGTCTTGATGACCGTTTGTTTTACGATCCCGGTGCTGGGCTTTTTCGGAGCCAAAGCTAAGATCGCCGCGGGCGAGCCTCTCGCCGGGTATTCGTATAAAATTTACGACCTTTACACCTCGTTTCAGTACAAAAATCACTTGATGCCAGACGACGTAAAAGCCAGCCTACAAAAAGCGATCGAGCAAAAAGCCGAGATCGGCACGCCATCTTTTCCTATCTGGTACGTCGCGCTTGAAGCGCCAAACTACCCAAAAGACGCCTTTCCAGACGGTATTCCGGTTTATTTTCACGTTGACGGATACAGCGGCGACGTGCACGAGATGAACACCATAAACCACTACATCGGCATGTATCCGATGGAGCACGGCGGCAACGTCGAGCGCGCGATTGCGCCTTATTATCTGCTTATTTCCACGCTTTGCATGCTAGCCTTTTTATACTACGACGGCAAATTTAACTCCCTGCTCATGGTGCTTCCGACCATAGCTCCGCTGCTTTTCATGGGCGCGTTTGCGGGCTGGCTTTACTGGTACGGGCACAATATGCAAGAGTGGGGCGCGTTTAAGATAAAACCGTTTATGCCGACCGTGCTTGGCGACGGCAAGGTCGCGCAGTTTACAACGCACTCGTATCCTAGCATAGGATTTTGGGTGATGATGGCTATGAGCGCGCTTTGTATACTAGCCGTATTTTCAAAGAAAAAAGAGCTCAAAGACGCGAAATGAAATTTAAGCTTTTGCTCTTTTTCGCGCTAAATTTGACGGCCTTCGCCGGTCCGCTGCAAGACGCTATAAACGCTGCGGAACCGGGCGACATCTTGCGCCTAAACGACGGACTTTATGAGGGAAATATAATCGTCGATAAGCCGCTCTCGATAATAGGCAAAAGCGATGGCGCCGTGATACGAGGCGACCGCAAATCAAGCGTGATAAAAGTAACGGCAAAAAACGTAAAGCTCATAAATTTAAACATCGAAGGCAGCGGCACGAGCCAGATGAACCTAGATGCGGGCATAAGCTGCGCAAAGGGCAATAATATTTTAGTCGAGAAAAACCGCTTTAAAGACGTGCTTTTCGGTATCGAGCTATCAGAATGCAACCAAGCCGTCATCAGAGATAACAACATCACCTCAAAAGAGGGCTTTGACGTGCCTAGACGCGGCGACGCCGTGCGCGCGTGGTATTCGCACGAAAACTTAATCGAGCGCAACTACGTCTATAACAGCCGCGACATCGTAGCGTGGTTTTCCAGCAACAACATAATCCGCAAGAACTACGGACAAAACAACCGCTACGCCGTGCATACGATGTACTCTGCGGGTAACCTCATCGAGGATAACGAATTTAGCGGGGGTGCAGTGGGGATGTATTTTATGTTTTCTACGAATTCCCTCGTGCGCCGAAACGTGATAATCAACTCAAACGGAGCCTTTGGCGTGGGTATCGCGCTAAAAGATACCTCGGGCTTTACCGTGAGCGAAAATACCTTTTTGTATAACTCGCGCGGCATCTACTCCGACCGCTCGCCGCTAAATCCGGGCACCGTAAATTTGATCGAAAATAATCAAATTTTATACAACGTCATCGGGCTGCAAATGCACGCGACGCAGGAAAAAAGCGTGTTTAAGGGTAATGATTTTATCGGCAACATGGAAACGGCTATCAACGACACGCCCGGCTCAAAGATCGAGCTAAACGAGTGGAGCGGTAATTATTTCGACGAATACGAGGGACTCGACGTCGATAGAGACGGTATCGGCGATACGCCATACTTGCACTTCGTTTACGCCGACAAGCTTTGGCAGTACTATCCGGCTCTGCGCTTTTTCTACGGTTCTACCGTGATTAGCGGGCTAAATTTCCTAGCTAAGCTTGCGCCGTTTTCCGAGCCGCTTAAGCTTTTAGAGGACGGCTCTCCTAAAATGCGCCCCAATAACGCCGAAAAGGCAACGCTATGAATAGACGAAATTTTATCGCCCTAACGGCAGGCGCGGCGGCCGCAGGCTACGGCATCGGATATTTTTTACCCAAAACGCGCGCGGACGAGCTTTTTTTGCGGCCTCCCGGAGCGGTTAAAAATTTCGAATCGCTCTGTATAAAATGCGGCCAATGCGTGCAGGTCTGTCCATATCACAGCATCGGGTTGCTAGACATCGCGCAGGGCTACTCAAACGGCACGTCCTATATCGACGCGCACGAGCGAGGCTGCTATCTGTGCGACCTTTTCCCTTGTGTTTTGGCCTGTCCCAGCGGCGCGCTAGATCACGCTACGACGCAGATCAGCGACGTAAAGATGGGCGTGGGCGTGCTGCGAGGACGCGAGGCCTGTCTAGCGTACAAAAACGAAAACGTAAATTTAAACGGCATTACGAAAATGCTTGAGCGTAAAATTTACAACGACCGCGAGCAAGCCGTAAAAGACGCCGTCCAAAATAGCGTGGACAAGCCCTGTGATCTATGCGTGAGCCTCTGTCCGGTCGGAGACGTCGCCATAGCGATGGCTAAAAGCGACGGGCGAAATTTGCCCGAATTTAAACAAGGTTGCGTCGGATGCGGCGTGTGCGCCGAGGTTTGCCCGGCACAGATCATCGACATAGCGCCAAACCGCGGCTATGATGAAATTTACAAAGGATAAAAATGAGAAATAAAATTTTAGGCTGTCTCGTCGCCCTCGCTGCTGCCATGCTGATAACGGGCTGCGAGAGCAAAGATGATAAAAAAAGCGCGACGCAAGCGGCAAAAACGCAAGCGACGCCCGCCGCCTCAGGCATGATAGAGACGCAAAAAGCAGACTCAAACGCAACCGCGCAAAAAGACTACGATCAGTTTATGACCTACGATATAAACGGCAAAAAGAGAGTCAAATTTGGCCTGGACGACGAGGAGACCGAAACTAGCCGCTCGGTAGGCGCACTAGCGATGGTGCGAAGCCCGCTGCAAAGCATAAATTTAAAACTCATCAAAGGGCGGCTTAGCAAGGACTTTATCGTAAAATGCTCCGCCTGTCACGATGACTACGCCAACGGTATCATCGGCCCGTCGCTGCTAAATAAAACCTCGGATCAAATTTACGACATGATCGCCGCGTATAAGAGCAAGCAAAAGGCAAATCCGCTGATGAAAGACCTAGTCCAAACCCTAGACGAGGCGCAAATCCGCGCCCTAGCAAACGAAATCAGCGAATTTAACGAGCAATTTAGAAAAAAATAGGAGGCTAAAATGGGAAAGAAAATAGCGATAATCTTTGGAGTTTTGGTACTTGCACTCATGGTTTTTATGCTGACTAGCCAGCCCTCAGCACCCGTAAAGGACGCTAGCAGGCCCGAGCTAAAGCCGGCGCAGCAAACGCAGCCAAAGGTCGTAAACGAAGAGCTAAATTTGCAAGATAGCGAAGAGATCAAAAAGATAAAACAGCTACAAAACAGCGTAGCAAATCAGCCAAGCGAGGGCGTTAGCAAACGATACCTAACATCCTGCGCGCCTTGTCACGGAGCAAACGGCAAGGGCGTAATGGCGCCTAAAATCTCAGGCAAAAGCAAGGACGAAATTTTAGCTAGGCTAAAAGACTACAAAGAAAATAAAGTACCAAACAGCCTAATGAAGGGACTTTTAAACAACGTATCAGACGAGGATTTAGGCTTGTTAGCTGATGAAATTTCAAAATTTAAAGAGTAGCGGATGGATAAATATAGCACGCGTTGCACGGTCTCGAAGGTCGATTTTTTCGATACGCTGACGATAAAAAACGGCGAGGGCAAAAAAAGCCTCAGCTGGCGAGGACGCCGCCTCGTCGTGATCGCGCTAGTGCATACTTTGTTCGTGCTTTCTTACCGCGCGGATATTCAAATTTTAGAAGGCGACATCAGCGGATCAAGGATTTTGGGATTTCATTTGACCGACGCTTTTATGAGTTTTCAGGTGTTTGCCGCGACGCACGAGTTTCCGATAAATTTGATCATCGGCACGGCTACGATTTTACTTTTTTACGCGCTCGTGGGCGGTCGAGCGTTTTGCGGCTGGATTTGCCCTTATACTTTTTTGGGCGAGATCGGCGAGAAAATCCACGAAAATTTAGCCGCTAAAAAGATAATCAAACGCCGCGAGTTCGATCCCAAATGGCGCTACGTCTTTACCGCGCTTTTTATCGCGATGAGTTTTGCTAGCTCGCAGCTCGTGTTTGAGATATTTAGCGTGACGGGTATAGTGTCTAGGTTCGTCATCTACGGCTATTTTCACGCGATTTGGTTTGCGGTTTTTATACTTTTAGTCGAGATTTTCTACTCCCGCAGAGGCTGGTGCCGCTACGTCTGCCCCATCGGCGCGACGTACTCGCTGCTAACCCGCACCAACGCCGTTAAAGTTAGCTGGAACAAAGATCGCTGCGACCACTGTTTGGTCTGCATCGATACCTGTCTCGTGCCGCACGTGCTAGAGATCACGAAGAAAAACGCTAAACTAGACGGCGACGAAAATAAAAAAGAATTTCGTCTCGTGGGCGGCGACTGCACGCTTTGCGGGCGCTGTATCGACGTGTGCCACCACGACGCGCTGAAATTCGACAACGGCTTTAAAAAGCTCATCTAAAAGGATAAATTTGATAATCTTAAAAGACATCACCAAGGCTTTTGGCTCGCAAAAGATACTGCAAAACGTAAATTTAAGCATAAAAAAGGGGCAAAAAACGGTCGTGCTCGGGCAAAACGGCGCCGGCAAAAGCTCGCTGATGCGCATAATACTTGGCGAATTTAAGCCAAACAGCGGCGAGGTGCGAGTAAACGGCTTTGACCCATTTACCGCGCGCAAAGAAGCCCTTAGCGTGATATCTTTCGTCCCGCAAACGCCGCCGCCGCTCAAATTTAACCTAAAAGAGCTTTGCGAGTTCGTCTGCAAAAGTTCAAACGTCGCTCAGGAAAACATAGAAAAATTTTGCGAGAAAATGGAGCTTGATCTAAAAGGAAATTTTCACAAGCCCTTTTATAAACTCTCAGGCGGTATGAAGCAAAAAATGCTAATCGCAATCGCCTTTGCTAAAGATACCGAAGCTATGATGTTTGATGAGCCAACGGCAAATTTAGACCCCAAAGCCAGGCGAAATTTTATGGACTTGCTAGGCGAGTTTGCGTGCGAAAAGACGCTGGTTTTCATCTCGCACAGGCTTGATGAGGTGCAGGGCATATCAAACCGCTACGTCGAGATGGATCTGGGGCAGATCATAAAAGACGAGCTAATCTCTCAAGGAGGCGCGCATGCGTAACTTGCTACTCATCGCCAAACTAGACGTCGCCGAGTCGCTACGCTCGCGCTGGTTTCTCATCTATATGCTAGTTTTTATGGGGCTTATCGTTACTTTTATCTTTAGCGGCGTGACGGACTCGCGGGTGCTGGGCTTTAGCGGGCTTACGCGGCTTTTGCTGCTTTTTATCCAAATTTGCATCGTTATCGTGCCCATTTTTATCCTCATCTCGACCGTGCGCAGTATCAGCGCCGACCGCGATACGAACCTGCTTGAGTATATGCTTAGCTTTCCCGTTAGCCTGGGCGAATACTATTTCGGCAAGGCTTTGGGGCGCATTTTCGTCATTTTCGTGCCGCTTTTGCTCTCTTTCGTTTTAGCCGTGGCTGCCGGTCTAGTTAAAAAAATAGAAATCCCGTGGGATATCCTAAGCCTCTACACTGTCTTACTTTTCGCACTTAGCTTCGTATTTTTGTCGTTTGGATTTCTCATCTCCTCAATGATCAAAAATCAAGAAATGGGTCAAGGCGTCGCGTTTTTGCTCTGGCTTATCTTGCTAGCGTTTTTGGATCTCGCGCTGATGGGCTTTTTGATGAAGAGTAACGTGCGCGAGGATATCATCTTTTTTATCGCACTCATTAACCCTATCGAAGTCTTTAGGATCGCGGCGATTAGCCTATTTGATCCAAATTTAGCCGTTATCGGCGTGGCGTCAAATTTCGTGCTAAATAACTTTAGCGTATTTGGCTTCGTGCTTTACTCGATTTGTTACCCGCTGATTTTGGGCGCTATTATGCTTGTTGGAGGGTATTTTATCTTTAGCAGCAGGGATTTGGTGTAAATTTAGCTAGTCTGCGGTAGTCGTTTGGCGTTTAGGCAGGCTAGTTAGTCGTTTTATTAAGCAAATTTGACCGCCGATGCGGATAAACCGCGATGAAACGACGCTATTTTCTATGCTATCCATAACCGCTAAAAACCAAAATTTATCATCGTTACGAGGCGTATTAGATTTAAGTTCAAAATTCGCCTTTTATTTTATCGCGGTGATATATTTATTTAGGACGCTACTTTACCGACCGGCGGCTGGGTATCTTGACTTCATATATAGTAGCTTAGCAACTGTTTTGAATAGTTGCCGTTTAAATTTAGATTAAATACAGCCATTGTTTATCTTTTGTATTGATTTTTTTATTTTAAAATTTTCAATGAAAATTATATAAAACTTTTAGCGCATCTCTATATCTCTACCGCCCAAATAATTTTCTTCCAGCGGATAATTTATATTACCGCAGTTATCAAATTTAAAACCTTTTCCGATACCGACTACGGCATTTTTTCTCTCTTTATAGTATTTCTTCACGATAATAAAATTTTCTCTCGTGTCATAAATATACTCCGAATGGTTAAATTGCATATAATTGCCGTTAAATATAGCAAATTTATCAAGGAACAAAGTGCCTGTAACAGTTTTCTCGCCACCGTCAACCATAACTATCGGTCTGTCAAATCCAACGCTCGTATCTTTCAAATTTATTTTTAAATATTTCTTCGGATCGGTTTTTTTAGCTTTTAATTCTTTCATCAGTATCTGCTCGGTCGTTTTCCCCTCTTGATAATATTTTTCTAATACTTCAAAACAATTCGATAAGTTTATATTTTCTAGTTCATAGTATGCAACCTCGTATCTACTGGACCAAAGACTACCGAAGGTTTTCAACCTATAAGCATCGATCATCCAATATAGCTTTACATCATAGTCCAAATATGCCCCTGCTACTCTTTTATACAACTCCTCTTTGGGTAAAATTCTGTCCTCTTTTAGGCAGTATCCTTGCTTGTATTTGTCGTAGTCGGAGAGAGAAACTATCACAAAGCCTCGCGAAGTGGAAAAATCTGGCACGATGCGGATAAATGCGGCGCAAAGTATCGCCGTAAAAAGTACGACCGACCAAACTATCTTTTTAAGTTTGTTACCGAAGAGTTTTTGTTTTAAATTTAAGTTCAAAATTTGCCTTGTTGTTTTATTTTCATTACGATTATATTGTGATTAAACTTAGGTGTTTATAAGCGGGTATCGCTGTTTTAAAATTTAATCTTACAGGGGTCTTTTGCCGGAGCTTAGACGATAGGCAAATTTGACGACCTAGTCGCCAAATTTGCCTCTCATAGCATAAATTTAAGCTTCCTCCGCCGCACCCAAATTTCCCTCGCCGGCGACCAACTGGGCCGCTAGCTTTTTGCTTGATTTAAAGTCCACTTTGCCCGTTCCCAGCACCGGTACGGCCTCTACTTTGTAAATCTTTGAAGGCTGCATGATAGATGGTATCGCAGAAGCTCTGATGCGCGCGACTAGCTCCTCCTCGCTTATCTCGCCGCTAAAGAGCATTACGACTTGCTCGCCCTTTTTCTCGTCGGCGACGTTGGTGCAGACAAAGGTCGCCTCATCACCCAGCACGGCTGAAATTTGGGCCTCGACCGCGCCCAGGCTTATCATCTCGCCGCCGATTTTGGCAAAGCGCGAGAGCCTATCGGTGATAGTTAAGAAGCCCGCCTCATCCAAAAAGCCGATGTCGCCGCTATTATAGTAGCGCACGCCGTCTAGCTCGACGATCGCCTCTTTCGTGCGCTCCTCATCCAGATAGTAGCCCTTCATTACCTGATGGCCGCCGATTAGTATGAGGCCCGCCTGCCCGTTTTCTAGCTTTGCTAGGCTCGTTGGATCGCAGATTCTTATTATCGTGCCGGCCGTCGGTAGGCCTACACTGCCCTCTTTTGAGAAAACAAGCTCTTTAAAGAACTCGGGCTCTAGCACGTTTGCGGTATTTACGCTGACAACGGGCGAGGTCTCGGTCGTGCCGTAGCCTTCGTAAATTTCGACGCCAAATTTCATCTTAAACTCGCGCTTAACGGCTGCGTTTAGCTTCTCTGCGCCCGCTATCGCGTAGCGGATCGTAGAAAACATCAGCGGATTTAGCTTTTTGTTTTTGGTGTAGAGCCTAAAAAACGTCGACGTGCCAAACATTATCGTCGCGTGGTATTTAGCAACCATCTTGCCCACGGCAAAGGCGTCCGTGGGATCAGGCACGTGAGCGGAGGCGATACCTTCGCTAAGCGGGAAAAAGGTAGCCGCGGTAAGCCCGAATGAGTGAAATATCGGTAGCGACGCTAAGATAACGTCGTTGCCGTCCGTATTTACGATCTCTGAAATTTGCTTGATGTTAGCCATTATGTTTTTATGCGTTAGCACGATGCCCTTTGGCGTGCCTTCGCTGCCGCTGCTAAAGAGTATCGTAGCATCGTCGTCGATGCGAACGTCGCGAAAATAAATAAGCTCAAGCAGCCAGCGCGGCATCAAAATCGCCTTTAGCATCGCGCAAATTTTATCAGCCTTGCTTATGCCTTGCGCGACGTCTTCGAGATAGATGAGCCTGCCTTTTAGCGACTCTTCCAGCTCAAAGCCGCGTGCCTTTAGCTTGGCTATAAACTGGCGAGAGGTGATTATGCTTCTTAGCCCCGCCTTGTCCGCGCAGCCGATCAAATTTTGCTCGCTAAGCGTGTAGTTTAGATTTACGCTTATTTTGCCTCTGATAAATAGCATCAAATTTATAATGCTACCCATCACCGAGGACGGCAGTATCACGCCGACGTTTCGCTCTTTTAAAAACGAGAATTTAAATTTAGACAAAAACACAAGCACCGTCGCGATAACCTTGAGATTGTTTAGATCAGCACCCGTGCTATCTACCATCGAGCGTTTAAACAGATCCGCTTTAGCGTGTTTTAGCCAGCTAAACTGCATAGGCTCTAGAGTTTTTAGATACTCCGCCCAGCTAAAAAACGACAGCTCGACCACTTTTTCGCGCACCTGCGGAGCTTTGGTCTCAGGCGCCAAAGGCGCGCCGAAGCTCACCCTGATAGCGCGCTTGCCGTCTATTTTGCGGCTGATTTTTTGGTAGTATTTTTGAGCGCGCGAGAAGCTAGAGCCCCAAAGACCCCGCAGATAAAACGGCACGATGACGGAGTTCGTATCGCTTGCGGCTATCTCGTAACCGTGCTGGAACTCGTCTATCTGGCCGTTATAGCTGATATGACCCTCAGGAAACAGCGCCACCACGTCGCCGGCATCCAGGCACTCGCGGATCTTTTCTAGCGCGCTTTTGCTGGCTCCCGCGCCAATTGGGATCACGTCAAATAAATTTAACAGCCATTTTAGGTACCAAATTTCATAAAAACTCTTATGCATAGCAAATCTGATCGGACGCGGAGATGCCATCTGCAGCACCGCCCAGTCTATCCAGCTCATGTGGTTGCCAAGCAGCAACACGCCACCTTTTTGCGGGATATTTTCGACGCCGTCGACGTTGATCGTATAGCCGATCCTAAAAAACGGCATGATAAGCAAACGCGCAAAAAGATGCGGCAGATATTTTATCGTCGCCAGCGCGCAGATAAGCACGCAAAACGACGTAATGACGAAAATCTCCGGCGTACTAACGGCAAATATACTAAACGCCATCGCAAGCAGCAAAAACGCCGCCATAAAGATGTTTTGGATAAAGTTACTGCCCGCTAGCGTGCGGCCCATCTGCTCTTCGGAGGTAAAAAACTGGATATTTGCGTTTAGCGGCACGATGAAAATGCCGCCGCTAAAACCGAACAAAAACGACGCCAGCGTCATAAACGCAGCACTTGAACCCTGCGCGAACATAAGTAGCGAAACAAAAAGCCCAAGCGCCCCAAAAGGCACGATGCCCATCTCGATGTGATTTTTCGAGTAACTGCCCGCTAGCGCAGAGCCCGCAACCAGACCGATGGTGCTAACGGCTAAAATCGCCTGCACGATCATAACATTGTTATCCGCGCTCATAGCCTTGTAGTGAGCCGGGAAAACGGCGATAACCAGCTGCGCCACCGCCCAAAAAACCGAAAGCCCAAGCGTACATAAAAAGGCGTTTTTGTTGTTAAAAATGTGCCTCGTGTTTTCTTTTAGGTAGTCTAGTTTAAAGTACTTTTTCGCGTCAAATTTCAGCCCTGCGTCAGTCGCCTCGAAAAACGGAATCTTAAACGTAAAAATCGTCTCGGCTACCGAGCAAACGAAAAGTATCGCGCCGATAAACCAGACCGATTTTATCATCTCTGCGGCATCCGTGCTAGTAGCGGCGTAGCTCTCGAAAATCGCCGAGAAAACAAACGAACCAAGCAAAATCGCCACGATAGTAAAGGCCTGCACGATACCGTTTGCAGCGCCCAGCTTCTCGCCGCCCACGATTTTTTTGATTAGTCCGTATTTAGCGGGGCTATAGATCGCGCTTTGCACCGCTAGCAGCAGCGTCGTGCCAAACGCCACGTAAAACCAGCCGCAAAGGTAGCTTATAGTGATAAAAAGCGTGAGTAAAATTTCGCTCGCTGCCGCGTATCTCGTGATGCGGGTGCGCGAAAATTTGTCGTTTAAAAAGCCCGAAACGCTAAAAAGCATGATGTAGGGAAGCAAGATCAGCAAATTTACGAGCGAGGTCAGGATGATCTGTAAATTTTCATCCTCGATGCTCTTAAAAAGTATGTTTTGGATCGTGATCTTGTGGCCAAGATCCACGACCGCATTGATAAACATAACGATCAAAAAGGGCAAAAAGCCCCTAATTGAAAAAACGCCTTTCATTTGTTCTCCTTTTTGTAGGCATCGAATGTGTGAAAATTTAAGATATACGGTTTTAGGATCAAGATATTATCGAAAACAAGCTTTAAAGCCGCGTTTTTATCCTTTGCTTTCGCGTAAATTTCGCGCGCGCACTCGGCTTCGATTTTGGCCGTTTGCTTGGCTAAATTTATGTAGGTCTGTAAAATTTCCCGCCCGCGCTCGCTCTTTTGGGTTTCTAGCACGATTTGCAGGATCTCGACCTCTTTTTCCGTTAGCTTGCCGCCTCGCATAAAGATAAATCCGTCTTTTATAAATTTATCCAGCTCAGCCTGGCTGATACCAAGCCTCTCGCACGCCTGCTCGGCGCTTAGCGTCTGGGCGAAATTTGACCCCATAAAGGTATCGAGCGAATCAAAAAGCGCCTCGTAGCAACGCTTAAAGCTAAAGCCCTTTTGCTGCGTGAGCGCCTTGACCTCCTTTAGGCTTAGGTGGAAGTTACTCTGGACGTATTTGATGAAATTTAGCATCAAAAGCGTATCCTCGCCATACTGATGGACGTTGTCTTTTACCTTCACGGGCTCTGGCAAAAGCCCTTCCTTGACGTAAAAGAGTATCGTTGATTTGGGCGTTTGCGATAGTTCGCAAAGCTCGCTCATCTTGTAGCTCATCTCTTTCCTTTCGTTAAATTTGACGAAATCTTACGCAAATTTAGCTTAGAAAATCATAAAGTGTAAAGCACCACTTGACACTTTTTAAAATTTAGGCTATGATTTCGCCAAATTTTAAAAAGGAGAAACGATGTTTCGAAATGGTTTTTATAATGCATGCGAGGGTTTGGAGGCTTTTGGTTTTGGTGTAAATTTGAGAGGCGGAAAAACGGCGACAAATATGACGCCAAACTCAGCCCGCGCAAACGCCGCAAACTTTGGCTTAAATTTGGCTCGTAAAACGGAGACAAAATTAACTCGCGCAAATTTAGCCGAGCAGAACGCGCGAGTAAATTTGAGTTCAAATTTGAGAGTGAGCAAGACTGCCGCGCCAAAAACGCTCAGGTTTTGCCAAAACGCGAGTCAAATTTGCGCCAAAGATAAATTTGCCAAAGCGGGCGTAAATTTGACGGCAAGCGAAGCAAATTTGGGCGGGTTTTCGCGGGGTAAATTGAACGAAATCGCCGCGATAGAGAGCGAATTTGGCGGCTTGCAAAGCTCAAATTTAACGCAGATAAAAACCGTCGATATCCACTCGCATTTGCTTAGCGCGGATGTGAAATTCGACCGATTTTACGACAAACTAGCGCTTGCATTTTTTGCTAAAAAATTTGACATAAACAGGCGCGAGCTTATAAAAAACGGCTTTGAGGGTTACAAAAGTAACTTCGCGCGGCTGATTAAAAACTCAAATTTTGTCCAAAAGTCCGTGGTTTTCGGCGTCGATGCGAAATTTGACGCGAGAGGAAATCTCGTGCACAAGGACAAAACCGTCTGCGCCTCAAACGAGGATGTTTTTGCATTTTACGAGCAAAATCCGAGCGAAGTCGTGCCGTTTTTTAGCGTAAATCCAAACCGCAAAGACGCGCTAAATTTGATCGAAAAGTACCATAAAATGGGTTTTAAGGGCGGCAAGCTACTGCACTCGTACTGGGAGACGGATCTAAACGACAAGCGCTATGAGCCCTATTTTAGGCTACTTAGCGAGCTTAGGCTGCCGCTTGTTATCCACGTGGGCGACGAAAACTCGCTGGCGTCAAACAAGGCGCTTGAGAGTATCGAGCAGCTAAAATCCCCGCTAAATCTTGGCTGCCGCATCGTCTGCGCTCACATGGGCGCCTCAAGCGACGGCGCTTTCACGGCACTCTCGCGAGATCCCGAAAAATTCGGCGCAAACTACTTCACGCTACTTGGCTGGCTGCGCGAATTTGACGGGCTTTACGCCGATGTTTCGGCGCTGCTTTGCATAAACAAGGCCCGCATCCTGCCGCATCTAAAAACCCAAACGCAAATCCACGACAAAATTCTTTTCGGCACCGATTTTCCCGTGCCTTTTAGCGTAATTTTAAGTAGCTACGACCTGCCGTTTCGCGAGCGCCTCGCGCTAAACCGCATCCAAAATCCGCTCGATCGCTATGTGCGCGCGATGAGTTTGTATTTTGGCGAGAACTCGCCGATTTTTAGCAATTATAAAAAGATTTTAGGGGAGATTTGAGCTTGGATTTGGGGTGCAAATTTAATAGCGGGCGTGCAAATTTGAGCGCAGTTGGTAAAATTTGCACGTATTTTGACGGCGGTAGATTATAAGGTCAAATTTATGCGCCTTATCTACTGCGCCTAAAAAGCTGCAAATTTGACGACAACTAAATTTAGCAAAGCGAGCGAATTTTACGGCATCTCGGGCCAAATTTAACTACCGACTTGCGTTTTTAAATCAAATTTACAAAGAAAAAAGCGTCAAATTTAGCAAGCTCTCCAAATTTGACGCCAAATTTAAGCCTCGCGACTCTACCACCTGCCGCTAGCTCCGCCGCCGCCAAAGCCTCCGCCCCCTCCGCTAAATCCGCCTCCGGAGCTTCTACTGCCTCCGCTAAAGCCTCCGCCGCCGTAACCGCCAGAGCCGCCACCGCCGTACAAGCCTCTACCGCCGGTTTTCATATTTCGCATTAGATAAAAAAGTAGCACGAAAAGAACGAGCAAAACCCCGCCTCTAACAAGCAGATTCTCGATACCAAACGTCCCTGCGACTACGCCCGAGATAAAGCCTGATAGCGTCGCGCTAGCTCCGATTCGCAGAGCTGCCGCGCCGAAAATAGCCGAAGCAAATACCATCACCATGCCCACTACTATCCCGTAGGCTTCCACAGGCGTCTCATCTTGCTTTTCTATCTCCTTTTTAACCCCCTCATCCCCATCAAGCAATGCAATGATCTTTTGTATGCCTATGTTTATACCGTTTTGGATATCTCCTTTTTTAAACTCAGGTATTATGTAGTAGTTTATGATACTACTGCTAAGAGCGTCCGTTAGAGTACCTTCTAGGCCGTATCCTACCTCTATGCGTACTTGTTTGTCGTTTGGAGCTACTACTAATACTACTCCGTTATCTTTACCTTTTTGTCCTATACCCCAACGTCTAGCTAGTTCTATGGAGTACTCTTCTATTTGAGCGTTACCTAGAGATTCTATAGTAGCTACTACTACTTGATTAGTGGTATTGTTTTCGTGAGTGGCTAGTAATGTTTCTAGTTCGTCTTTTGTGCTCTGGCTTAGTACTCTTGCCTGATCTACTACCCTGCCGGTTAAGGCAGGGAAATTTGAACTCTTTTCGTTTGATGTTTGAGTAGTTTTTTCTTTTACGGTTTTGTTTTGTTCGGTAGCATTATCTGCTGCCGATAAATTTATAGCCGTAAGTCCTAAAAGCGTAAAAACGCAAAATAAAGTAGATAAAATGCGTTTCATTTTTGTACCTTGGTTGGGTTATTTGCATTGCTCGGCGTCAAATTTAAGCCAAGCAAGCATGCGTCTTAAATTTTACCACAAATTTACGCATAACAAAAGTAAATTTAAGCGCCGAATTTAAAAGATTAAATTTTGCGCCAAATTTTAAAACCGCGGCTACCACTTTCCGCTAGCTCCGCCTCCGCCAAAGCTTCCGCCGCCGCCTCTAAAGCCTTTACCATACCCATCGTCTCCGTCAGGACCTTCATAGTCGCCCTTTTCGATACCCTCATCACCAGCGTCACCCTTGTTCTTAGCCAGAATGTTTCTTAAAGCTATGCCAAGAAGTATCGCAGAAAGCGCAGCCGTTATACCGCCTCTGGCGGCGAAATCCTCGATGCCCAATCTTGGCGCTACCCAAAGCGAAATAGCGCCGCCAGTAAACGCGCTAACTCCGATAATAGCGCACACTTGTCCGATTATGCCGAACATATTTCTAGCGAATATCAGCAGCGCGCTAAATAACATCACATAGCCTTCGACCGGAAATTCGCTTAATTTTTCTATATCTTTTCTGACGTTCTCATCGCCCTCAAGTAGTGCAAGGATCTTTTGCGCGCCTATCTTTATGCCGCCCTCTATATCGTCTTTTTTAAACTCCGGAACTATGTAGTTATCGATGATGACTTCGCAGAAAGCATCTGTTATCGTGCCCTCTAAGCCGTATCCGACCTCGATACGCACCCGCCTATCGTTTGGTGCCACTACTAGCAACACGCCATTATTTTTATCTTTTTGTCCGATGCCCCAGTATCTACCCAGCTTTAAAGAATAATCGCTGATATTCACTCCGCCCAGAGTTTTTAGGGTAACTACTACGACCTGATTGGTCGTGTTGTTTTCGTGAGCGGCTAGCACGCTTTCTAGCTCCTCTTTGACGGAAGGACTAAGTATGCCTGCCTGATCTACGACTCTGCCCGTTAAAGCGGGAAAATTTAGCTGTTCGGCGATTTTTTGCGATACGTTTTCCTCTTTGGCGACCACACCCGGCGCATCTACCTGGCCGGCTGTTTTATCCATTAACGTAACAGGATGCAACTGCTCGGAGTTTTTTTGAGGCTCTTGCGTCTCATCAGATGGGACTAACAACAAAAGCCCCAAAACTAGCGCAATAACAGTATATAAAATATTAGTTAAAATGCGTTTCATCTTTATACCTTATCTATGGCGTCTAAAAAAGCCTGTAAATTTTACGGCATCTCGGGTAAAATTTAAAACGCCGACTTGCGGTTTTAAATCAAATTAGCAAAGCAAAAGCGTCAAATTTAGCAAGTCCTCCAAATTCGACGCCAAATTTAAAGCGACAATCTACCACCTACCGCTAGCTCCGCCTCCGCCAAAGCTGCCGCCTCCGCCGCTAAAGCCGCCCCCGGAGCTTCTGCTGCCTCCTCCGCTAGAGCTACTACTGGAGCCGCTCGACGATGATCCGCCTCCGCCACCTCCGCTACCGACCTTCACGTCTTTGACCAAGTAGAAAAATCCCGCGGCAATCCCGAGTACGACGGCAAGTTGAGCTGTGATATCCTCGATACCGAAGCATAAATTTACAAAAAGGCCAATGATGCTAGCGACCATGACGCTAAGGCCGATATTCATGATCATATCGCCTAAAAAAGCCGATGCGATTATCGCCGCAATACCGCCCATTATCCCGTAGACCTCTATTGACATATCATAGTCGCCCTTAGCTTCTATCTCCTTTTTAACCCCCTCATCCCCATCAAGCAATGCAATGATCTTTTGTATGCCTATGTTTATACCGTTTTGGATATCTCCTTTTTTAAACTCAGGTATTATGTAGTAGTTTATGATACTACTGCTAAGAGCGTCCGTTAGAGTACCTTCTAGGCCGTATCCTACCTCTATGCGTACTTGTTTGTCGTTTGGAGCTACTACTAATACTACTCCGTTATCTTTACCTTTTTGTCCTATACCCCAACGTCTAGCTAGTTCTATGGAGTACTCTTCTATTTGAGCGTTACCTAGAGATTCTATAGTAGCTACTACTACTTGATTAGTGGTATTGTTTTCGTGAGTGGCTAGTAATGTTTCTAGTTCGTCTTTTGTGCTCTGGCTTAGTACTCTTGCCTGATCTACTACCCTGCCGGTTAAGGCAGGGAAATTTGAACTCTTTTCGTTTGATGTTTGAGTAGTTTTTTCTTTTACGGTTTTGTTTTGTTCGGTAGCATTATCTGCTGCCGATAAATTTATAGCCGTAAGTCCTAAAAGCGTAAAAACGCAAAATAAAGTAGATAAAATGCGTTTCATTTTTGTACCTTGGTTGGGTTATTTGGCGAAAGATACGTCCGGTGCGCTTTGTTCGGACTCGCTTGCTTCAAACGTCGCACGAGTTTTGAGCTCTGGATAAAAAATTGCGGCTATAAACTTATCCGGTATCTTGCGAAGGGCGATGTTATAGTCCTTGACCGCTGCGATATAGTCCTTTCTAGCGACCGCGATGCGATTTTCCGTACCTTCAAGCTGACTTTGAAGGGAGAGGAAATTTTGATCGGCTTTTAGCTGAGGGTAGTTCTCGGTGATAGCCATTAGCCTAGATAGCGCGCCGCCTAGAGTTTTTTGAGCGTTTTCAAACTCTTTTAGCTTAGCAGGATCGTCTATCGAGCTAACGTCGATCGTCATCTGAGAAGCCTTGCTTCTAGCTTCCGTTACTTCCTTAAATACGCCTTCCTCGTGGCTAGCGTAGCCTTGAACTGTTTTTACCAAATTTGGGATAAGATCGGCGCGGCGTTTGTATTGGTTTTGCACCTGAGCCCATTTCTCTTTGACCGTCTCGTCGAGTACCGGAAAGGCGTTAATATACTTCATGGCGATACCGCCGATGATACCTAGGATAACTAGAAAAGCAACTAGATTTTTCATGGGTGCTCCTTGAAAAGATTTTCTATCTCCATTATACATCTAAATACATTTAAAAGTAATAATTTTTAAATAAATTTTACATTGTGTTAAACATATACCTAAAAATTTCCCTAAAAATAAAAAATTTAAAGCAAAAAAGTAATATGCTAAATTTGCATATTACTTAAATAATTCTTAAAAAATTATACTAATTTTAAAACTAAATTTATATTTGCCGTTGTATAATAATCTCATAAATTTCAGTAATACCAGAAAGGAGCGAAAATGGAAGAGATAGTAAAGACTACCTGTCCATATTGCGGTACGGGCTGCGGCATCGATCTTATCGTGCGAAACGGTAGAATCGTAGACGCCAAACCCAGCAAAGATCACCACGTAAACGACGGCGAACTTTGCCTAAAAGGAATGTTCGGTTGGGAGTTCGTAAACTCTCCTAAACGCTTAAGTCGACCGATGATGAGAAAGCTAAACGGCGTCTACGACAAGCGCGGCGAGCTTGAAGAAGTGAGTTTTGAGGAGGTTTATGATTTCCTCGCGGATAAATTTAAATCCACCGTCGCAAAATACGGCCCAAACTCGATCATGGGCTTTAGCTCTGCGCGCTCAAATAACGAAGACAACTACGTTTTCCAGAAATTTTTCCGCGCTCAGGGCAGCAACAACGTCGATCACTGCGCCCGTCTTTGACACGCTCCTACAGTGGCAGGTCTTGCCAGCACGTTAGGAAACGGAACGATGACTAATGATTTGGTCGAATTTGCGACCGACACGGACGTATTTTTACTCATCGGTACAAACACGAGCGAGTGCCACCCGATCATCGCTATGCAGATGCAGCGCGGCCTTCAGCGCGGCGCGAAGATGATCGTCGTAGATCCAAAGCGCACCGATATGGCCAAAAAAGCCGATATTTTCTTGCAAATCCCGATCGGAGCGAATATTAAAACGCTAAATACGATGATGCATGTCATAATCGCCGAAAATTTACAAGATAGCGAATTTATAGAAAAATACTCCGAGGGCTTCGAGTATCTAAAAGAGGCGGTTAAGGACTTTACGCCTGAGCGTTTCGAGCGCGAAACGGGCGTAAAAAAAGAGCTCATCATAGAGGCAGCTAGAATGTATGCTAAAGCAGGCGCGGCGGCGATTTGCTACACGATGGGTATCACGCAGTTTAGTGACGGCACGTCAAACGTATTTTCGCTATCAAATTTAGCCGTTTTAACGGGAAATTTGGGCAAAAAAGGTGCTGGCGTAAATCCTCTGCGCGGTCAAAACAACGTCCAAGGCGCATGCGATATGGGCGCGCTGCCTAACGTCATCCCGGCCGGCGCGGTAAACAGCCCTTACGCACAGGAGCAAGCGCGCAAAGTATGGCACTTTGAGCTAAATCCGGTTCCGGGCTTTAAGCTAACGCAAGCACCCGATAAAATGGATAGCGGCGAGCTAAAAGTCCTCTACGTCTACGGCGAAAATCCCGTAATGAGCGATCCTTGGACCGAGCACTTCGTCCACGCCGTGCACCATCTAGACTGCTTTATCGTGCAGGATCTTTTCTTTACCGAGAGCGCGCATAAGGCCGATGTGGTGCTACCTGCCGCGGGCTGGGGCGAAAAGGACGGAACCTTTATCAACACCTCTCGCCGCGTCCAACGCACTCGCAAGGCTAGCGAACCCGTTAGCGGCGTGGAGCCTGATTGGAAGGTCGTTTGCAACATCGCAAACCGCATGGGGCTAGAGGGATTTGACTTTGCGGGCCCTGAGCAAATTTGGAACGAGTTAAGGGAGCTTATGCCTAAATTTTTCGGCGGCATAAGCTACTATAGACTAGGCAAACTAGGCGGTATCAGCTGGCCGTGCCCAGACGAGGAGCACCCGGGTACGCCGGTGCTTTACGCAGATCACAAGTCCATGCTGCCTGGCGGTAAATTCCGCTTCGCGCCGGTGCTTTACTTAGACGACAAAAACGAACGCGCAAAAGCAGAAGCCGAATTTAGAGCCAAGATGAATATCCCGGAGGGCTACCCAGTCGGTAGCGGCGCGCTTAGCGAGGTGCCAGACGAGGTCTATCCGTGCCTATTTACGACCGGACGCAAGGTCTATCACTACCACACGGGCACGATGACTAGAGAGTGCCCTGCCCTAGAGTATGGCGCGGGCGTAGAGGGCGCACTCATAGAGGTGAGCCCGGATATCGCTCGCGAGAGGGAGCTAGAGGAAGGCTGCTACGCACTCGTACAAAACAAACGCGGCCAGATCGCGGCAAAACTGCGCGTCAATCCGGACCTAAAAGAAGGTACGATATTTACGACCTTCCACTATAGCGAGGCCGACGGTAACGAGCTAGCCAACGCGGGCGATCCCGATCCGCTCTCAGGCATCACGCCGCTAAAGATGACGATAGCAAATATCAGGCGTCTAAGCGAAGAGGAGTTTATCAAATTTAGAGAGCAAAACGAAATGTCGATGCACTCGGCAAATCCGTATTTGTCGCCTGTTAGAGCGTAAATTTAGGGCGGGAGACCGCCCTTTTCTACTTAAATTTTATCTACATATTGATTTCAAATTTTACTCGTGTCAAATTTTAATGCCAAAGCCAAAATCTAGCGTCAAATTTAATGAGATTTTTGCAATAAATGAAGCGGGATAAATTTGATAAAATTTAAAACCGAGTCGAGTAGAATTTAAATCTGAGTCAAATTTGACGCAGACAAACCGCGTCAAATTTGGTGTTATAGTTCGCCCCGCCAAAGCGAGCGGAGCGGATAAATTTAGAAGCTGTATTTTAGCCTGTCGCCCGCGTAATAAGCAAGCTTCCAGGTCGGAGTTTGTTTTAGGTCTTTAAAGCCGTAGCCGCGAGCCTTGACTCTGTCGCCGTAGATTTTTTCTATCATTGCAGATTCGCCTACTAGCAGCGCCTTTGTCGAGCACATTGCGGCACAAACCGGCACTTTGCCTTCGGAAATTCTATCCTGGCCGTACTCTTCGCGCTCGGCTTCGCTATTTGTCGGTAGCGGACCGCCTGCGCACATCGTGCACTTATCCATCGAGCCTTTCGCGCCAAATACCCCCTCGCGCGGGAACTGAGGCGCGCCGAACGGACACGCGTATAGGCAGTATCCGCAGCCGATACAGATATCTTTGTCGTGTAGTACGACGCCGTCGGCTCTGATATAAAAGCAATCGACCGGGCAAACGAGCGAGCATGGAGCATCCTCGCAGTGCATGCAAGCTATCGAGGTCGAGATCTCTTTACCTGGCACGCCCTCGTTTAGCGTGATGACGCGGCGGCGGCGGATGCCAAGAGGCAGCTCGTGAGCCTCGTCGCAAGCCACCGCGCAGCCGTTACAGTCGATGCATCTATCGTCGTCGCAGTAAAATTTAAGTCTATTGTTGTCATTAAATTCGCTCATTTTACGCCTTTTCTATGCGGCATAGACCGCTTTTTGTTTCTGGGATTTGAGTGACTATATCGTAGCCGTAGTTAGCGACGGTATTTGCGCTCTCGCCTACCGCATAAGGCTTGGTGCCGTCAGGGAAATTACCCGTCATATCGACGCCCTGCATGTATCCAGCCCAGTGAAACGGCAAGAATATAGTATCTGGTTTAACCGACGGTACGACTCTAGCTCGTACTTTGATTTTCGTGCCTTCAGGCGAATGAATCCATACGAAATCCCAGTTTTTAATGCCGTGTTTAGCCGCAAGCTCAGGATGGATATCTGCAAACATCTCAGGCGTGATGCGAGATAGATACATACTAGCGCGCGTTTCCATGCCAGCACCGCTAAAGTTTACAAGGCGTCCCGTGGTTAAATTTATCGGGAACTCTTTTGAGAAGTCCTTACTTAGCTGCAAGCTCTTGTATTTCGTAAATACGCGGTAGTGATTCGGCTTATCCTCAAAGCTCGGATACTTCTGCGCAAGGTCTTGGCGAGGCGTATGTAGCGGCTCTCTGTGCTGCGGTATCTGATCGACGAATGTCCAAACTATCGCTCTAGCTCTTGCGTTGCCGTACGGAGCGATGCCCTTTTCCATGCATTTTTCAGCGATTATACCGCTAGCGTCGGTTGCCCACGTCGCTCCCATTTTTTCGCGCTCTTCATCAGTTAGCGTTATGCCTAGTACCTTTTCGATATTATCTTTTTTGATCTCCGGATATCCGCCGCTTTGAGCGCCGCCTACAGGCGCGCTACCGTCGCCAGCTAGCTGATTTACGCCGTTATGCTCTAGGCCGAAGCGGTTTCTAAAGCCCATGCCACCTTGCATTACCGGTTTATTTATATCGTATAAATTTGGACTACCAGGGTGCTTTTCCGTCCAGCAAGGCCACGGCAAGCCGTAGTATTCGCCGGCTACCTCGGTACCCTCTTTGCCCATTAGCGTTTTTTCGTCAAATTTATCCCAGTTAGCCTGATGGCGTTTTAGACGCTCCGGCGTCCAGCCGGTTAGGCCGATGCTTTTTACGATACTAGCGATCTCGCGAGTGGCTGCTTCAGGCCACTCGATCTTGCCCTCGGAGTCTCTGATCGTGCGAGTTAGCTCGTCATAGTAGCCTAGCCTTTTGGCAAGCTCAAATAAAATTTCGTGATCGGGCATACTCTCAAACAGAGGCTCTACGACTTGGCTTCTCCACTGGCCGCTGCGGTTTGTTGCTACGACAGTACCGCTAGTTTCAAACTGCGTCGCCGCAGGTAGTAGATAGACGTCGTCTTTTTTATTTGTTATAACGCCGGCGTCGTTTACGAAAGGATCAAGCAGTACCAAAAGCTCAAGCCCGTCAAGGCCCTCTTGTACTTTTGCCTGTTGAGCTGTCGAGGTGATACCGTTGCCGATGACGATTAGCGCCTTTAGGCTATCGCCAGCGTTTTCTATAGTGTCGTTGCCGTTTTTGCCGTCAAGCACGCCCGCCCACCAGCGAGCTAGGGTAAATCCCGGTTTAAACATCCATTCAGGTTTTACAAAATTTCCTTGCAACCACTCGTAGTCCACTTTCCACATTTTAGCGAAATATTTCCACGTAGCTTCGTTTTTAGCGTAGTATCCAGGCAAGCTATCAGGGGCGTTTGCCATATCGCTAGCGCCTTGTACGTTATCGTGACCGCGCAAGATGTTGCAGCCGCCGCCTGATACGCCCATATTTCCTAGTATTAGTTGCAGGATCGGAGCGATACGAGTGTTTGAGCTGCCTATGGTGTGCTGAGTTAGACCCATCGCCCAAACGACCGATCCCGGTCGATTTTTAGCAAAAACTTCGGTTATCTCTTTTAGCGTCGCAGCAGGTACGCCAGTGACATCCTCGACCACTTCAGGCGTCCATTTTGCGGCCTCTTTGCGGATCTCGTCGATACCGTACGTGCGGTCTTCTATAAATTTCTTATCTTCCCAGCCGTTTTCAAAGATGAGATTCATCATACCGTACATAAAAGGTATGTCCGTGCCTGGGCGAATTTGAGCGAAATAATCAGCCTTAGCCGCAGTTCTCGTGTATCTTGGATCGACCACGATCAGCTTCGCGCCGTTATTTTCTTTCGCTTTTAGAAAATGTCTGAATCCTACCGGGTGGTTTACAGCCGGATTTGCGCCGATTATAAAGATAGACTTCGCGTTTTGGATATCTCCAAGGTGATTAGTCATAGCTCCATAACCCCACGTATTCGCCACACCGGCGACTGTTGCGCTATGTCAAATTCTAGCTTGGTGATCTAGGTTGTTTGTCCCAAACATCGCAGAGAATTTACTGATGTAGTAGCTCTGCTCGTTGCTATCTTTTGCTGAACCCAGAAACATAACTTGCTCCGGGTTTTTCTCACGGTAAGCTTTTAGTTTTGCGCCGATCTCATCAAGCGCGTCTTTGTAGCTGATGCGTTTCCATTTGCCGCCGACTTTTTTCATCGGATATTTTACACGGCAGTGAGAGCGCACCATATCGATGACGTCGCTGCCCTTACAGCAGTGACCGCCAGCGCTTACCGGGTGATCTTGGGCCACCTCTTGGCGTACCCAAACGCCGTTTTCTACCTCGGCTAGCACTCCGCATCCAACAGAGCAAACCGAGCAAACGGTTTTTACGATTTTAGAGTTTGGAAACGGATTTGCCATCTCTTCTTTGGTCGCACTTCTGGTTATGCCGCTAGCAGCCAGTCCGCTCATGCTGCCCGCAACGCCCGCTAGCGCGGCCATTTTTAAAAACGATCTTCGCCCGACTGCGTTTGAGTTGGACATAAGACGTAAATTTGCCTCAGACATATTTATCCTTTCTTAAATTTTATTATTTCGCTTGTTCGTAGTATAGATCCCAGTTTTTGCTTCTTTTATAAAGCACCTCGGTCTTTTTACTTTTACCGTATTTTAGGTTTGACGCCGTAGCCGTTATGGCTCCTGCCGTAGCCGCTACCGCGCCGGCGATGCCGGCCTTTTTTAAAAATTCTCGCCTATTTTTTTGCATTTTCTTCCTCCATAGCTTTTATCTTTCTCACTCGGTTTTTTTGTCTTCTTATGGCTTCGGATCTTGAAACTCCGTCCAAAGTCTTTTTGTTTTCGCCGTGATTTATAGGACGCGGCGCGCTCAAAACTACGCGCTCAAACTCGATAAATCCTTGCAGTAGCACCGCGACGTCCTTGTAAATTTCGCTACTTTCGTGATTAAAAAGACTCTCTATAAACTCATCGATGTTTGGGTTTATGATCTCTTTAAAAAGCTGTTCCTCAAGCTCGCCGTATAGCTCCAGCTCGCCCTCGCGCGCTATAAATTCGCTCATTAGCGCAAACACGAAGCCTACGTTGTCTTCACTTTCTTTAAATTTAGCCTCATCTCGCCTAAGGTCGGTGCGGGCTAAGATTTTACGCACTTTCGCGCAGGCATGCCCGACCTCGTAGCCCTCGTCGTAGTACGACAGCGAGTTTCTAAGCGGGCTTGGCGGAGCGTGGAAAATGTCATCAAACTCATCAGCTAAATTTTTAGGATTTTTCTCGTCAAATTTTGCTTGTATATGCATTATCGCAGCGGCTGATTCTTCGTTTAGAGCGTGCGCTGCGGCAAGTCCTAGCATCGCATTTAGGCCGGTAAATCTATCGCCACTTAGACTAAAAACGAAAAAACGCGAAAAAAGCGAGTAGTAAAGTCCTCGTCCCGCCGCAAATTCGCCCTTGCTGGTCATCGCTTTCCTTTATCATTTTTGTCTATTTTTTGAGATTTTTCTCGATTGTGAAACTATACTACTTTTTGGCTTATTTCTTATACTTAAAAAAAAATAAATTAAAAAAATTAATATACGCTTAAATATGCCTTAATTGCATATTACTTGTAGTGAATTTTAGGGGGTAAAAGAAATATGAAATTTGCGCATATATCTCGCATTTACGCTTCATTTTGATATTTACTTTTAACTAGACTCTTTTAACGGGCGTTAAACGAGTCTAAAATTAAAATTTGAAGCGAAATTTGTAAAATTTGAGGCTCATTCAAGCCCCAAAAACGCTCCTTCGTCAAATTTAAAATAAATATTTTCGCCGACGTTAAAATTTTGCGAATTTGCCGCCAGCGTTTTAATCAAAAAGTCGCCGACCTTGATTTTCACCAAAAGCTCTTTGCCAAGATAGAGCGAAACCGAGTGCAAAATACCGCTCAAGCACCCATCTACAGGAGTTTTGCTTAGCGTGATTTTGCCGGGATTTACGGCAATCTTTGCAGCGCTACGCAAATTTGACGGCAAATTTACGATAGCGTTTTCGTCAAATTTCAAAACCCCGTCCCGAGCGTCAAATATATTTTTGTATTCAAATTCGCACACACGCCCCTTGTGCAAAAAGACGTTTTCTTCGGCAATCGCGGTTAGCCATTTGTCGTCGTGGCTAGCGATCACAAAGCCGCAGCCGTATCTTTGCCGCATGTAAAGCACCGCCTTGCCAAAAAGCTTTGAAGTGCCCACGTCAACGCTATTTGTCGGCTCGTCAAGCAGATATAGCCGCGATCTAAGCGCCAAATTTAACGCAAAGCTAACGCGCTGCGTCTGCCCGGAGCTTAGCTCAAAGTGGCGCTTGTTTAAAAAACTCTCGTCAAGCCCGATCAAATTTAACGCCTCGCTCGCTCGCTCGTCAAATTCCCCTAGCACTCCGCGGCTTTTTAAAACGGCTTTAAAATTTTCCCTCACGGAGCGTTTTAAAAGCGCGGGCTCTGGCAACAAAACGCTAACGTCGCGCAGTAAATTTAGACTAGGCGCGCTGCTTCCCCATAGCCGCACCTCGCCGCTAGTGGGCTTTTGCAAAAACGACATCACTCGCATCAGCGTACTTTTGCCGCTGCCGTTACTGCCCGTTAGCGCGGTGATTTTGGTGACGTCGATATCAAGGCGCGGGATGTTTAAAATCTCGCTTGCGCCGTAGTTTAGGCGTAAATTTCTAACGTTTATCACTTTGCGCCTTTCTCGTTAAATTTAAACAAAAGGCTCAAGCTTGACGCGTCCTGCCCGCTTTTTACGAGCGTAAAATTTTCAAATTTATCAAATTTCATCTATCCAGCCTTTTTAGCGCATGTATCGCCAAATTTACCGCAAATGCGATAAAGATAAGCACCAAAGCTAGCGCAATACCCATCGCAAACTCGCCCTTGTTCGTCTCCAGCGACACCGCGGTCGTGATCGTGCGGGTAAAATATTTGATATTTCCGCCGATCATCATCGCCACGCCGACCTCAGCCACGATACGCCCGTACGCCGTCGCTACGACCACCATCAGAGCATATCTTAGCTCGTAAAGCACGCAGCCAACGAGCCTTGGCGGGCTCAGGCGTAAATTTAGGATGGTTAGATAGTGCTTTTTGTCCATATTTTCCACGACGCTAGCGCTTAGCGAGATGATGATGGGTAGTGCTAGCACGAACTGGCCGAGCATCACGGCCTTTAGCGTAAAAAGCAGCCCAAACTCGCCAAACGGGCCGTTTCGCGTGATAAACGCGTACAAAATGAGCCCGATCGCAACGGTGGGCATCGCAAGCGCCGTATCGCTGAGCAGACGCAAAATCCTGCGCCCTTTAAAGTCGTAAAATCCCAGCGTAAATCCAAGCGGAAAGCCGACTAAAATCGCAAAAAATATCGAAACGCTCGAAGTGTAAAGCGTCGCCCTGATCGCCGAATACGTCTCCTCGTCGCCGCTAAAAAGCAGTCTAAAGGCCTCCAAAAATCCGTTTAGTAGAAAATCCAAATATTATTTCTCCGTGTGTTTATATGGTTAATTTAATGTGCTATAATAGCATACTTTTTAAAAAAGGAGAAAAATGAAAAAAGTAATATTAGGCTCGCTAATCGCGAGCGTTTTGGCGTTCGCGGGCGATAGCGAACTCATCATGGCTACCACTACCAGCACCGATAACACGGGGCTACTAGACGCGATCTATCCTGCGTATAAGGCAAAAACCGGCGTCGATATCAAATGGACTGCCGTAGGCACCGGAGCGGCTTTAAAACTAGGCGAAAATTGCGATGCGGACATACTTTTCGTGCATTCGCCAAAGGTTGAAAAAGAATTCGTAGAAAAAGGCTTTGGCGTCGAGAGAAAACCCGTAATGTACAATGACTTCGTCGTCATCGCCGATAAATCTATCGCGGATAAATTTAAAGGCAAAGACATAAAAGAGAGCTTTGAGCTGATCAAAAAAGAGAACATCAAATTTTTCTCTCGCGGCGATAAATCAGGCACCGACAACAAAGAAAAAGGTATCTGGAAAAAAATTATCGGCGAAGTACCTGAAAAAGACAGCTGGTATATGCAAACAGGCCAAGGCATGCTAGCTACCATCAACGCGGCAGCCGAGCAAAAGGGCGTGACGTTCACCGACCGCGGCACCTACATCAAGTACGAGGACACCAAAAAAGGCGCGCCTGAGATGGTCATCATCAATGAGGGCGACAACGATCTAAAGAACTTCTACTCGCTAATCGCGGTAAATCCGAAGCACTGCGCTAAGGCCGACATCGAAAACGCAAATAAATTTATCGAGTGGGCGACGAGCGAAGAGGGTCAGAAATTTATCGGCGACTTTAAGCTGCTAGATAAGCCGCTTTTCACGCCTGACGCGAATACTCGCAAGAACTAATTTAATTTACGCGCAAATTTGAGTCGAATTTACGGCTTAAATTTGCGTGATTCGGGCGCGCTTTGCGCCCTTTTTATAAATCAAAATTTATTTTGCCTCTTCTTCAAATTTAAACTCTCCGACGTTGTTTTTAAATGCTTCAAAGTATTTATTGACAACGGCTTCATCTTTAGTATACGCTTGATATAATTTTAGTAATTCCAAAGTCGTTATTATTAATATACCTTCACTTTTTGCATAGCTTATTTGATTGGCATGTATCGGCTCCCTTTTGCCAGGCTCTATGTCACGTTGAGGGTTAACTATTAGCAAGCCTTTTACATTGCCAGGAGACTTGGTATCGTCTTCGGCTATTAAATCAGTTACATGTTTCTTACACTGTGCTATATTGCTATTTTTGACGTTTGTATTTATTCCCTTTATCTCTACCATAAAGTTAACATCTTCAAATTCGAATCTAAAATCTTCTTTTTTCACATCTGTAAAATGACTGTCTGTTAGTTTGAAAATATCTACTAAAATTTCCTTCACTACACCAACTAGCTCATCTCCTGTTGAATATAGGATTGATTTGAATTTATTATTTTCATCAATTTGCCTATCTATATCTTCAATTTGCCGATATATATCCAATAATTTGTTGCGTTTGTTTTTCAGCATTACATCATCGAAATACTCAAAACCATTAAACCAATCAGGAACATCGGATTTTTGGAATCTAGAAACAATAAATGATATTAAAATTTCTAAATCATTAGTTGCGTTTTTGATAAGAAGAGTAGTCGAATATAGCCTCTCATTATGTTTGACTATTGTGCTCTTACCTCCATTTGACCATTTGATAGTCTCGCCATCCACATTGTCAAATATAAAATCGGAATAAAAATTTTGCTCGTCTATGGTTGTTGTACTTATTTCATATCTTAGCCGCGCATAAGACAAGGTTAATTCGCATAGTTCATAATTAATTTGCTTGATAATATCTTTAATTAAAATAGTTTGAGCAGTTAAGCCTCCAGAACGAAGCAATGATACTTTTGTGTTCGCAGGCATTAATATGATAGACATGCTTTTTTTAGAGTTCTCCATAATTTCTTTTAATGTTTTAATACAATATATGGCCCTGTTACATTTTTGGTCTTCAAGACTGAAACTCCACAATTTGGGACTATTTAAATCTATAATATTTAGATCAAACTCATCAAAACTCATAGGACAATCAAAAGTTCTAATGGTGTGAAGTATATGCGGATCATTTACTTTAAATATTTCAGAATAAGATATTATTTGAATTTTCATCTGTTGCGCCTCTTTAAATTTATTTATTTTGCTTCTAATTAACCGCTATTGTAAAACTAAATTTTCCCGCCGAACATCTCGTACATTGCCTTTTCCTCACCCCAAATTTCGCGGTGCTTTTTGATGCAGGATTTTATCGCGCCCGTGAGATAGCGCACGTCGCGCTCGGTGTGCGTGTAGTGCAGGCTCACGCGCACGAAGCCGGGCTTACTTTCTGGCATGCGCCCCTCCTTGATACCCAGCAGATCGTGAGCATACGGGCCCGCGCACATCACGCCTGCGCGCGTCTGGATACCGAAGTCGTTGCTAAGGCTCGCGGCGAAATCATACGCCGAGACGCCGCGCACGTTAAAGGAGATTATCGGCAGCCGCGGCGCGCCCTTTGGAGCGTAGTTTATGACCTCGTCAATGCCCGCTAGCTCGCTCTCAAAAAGCCGTGCTAGCTCGTCCTCGGCGCTTTTTATCCTCTCAAAGCCGACCTCGTTTCGCAGCGCATAAGCCAAATTTGCCCGCATTAGCCCGGTGATAGGCGGCGTGCCGCCCTCCTCTAGCTGCTCGGGATTTTTTAAAAAAACGTGCCCTTCGCGGCTGGCGTAGGCGACCGTCCCGCCCGCGGCAAATGTTGGCACGTCGCTACTGAGCAGCTCCTTTTTGATCGCCAAAAGCCCGCAGCTAGCAGGTCCGCCAAGTAGCTTATGCGGCGAGAGGAAAATCGCGTCAAAGTAGTCGCAATCTAAATTTGCGTGCGAGCTCAGCGCCGCGCAGTCAAAGGCCACGATCCCGCCCGCAGCTCTGATTAGCTCGCTGATCTTTTTGTAGTCGCTAACGACGCCCGTGACGTTTGAGGCGGCGCTAAACGAGCCGATGATGCGGCGTGCTGCGTTTAGCTTTAGGATGCGCTCGAGTGCGAGCAGATCGATCTCTCCGCCCTCGCTAAGAGGCACGCGCAGGTAGTCGCAAAGCCCCTCGCGAAAGCTAAGTTCGTTTGAATGGTGTTCGTAGGGCGAAACGAGCACGAGCGGAAGCTGCGCGGCGCGCAAATTTACCTCGCCGATCGCGCCTCTGGTCGCAGGTGGCAGGTAGATGCCAAGCAGCTCCTGAAATTTCTTGATCGCGGCCGTCGCACCCTGTCCACAGGCGATGAGATAAAATCGCTCGTCAAGCCCGAGCAGCTTTTTCAGGCTCTCGCGCGCGCCCTCGTAGCGCCGCTGCGTGATGATAGCGCTTGAGCTACTGTCGGAGTGGGTGTTGGCGTAGGTTTTTAAAACGTCCGCTATCTCGCGCTCTACGGGCTCATAAGCAAGCCCCGAAGCCGTGTAATCAAAATAGTGCACGCCAGGTTTTAGGATGATATTTTTTTTTATTTCGTCTAAATTTGCCATTTTTTACTCTTTAAATTTGATACGGTAATTATAGTAAATTTTCGCAAATTTGGGGCTTTTGCGGTGGAAAGACTAGGAAATTTGGAGGTTAAATTTAGCTGTTCGTTGCGAGTTTTTAAGGCAAAGAGACGCTAGCCGCATAGGCTCGCAACCCTTTGCGAGAGGCGGAAATTTTATTTATTTATAAAATTTTTCTCTAGCCACTCGATAGCTTTTGCTTCGGTTTCGAAGCGTCCGCTTTTAGCGACTTGATTTTGCCCCTCGTAAAAGCGGATCCTGATACCGTCTTGGACGCTATCTACCTTTACTCTGGTGATCTTATCTTTGTTTAGATAGACCCTATCGTTTAGTTTTACGTACATTTTTTCTCCCTTAAATTGATGTGGTTTTATTTCTTTTTATCTTCTTTAGTTGCGTCATTTTTCTCGCCGTCTTTTTTCAAAAACAACTCCTTAAAGCGCTTATCCGCAAAATCCTCGATGTCGTTTTGAAGCTGCCTATAGGCGTTTATGAGCTCATGCGCGCGCTCGTTTAGCGTCGTGCCGGCGTTTTCGCCGCCGCCTTGCCTAGTCGTAAAAAGCTCCTCTTTTAGATTTTTTTGCAAAATTTGCAGATGATTCCAACATTTTTTATAGTTCATTCCTAGGATTTCGGCGGCCTTTGAGATCGAGCCGACCTCGGCGATGACGTCTAGGACTTCGGTTTTGCCCTTACCGAAGATCAGCTCGCCCTCGTCGTTTTCTATCCAAGTTTTGGTTTTTACTCTCATCTTTTTTCCTTTCTTCTCCTTAAAGCACCCTAGCTGGCAGTATTTTACGTCGATTTTATAGTCTTTTAGCGTCGAGCGGATCGTCTTTAGCCCCACGCCCGCAGCCACGTCTCTAGCGTCTTTGCACAGGATCCTGTCTTTTTCGTCGGTCATCTGCTTTAGCTGCGTCATAACGGTGTATTTGCCGCGTCCGTTTTCCAGCCCGCCAAACTGCCCTAGCTCGCAGTTGTCGATCTTTACGCCCATTTTTTCGGCTTCGTCGCTAACCAGCCCGACCTCTACGCCCAGTTTTGCGGCGATCTTAAACGCCGCGCCGCAGTCCAGCCTGCCCTTTGGATTTAGCAGTTTTGTTATCAGTTCTCGGATTTGCTCACTCATAGATTCTCTCCGCGCCGCTATATACGTTTATGTTTTCGCCGCGCGCAAAGCCGCACAGCGTGAGGTTAAATTTACGCGCTATCACGACGCCAAGGCTAGTAGGAGCCGTGCGCGAGACGAGCACGGGGATGCCGTGCATGACGGCTTTTGCGACCATCTCAGAGCTTAAGCGCCCGCTCACCATCAAAAACGAATTTTGTAGCTGCGAGCCGGCTAGTATAGCTTTGCCGACGGCTTTGTCTATGGTATTGTGCTGAGCGATATCCTCGCCGATGTGAAACTGCTCGCCGCTCACGAAAAGCTTGGCCGTGTGCACGCAGCCCGTCATCTCGTAAAGCTCGCACTGCGTGTAAAACTGCCCCATCTGGCGCAAAATTTCGTCTTTGTGAAATTTTACGTCGGCCTTTATAGAGCGTGCCGCCATAGCCTCAGGGTCGATGTTTGCCGTCGAGCTGCGTCCGCAACCGCTAATTATCACCTTTTCCTCGTCAAACTGCTCGAGGCGCTTTTCGTTGATTTTAGCCTTTACCCACACGCTTAAAGCGTCGCCTGAAAGCTCT
The DNA here is from genome assembly GCF_004803815.1 of Campylobacter showae. Lineage (NCBI taxonomy): Bacteria > Pseudomonadati > Campylobacterota > Epsilonproteobacteria > Campylobacterales > Campylobacteraceae > Campylobacter > Campylobacter showae. The sequence goes on along the minus strand of NZ_CP012544.1, from coordinate 458,888 downwards.
ATACTCTCGATATCCTCAGGACTTGCGATCAAATTTTCGCTGATGAGATAGCCCGTAGCTAGAGCCTCCTGATCGGTCGGTGTCGCCATGAGCGCGCCGAAACGCTTGCCGTTTATGTAGATCTCAAGCTTGATCTCGCGCACCAAAATATCATCAACGGCACTTTTTTGCGCGCCTTTAAATTTGATGATTTGCGTCGTAAAAATAGGTTGCATGATTTTCCTTAATTTTTGCGAAATGATAGCTTGAAAATCTAAATTTAAGATTTGATTGTAGTGAATTATTGCTTAAATCAAGCAAAAACTTAAACTATTTTTAGTGCGATTTTATCGGTATCTGATGATGATTTATATATGCGAATTTAGCATATATCTTAAATACAAAATTTCCGTAACCGCCACAAAAAGCTTCACTACTAGTTTAGTCTAAATTTGACTTTTTCTTTCCGCATTTAACTCAAAAAATATTTGCCCCGAATTCCAATTTACGAAATTAAATTTTTCTACTTCATTTATCAAAATACCTAAAATTCCGATAATCGTTAATGTAGAATATTTTAGTGACAAAGTTAGAATTTTGCATATTCGTTTTTTAAGTTTTATAAAAGTTTAAGTTGTTAATATTCGCTCAGATTTTAATACGAAATCAAATTTAATCACAAAGGAAAACGCAATGTTTAGCGCAAGAAATCAACTGTCAGCTCAAATCACAGAGGTAAGAGAGGGAGCGGTAAACTCTCTAGTAGTAGCAAAGTTGCAAGGCGGAGAAACTGTAAAAGCAACCGTAACCGTAGATAGCCAAAAGGCTCTAGATCTAGTAGCAGGTAAAAAGGTAGTTTATCTATTTAAAGCTTCTTATATCATAGTAGCTAAAGGCGAGAATGGTCTAAAGCTAAGCGCTACTAACCAACTAAAAGGTAAGGTAGTAAAAGTAGTAGAGGGTGCGGTAAACGCTGAAGTAGATATCGAGATAGCAGGTGGCGATAAGCTAAGCGCTATCATCACTAACGAGTCTGCTAAAAACCTAGCTCTAAAAGCAGGCGATGAAGTAACGGCTATAATCAAAGCTAGCCACATCATTATAGGTGCTTAATTTCTTTAAATAGCGAGCGTTTTAATTAATGCTCGCTATTTCAAATTTGCTAACTCAAATTTACTAACTTAACTAGCAAGGCGGAGCGGCTTTGCTGATTTAAATTTGATCCCAATTTATCTTACTTAATCAAAAACCAAATTTAACCGTTTTTATCTACCTGCACGAACGCCCAGTGCATAAATTCTTGCCTCGGTTTGTATTTACCGCTGTTAAAATACTCCGCTAGCCGCGCCTCCTCCGTTTCGCTTAGCTCGCCGCCAAGCCCCCAGCGCGTCTTTTGTATGAGCTCCTGCGCGCTTGTTTCCGGGCCCGCATGGCACTTAGCTTTTATGTAGCTTAGGCTTGGCAAATAGCCCATTTGAAACAAGATGTTTAAAAGATAGACGAAGTCGGGCTTTTGCTCTATCTTGCGCCCTATCGCATCCAAAATCTCGTCATCCACGAAGCTTCCGCCGACCTTAAATGTGATATAAAGCGATTTTTTGGTCTTTGAAAGAAGCTTGTTAAGTGCGGTTTTTAGATCGCCCACCTCAAGGCAGCGCGAGGCAAAAACCACGTCGCACGCGGGCACGTCCGACCAGTCGTCCTCAAAGGCTTTTTGCGCAAATTTAACGTTTTTTACGCCGTAAATTTGAGCGTTTTGCCTGGCAAACTCTAGCATCTTAGGCGAAAAGTCGTAGCCGCAAATTTGATCCGCTTTTTTCGCCGCAAGCAAAATCAAGCAACGTAGAAACGCCCGTAAAATCGACCTTATCTATAAATTCTTGCGCGTAGACGCTTTTCATCACGCCCTCGTTGAAGCTGGGCGCCTTTTTGTCCCAATCCGCGGCAAATTTTTTACCAAACGAGCTTCTTGCCTTTTGCGCCTTATAAAGCGCGTCAAAGTCGATCTCGTCGTAGTTTGAAGGTAAAATCATAATCTATCCTCGTATCTTTCGTAGTTTATGCCGTATATTTTATCGATATTTTCGGCGTTTATGAGCTGCTCGCTGCGCCCAAAGGCTAAAATTTCGCCATCCTTTATAAATAGCGTCAAATTTGAAACGAACTTCGCGTGACGCGGGTAGTGCGTCGTCTGTACGAAGGTGTATCCCTCATCCCCCAGCGCCTTTATCATCTCGAGCAATTTGATTTGATTGCCAAAGTCCAGCCCGTTTGTAGGCTCGTCCATAAAGATCACTTTCGCGCCCTGAACCAGCGTGCGCGCGATGTACGCCAGCTGCCGCTCGCCGCCGCTGACCTTTGTGTAGGACGCATTTTTTAGATGCGCGATGCCCATCTTTTCCAGCGCCTGCTCGGCTAGCTTTTTATCCGCCGCGCTAAAGCTAGAAAACAGCGGCGTCCTGCACAGCGCGCCCATCAGAGCGACGTCAAAGACGCTGTAGTCATACGACGGCGCGTGTGTCTGCGGCACGTAGGCGACGAGGGATGCGAGCTCGCGTTTGCCGTAGTCGCGCACGCAAGTATGCGCGGCAGGCGGATCTCGAGCAAGAGCGTGTGCATGACCTCGAAATCTTTTAAGCTTTCGCCCCGCAACAGCGCCGTGACGTAGCGCGCGTAGTCCTCTGCGCCAAAGCCGTATTTGCCAAGCAGCAGCGAACCTGCGACGCAAAGCGCCAGCAGTAGGGCTAAAAATGCAAACGCCTTTTTACTCATTTTTCTTTACTCACTCCGCACCCCGTCCTAAAATTTTATAAATTTGCGCGTCTGTAAGCTCAAGGTCCAAAAATAGCTTGTAAAACTCGCGCGTCTCGCGGACCATGTCAAATTTAAACGCTTCGGGGTAGATTAAATTTACCAGCCATTTTAACCCCAAAAACCTCATAAACGAAGGCGGGCGGTCAAACCACGAAAAAGGCTCGCGCGGGATGTAGTAGGCCTTTTTGTTTTTCACCGCGCCCAGCAGCTGCCACTTCGGATCGCCGTAAATTTTATCAAACAGCTCTTTTTCGTAGATGAGGATGACGTCGGGGTCGTATTTAACGAGCTGTTCGAAGCTGATCTTTACGCGCCCGAAGGATTTGGCGTTTGGATCCTCGCTGCACTTATGCACGTTCTGTGCGCCGGCTCGCTCGATGAGCGTCGCGTGCCACGAGCCCTCGCACTCGGTGGCTAGCCCGTCGCCGCCTTGCGCGTAGTAAATTTTCACCTTTTGCAGGTTGTTTTTCTTGATGTATTCCTCGATCTGCGCGGTCAAATTTAGCGACTCTTTCGCATAGTTTATGAGACGTGCGGCGCGCTCCTGTTTACCCGTCACTTCGCCTAAAATTTCAAACCCGTCCAGATAATCCTCGAGCTTCGTCGCGCTTAGATAGAGCATCGGTTTTTTGATAGAGCCGAAAACCTCGCTCATCTTTTTGGTGTTGCGCGAGCTTGCGTTTACGAGGATGAGATCGGGATTTAGGCGTAGCAGCATCTCGACGTTTGGAATTTTACCCTGACCGAAAAAGCCGCCCACGACGGGCTGCTCTTGCACCTCTTTTTTGACGTAGGGCCGCTCGTAGTCGTTCCACTCGAAATTCGTACCGCTGATTTTAGCGGGATCAAGCGCGTAGAGCATATATAAAAGCGGCGGCGAGCTGGCGTAAATTTTAGACGGAGTGCCTTGCAGCTGCTCTATGTTTTCGCTATTTTGGGCGATGTAGTCCTTGATCTGCTCAGGCGTCATCGCAAAGCAAAAGCCCAAAAACGCAAAGAAAAACAACATGATTTTTTTAAACATTTTTCGCCTTTAAATGATTTTGTAAAGTATAGCTAAAGAAATTTTAAAATAGATTTTATTAGGCTCAACGGAACTTAAGCGGATTCTCTATTATCATCTTTAGTAGAATATGATAGAACTCCTTCGTATCTTTACTGTTATTGTATCTAAATTCACATTCTTTTAAATGAAGCAAGAAATTTTCTTTCTTTATCCCTTTAAATTTAGCTAGTCTATGTTTAGCATATCCCCGTCTGTTTACAGTAGCAAGACGAAGTCGCAGCTAAAAGTTTTCTATACCGTTTATATGATTTTTACCATTAGCGAATTCATTTTTAGAGTGCTTCACTCTGTAGTGAGCCAAGGCTGCGTAATCAACCAATCCGTCATAAGCTTTCCAGCAATCAGAATAAATCACACTCTCGTCTAATTCACTCTTGTGCTTGCACTCTCTTTGAGAAACTCCGATAATATCGGTATCAGTTCATTTGCAGAGCAGTTTTTAACTATTTGGGTATAGACTTTACCGTCACGCTTTAGCATTCCGAACACTGGTGTTTTATTTGCTGCTCCTCTACCTCTTTTCTCAAAGAGAGTGCAAGCACAAGACCTCTTACTCTTTTAGATCCAAAGTAACTTTCATCTATTTCAAAGCGGAGCTTCTAGGCGAGCTTGCGAGCTGGAAATTTCACCTGAAAACTTAGATATCTTCTCACACTCTTTAGACATCAAAATTCTGATATTTTTAGTTATTTTCTCAAAGAGAGTGCAAGCGCAAGGTTGATTGTTTTTTCTGAGATATCAGTAAATTCTGCTATTTTTACAGCTTCTATATCGGCTGAGAAATACCATAGAATTTCTCTAAATTTCTTTTCCGAAATTCGGGAACGGACTATATATTTATTTTTCATCGAACTCATCGTAACTTAATGCTCCTTGTATTTGTATTAAGTTCCGTTGAGCCTTTTATTATATAAATAGAGTCGAATTTTAAGCGGAATCGCCCTTTTTAGAGCGATCTCCGTACGACTGTGCTTTTAGGCACTGGAGCGCGGAGGGCTTTACCTGCGCGATTTTTCTAAAAACTTAACCGCTCGGCAAAATCATATTTCTTACGCTTTTTTAGAAAACTCGAGTCTCAAAAATATTTTACGACACGGCTCTATCTAAAATTTCCTTGCGTTTTTGCCAGTCGGGCATATAAAGCGTCAGATAGTCATAAAATTTCTTTGAGTGGTCGAGATACAGCAAGTGAGCTAGCTCGTGAAATACGACATACTCGATACACGCCTTTGGCTTTTTTATAAGCTCTATGTTTAAATTTATATATGATTTATATGGATTGCAGCTTCCCCATCTTGTTTTCATCTGCCTTATTTTTACGCTTTTGATATCTTGCTTTACTATCTTGTTAAACTCTTGCAAGATGTTAAAAAAATATAGCATCGCCTTTTCATGATACCACTCATAAATCAAATTTTCTTTTCGCTTTAGGTCGCTTTTATCTTTTACAAATAGCTCTAGATAACCCCTTTGAAGCTTTACGCACTCCTCCTTAGACTGCACCACTTTTAGCCGGTAACTTCGCCCAAGATATCTAAAATCCTCGCCGCTTACATACTCTTTTTGCGGCGTCTTAAACGAAGCAAAAAACGCCCGTTTTTGCGATATCCACTGGGCTCTTTTTTGCATGATAAATTTTATATGCTCATCGTTTGCCGAATTTGGCGCAGTTAGTATCGCTTCGCCGTTTGGCCTAACTTTTAAAGTGATATTTTTTACATCTTTTTTGATGATTTTTACGTCACTTTGCATAAAAGCTTATCCCTATACCACGGATAGTTTGATAAATTTTCTCTTTATCATCGATAGAAACACCGTATTCATCCTCTACGTCCCAAAGAGCGTCTTCCATCGCGCTTGTTATCTCGTTTTCCACGTCCATATTTTTGTGCCATTCTGGTTTTTTAGAGGCTTCTTCATAAATTTCATAAAATTTCACGCTCAAATTTTTAGCAACTACCTCAACATCCACAAGCTCCACATCTGCCAAAATGTCAAGCAAATTATCATAAATAGCAAATAAAATTTTCTTACCATTAAATTCTTTTGGATACCTGTCTTCATTTGGCTTTAAAGCACCAGTTATTAGGTCTTTTAGTAGTTTTGCTTTGGCAAGTTTTTCTTCCTCACTTAGCCTTTTTGCTTTATACTCGTCGATGATGTCTTGTATCTGCTGCGCTATTGATTTATAAAATGCTGGATTTGAGTCCATTTTCTCTTTTACCACCGCACTTACGGCGCTGATAATCGTATCAGCCTTTGCGTTTTTGCCCTCTACCCTTTGCACCTCATCGTCAAATTCCGTCTCAAAGATATTTACAAGCTTCGTAAGCTCATTGACCCCTTGTGCATTTACGTAAGTATCGAGCAGCTTTTGCATCTGCGCTTCGTATTTGCCAAAGTCACAAGCCTCGTGATATCTTAGCTGTACCGCCTTTCTTAGCTCGTTATAAAATTTAACCCTCTGCTTATAAGCTTTGATCTCCTCTTCGCTTAATATGTCATAAATTTTCTCACTTGAAAGCGCTAGTTTAAACGCCCTAGCAAACTGTGATAGCCACTCTTTAAAGTCATCTCGTTTTTGCACGTCCTCTAAAACCGCCACGTAGCTTTCTAGATCGTCTTTAAATTTCACACTGCTAAAAAGATCGTCCAGATGAGTATAGTAAGTCTTTGCCTTTATTATCTCGCTTCTTACATCTATCACGGCTCCAGTTATATCTTCTGGGTCAAAGCCACTTAGCGAAGCATAGCTAGTAAGCGCCTGATCAAGCTCGCCTAAAAGCCCTCTATAATCAATAATGTAGCCGTAGTCTTTCCCGTCATAAAGCCTATTTACTCTAGCTATTGCTTGGAGCAAATTGTGCTCTTTTAGCTGTTTATCTATATAAAGCGTGCTTGCTCTCGGTGCGTCAAATCCCGTTAAAAGCTTATCCACAACAATAAGCAAGTCTATCTCGTCGCCATAAATAAATTCATCCTTCACATGCTTTAGATACTCTTCCTCGCTGCCGTAGCCCCTTATAGTCTCTTGCCACGCTTTTGCGACATACTCTTTATGTCCGCCCTCAAGCTCCTCATGCTCGTTACTTGATATCACATAAGCACTTTTTATCTCTCCAAATTCTTCAAATATCTCATAATATTTTATGGCGTCATATTTTCTTTGCGTTGCTAGCATCGCCTTAAAACCGCCTTTTGCCATCTTTAAACTCTTTTTAAAATGCTCATTTATATCAACCGCTATTAGCTCTAGCCTTTGCTCGCTTGATGCCACACGCTCAAACCTTGCCCACTTTTGCTGCAAGTCCCTCTTAGCTTCATCGCCAAGCTCTCTTGATATGAGGTCAAATTTCCTAGTTAGCCCCTCAGGGTCTAGCACCTCTTGACCCACATATCGCCCCTCGTAAAGTAGTGGCAACACAGCTCCGTCTTTTACCGCGTCATCTATCGTATATCTATGAATTTCTCCGCCAAATTTAGCAAAGCTGTTTTTCTCACGCTTTAAAAGCGGCGTGCCGGTAAATCCTATATAACAAGCAAGAGGCAGCGCTTTTTTCATAGCCTTATGTAAATCTCCGCCTTGCGTGCGGTGGCTCTCATCCACTAGCACAAATATATCGCCATCTCTTATCACTACCTTTTGATTTTTCACCTTTTCAAATTTATGCACGAGCGTAGTTATCACGCTAATGCCGCTTTGTAGCTTTTCTATCAGATCGCTTCCGCTACTTGCTCGCCCTGCTTTCATGTCCGTATTTTCAAAAGTCTCGTGTATCTGTCCATCTAGATCTATCCTGTCAGTTACGACGATGATCTTTGAGTTTATGTAAATTTGCTTTAAAAGCTTTGTTAGCATCACCATCGTGAGCGACTTGCCGCTTCCTTGCGTGTGCCAGATGAGTCCGCCCGCTCTTGCTCCGTCTTTTTTCGCCGATACCCTCTTTAGCGTCTCTTCGATAGCGAAGAACTGCTGATATCTGCAAACTTTTTTCATCCTTTTATCAAACACTATATAGTGCCTAACTAGCCTTAGCAGCCTATCTTTAGATAGTAGCGCAAAGAGCGTCATATCAAGCGCGCTTACCTCTCTACCATTTATCACGCTTTTTAAGCTCTCTTTTGCCTTGGCTTCGTCCTGCTCTTTCCACACGCTATAAAATTTAAACGGCGTACCAGTAGTGCCGTATCTTGCCCCACTTCCATTTGCCGCGATGGTTAGCTGGATGTATTTAAAAAGGTGCGCTATCTCATCTTTGCCCTGCTCTTTTTCAAGCTGCTTTATGCCGTTTTCAAAGCTCACGCTTGATTTTTTAAGCTCGATCACGACTATTGGTATGCCGTTTATAAAAAGCACGAGATCAGGCCTTCTGTGCTTTTGTGCGTCGCTCTGGCTTACTCTGCTTACTTCAAATTCTTCCGTTACATAAAAATCGTTGTTTTGTAAATTTTCAAAGTCTATAAATTTAAAAGAGAAGCTCCTTTTTGTCTCATCTTCTAAATTTTCTTCTAAACTAGTGCCAAGCAAGAGTAAATTTGTGATCCTTTCATTTGCGACCATTAGCCCTTCGTTTAAAGATACCCCAGCTAGCTCATCGACCGCTTTTAAGACATTACTTTGGCTAAATTTATACCTCTTGCCCTTATACTCGTAGCCGTTTATCTCGCCAAGCTTTTGGGTTAAAATTTCCCTAAACAAAACCTCGCTTGATTTACCGCCACGAAGCCTTAAATTTTCCTCCCTGCTTATAAATTTATAGCCCAAGCTTTGAAGTAAATTTATGCTGTTTTGCTGGATCTTATTTTCTGAAGTATCTGGGGTCATTTGGTATCCTTATTTGGCTAACTTCTCTTTAAAGATTTTTTTACAATTTCATTATTATCGTATTTATTAGTATTACTAATATCATTCAATAAAAACCTCAATGCCTCTTTAGTCTCTTCATCTATCTCATCTTTTTTAAAGCGTATAACAGAGAAAAAATCATCATCTAACTTATCAAAATTCTTCTCCAGTAAATCTGCAGTATGCTCATTTTTATTTTGATTTAATTTCGCTATTTTAGCTGTTCCAATATAATTTCCATTATTCCATATATAAAACGAGGTTTGATATCTGTGGTCATCCCATGAATATTTTTTTAAATATATTTTATTTGTTTTGTTAGTATCTTCTAATTTAAATCCTTCCGTTTTAAGAACACTTAAATAATATTGTTTATTCCTTGCTTGATTATTGGATTTTTGTATGTTTTTTTCTACAATATTTTGCTTATTATATATTTGCAATTTTCCATTTTTTAAATTTAAACTAATTCTATCTATCGTAGATTTTATAATAGCATCTATCTCCGATCCATCAGTATAATCAGCTTTGGCAATATAATTAACTCTATTTTGCTCCAAAAGTGTTTTGGCAGTCTCTTTATTTTCATCATAAACAGCAATTGAAGTTCCACCATTAGTTTTTAGTAACTTCATAGCTGGAACATCAGTTTCTCCATCACCTATATATATCATGTTCTCAAATAAAATACTTCTTTCATTCTCTGGTATATATTTATTAATTAGTTTATTGTCCCAAGCGTTAAGAATTCCTTTGCTTATCCTGTATAAATATTGAGTTTTTGTCGTATAGTTAATTGCCAAAGCTGGCCAAGTCGGTTTGCCGTATTCATCATACATAAATGATGACGCATAAATATTTTTAAATTTATTCGCTATAGTCGTTCCATCGATCATTTCTTTGGTACCTGATGATACTATATAATGCTCAATCGATATCCCCTTTTGTGCAGCATAATCATTAATCCTTTCAAAAAACTCTTCCACGCCGTTAAAGTATTTAACAGTTTTACCGTGTTTGCTAAGCTCCTCTCTTGTAATTTTTGCACCAGCACCATATGCTTTTGTCACAATCAAATACATATATGACAATATCTCATCCATATTGTTTTCTTCAGATAGTTCCTTTACGTTGTTCCAAAAATCTTCTTTTTTTATACCTAGCGTTGTTGGTATAAAAGAATTTTCTTGTATATTGCCTCTTGCTAGTGTTCCGTCAAAATCATATGCGATTGCCATTATTACATTGCTTTTTTCACATAACATGTTCTTATTTCTCCTTTTAGTAGTTTTTGCATCAAGCCTTGTTTTTGTTTTTTCAAATTTTCCAGCTTTAAATTTAGTAAATTTATCTCATCATCGCAAGCCATTAAAACCTCTGCGATTTTTTGTTGCTCGTCTAAATTTATAGGCACTAGAATGCTTCTTGATAAAAAAGTATCATTACTAATATTTATGGTGTTTTTTGCCCCCTTTTGTATAATTGGCTTCAAATAGTTATTTGTCCTTATTGATGATTCAAAAAAGTAATGCAATAAAGTACCTAAAAATTTATTTATCGGCTCAAATACTCCATACAATGGAGAAACAATAACATTAAAAGGGTTTAAATTTTGCTTTATAATGCCGAATGGAAAGTCCCCCGTTGGACTTTTTGTATACACCAAATCAAATGGCTTTACCAAATTATAATTTGATGTATCTTCAGCTGAAAAACTACGTCCCAAATGTTCTATTTGGTTAATAATCCCCTTATGAACAGATACAGAAAAAACCTCACTTTTGTTATCACTTTTAATTTTATGCTCTTTTAAAATTTTACCCAGCTTTGTTTCCTTCCACTCGTCTTTGAACTGGGGAAAGCGGATCTTGGCCGTGAGTAAATTTTGCATAAGAGCTTTTTTAAACTGCTTTTTGCTTTCTATCAAATTTATAGTTAAATTTATAGCCTCATCCCAAGTAGATAAAATTTCCGCTATCTTTTTTTGCTCGTCTAATGGCGGAAGTGGAATTTTAAAATTTAATAAATTACCATTATTGATTGAATTTATCGTTGCCCCAAGATCGTTTTTTACTTGTTTAAAAAACGTATTTGTTTTAAAGATATGTATCAAGAATAAATTATAGTTGCTTCGAAAAATAGCCATAAACGCACCAAATGCTAAATCCTTATATTTTTCTGTAATTAATGCACTTTTACCAATTAAATTTTTACTACCATTTCTCACGCAAATTAAAATATCATTTTCTAGCGTTTTATTAAATTTTGATATGCCTTTTACATATACATCATCATTATTAAGAACAATAGAATTATCATTTATGTTTGACGAGCGTAAGACCAACAATCCATTATTTGAAACATTTTCAGGACTATATGTTAGCCCGTTTACTATTTTTCCAATTTCCCCGAGTCTCACGACTTTCCACCCGCTCGGTAAATTTTTAAATTCGCTCATAATCCAAGCTCCGCAAGATATTCGCTCATCTTGCCTTGAACGCTTTTTAGCTCGGCTTCAAGGCGTGAAATCTCAGCCTTCGTCGCCTCGATATCCACAGCCTCTTCTTCCTCAAATGTATCGACATAACGAGGGATATTAAGGTTGTAGTCGTTCTCTTTTATCTCGCTAAGGCTTGCTAGGTGGGAGTATTTTTCTATCTCGCTTCTATTTTTATAGACTGAGACTATTTTGTCGATATTTTGAGCAGTTAGGGAGTTTTGGTTTTTGCCCTTCTCAAATTCTTTGCTAGCGTCGATAAATAGCACGTCTTCGTTTGAGCGGTTTTTCTTAAAAACGAGTATGCAAGCAGGTATGCTCGTGCCGTAAAATAAATTTGCCGGTAGGCCGATAACGGCGTCAAGCAAATTTTCCTCGATCAGCTTTTGGCGTATCTTGCCCTCGCTAGATCCGCGAAATAGCACGCCGTGCGGAAGCACGACGCCCATTTTGCCGTTTTTATTTAGGCTTTTTATCATATGCACGACAAATGCGTAGTCGCCCTTACTCTTAGGCGGTAAAGCATAGCTGCTAAATCTCATAAAAGGATCGTTCCCAGCAAAATCAGCGCCCCATTTATCTAGGCTAAATGGGGGATTTGCCACGACAATATCAAATGTTTTGATGAGGTTATCATGCAGGTGGAGCGGATTTCTGATCGTGTCACCCCACTCGATAACGGCGTCGTTTATCTCGTGTAAGAACATATTCATCTTGCAAAGCGCGTGAGTTTGGCCGTTTTTCTCCTGTCCGTAAAGGCGGAAATTTTTGCTGCCGACCTCTTTTGAAGCCTTGATAAGAAGTGAGCCGGAGCCACAAGTAGGATCATAGATCATGTCGCCGTCTTTTGGCTCGACTAGCTTTGCAAGAAGCGTAGAAACCTCGCTAGGCGTGTAGAACTCTCCGCCTTTTTTGCCTGCGTCGCTTGCAAAATGAGCTATGAGATACTCGTATGCGTCGCCGATTATGTCGTTGCCCTCTAGCATAGATGGGCGAAGGTCTAGCCTGCTATCGTTAAAATCCTCTAGTAAATTTTGCAAGATGGCGTTTCTCTCTTTCGTGTCGCCGAGCTTATTTTTGTTGTTAAAATCTATACTTCTAAATATGCCTTCAAGCTTGTCTTTGTTGTCTTCTTCGATCTTTTCTAGCGTTTTGTTCATTATCTCGCCTAAATTTACCGCCTCTTTGTGCGCCAAAAGATACTCAAATGTGCAGCTCTCATCAAGCTTAAATTTCTCTTTCTTTAGCTTTGCTTCGATCCTCTCGGTCTTGTCGCCGTACTCTGCTCTGAGCTGCTCGAGCTTTTCTTTGTAAAAATCAGATAGGTATTTAACGAAAAGCATAGTTAAAACATAGTCTTTATAATCGCTTCCGTCCATCGTGCCGCGAAATGTGTCGCAGGCTTTCCAAACTACGTTGTTTATGGTCTCTTGTGTGGTCTTTTGCATTTTAGTTCTCCTCTTTTTTTATCAAATTTTCAAATATGCTTTTGTTGTATTTTTGCTTTGCTGCCATCAAAATTTGTAAAATTTCGCTCTCTTGGCGGACTAAATTTAGGTATTTTACTATCTTGTTTTGAGTTTGCAAATTTAGCGTCGGTATTTTTATGTTGTTTATGCTTGCGACGCTTATCATCGCTATAGTAGTGCCTGAAACATCGGGTGCAAGAGCTTTTTTAACGGCGCTGCTATTTAGATAATGCGCCACAAAATGCGGATCAAATTTATCGCTGCTAACCCTTATGCGAACCATCAAAGACGTATAGACAAGGTCACTATAATCCTTGTCTATGTAAACGGCAAAATTTGGCTCCCTAAGCCGTAGCAAGATATCGCCTCGGCTCACTTTATAATCTTCGTTTATTTGCTCGCTCGATATAAATTCATCAGCAAAAGCGTCGTCGTAATATGTATCTTCTGCAAACGACTTTAGCGATACGATTTTATACGAGTGCTCGGACGGACTATGTGCCTCGGCCTTTTTTCTACTTAACACTAAGCCAGTTTTTATTTCGGCTATTTTGTTTAAATTTATCATTATAAAGCCTTTTATGTATTACTTGTAGATAATACTAGGCGAAGTATATCAAGTAAGATAGAAAATGTCAAGATTTTTTATATTATTTGCAAATAATACAATAGAAATAATATAGTGAGAAAAAATTATTTGATAGAATTTTGGCTTGTAAAATATTTGATAGTGAAATAAATTGTTCTGAAAATATTTTAGAATATTAAATAAAGATTGGAAAACTGCTGAAAATATTTTAAAATTTGGATTTTGAATGGATTTGATAGTAAAATGGCTCCGGATGCTGGATTCGAACCAGCGACCAATCGGTTAACAGCCGACTACTCTACCGCTGAGCTAATCCGGAACGTTTTAAAAGAAGTCGTATTATAGGCAAAAAAACATAGTTTGTCAATAAATTTTAGCTTAATTTTTTGGATATCAAAAAAATTAGTAGAAAAAGAGTAAATTTTACCGTAGAAATCACGCAAGTCGGTAAAATTTAGTCCCCGCCGCATCTACTACTTTTATCATTCCGTCCGCTAAAAGCTCATGCAAATTTTGCTTCGAGCTTTCAGAGAAGCTATTTATCACGTCGTTTTCGCTTTGCGGACGGCGTTTTAATAGCTCAAGTAGCTCCTCTTTGCTAAGCTCGAATTTTTCATCGCCGTATTTTGCCGACGCTATCACGCACAGTACGCCGGAAATTTGCTGCGCAAGCTCATGCAAGAGCTCACGGCTCACGCCTTTGACCGGGTATGCGGGAGGGCGGTCGATGGTACTTATATCCACGCGGGCTGGTGAAATTTGATTTAGCGCCGCATTTAGCGCCACAAATTCCACCTTCGTATCATTTAACCCCTTTACGACCAGGATTTCAAGCACTAGCTCGCCTTTAAATTCTCGCCTAAATTTAGCCATCGCAGCCACCAGCTCGCCAACATCGATATTATCGTCCGAACGGTCGATCCTAGCAAAGGTTTTTTGCACAGCGCTATCAAGGCTAAATTTTACGATATCAAGCCCCTTTAGCGCCTCGCAAATTTTAGGATCAAGCGCGCCCGAGCCATTTGAGAGGATGAGCGTTTTAGCCCGGCCTTTTATCAAATTTAGCTCGCGTACTAGCCGCGCCAGATCCGGGTAGAGCGTCGGTTCGCCGTTTGCCGTGAGCGTGATGACGTCGATATGCGGATGCACGACAAGCGCGGCCTTCACCTCGGCGATCACTTGCTCTACGCTTGGCGGATTTTTTATAGCCGCGACGGGTTTTGCCGCCGTGAGTTCACAGTAAACGCAGTCAAAGTTACAGCATTTTTGCGCGGGCGACAGATCGACACCCAGCGAAACGCCAAACCTGCGCGAGCTAACGGGACCAAAGACGATTTGCATTGATTTTCCTAAATTTAAGATGTGCGATTATACTAAAAGCGGGGATAAATTTTATTAAAGCAGATAACAAGAAAAGTATTTAAATTTAATACAACCTGGTAGCAAATTTTAAAACGAAATTCATCTACCACACAAAAGTTTTTTAAAAGACATAAAGCAAAATTTGAAAATTTAGTTTCTCTCAAATTTTGCTTTACCCCAATTTAAAAATCATACATAAGAGTCAAATTTGACGGTTCTGCACAAAAAGAACCGTCAAAATGGCTAAAATTTCTTACGTCTTACATCTTCTACTATCGCCTTTGCCATGCTGTCTACCTCGGCGGTTACGACGCTCGTATCGTTTGCGACCCTTACGTTTTGCTTAGTTAGCTCATCGACCTCGGCTACGCCTTGATTTATCATATTGATAGCTTCACTTTGCTCCCTGATGCTTTCGCTCATCTCATTGATGCTTTGAGCTAGCACGTTTGCGTTGGCTTCGATTTCGCCGAGAGATTTTTGCGTACGTTCGGCTAGTTTTCTTACCTCGTCGGCCACGACGGCAAAGCCTCTGCCGTGTTCGCCTGCGCGCGCTGCTTCGATGGCTGCGTTAAGCGCTAGCAAGTTTGTCTGATCGGCGATATCGCGGATGATGACGATGATGTTTTTGATCTCCTCGCTTTGGCGCGTTACATCTTCGGCCTTTTGGCTGATAGCATTCATAGAGCTACTCATCTCCTCGACTGCTGCGGCGCTCTCTTGTAGCGAATTAGCCTGCGAATTAGCGCCTTGCGTGACTTGCTGCATCGAACGAGCCAAAAACTCCGCCTTTTCTTCAAGCGTATGCGCCTGCTCTAAATTTGCCCTTAGCATCCCGGCTATCTCTTCGCCTAAAGCATTGATACCGGCAGCTACTTTACCTTCATCGTCAAGCCTTTTTGTAAAATCCTGATTTTTAAAGCTTTCGAGCAAATTTAAGACCTCGTCGCCGCTTGCGGCTATGGCTTGTTTTAGCGCGACTTGTAGGTCTTTAAAAGTCTGTTTTAGCTGGCTAAGAGCCGGATTTGAGGTATCGGCGTTTAGCTGGGCTACATAGTTGCCCTTGCCTATCTGCCCTACAAATGCGTTTGCCTCTTTTATGAAGCTATTTTGCTCGGCGAGATTTGCCTCGATTTGCCTGATATTTTCGTTTATTAGCGTGCTCATCTGTCCGATCTCGTCGCTCCCGCTGCGCTCTAACGTTTCGGCTTTGTCGGTTTTATTGTTTAAAAATTCGAAAAATCTCACAAGGCCGTTTTTAGTCTGATCGATACCTGAGATTAAATTTTTACCGATTATGATAGAAGCCAGCAACATCAAAAGCACACACACGGCGATAATAATACCGCTAAATACGAGCTGTGCCGTCGCTTCACTTTTTACCTGCGAGGCTGCATTTTTCATATCGCTTAATAGCTTTAGCTCTAGCTCCCTCATCGCATCTATAGATAGAGTTATTTTTGAGAACCAAGTCGCGGGGTCGTATGATATATCCTCGGTAGCGACTACGTTTTTGATGATGTTCATCGCATCGTTAAAGTCCGCTTTTTTTCTAGCGATAGTATCAAATTCAGCGCTAAATTCTTTTGGATTGTAATCGTCGAAATCCTGCATAAATTTATTGATTACGCTATTTAGGGCGACTACTTTGTTGTAGTCTTCTTTGCTTATACTTTTTTTAGTAAAAACTCCGTTTAGCGTAGCGCGTAAGATACCAAACGATTCCTTTATCTCCCCGACGATAATAATGCGTTCTAAATCATCAACGAGGCTAGGCTCTAGTTTGTCGCTATATCCGTTTATAGCGATTACCTCTTTTCTTAGTATTTTAGTTATACGTCCGATTAGATTATCGCCGCTCCTTTGATCTACGCCTGAGCGAATGCTAGCTATCTCCGGAGCTATTTCGTTCTTTTCCGCAAGCTTCTCAAGCGCCGCATCCACGTTCTTGCGCTGAACCACGAGTTTAGCATTATCTCCGCCGGCTAACACTCCAGAGCTAAAACCGCGCTCTTTTTGCATCTCGTGAATGAAGTCGTTTTGATTTATGATCGTATCTACTATACGCTCGCTGTAATCGGCTTTATCGCGAGTTTTGATAATACCGTTTAACATATAGGCGCTAATGATACCAAGACCTATTAGCCCGACTAGAGCTATGACTAAAATTTTAAGTTTTATGCTCAGATTGTTCATCTTTCCTCCTTTATCTTGCGCTTTTTTCTTGCACTCGTTTTATAAAATATTTCGCGTTTTCTACGGGAACGTCGGGCAAAATACCGTGTCCGAGATTAAAGATATGCGGCGCGTTTTTCATCGTTTGCAAAATTCGTTCCACACCCGCGTCGATCGCCTCTTTGCTATAAAGGCGCGTAGGCTCCATATTTCCTTGAAGGACGTATTTTGGGCTTAGTTTTTCTTTAGCAAGCTCGATCGGCGTACTCCAATCGACGCCAAAAACCTCAAAATTTCCCGAAATTTTATCCAGATATCCGCTTATACCTTTTGGAAAAACGATAACCGGAATTTGAGGAAATTCGGCCTTAAGCGCATCCACTATATCCATGATATACTTCCAGCCAAACTCAAAATACGCCTCATCCTCCAGCGCAGCCGCCCAGCTATCAAAAATTTGCACAGCATTTACGCCGGCTTTTATCTGCTCTTTCATGTAGCCTATGAGCGCGGCCGTGACCTTGGCTAAAATTTGATGCATAAACTCGGGGTTTGAATATAAAAGCTTTTTGCTAACCGCATAGGTTTTCGTCCCGCCGCCCTCGATCATATACGTAGCTATCGTCCACGGCGCCCCGCAAAAGCCGATCAGAGCCTTATCCTGCACCAAATTTTCGCGCGTTAGCTTAATCGTATCGTATACGTAGTCTAAATTTTTGATTGATTTTTGAACATCCAGCCTATCTAGATCATCTTTCGTCTTGATAGGATCGCTAAATACGGGTCCTTCGCCTTGGACAAATTTAAGATCCATGCCCATCTCAAGCGGTACGACGAGGATATCGCTAAAAAGTATCGCCGCATCGACGCCTAAAATTTCAACCGGCTGGATTGTGACCTCGCTGGCTTTTTTATAATCCTTGCAAAGTGATAAAAAATCTCCTGCAGCAGCTCGAACCCTCATGTACTCGGGTAGATACCGACCCGCCTGCCGCATCATCCAAACAGGCGTATAGGGTGTCGGTTTTTTTAAACAAGCGTCGATGAAAATCATATATTTCCTTTAAATTTTTAGCGATTTTATCTAAATATTTATTAAATTCTAATCCGCCCACTTGCTTTCGTCTAATTTTTTTTCATTTTTGGCCACAACTAGCGCGCCCAGCATATCTCCCGTCACGTTCATCGACGTGCGTCCCATATCAAGGATCGCATCGATGCCCAAAATCAGCGCATACGCCGCAGCTACTGCGCTTCCGCCCTCGACTTTTAGACCGACTGATTCAAGCACCATCAAAAGCATTATCGCGCCCGCTCCAGGCACTCCGGCAGTTCCCACGGCGGCAAGGACGGCCGTTAGTATTATGGTCATTTTAGCCCCAGAGTCAAGCTCCACGCCTACAGCGTTAGCGATAAACATCGCGCAGATGCCCAGATATATGATCGTGCCGTTCATATTTACGGTGGCGCCCACGGGAAGCGCAAATCCGTAAATTTGCTTTGGGATACCCATGTCTTCTTCGGCCGTTTTCATCGAGATAGGCAGCGTTCCGCCCGAGCTTCTGGTTACAAAAGCCGTCAGCATAGGCGATCGAACTTTTTTTAGAAATTTAAACGGATTGATTTTAACGATCAAGCAAATCAAGAAATAAACGACGAAAATTTGAGCCGCAAAGCCGATATACACGCTAACCGTGACGCCTAAAAGCGGTCCGAAAGCCTTTACGCCCTGCTGCGAAAATACGATAAATATAAGAGCGAAAACGCCAAACGGCGCGTACTCCATGATCCATCTTATAATGTAAAACATGATATGGTTGATTCCGTCAAATACGTCGTAGATCAAATTTCCAAGCTTACTTAGCCTCTCGTCTTTGCTATCTTTTAAAAACGAAAGCGCGACGCCGAAAAATAAGCTAAAAGTTATGATTTGTAAAATTTCGCCCTTTGCAATAGCTTCAAAAGGGTTGGTTGGAAATAAATTTACGAGTATCGACGACATACTAGGCGCATTTGCAGCCTTGCCTGCTACGTCGCCGCTGCCGGTTATATGCAGTCCGGCTCCCGGTTCCAAGATAAGCCCGACCGCAAGCCCGACTATGATGGCTAAAAACGACGTCAATATGTAAAAAATCAGCACCTTTGCCCCCACTCTGCCAAGATCGGAAGGCGAGATGGAGCTACAGCCCACGATGAGCGAGGCCATAACGATAGGCACGATGATCATTTTAAGAAGCCTTATGAACACGTCGCCAAAAGGCTTTAGGATAACTATCGCGTCCTTTGCGTCTTGAAAAATGATGCCGCAAACAGCGCCCAAAATAAGCCCGGCTAAAATTTTTAGAAGCAAATTCGCCTCGAAATATTTCTGAACTATTCCGCGTTTAGCGTTTGATTGCACGAAATCTCCTTTAAATTTAATCCGTGAATTATAAGTAAATTTTTCTTAAACTACAAATACTTCTGTTTTTTGAATTACGGATTAAATTTAAAGCGAGAAAAAATTAAAAGGCGCAAATTTTAGTTTTTAGCCGCCAGTTCGTCTAGCAAATTTTGCAAATTTACGCCCGCTAAGCTATCAAACATCGCTTGTTGCGCGGAGCCAAATTTAGGCGTCAAAAGCGCCTCGATCCTGCCTCCTAGCGGACAAGGCGGCGGCGAGTTTTTGTGGATTTTAAAGATATCGTTTTCGCCCTCATTTACCGCCGAAAATATATCAAAAAGCGTGATCTGCTCAGGCTTCTTAGCTAGGCTCGCCCCGCCCGTGCCCGCACTCACGTTTATTAAATTTGCCGATTTTAAAAGCCTGATTATATTTCGCACGATGACGGGGTTCGTGCCGATCGTGCCGGCTAAAAACTCACTCGTGTTTTTCTCGTCCTTAAAAAACTCGCAGCTAAGTAATATATGTATAGCGATGGAAAATTTTTGTCCTATTTGCATAACCGGCCTTGGTTTAAATTTAAAACCGCACATTAGTTCCGTGCGACGTTATTTTAGCTAAATTACGCAAAATTTTAAACTCACGCTCTCTCGCCGACTGCGGTAAAGCGCTTTTGCACGAAATTTCTATTTTTTAGCTCGTCGATGATCGCGATTGCAAGATCGGCGTAGCTGATGTAGCTATCGTTTTGCGAGTTTAATATGACGTGATCGTTGCCAAGGACGTATTTGCCCGTGCGAGCGCCCTGATCGTCGTATTCGCCGGCCGGGCTTACGTAAGTCCAAAGCACATCGGTTCTGCCTTTTAGCTCGAAAAACGACTCCGCCGTAGCCTTTGCGACGCCCATATACTCAGGCGGGAAGCCCGGCGTATCCATAGCCATAGTGCCTTTATCGTCCACATATAGCGTACCCGCGCCGCCGATGACTAGTAGCCTCGTTTTCGTACCGCTAAGCGCGTCCGCGAGGTGCTTTGCTACCTTTTTATGAAGCCCAAATGTTTCGGGCGTCCATGCCGCAAATGCGCTGATAACGGCGTCAAAGCCCTCCAAATCGGCTTTGCTAAGCTCAAAAACGTCTTTATAAACGACTTTTACGTCGCCGTTTTTATACTCTTTGTTTCGCACGATAGCCGTTACGTCGTAGCCTTGCTTTAGGGCTTCTTGCACCAAATTTGAACCTGATTTTCCGTTTGCTCCGATGATTGCTACTTTCATTGTTTTTCCTTTAAATTTGATTTGTTTGATCGCACAGCCGCTGCGGTTAATGCGCTCGCACATTTGGCGTCGTCTTGCCGCGCTGCGCAGTTTAAAATTTACGCTCGCGTTTGCCGCGCGCCTTGCGAAATTTACAGCCAGCTCGGCTTTACATCGTCGTTTATCACGCCGTCGCCGTTAGTGTACTGCTCCAGGCTGCCGCGTTTGGTCTGGATGCAGATAAATTTCATCCCCTGCGCGCCCGCCTTGAAGCACCTTTTGCCCGCGGGATCGATGCGTATCGCGTCGCCCTCACCGACCGCCTTCTCCTCGCCGTCTATAAAAAGCGTGCCGCCGCCTTTTAGCACCAAGTAAAGCTCCTCGTTTTGCTTGTGCGAATGCACGAAAGGCACGCTCGCGTTTGCGGGGAGCTCATTGATAGAAAGCTCGCAGCCGCTTAAATTTAGAGCGGTTTTCAGCTCGACTCTCGGCGCATTTTTGGTTGAAACGATCTTGTAGTTTGACATCTTTGTCTCCTTAGATTTTTTGTTGTAATGCTATAATTTACAACCGATGAGCGAAGTATAATAAAATTTTGTTGTAATGTCAAGAGTTACAGCAAAAAATTTTCAAAAATTTGACGCGAATTTTAAAATCAGCTAGAATCCGCGCGATTTTAAACAAAGGAATTTTATGCAAAATAGCGCATTTAAGACACTAACGCTCATAGCAAAGAAAAACTTTAAAAAGCTGTTCTTGACGTTTAGCCTGGTTTTAGCGGAAAACGGGCTATTTCTCGTCTATCCCGTGCTCGCTGGCATCGCCATAAACGCCATCGTAGCGGGCGACACGCTTTTGGCACTTAGCTACTCGTGCATGGTGTTCGTGGGTTGGGGGCTTGGCTCGATTAGACGGCGCGTGGATACGCAGGTGTTTACTAGGATATATGCAGGACTTGCCGTAAGCGTGATAATGAACGAAAAAAGAGCCACGAAAGACGAAAGCGCCGTAATCGCAAGAGCAAATTTATCTCGCGAATTCGTGGATTTTTTCGAGCAGCACTTTCCCGTGTTTTTCACCTCGGTCGTCTCGATTTTCGGCTCGGCGATCATGCTTTTATTTATCGAGTTCTACGTGGGTTTGGCTGTTTTTGCCCTGCTCGTGGTTTTTGGAGTTTTGCTACCCAAATACATCGCCAAAAACGACCGCTTGTATCTCAAGCTAAACAACCAGTTAGAGCGCGAGGCAGGACGCATAAGCGCAGGCGATGAGCGCACGCTAAAGCGCCACTACGACGTACTTTCAAAGCTTCGTATCCGCATATCAAACAGAGAGGCGATGAGCTTTTTCATCATCGGGGCGAGCGCGGCGGCGATTTTTAGCTTGGCGATATTTATGCTATCACACAAGCAGGCAAACGCGGGCCACATCTACTCGGTGCTTACCTACCTCTGGACGTTTGCAATCAGCTTAGATGACGCGCCGAGACTGATAGAGGAGTTTAGCAAACTAAAAGACATCGGCAAGCGCGTAGATGCCGGGCTAGAAGGCGATATAGATAAAATTTAAGCGCTTTTTTGAGGTATAATTTAACTAAAATTTGCCCAAAAGCGAGGTCAAAATGCACGAAAATCACGCCCACTGCGCGCATTCGCACGCGTCAAACAAGGTCGTTTTGAAAAATTCCTTCCTTATAATCTCCGCTTTTATGCTAGTCGAGATCGCGGGCGGCTTTGCGACAAACTCGCTCGCCCTGCTTTCCGACGCCGGACACATGCTATCAGACGCCGCAGCGCTCGGGCTTTCGCTGTTTGCGTTTAAATTCGGCGAACGCAAGGGCAATCTGCAAAAGACCTTCGGCTACAGGCGGATCGAAATTTTAGCCGCGACGATAAACGCCGTCACGCTCATCGTCATCGCCGTTTTTATCGTCATCGAGGCGGCGAGGCGCCTGCAAAATCCGCCCGAAGTAGCCACCGCTGGCATGCTCGCTATCAGCACGCTGGGTCTTGCCGTAAACATCGTCGTGGCGCTATACATGCTGCGCGGCGGCGACGTAAGAGAAAACGTCAATATGCGCGGCGCCTACCTGCACGTGCTGAGCGACGCTGCGGGCTCGGTGGGCGCGATCGCGGCTGCGCTAGCGATGATGTGCTTTGGCTGGGGCTGGGCGGACGCGGCAGCTAGCCTGCTCGTGGCTGCGCTCATCGTAAAAAGCGGCTGGGGCGTGCTAAAAGACAGCCTAAACATCCTAATGGAGGGCTCGCCAAAAGGCGTGAGCCTAGACGCGCTCGTCACGCAGATCAGGGGTGTGGACGGAGTACTTTCGGTGCACGACCTGCACGTCTGGAGCATAACAAGCGGCGCAAACGCGCTCACGGCTCACGTGGTGGTCAGCGGCGAGCTGCGCGTGCGCGAAGCGGAGCGGATCATGGCCGAAATATCGCACGAAATGGAGCATCTGGGCATCACGCACACGACGCTGCAGCTTGAGAGCAGCGAGAGCGAATGCGCCGACGAGCTCATCTGCGAAGTAAGATCAAGCGATACGGGCGGGCATTTGGGGCATAGTCATTAAAATTTAGGCAAATTTGGGGCGAAATTTTGCGATCTAGCATATCAAATCAAATCCGTAGCCCGAAACAAATAAATTTTTGCTAAAATTTAAATCGACTCATTTTTATAAAAGGGGCGAATTTAGATGAAAAAATATATACTAGTCGTGATTTTCGGCCTGCATTGCGCCCTTGGGGACGGCAACTATACAGGTTTTCTCATCGCGTTAAATTTCGCGGTAGCCTTGGTTTGCGCCGCTTTTCCTTTTATAAAAAAGAATTATATATTTTTGTTACTGCTCGCGCTAAATTTAACCTTGTATTTCAACACTATCGACACTCCTTTTGAAAAGCCTGAGCTTTGGACGTATCATATACCCGCACTCGCAAACGCGACATACGGGCTAATCACTCTAGTTTACGCCTCGGGATTCGTAGCTTTTGCTCCGCTTGCGGCATATATCTGTTTTTTATATTCGCTCTGCGTCGTTATCTGTGCCGTGCGCGAAAGACTTCAAAATTTACGTTAAATTTTACGAACCGAATCCGCGTCAAATTTATTCCAAATCCCCCGCCTCAAGCAGCCACCCGTTTAACGAAAGCTAAATTTACTCTACTTTAACGAAAATTTTTATACAATCGCCCAAAATTTAACTAGGGATTTCATGAAAAACATCAGAAATTTTAGCATCATCGCTCATATCGACCACGGCAAAAGTACGCTCGCAGACCGCCTGATACAGGAGTGCGGCGCCGTCAGCGACCGCGAGATGAGCAGCCAAATCATGGACACGATGGATATCGAAAAAGAGCGCGGCATCACGATCAAGGCTCAGTCCGTGCGTCTAAACTACGCGCTAGGCGGGCAAAATTTCGTCCTAAATTTGATCGACACTCCGGGCCACGTGGATTTTAGCTACGAGGTGAGCCGTTCTCTTGCTAGCTGCGAGGGCGCGCTGCTCGTGGTGGATGCTTCTCAGGGTGTAGAGGCGCAAACCATCGCAAACGTCTACATAGCACTTGAAAACAACCTCGAAATCATCCCCGTTATCAACAAAATCGACCTCCCCGCAGCAGACCCGGAGCGCGTAAAAAATGAGATCGAGCACGTTATAGGGCTTGACTGTAGCGGCGCGGTCGAGGTTAGCGCCAAAAGCGGCATCGGTATCAAAGAGCTGCTAGAAGCCATCATCACGCGCATCCCGGCTCCTGGCGGCGAGGCGGAAAAACCGCTAAAAACTCTCATCTACGACAGCTGGTTTGACAACTACCTAGGTGCGCTGGCACTCGTGCGCGTCTATGACGGCGAGCTAAAGAAAAACGACGAGATCCTAGTCATGGGCACGGGCAAAAAACACATCGTGCTAGACCTCATGTATCCAAACCCTATCGCGCCGATAAAAACGGCAAATTTGGGCGCGGGCGAGGTCGGTATCGTGGTGCTGGGGCTAAAAAACGTCAGCGACGTACAGGTAGGAGATACCATCACGCTGGCTCGTAATCCCGTAAAAGAGCCGGTCGGCGGCTTTGAGCGGGCTAAACCGTTCGTATTTGCGGGACTCTACCCGATCGAAACGGATAAATTTGAAGATCTGCGCGACGCACTTGATAAACTAAAGCTAAACGATAGCTCTATCAGCTACGAGCCCGAAACCTCGGTCGCGCTTGGGTTTGGCTTTCGCGTCGGATTTTTGGGGCTGCTGCATATGGAGGTTATCAAGGAGCGCTTGGAGCGCGAATTTGACCTCGACCTCATCGCCACGGCTCCGACCGTGACCTATGAGGTGGTGCAAACCGACGGTCAAATTTTACGCATCCAAAACCCGAGCCAGCTCCCTCCGGTCAATAAAATCGAGCACGTCAAAGAGCCGTACGTAAAGTCCACGATCATCACGCCTAGCGAGTTTTTGGGCAACATCATCACGCTGCTAAACAACCGCCGCGCCGTGCAGACCAAGATGGACTACATCACGCCCGAGCGCGTGCTGCTCGAGTACGACATCCCGATGAACGAGATCGTGATGGACTTTTACGACAAGCTAAAATCGAGCACCAAAGGTTACGCGAGCTTTGACTACGAGCCTAGCGACTACCGCGTGGGCGATCTGGTGAAGCTTGATATCAAGGTCGCGGGCGAGACCGTGGACGCGCTCTCCATCATCGTGCCAGAGTCCAAAGCCCAGTCCAAAGGACGCGACTTCGTAAAAGCAATGAAAGAGATCGTGCCGCGCCAGCTCTTTGAGGTCGCGATACAAGCCAGCATCGGCAACAAAGTCATCGCGCGCGAAACGGTAAAATCAATGGGCAAAAACGTAACCGCCAAGTGCTACGGCGGCGACATCACGCGTAAGCGCAAGCTGCTAGAAAAGCAAAAAGAGGGCAAAAAGCGCATGAAAGCCATCGGCAAGGTAAATTTGCCGCAGGAAGCCTTTCTCTCGGTCCTAAAAATAGACTAGCGGTATTTCGCGAGCGTTTTTGCTGCGCTCGCGGCTGCTTATTTATTATCTCGCAGTCAAATTTGAGCTCAAATTTACAAAATTTGATCCGCCCATACCCGCACCGCGAAAATGCCAAATTTGACGCTATATCCGCTTTTAAAATCTCAAAAGTCAAACTTAATAAAATTTATACAAATTTCCAATTTCCCCCAAATTTTACGCAAATTTGGAAATTCATCTCAAATTTGGATAGAATTTTGCTTGCGCGATGTAAAATTTACGAAAGGATTTTTATGAAAAATTTTATACTTTTATTTGCGGTGTTCCTTTTTACGGGATGTTTTGGGCTTTTTGAGAGCTCGCCGGAGGTCGCTCAAACCGAGGACGGCAACGCCAAAGGCTACAAAGAGGTGATGCGTATCAAAGCAGACTGCTCCTCGTGCGCTAGCGGCGGTCAAGACATCAAGATAAACGGCACGGACTACACTAGCGACGTCGCGATAAAATGCTGCATCGCTCAAAGCAGGATCGACACGAACGCGGCTATCAAAAAAGTCTATATCCACAAAATAGCCGACGAAAGAGTAGCGGATAGCGGTATAAAATTTATCTCCAAAAACGGCGCGAAAATGCTCTATCCAAAAGAGCGCCTTGAGAGGCTTTTTCATCTTTTCTTGCAGGACGAGCTGTTAAATCGCGGCATCATGGTCGTAGATAGCCAGACCTCGCCTTACACCTACCGCGTGGATTTTGCATTTACCGATTATGCAGCCTCGTATAGCGAGCCGTCGCAGTATCTAAGCGCGGCGATGAAGGGCAAACTAGGCGTCAAAAACATAAACAAAACCCGCGTGCTAAACATCTCCACCAGACAAGACGTACGCAAGCTTGAGGCCGAGGATACGGATGATTTTAATCTCTACGTCTACCTTCTCGTTAAACAAGCCGCCAACAAAGCCGCCGAAGAGATATCAAAACTATAAAGGAAAAATATGAAAAAATTAGCTTTTTACGCCATTGCCGCCGCGCTTTTTGCTGCGGTCATGAGCGGATGTTCGCAGCGCAGCTCGGTGTTAAATTTGACCCCGTATCAATCAACCTCAAACCAGATGGGCTACCAAAAAAATATCCGAATAAATAGCATCGAGGACGCTCGCGCAAACAAAAGCATCGTCGCCACGATCACGGGTAGCAACGGCAACGTCAAAGAATACGTCACGCTGCAAAACAGCATAGAGAGCTGGCTGCAAGACGGCCTTAGCACCGAGCTAAAGCGTCTGGGAGCAAATTTGAGCGACTTTGGCGATATCGTCGTGGACGTGAGGATCGTCGAGCTTAAAGCAAATCTAAGCGGCTACTCCACGGACAATCTAAAGGGCTCGGCAAAGCTTGCGATAACGGTACATAGAGGCGATCAAACCATCACCAAAAACGTCTCGCAGGAGCAGACCAAATTTGCCCCGATTCACACGAGCGGCGCGTTTAAGAGCTTCTTTGACGAGCTACTCCAAGACATCGTAAAACGCGCGGCGATCCAGATCCTAAAAAGCTAATGAGATGCGCTAACTGCGGGCATCTGAGCCTCGGCGTGATCTGTCAAATTTGCAAAGATCACCTGCTCGCCTCGCCCGCAAGAACGCGCGTTTTGGACGGCGATTTTAAAATTTACAGCTTTTTTGACTACTCCGAAGTTAAAAATTTACTCCACTCAAAGCACCTATTTCACGGCTCTTTCGTTTATAGCGCGCTCGCAAATTTGAGTTTTAAGATTTTTGCGCGAAAATTTAGCTTCGGCTCGCCAGTAAATGCCGTACCTATCGACGACAAAACAACTAGCGGCTACTCGCATACGGCGATCCTAGCTCGCGCGTTAAAAAGTGCGGAAATCCATCCACTTTACGCCTGTTTGCACGCGTGCTCAAACGTCAGCTATCACGGCAAAGACCTCGCCTTTCGCCTAAAAAATCCGAGAAATTTTAAGCTCTTAAAAACGCCAAAATTTCCCGTTATCTTGATAGATGATATCGTGACGACGGGCACTACGATAGACGAAGCCAGACGGACGCTAGAAAAATCAGGCTACGAGGTGCTTTTCGCGCTAACGCTTGCGGATGCGAGATACTAAAATTTGACTCAATCAAGGTAAAATGCGGACTCAAATTTAGCATTTTAAAGCTAGCAAAGTAAAATTCTCAAACATCCCCAAATTTCGGTCAAATTTAACCTCATCAAGCCACTATAAAACATATCTATTTAGCAAGTTTTTATCAAATTTAAGCTAAAATCGGCAAGTAAATTTTAAGGAAAAATATGGAAAATATATTTGAAAACAATCAAGACATCCAAGCCGTCGATATCGAAGAGTCGATAAAAACGAGCTACCTCGACTACTCGATGAGCGTCATCGTCGGTCGCGCCCTGCCAGATGCCAGAGACGGTCTAAAGCCCGTTCATAGACGTATCCTCTACGCGATGAACAACCTCGGAGTCGGCAGTCGCAGTCCGTATATGAAGTCCGCGCGTATCGTGGGCGACGTCATCGGTAAGTATCACCCGCACGGCGACACGGCCGTTTACGACGCACTCGTGCGTATGGCGCAGAAATTTTCCATGCGCTATCCGGCGGTCGACGGCCAAGGCAACTTCGGCTCCATCGACGGCGACGGCGCGGCTGCGATGCGTTATACCGAAGCTAGGATGACCAATCTCACCGAAGAAATCCTGCGCGATATCGAAAAAGACACGGTCGATTTTATCCCAAACTACGACGATAGAGAGACCGAGCCCGACGTCCTGCCTAGCCGCGTGCCAAATTTGCTGCTAAACGGCTCTAGTGGTATCGCCGTCGGTATGGCGACGAATATCCCGCCGCACAGCCTCGACGAGCTAATCGACGGGCTTTTGCTAGTGCTCGAAAATAAAAACGCGACGCTAGAAGAGGTGATGCAGTACATAAAAGGGCCGGATTTCCCGACTGGCGGGATAATATTTGGCAAAAAAGGCATCATCGAGGCCTACCGCACGGGACGCGGCCGCGTAAAACTACGCGCCAAAACCCACATCGAAAAAAAGCCGAACAAAGACGTCATCGTCGTAGACGAGCTGCCGTATCAGACAAACAAAGCCCGCCTCATCGAGCAAATCGCCGAGCTAGTCAAAGAAAAACAGATTGAAGGCATCAGCGAGGTGCGCGACGAGTCCGATAAAGACGGTATCCGCGTCGTCATCGAGCTAAAACGCGATGCGATGAGCGACATCGTGCTAAACAATCTCTTTAAATCCACGACGATGGAGAGTACGTTTGGCGTCATTATGCTTGCGATAAACAACAAAGAGCCGAAGGTATTTAACCTAATCGAGCTTTTGAAGCTATTTTTAAATCACAGAAAAACCGTCATCATCCGCCGTACGATATTTGACCTGGAAAAAGCCAGAGCTAGAGCGCATATCTTAGAGGGTTTAAAAATCGCGCTGGATAATATCGACGAGGTGATCGAGCTCATCAAAAATAGCGCCGACACGCCGAGCGCTCGCGAGGGATTGGTGGCGAAATTCGGCCTTAGCGAGCTACAAGCAAACGCCATCCTAGATATGAGGCTAAGCAAGCTAACGGGTCTTGAGCGCGAAAAACTAGAAGCCGAGCTAGCCGAGCTGATGGCCGAGATCGCGCGCCTTGATGAAATTTTAAAGAGCGAAACCTTGCTAGAAAAACTAATCAAAGACGAGCTGCTTGAGATAAAAAATAAATTTAAAGTGCCGCGCATCACCGAGATCGTAGACGACTACGACGACATCGACATCGAGGACCTCATCCCTAACGAAAACATGGTCGTAACCATCACGCACCGAGGCTACATCAAGCGCGTGCCGAGCAAGCAGTACGAGAAGCAAAAACGCGGCGGCAAGGGCAAGGTCGCGGTAACTACGTACGACGACGACTTCATCGAGAGCTTCTTTACGAGCAACACTCACGATACGCTGATGTTCGTGACTGATCGCGGACAGCTCTACTGGCTAAAAGTCTATAAGATCCCTGAAGGAAGCCGCACCGCAAAAGGTAAAGCGGTAGTAAATCTCATCCAGCTGCAGCCTGACGAAAAGATCAAAGCGATCATTCCGACGACTGATTTTGCCGAAAGCAAATCGCTCGCGTTTTTCACTAAAAACGGCATCGTAAAACGCACGAATTTAAGCGAATTTAAAAACATCCGCTCTATCGGCGTGCGCGCTATCAACCTAGACGAGAACGACGAGCTAGTAACGGCTCTCATCGTCGAGGGCGAGGAAGAGCCGATAAATCTAATCGACGAGCTTGGCGTAGAGACCGAGATAAACGAGATAGAGGCGATAGAAGCTCAGATCGATGAAGAAAATAGCGAGGAAAACGACGAGAACGCGGCCGAAGGAAGCGACGATAGCGAAAAGATGCTATTTATCGTAACCAAAAAGGGAATGTGCCTCAAATTTAAACTCAGCAAAGTTCGCCAGATGGGCAGAACGGCCCGCGGCGTGACGGGTATCAAATTTAAAGAAGCCGGCGACGAGGTCGTTGGCGCTGCCGTCATCGAAAACAACGATCAAGAGGTGCTAAGTATATCTCAAAAAGGTATCGGCAAGCGTACTACCGCAGAAGAATACCGCCTAACAAATCGCGGCGGAAAGGGCGTAATCTGCATGAAGCTAACGAATCGTACCGGCGATCTAATCGGCGTCGTAATGGTCGATGACGAACAAGATCTGATGGCTCTAACCTCAAGCGGCAAGATGATTCGCGTCGATATGCAAAGCATCCGCAAAGCCGGCCGTAACACTAGCGGCGTCATCGTCGTAAACGTGGACGGCGACGACGTAGTCAGTATCGCCAAGTGTCCGAAAGCCGATGATGGCGAGGATGAGAGCAGCGAAGAGACGCTAGAAAATTTAGAATGAATTTAGTGTTTTTGGAATACAATTTGCTAGTAAATTTGCAAACAAAAAAACAACTAAATTTAAAGGTTCAAGAATGAAAAAAATTACATTCGCGGTTTTAGGCGCAGTAGTATTTTTGACGAGCGGTTGCTCTTTTAACAACCCTTTTGCTTCCGACGACGCAACATCGGCAAAGCAAGACATCGTCATCCAAAAGGTCGATAAAGAAGACATCAGAAGCGTGATGAAACAAGAAAAGATGATATACGATATCGAACCGGCCGATGCGGTATTTGGCGCCGTGGGTGAGGGTATCGCTCCGACCAACACCGTCTCTCACGCCCAGTCTCTAGCACTAGCTAAACGCGCGGCCATCGCGGATGCGCACAGACAGCTAGCCGAGAAACTCTACGGAGTCAAGATAAACTCCAAAGATACGGTTAGAGACGCGATGCTTAGAGACTCGACCATCACGGCTCAAGTAGCAGGCCTCATTAAAAATGCTTCCATCGTCGAGCACGACTTTAAAGACGGGCTATATCGCGTCAGAATGGAAATGAAAATAGACCAAAGCAAGTGGCAAGAAATTTTTGCTTACTGATTGCCGCTGCGGCGCTTCTTTACAGCTCGGAGGAGTTTATCCTCTGGGCTAAAATCTCTACTAAAAATCACACCGTCGTTTACGACGATATCGCGCTTTCAAAGGCAATGGTTCTAAGCGAGCTAGAGTACGAGTATCTATGCGAAATAGACGCCTCAAAGCAGCCCGCGCAAAGTTCGCTGGATTTTTTAAATTTACATAAAAACGAGCTTTTCGAGTGCTTTTTGCCATACAAATTTAAGGTCGAAGATCGCTTCGTCCAACGCAACAAAAATATGAACTCCGCAACCGATCTCACGCTGCTTCCCGTGCGATTTACGGTGAAATTTAAGCTCTCTTCGGCTATCATAAGCGTATTTAAAAACAAAGAGTAAAAGATGAACATCGTAATAGTAGAAGACGACATAAACATGCGCAAGTCCCTAGAGATCGCGCTTGGCGAATACGACGATCTAAAAATCAAAAGCTACAAAAGCGCGGTCGAAGCGCTTAAAAAAATGGGCGAGGACGTCGATCTCATAATCACCGACATCAACATGCCCCAGATGGACGGGCTGGAGTTTATCAAGCGTCTGGAGGGCAAATTTGACGTCATCATAATGACGGGCAACGCGACGCTAAACAAAGCCATCGAGAGCGTGCGCCTTGGCGTCAAGGACTTCCTCACGAAGCCTTTTGACGCGCAAACGCTATATGAGGCGATAAAAAGGGTCGAAATTTTACGCCGAAAGCTACCTGCTGCGAGCCTAAAAGCCGCGCAAAACGGGTCAAATTCGCAGGCCGATTCGACCGATTTCGTAGCTAGCTCGCCCGCGCTTGCTAACGCGCTAAATTTAGCCTCGCGCGTCGCAAAAACGGATGCTTCGGCGATGCTAATGGGCGAAAGCGGCGTGGGCAAGGAGCTGTTTGCTAAATTTATCCACAAAAACTCGCCGCGCAAGGACGGTCCGTTTATCGCGATAAACATGGCTGCAATCCCCGAAAATTTGATAGAAAGCGAGCTTTTCGGCTTTGAAAAGGGCGCATTTACCGACGCCTCGGCGATGAAAAAGGGGCAGTTCGAGCTAGCAAGCGGCGGCACGTTATTTTTAGACGAGATCGGCGAGATGCCGCTAAATTTGCAGCCAAAACTCCTGCGCGCGATCCAGGAGCGCGAGATCACGCGCCTTGGCGCCACAAAGAGCGTCAAAATCGACGTTCGCATCATATCCGCGACGAATGCAAACCTGCCCGCGATGATCAGCGAGGGTAAATTTAGAGAGGATCTGTTTTACCGCCTAAACACCGTGCCCGTCGCCATCCCGCCGCTAAGAGAGCGAAAAGAGGAGATCTTGCCTATCGCAGAGCGCTTTTTGAAACAAAGCTGCGAGGAGTTTAATCTCGGCGCAAAAAGCTTTTCCGAAGCGGCGGTAAAAGAGCTTGAGAACTACGATTTCCCGGGCAATATCCGCGAGCTCATCTCCGTCGTGCAGCGAGCAGCGATACTGAGCGAAGGCGAGGAAATACAACCCGGCGATCTTTTTTTGCAGGCTCGCAGCAGAAAATAGCTTAAATTTAAGCTTTACGCGAGTAAAATAAGCAGAATTTTAGTTTAAATTTAGCCGGCCGAGACGGCGACGCTGAAAATGCGGCGTGCAGTTTGGCAAATTTGAGCAGGCGAGAAGCAAAATTCAATCGCAAATTGGAGTTAAATTTAGCGAACAAGAGCGGTAGCGATTAGCTTTTTATGCCAAAAACCTAAATTTAGCCCGCGAAACAAGTTTGGTCTTAAGCGCGCGACGCAACCGACGAGGCTAACCGCAAGACGGCAAGCCGTCTAAGAAACAAACAAAATTTAGTCTGCAAAGCCTGAGGAGTCTTTGGCGCCGGGTCAAGCCAAATAGGCTTGTCGCGAGGGCTTTGCCGACCGAGAAGTAAAAACAAAAATCAAAAAAGGAGCCAAAATGAGAAAATTTAACGTTGCCGTCGTAGGCGCGACTGGCGCAGTCGGAGAGGAGCTTTTCCGCGTCATGGAGGAGGTGGATTTCCCGGTCGGCGAGCTACTACCGCTAGCAAGCGCGAAAAGCGCGGGCACCCAAATAGAGTTTAAAGGCAAAAACCACAAAGTCGTGGAGCTCACCGAGACCGTTTTTGACGAGCATGAGATCGATATAGCGTTTTTTAGCGCGGGCGGATCGGTATCCGAAAAATACGCTAAATTTGCAGCCGCCAGCGGTGCCGTCGTCATCGACAACACCAGCCACTTTAGGATGGACGCAGACGTGCCGCTAGTCGTACCCGAGTGCAATCCCGAGGACATCGCCCAGTGGAAAACCCGCGGTATCATCGCCAACCCAAACTGCTCGACCATCCAGATGGTACAAATTTTAAAACCGCTAGACGACGCATACGGCATCAACCGCGTGGACGTCTCCACCTATCAGGCGGCTTCGGGTGCCGGTAAAGAGGGTATGGAGGAGTTAGTCACGCAGCTACAAAAGTTTTTCGAGTTTAAGCTTGATGAGTGCGAGCCAAAGGTCTTCGCGCACCAGCTAGCCTTTAACGTCATCCCGCACATCGACGTGTTTTTAGACAACGACTACACAAAAGAGGAGATGAAAATGGTCAACGAGACCCAAAAAATCCTCCACAAAAATATGGAAGTGAGCGCGACCTGCGTGCGCGTGCCGGTGCTTCGCAGCCACTCTGAGGCAATCACGATTCATTTTGATAGAGACGTGGACGCCGCAGCCGCCCGCGAAATCTTGCGCAAAGCGCCTAGTATCGTGGTCGTGGATGAGCCAGCCGCGAAAAAATACCCGATGCCGAGCATCTCAAGCGATACCAACGAGACCTACGTCGGACGCATCCGCACGGATAACTACCGCAAAAACGTCCTGCATCTATGGTGCAGCGCCGACCAGATCCGCGTGGGAGCAGCGACTAATGCCGTAAGAATCGCGCAAAAATGGATAGAGATGCAGGAATAATTGGCCCGCGTTTTTTAAATTTGCCGAATTTGCGCTTTGGTTTGGCAGGCACAACTTGCCGCGCTTTGGCGTAAATTCGGCTAAATTTTGTCTAAATTACGCTTATCTTACTTGAGCATAAATTTGGTGTAGGTTTTGGGCGTGGGTTAGTTTTCAGCTCTCTTGTCAAAGCCTTGCAAAGCTTGGATTTTCAGATTAAATTTTGATTATTTTAGAAAATGAAACCGTGTTTTTGTCGTATTAATTTTTTGATCTGCACACGATCTTTTGTAAATTTCACATATACATTTACCTGCATCTTTGCGATAAACAGTTACAAATAGGTCTTAAAATTGCTATACCATATTAAAGCACAATTTACTTAAAAATTTTAGAAAGCAAATTTTGTGAAATAAAGCTAAAAATATATAAAATGCTATCAAAAAAAAGGATACTTGAATCATGAAATACACAAGCATTATAACTCCTAACGATTTGGCACGATATGCAGATACGCGTGAAAGCCAGGGAATAATTCCGGAGCTTATTTATCTACTTATCAAGCAATCTGCACCCGATATAAAGGAGTGTCGCATACCTTACGGCGATGCCGTAAATCAATCCGGTATGGATGGTCTTGTATATTGCGAGACCGGATTTTTGGAATTTGTTCCTGCGGGGAAATCCTATTGGGAAATAGGCACCGGAAAAGATCCTCAAGAAAAAGCAAGTAGCGACTTTCAAAAAAGAACTGATGAACTGAGCAATGAAGAGCGGGCAAATTTCACTTTCGTCTTCGCTACTCCGCGTTCGGCCGAAGCAAATGGTTGGGATGAGCCAAAACAGAGGGCTTGGATTAAAAGGCGGCAAAATACAGGATGGAAACGAATTATAATAATAGATGGGGTAAAGCTAGCGGATTGGCTTAGAGAATTTCCCGCTATCGGTAAGTGGATGGCTTGCAAAATAGGAATTTCGTCAAATTTAGGTGATATCATAACCCCGCTTGAACACTGGAATTTAACTCAATCTAAATTTAAAAATTGCAACTTGATCCAGTCACAATTTAATGGGCTGGCTCTTACGCCCGAGCTTTTTATCTCTTCTCGCGATAAGGCTTGTAGTGCGCTTGAGAGTATCTTTTTGGGCAAAGCCAAAAAGCTATTTATTATTGCTGAGAGCGAAAATGACGTAGATGATTTTGTGGCGGCTTACCTTATGACGCTTGGAAAAGAAAAGGCGCAAAAATATGCAGATAAGTGTCTTTTTATAAAAGATAAAGATACATGGCAAGCGATATCCGAGTTGCGACGATCACATGTATTGGTTGCTAGCCCTAGATTGGATTTAGATGATGAGCAACAAAATTTGCTTACGTTGGCTATAGAAAAAGGGCATGGAGTGATCGTGCCGTTTTGCGATGCCTCATCAAACGGCAATGACGATGTTATAGACCTTAAAAGTCCTCCATCATATCAGATCAAAGAGATACTGACGAAAGCGCAATTTCCAGATGCTCTTGCAGAGGAATTTGCTAAAATAGGAAATAGGAGGCTGTCTGCACTTATGAGGTATCTCGTAGGAGCCGCTGCGCCGTCATATGCGAAACGAAATACTGCTCGCGAATTGGCAAAAGCCTGTTTAATAGGTCGTTGGGACGAGGAAAACAAAGCGGACATTCAAGCCATAGAAGAATTTGTCGGCAAAAGCTATAAAGAATGGATAGAAAAATTTAGGGCTGACGCACTGCGTCCAGACTCTCCACTTGCTTTGATAGAAGGAAAATGGAAGGTTGTTTCTCGTGATGAGGCATGGGATGTCCTTGGAGGTAATGATCTCGAATGACGATCTAGCCCGTTTTAAGAATATGGCGATTTCATCTTTAGAAGAAAGAGATCCGGCGCTTGATCTACCAAAGGAAGAACGATGTGCCGCTAGTATTTATGGAAAACAATTAAACTATTCGCAAAATATTAGAAAAGGAATTTCTCAAACGCTTGCTTTGATGGGTAGTCGCCCTAAAGCGCTTAGTAACTGCTCTTGCAATGAGGCTTTAAACACTGTAAATTTTATTGTGCGCACATTGCTTGATGGGGCGGATTGGGAGCGATGGGCGAGTATAGATTACTACTTACCGCTTTTAGCAGAAGCCGCGCCCAGCGAATTTCTTGATGCTGTAGAGTCGTCATTGGTTGATATTTCAAATTCCCCTTTTCATGAAATATTTGAACAAGAGGGAGGCGGAATCGAAGGTCGTAATTATATGTGCGGCCTGTTGTGGGCTCTTGAAGGGTTAGCATGGTCCCCTGATTATTTATCAAGAGTAGCGGTTGTCTTGGCGGATCTTGCCTCTATTGATCCCGGCGGATCTTGGGCAAATCGTCCTATAAGATCGCTTGTGAATATATTTTTACCTTGGCATGTGCAAACTGCCGCAAAATTTGATAAAAGAAAAGCGGCGATCAAAGCCGTGATAAAAAATCAACCCAAAATCGGATGGTCCCTGCTGCTAGAGTTGCTTCCGGAAGGTTGCCACACTACAAGCGGAAACTACCGTCCTATTTGGCGAGATTTTATACCTTTAGATTGGAAGGATGGCGTATTTCAAGATGAATATTTGGAGCAAATTACCGTGCTATCTGAGCTTGTGATTGATTTAGCAAAAGAAGACGTGGATAAATTTATTGAGCTTATAGAAAGGCTTTCAAATTTACCCAAAAATGCATATGATTTTATTCTTGATCATTGCTTATCGGATAGCATAATAAATTTGCCCGAAGAAAAGCTCTATTTAGTTTGGGAAAAACTTGATGAGATTGTGCGTCGCCATAGAAAATTTTCTGATACTAACTGGGCATTGCTCGAAGAAGAACTTTGCAAAATCGAAAACTTAGCCGATAGTCTTGCGCCATCTTCGCCGGAAATAAAATATCGTTATTTATTTAATGGCGTAGTTTTTGAGTTGTTGGACGAAGATGATAGCTATGATAAACAAATAGAAAAGCTCGCTAAAAAACGCAATTCCGCCATAAAGGAAATTTTGGATATCGGAGGCTTGATGAGTTGTATAAATTTTGCCAAAAAAGTAGCTTCGCCATTTGATGTAGGTCGAGCTTTGGACGAAATAGAATATGATTTGATTGAAAATGAACTATTGCCAACATTTCTTGATTCAAATGATGAAGTTGAAAAGCAGGTTTTAAGCGGGTATGCACGGATCAAATTTTATAAAATCGGCATTGATTGGGTTGATATGATTATGCAAAAAGATTGGTCTTTAGAGCAACGCGCTAAATTTCTGTTGCTTTTACCTTTCAATGAAGAGGTATGGGAAACGGTTTCTAAATATTTAGGAGAAAATAGCGAGGGTCTGTACTGGAAAAACGTCAAAGTTAATCCTTATGAATCAGACGGCTATCTAAATGAAGCAACCGAAAAATTGCTTATGCATGGGCGCGAAGGTGCAGCCGTCATCTGCGCTGCTCACAGGGCAAATAAAGCCGAAATTAATGAAGCCTTAGCGGTTCGTTCGCTTATCTCGGTCCTTGATAGTAAAAGCGGTAAGCAAGAACTTACCGACTATAGCTATGTGGCCTATGATGTAGTTGAGCTAATTAATTGCCTTCAAAAATCAAAAACGATTGATCAAGACGTGCTACTTAAAATCGAATTTAATTTCTTTCCTTGGTTAAAAAGATTTTCAAGAGAAAAATCCCATACCGCAATCGAGAAAAAACTCGCTTCTGATCCGCAATTCTTTGCCGATATGATTGCCCTTGCCTTTCGGTCCAAACATGACAAAAGCGACGATACTAAAGAAATAGATGAGAATAAACGCTATCTGGCCGAAAATGCCTGCGATATTTTATATGAATGGAAACTTTGTCCAGGAGTTAAAGAAGATGAAAATTTCGACGAAAATACGCTTAAAGAGTGGATCAAAGAAGCCAAAAGGATCACCGAAGAGATGGGGCATATAGGAGTTGCCAGGCACTATATCGGACAAAGTTTAACCTACGCGCCTGCTGATCCGGGCGGGCTTTGGATACATAAGGCCGTGGCCGATATTTTAGATGAGCGGGATGCCGACAAAATACGCTCCGAATTCACGCTCGCGCTTTTTAATCGGCGCGGAATGCATACCTTTACTTACGGGTGGGAAGAGCGAGAGCTTGCTAAGAAAAATCAAGAAAAAGCCGAAGCCCTTGATGCGGAAGGTTTTACTAGATTTGCAGCAGCTATGCGCAAGTTTGCCGAGCAATATACAAAAGAAGCGGAAATGGAAGAAAAAAGAGATATTTATGAAGAATACGATTAAATTTTTACTTTTTAGCTCCAGTTATCTTTGCTAGTTTATGAGCCTAATCTTTAAGGAAAATATTATAAAATACGCGTTTTATTTTTCAACAAAGGAAATTAATGCGTAAATCTTTTGAAAAAATTCTGCTCTTTAGCAACAACTTCACGCTGCTTCCCGTGGTGTTTGGCTTGCTCGGCGCTATCGTGCTTTTCGTCATCGCCAGCTACGACGTAGGCAAGGTTTTCGTCGCCGTTTATCACTACTTTTTCGGCGATTTTCACCCGGAGAACTTCCACTCAGAAGTCGTCGGCGAGATCGTGGGCGCGATCGACCTCTACCTCATGGCGCTCGTGCTTTACATCTTTAGCTTCGGCATTTACGAGCTGTTTATCTCCGAAATCGAGGAGCTCAAGCAGTCCAAACAGAGCAAAGTCCTCGAGGTGCACTCGCTCGACGAGCTTAAGGATAAACTTGGCAAAGTCATCATCATGGTGCTTATCGTTAACTTTTTCCAGCGCGTTTTGCACGCAAATTTCACTACGCCGCTTGAGATGACCTACCTTGCGGCCTCGATTTTGGCGCTTTGCTTGGGGCTTTATTTCCTACACAAGGGCGAGCACTGATGCCATTTGCGAGCCTGGATTCGGGCTCGCTTTTTAAATTTCGATTCAAATTTTACCGCTTCGCTATATGTGAATAACTTTTAAATTTTGCTTTTATCGTTAAGTTTGATTTCGAAATTTTGCCAAATTTAAAGCTATATAAATTTAAGTTATTTTTTAGTGACAAATGCCGATTTTATGGGCTTTTGGGATTAAATTTAAGATTACAAAATTAACCAAAATAATATAAATTATTTCACTTTTCACTCCGTGAAAAAAACGTGAAAAGTTACGTTTAATTTCAGTCCTTTTTGAGTAAATTTGACGCAGTTAAATTTGATCGGCACGAGCCGCATCTTTACGGCGCAAACTCGTCGCATGCGCCGTTAAGGGGTAAATTTAATCAAAACCGGCGACCAAAGCACCGCCTAAAATCAGTCAAATAGCGAATTTACGCTTTCGTTATGATACACGCGCCTGATCACTTCGCCAAAAATCGGAGCTACGCTGAGTACTTTTATCTTTTCGTTTTCCTCGCGTAGCGGTATCGTGTCGGTCACCACTAGCTCGTCTAGCGCGCTATCTGCGAGGTTTTCGTAGGCCTTACCCGAGAGTACCGCATGCGTGCAGCACGCCATCACCGAGGTTGCGCCGCGCTCTTTAAAGACTTTTGCCGCCTTTACTATCGTGCCGCCCGTATCGATCATATCATCGACCAGGATCACGTCCTTGCCCGCCACGTCGCCGATTACGTTCATTACTTCGCTTTCGTTAGCTTTTTCGCGGCGTTTATCGACGATGACGATATCGAGATTTAGGGCTTTTGCGACGCTTCTAGCGCGCGCGACGCCGCCGATATCGGGGCTAGCGATGATTGGATTTTTGAGATTTTTATTTTTGATATGGTCGTTAAAGATGATCGAACCGTAGAGGTTATCGACGGGGATATCAAAAAAACCCTGAATTTGGCCCGCATGAAGATCGATCGTGACGACACGGTCGATGCCCGCCGTTTGCATCATGTTTGCCACGAGTTTTGCCGTGATAGGCACGCGAGGAGCGGCTTTGCGGTCTTGGCGCGCGTAGCCGAAGTACGGCACCACCGCCGTTATCGAGCTAGCCGAGCTGCGCTTAAGCGCGTCGGTTAGGATCAAAAGCTCCATCAAATTTACGTTTGCCGGCGCGCAGGTAGGCTGGATGATGAAAATGTCCTTGCCGCGCACGCTCTCGCCGATCTGTACGCTGATCTCGCCGTCGCTAAAGCGCTTGATCGTGGCTTCGCTGAGCGGAAGCGATAAATAATGCGAAATTTTCTTTGAAAACGCCGGATTTGCGGTACCCGAAAAGATTTTGTAACCTCTCATAACGATTAACCTTTATAAAATTTTTATCTAATTTTACCGAACTAAAACTTAAATTCGTAGATTTTTGCGGATAAATTTTATCTTTTGTCGGCTCAAATTTCAGTTTCTAGCGCGCTAACTCGGGCTGTCGGCAAACTAATCTTTTTAAAAATTATACGACGCTGACTACCTTAATAGAGCTATTTTTGAGTCAAATTTTATCTCTAGCTTTAAAATATCGCGAATTTATCTCGCGTCAAATTTGGCCTTAAAAACTGCAATCCTGAAAACGCGAAATTTAAGCCTCGCTAGAGCTTGGCGTCAAATTTAACTAAATCAAATTTAGCGTTTTGCCGTACGGGTCTGGGAGGGTCAAATTTGCAAATTTATCCGCAAGATGCTTTTGGCGTAAGCAAAGCGGATAAACGATTACGCACTCAAAATCAAGCAAAACCATACGACAAAGGCCGCAACCGCGCAAATTTAGTCCGCCACGCCCATCATCACGCTTGAGTATTCGCCCTGTTTGACGTCCGTTTTTTCGGGCTTTTTAACCGTCACCCTATCTTCGGCCAGTCCAGCCTGCGCTAGGGCCGCCTTGATAGCCTGAGCTCTTGCGTTAGCGAGATCTAGCAGCTGCTCTTTTTTCACCTCGATGCCTTTTAGCGCAGCCTCCCGCAGCGCCTTTTCGTCGCTGCTTTTTTCTTTTGGAGCTAGCGATGCGAGCGCTCCTGCGTAGTCCTTGCCCGTTTGCGCCATCGTTTGACTGATTTTTTCGTTTAGTTTCGCGTTTTTTAGCGCCGTTACGTCCACGTCCGAGTAGGCCGGAGTGATGCTTAGCTTCATCTTAGGTTTTGCCGTCGTTAGCTTGATAAAATCAGCTATCTTAGCCTGCTCGGATACGATTAGCTCGGCATTTGCTGGCATAAAGTCGATAGTATTTAGATCATTGCTGCTTAACCCTAGCATATTACCCAAAAATCTAAACGGAGCCAGCGTGATGTCGGCAAATAGCTTCTTAACCGCTTCCCAGACGATACCGCCGTATTTAAAGTCTGGGTCGTTTAGGTCGCCCGTCACCGGCAGATCGATGTTTATCTGATTGTTTTGATCGCTCAAGATCGAGATAGCAAGCGATAGAGGTAAATCTACCGCGTCTTTAGACTCGACCTTTTCGCCAAGCGTTAGCGTGTCTAGATTTACGACATTGCTACCGTTTAGCTTAGAGTCCTTAACATCGTAGTTTAGAGTCAAATTTAGCTTGCCTTTTTCTATCTTGTAGCCCAAAAACTGCCCGCTATAAGGCGTCACGTCGACTAGATCGATATCTTTAAAGCTAAATTTGACCTCCGTGCTCTTTTTCGGGTCGTACGGCAGTAGCTTGAGCCCGATCTTGCTAAAGCCGCTCTTGCCGACCACGCCCTCAAACGTACCCATCGTCGGGCGAGTACTGTCGATATCCATCAGCACGCCTTCTAGCTTGGTGATCTTAGTCGCAAACGGCATAAATAGCGACGCGTCGGAGAAGTCTACATCGCCGTTTTCTACGAGGATGTTCTTGATAGCGAAGTCAAACTCGCCCTCTTTTTTCTGCTGTTTTGCTGCCTCTGCGGCCTTTTCGTTTTTAGGGGCGGCTTGTTTTACGTCCGCATTTTGCGTACTTTCGCTCTCACTCTTTTTCACTAGACTGCTTAGATTTAGTTCGCGTTCTTTATTTAAATGCGCCTTTAAAAACGGTGCGCTCAGAGTCACTCGCTCTAAATTTAAAAAATTTTTCGCAAACGAAATTTTAGATAGCTTGAGGTTTTTAAAGGCAAAAACCTTATCGCCAGAGCCGTCCGCAAGCTCGATATTTGCGATGTTTGCCTTACCGCTTACGGAGGCGTCCGCGGCGTATTTTACGTTTAGTTCGGCATTTAGCTCGCCGCTTTTTAGGCTCGCGTCCAGATAGTTTTTAGCGTAGACGAAGTAGCGAGACAGATTTGCGTCATTTAGTTTTATATCGGCTTCGATACTTAGGGGCTCTGGCGTGATTTTACCCTTAAGAGCCAAATTTAGCTTTTGCGAGCTTTTCATGTCGATTTTAGCGGTCACTGGTGCAGCTAAATTTTCGCTGATATTTTGCAAATTTATATTTAGTCCGTCAAATTTGTGCGCTATCTTTTGCCCCTCAAAGATATGGGTTATACCTATATCCGCACCCGTAACGGCGACGTTTTTGACGCTAAATTTAAATCCGCTCTTTGCATCTTGAGCGCTTTTTTGCTCGGTTTTTTTACTTTTTTTCGCGGCGCTTTTTTCTGCCGTTTTTTGAGATTTGGCAGGTTTTTTCGCGCTTTCGGTTTTGCTTTTTGTATTTGTTTTTTTAGCGGCTGTTTTTTCGCCGTTTAGTCCAAGCTCACTAATAGCGCTAAGCTCGCCGTTTTCTTTTATATCGGTTGCAAATTTAGGCTTATTTATACTTACGCTTTCGATGCGAAGCGCAGTTTTGGCTAGATCAAAATCCGCGTCCTTCACGCCGATTTCAGCGACGGCGGCGATCTCTTTATTTTTAGTTTTTAGCACGATTTTTTGAGCTTTTATCTCGCCGATAGAAGCAGTGCTGGCATTATTTTCCAGCGTAAATTTAGGCGCGTTTATAACGAGCTTTTCTAGGCTTGCCGCACTGTTTTTACCGACCGGGGCGGAGGCGACGTTAAGCGTCAAATTTTTTAGGCCAGCTGCGATATTTTGCCCTTTTATTTTAGCATCCAGCTCACTTGCATTTGCGTCTTTTAGCTTTATCTCGCCGACGCTTTTTTCGGTCAAATTTATCCCGCTAACGCCCAGAGCTTTGAGCGCTGCGGAGGCGTTTATATCGCCCTTTTCGTTTATATCGGCCTTAAGCGCGACGCCGCTTAAATTTAGATTGTTTAAATTTGCCTGCGCCTCGCCTTTAAAGCTCGTGTTTTTAAATTTTATCTCGCTAATATCGGCCGCAAAGCTTCTTTTTTCGCTAACGTCGGCATTTACCTCGATGGCAGGTAGATCAAGCTCCTCTAGGCTCAAATTTTGCCCATCAAGTTGCGCTTCAAACGACTTTAAATTTAAAGCTGCGTTTTTTAAAGCAGCCTTGATAACGCCGCCGTCCGCACTTAGTTCGTAGCTCGTTTTTGCATTTACGAGCGCGCTATTTATGCGTAGATCCTTCGTATCGATGAAGCTAAGAGCGACGGGGCGGACGTTAAAGTCCTTTAGGCTAAGCTCGCCGTAAACGCGAAGCGGCGCGAGGTCGATGCCGCCCTGCCAGTCCAGCTTTTGCGCTAGCGTGGAGTTTGCGTCAAAAACGTGCTTGCCCGCGCTATTTTGCTCGGTATTTATGCCTGAGATTTCGTAGTTTATGCCCTCAAATTTGGCGCTAAAAGGCTGCTTTAAACTCTCGTCCGAGTAGGCAAACGAGCCGCCGATTATCTTTGTGCTGTTTAGAGCGAAATTTATGCTACTAGTTTCGTTGTTTTCGGTGCTAGTAGCGTTTGACTCGCCTAAAAACGTAGCTAAATTTAGCGTGCCGTTTTTATCTCTAGCGATATTTACGCTTGGGCTTTTTAGGCGCAA
This sequence comes from Campylobacter showae, assembly GCF_004803815.1. Lineage (NCBI taxonomy): Bacteria > Pseudomonadati > Campylobacterota > Epsilonproteobacteria > Campylobacterales > Campylobacteraceae > Campylobacter > Campylobacter showae. Next base: position 415,164 of record NZ_CP012544.1, on the reverse strand, counting down.
GATATCGACTTCTGCTAGCTTTTTAAAGAGCGAAAAAGGCTTAAGTTTGACGTCGATTTGCTCCGCGCTAAAAAGCGGCGCGGTCGTGTTTAGCTCGGGGCGTGTGACGTTTAGCTCGAAGGTAAAAGGGTTAAATTTAGCCTCCGCCACGCTAAGGCTAGCGTTTATATCTTTTAGCTTTGTGGGCAAGGTATTTTTGAGTGCGTAAGGAACGCCTAAAAAGCCTGCGAGCGTGTAGATGAGCAGCAAGCCCGCAAGCGAGCCTAGGATAATAAGAGCGATTTTTTTACTTTTTTGCATAAATTTGCCTCGATTTTTTTGGCGAATTTTACTAGGATTTTGATTAAAGGGCGGTTATTTTGGCGTATTCATACGAAAAATTAGCACCGTTTCTTATAAAATTAAAGCCGATATTTGATGCAAATAAACAAAAATCAAATACGGCGCAAGATCTCTTTTTGATAAAACTTGGCACCCGTAAACTACGGAGATAATTTAAAATCTAGTCGATAAAATAGCGATTTTACTGTAAAATTCGGAATCAAATTTGTCAAACCGGGGAGTAAAAATGTTTCAGGCTTTCAGAATTTACGATTTTGTAAAAGGCGATGAAAATAGCGATTTTTACGGCGTATTTATCGATAGACTCTATCCTCGCGGAGTGAAAAAGGAGATATTTTGCTCGTTTTTATGGCTAAAGTCGGTTACTCCGTCAAACGAGCTTAGGTCTTGGTTTCATGAGGATAAAGAAGCTAGATTTGAGGAATTTAAAGTTAAATTTAAGACCGAACTAGCCGATAAAGAGGCGACGGCAGGACTGAACGAGCTAAAAATTCTAGAAAAAAAGCACGGCAAAATCGCTCTATTAACCGCGACTAAAGATATAAATTTAAGCCACGTTGCGGTACTTTTAGAACTACTCAGGGAGTAAAATTTAATTTACCTTTTATTTTTCATATTTTTTCGCTATAATCCCCCGACTTTTTAAATCGATTTTTAAGTTTATAGCATCTAGTTAAATTTATAAATATCATTAAAATTAAGATTTGCGATTTAATCGCTAAAGCCTAAAGATAAGTGTACCTTTTTCTGCGTTTAGATTTGAGCGATCATAATTTCGGTGCAGTAAATTTTATCCTAAAACTAGACCCGATTAGGCGCCGCAATCTACCCGCGAATTAAGCCTAGTCGGGCTTACTTTTTAAACTCGTAAATCGTATTTAAAACGTTAAACCTATAACCGTAACTAAACAAGGAGTCCTCAATGGCAGTAACTCAAGCGCAAGTAGCACAGCTTTACGTAGCGTTATTTAACCGCGCACCCGAAGGAGCAGGCTTTAACGCATGGGTAAACGCGGGAGCAAACAGTACGATAGCTAAGATGGCTAACGATATGCTATCTTCTCCGGCGGCCCTAGCCTATTTTAACGGCAGCATAGATCACGATAGAGATTTCGTAGAGATGCTCTATAAAAATATCTTAGGCAAAGACTATTCTCAAGACCCGGACGGTATTAACGCATGGGTAAAACACATTCAACTAGGTAACTCAAGAGGAGATACCGTAGCTAAACTATTTGAAGTAGCTACTTCTGCTATAGCAAAAGCAGCCGACCCTGTAGCCGCTAAGGTATTTGAAAATAAAACGGCCATCTCTCAGTATATGGCCGAGAAGATAGCAGATATTCCGGCCGATCAAACCGGAGCTTACGACTACTCTTTATTCCAAGAGATAATAGCGACTACGAATAATACCAACCTAGACGAGCAAAAAGCAAAAATAGACGCTCTTATAGCTCCTACTATCCACAATCTTTCAGCAGACGCTAACGACGTAAGCGGAACAGGCAAATCAGACGTATTTAACGGAGCAGTATCTGCTACCGTAGGACAAACTACGTTTAAAGCTACCGATAAGCTAGACGGCAAGGGCGGAAACGATACTTTAAATTTAGACCTATACACTAACTTCTACGGAATGACTAACGGAACCGGAGAGGTTAAAAATATAGAGAATCTAAATTTGACCAACAAGACCAACGGCGATTTAAGATTTGACACTAAATATATCCATAACCTAGAAACCATCACCTTAAACGGCGAGAATAAGGTAGACGTTATTAACCCGGAGAACAAAGTAAAACTTTTAGTCAACGATCTAAAACTAAGCGGAAACGGCGATACGGGAAGATTAAATCTAATCTATAATACCGACGTATTAGCCGGAAGCAACGATAACCAGGAAATCGTCGTAAATAATGTAAACATGGATAAAGACGCTAGAATAAACATAACTACCGTTAACGGAGACCATATAGAAGCTCTAACCATTAACGCCGTAGGAGGAGCTAGCAAGCTAACTAATTTTACATCAAATACGATTAGACAACCAGACCAAGTTGCAAGCATAAAGACTATGCATATAAAAGGAACGGCTGATCTAACGGTAGATACTACGAGCGGGCTATATAGCTTTGACGCTACCGAATATAAAGGCAACAAACTAATCGCAAACGTAAAAGCCAACGGATACGTTCAAAGCATAAAAGGCAGCGGACAAGACGACGTATTTAACGTAACCGGAGCCAGCGGAAGAATCATACCTATCGACGGAGGAGCCGGCAAGGATACGGTAAACTTCATAGACGCTATAAACGGAAACCAACACGTAGAGATGACGGGAGTGGAAGTACTAAATATCAACACCAACGCTTCAGTGCTAGACTTTACCAGAGCGCAAGAGATAACCGAGCTTGGCATAAACGGAACTAGCGCCACCGTAAATATACTTAACTCTAAGATAGCAAAAGTAAACGCAAAAGCTACCAACTCTACAAACGTAACTATAAACAATAGTACCGATATAAGAGATTTCGTTATAGAAAAAGGTAACGGCAGCATAACCGCAAACGGAACAGAAAAGCTAAACGTCAAAGTAGCCAACGCTAGCGACGTACCTGCAAGCCAAGGCACCACTAGTGCAAGCGTAGTCTCAAATACCGTAAAAGAGCTAGACTTTACCCTAGAAAATACTACGGCTAACAGTAGTACTTTTTATCAAGATATAAACAGCGTATTTGCTCTTGAAACGCTAAACGTAGTAAATAAGACCGATAAAGATATAACGGCTAGTATTACGGCGTTAAACGCTTCGGGAAGCCACGATACGAATGCCTACAACCTAAAGACTCTAAACGTGGAGACAAAGGGAGACTATACTATAAACAATAAGCTAAGCGGCATCAGTAAAATCAATCTAAAAGGTACAGGCGACGACACTAGCGTAACTCTTAGAGCAGTAGGCGATAAGACCTATCTTCCGGTTCCTCTTCAAGGCGTTCAAGATATTTCTTTAAAAGCCGAAGGATTAAAGAATTTAAGCGTAGCCGCAAACGATAAAATATATACCACCAGAAACGTAAGCCTAACCTCTACTACCGATAAAGAGGACTCTACGGTAGCGTACGGAGAGATAGGAGATAGAGATAACGATAAAAAGGTAAACAACGTAACCGTAAGCGCCGTAGGACAAAAAACGTTAACCGTAGGAAATATAACCGCAGTGGGAGATGTAAGTCTGACGAGTAAATTTACGCAGGAGGGGTCTGTGGCTAACTACAATGCAGGAACCGTGCGCACAACCGGCGACATAACCATAAATCATACCTCAAATTCGAATATAACTGACGGCGTGATAAATTTCCTATCACACGCCGAGGCAAGAAATTTTACCGTAAATGCAAGCGGATATAAAGAACTAAATATAAACAACAGTACAAACCAAAGAATAACCGCGACGGGCGATATGACGTTTAACTTAAAAGCTAGCGTAGCAGGAAGTATCGCAGACATAGGGCATACCCTTCCTTTTGACATCAACAATGCGCCTATAAAAGCTAAAAGTTTAACATTAAACGCTACCGCAGACTACGGCATAACGGACGCCGTTTTAAAGCTAGGCGACTACTGGGGCGACATGGGCCAGGGCGGCGACATAAATATAACCGCCGTAAATCAAAAAACCGTAAGCCTAGGCTGGCTAAGAGGCCTAAACAGCGGAAACGATAACAAAAAGAGCGACGTAAATATAAATTTAAGTACAGATATACAAGATAGTGACGTAACCATAGGCTACACTACATCAATACATCCGTACACTAAAGGCATAGGTCATAATGGAAGCCAGATGGTGAAAAACGTAAATTTAAAAGCACACGGACAAAAGACGTTTAAGGCCGAAGCCATCATGGCCGCTAAAGATACAAAAATAAACATAAATGGTAGCGGATTGGATTCTACGGCAGAATTTAATAGGATTATCAGTCGCGAAGGCATTACTATAAAAGCAGACAACTTAAAAGAGCTAAAAACTGGATCTATATTGGCATCTCAAGGTAATATAAATATAAGCACCGGAAGTTTTGACGCTATGCAATATGCAGAATTTAACTCTGGCTCAAATAGTGTTCATATGGCTGGAGTGAATATAAATTTGGACATCTCAAATGTCATAGAACCCGTAAACAGCCGTGTATCGCAACCAGGGCAACATTGGGATAAAGCTCTATATTTAAGTGCAGGTAAAGCGCTTAATATCAAAGGCTACGTCGGAGATGACGTAACAAAGATATACGCCAGACTCGGTGCCGCAGAAAAGAATGCGACGGCCGACATCGTAAACGTAAAAGGAACGATAATGGGGGGATTGTCTATATCGCCGAACAATAAAACCGAAACCATGACCATAAAAGGCGGTATAACCAATCCCGCAAGTATCCTAGCTATAGACGGCGGCGTAAATCATAACTCAAATCTAACGGTAGACTTAAGCTACATGCCTAAACTAAAATCAATCGATCTAAGCGGCTACAACAATGCAAGCGGTACGAACAAAATAATTATCCGATCGACCGAACTAGAAATATCGTCAATCAAAGGTTCGTCTACCAAAGACGACATAAGTATAGCCTATGCTACAAACACCAAACTAAAGACCGTAGATACCGGTACGGGCGACGACGAGGTAACCTTTGGCGGAAATACTACTCAAACCCACGATATAACCGTCAACCTAGGCGAAGGAAACGATACTGTCACTACTGCGGCATTAACCGCTAATAAAAAATTCCAAATCAGCGGCGGAGCGGGTAACGATACGTTTAACCTAGGAGCTTCTACGACAGACGCTAGCGCTAGCAAATACGTAACGATAACCGATGCAAACAGAGGCGATAAGATAAGCTTAGGTAGCGCCGGTGCAGCTACGTTACAAAAAATAGCTCTAAACGTAGACGGCAGAGCCGATCTAAAAACGGCTATAAACGATGCGCTAGGTAGTCTAAGCTCTACAGCGGCAAATACTATCTATGCGGTATACTACGGTAACGATACGTATCTAGTAAGAGATGCTAACAGCAATAAGGCCTTAGACGCTAACGATAACTTAGTTAAACTAGCAGGTATCTCAAATTTTGACTTGTTAAACGCTAACTCGGTAACCGAGGGCGGAATAAACTATATCCAGATAACTAACGCGTAATCTTAAGTGGAGCGGAGTTTTTCCGCTCCCTACGCTATACGACTAACGCCTATCAACTCTATAGCCAATTTTACGCAAACATATCTAAATGTAACTCTTTTTAGCAAATTTAAACCCTAACTACTAACCGAGCAACAATCTTTCGCGGTTAGTCTCTTAGCGAGCATACAAATCAGTAAAACCAACTTTTACTCCACGAGGCCATAAAGGCACTTTTCCTACAAACCAAACCATACGCAAAGCGATTTCCGATTTTAAAAAAAGCAAATTTAGATCGTGAATACTGGACTCCTAAAACTCGATTATTTATAAATTTAAGCGCATAAAAAAAGGTCGCCAAACAGTAAAATTTGAAGTTAAATTTGTAGATTTCGCCGAAACGCTGCTACCGCAAACGCCTCGGCAAGAGAGTCAAATTTGACCGCTCGAAGCGATCAAATTTAAGATAAAATTTACAGTATAAAACCGCTACCGATAACCAACTCGCCTCTGTAAAATACCGCAAGCTGCCCGCTAGCCACGCCAAATGCGCTCTGCTTTAGCTCGACCTCGGCAGTGCCGCCATCTAGCACTTTTACGTGCGCGTTTAGCCCGATGCTGCGGTAGCGAACCTTGACGTCGCAGTCAAACTCGCTCTCGTCCACGAACAAATTTAGGCTATTTACCGCGATTTTGCCGCGCTCGAGCTCCTCTTTTGGGCCCACGACGATGCGGTTATTTTGCGCATCGATAGCGAGTACGAAATGCGGCTCGTGCGCCCCAAACACCTCAAATCCGCGCCTCTTGCCGATCGTATAGTGCATATAGCCGCTGTGCCGCCCGATCACCCTGCCGGCGCTATCGACCACGTCGCCTGGCAGGTCGGTCTCGTAGTGCTTGTTTAGCACCTCGATATAGGTGTCCTCGACGAAGCAAATCTCGCTACTCTCGGCCTGCTCGCCGTATTCGCGAAAGCTCGGCAGCGACTTTGCCAGCTCTTTTATGTCTTTTTTAAATTTATCCCCGAGCGGGAAAATCATATCGGCGATTATCTCTTTTGGCACCTGTGCGACGAAGTAGCTCTGATCTTTGCTAGGATCGGCGGCGACTCTGATCAGACCGTCTTGCACGCGGATATAGTGGCCCGTGGCGAGCTTTTCGCAGCCGATACTTTTAGCAAATTTTAGCAGCTCGCCGAATTTTATAAAGTGGTTGCAAAGCGCGCAGGGATTTGGCGTCTTGCCCTCTTTATAGGAGCTAACAAACGGCGTATAGACGTATCTGTCAAACTGCTCTTGCAAATCAAGCACGTGATAGGGGATGCCCAGATACCCGCACGCACGGGCGACTTTATCGATATTTTTTTCATGATATCCGGGCTTTTTGTGTAGCTTCATATAGCAGCCCACGACCTCGTGACCCGCTTCTAGCAGCATTTTGGCGCTCATGGTGGAGTCGACGCCGCCGCTCATGGCCATTAGTATTTTCATTTTTCTTCCTATTGTGAGGGCTTGTCTTTTTAGCGCTTTTTGCGGAGTTTGTAAATTTTCGGCTTGATGAACTATATGTTCTATCTACGCCAAAAATTTACAAACTCCGCAAAAATCACCTAAAAATACCGCACCCTAAAGTTTTGTATTTTAAATTCAGCTTTAAAATTTACAAATCTCACCCTAGCCCCACAATAAGGCAAATTCGTATAAATTCGGTGCGATTATATAAAAATTAGCTTAATGCGCTATAAATTTGTAAATCTAGGTTCGCAAGCAGGGTCAGCATTTATCTTTGCTTTGCTTTAAATTTTATGCGCCGAGACGATGTAGAATTTGCAAACGGCGATGACGCGGTTAAATTTACCGCTTTTTACGTAAAAAATAGGCTTCGTGGGCAGAGAAAATGTATAAATTTAAACAGGGTGCTTGGAGCGTAAATTTGAAAGATTTCCTCACTAAATTTACTAAAATGCAGGCGGGCTAAATTTGCAAAAATCAAAATTTAACGCCGAACGCTAGATAAATGTAGCCGGCAAATTTACCGAGCGAATTTAACTAACCCTCAAGCCTTGTAGTATTTTAGAGCTTTAAATTTTCGCGTACCGTATGCGCCGTCGTAGCGGCAGTTAAAATCAGCAGTGGACGCGAGCAGCGTCAAATTTGAGAGCGATACGGCCACAAATAGCGATAAAAACGAGGCAAATCAGCACAAAAGCGATCCTATCTCGCATCCCGTCAAGCTTCGCCAAATCCTCGAAATTTATAAAATTTAGCGCACTCGCCTAGTCTAAAATCCGCAAAATTTCATCCCGCACGGCATCCAGATCGTCGCTGATCGTATAAAGCGACAAATCCTCCTTGCTGACGGCCTTCTCGCGTATCAGCGTGGTTTTGATGAAATCATCCAGCTTGCTCCAAAACTCTCTACCGATGAGGAAAATTTTAGCTTTTTTAGCGCCGATTTGTGCTAGCACCAGGATCTCAAATAGCTCATCAAGCGTCCCAAAACCGCCAGGAAACACCAAAAATGCGCTTGAACGCTCGATAAGAGCGAATTTGCGAGCGGATAGGTTAGAAAAAATAAAGCTCGTCGTGGCGTATTTGTTCGTCACTTGCTCAAACGGAAGCACGATATTTAGCCCGACGGACGGACTTTTACCGCTCTCGTACGCGCCCTTGTTCGCCGCCTCCATCACGCCCGGCCCTCCACCGCTAATCACGGCAAAACCGCCGTTTGCAAGCTCTTTTGCGAGACTAAAAGCCATTTTGCAGTATTTGCTATTTTCGTCAAATCTTGCCGAGCCGAAAAACGTAACGCTCGGATTTTTGTATGTCATAAAATCCCTAAATTTAGCCAGATCGTTTAAGATTTCATCCATCGTCTCTCTTTTTAGTTTAAATTTACGCGCTAGAACCGTAAACCGCTACCGAATTTACCGCGCAAGCATAAAAGCGATGATAGCTAAAACGGATTTAAAAATAGATGACGCGCGATTAAATTCGAGATAAATTTAAGTATGTTTTAAATTTGCAAAATCGCTAAGACGGTTTAAATTTAGCCGAATTTATCAAAGGCTTTGGTATCAAACGACGCAAAACCCACAAAACCGTCGCCTTAGTTTTTAGTGCGTAAATTTATTCTCCGGTTTCTAAAAATAGGCCCGCTCGTAAATTTAGCCTACGCCGCGATTTTGCTCTAAATTCGGCCCGGCCGCGGCTTGATTTTAAACGCCTTTAGAAAAATTCGTCCAAATTTAGCCCTAACGTAGCTGCTCTAGGCGCTCTTTTTTAGTACCGATCTGAGTAATCTGGATGCCGAAGTTGCCGTCTACGATGACGACCTCGCCTAGGGCTACGACCTTGTCGCTGATCAAAATCTCAAGCGGGTCATTTGCGAGCTGATTTAGCTCGATGACCGAGCCTATGTCCATCGTGAGCACGTCTTTAAGCAGCATTCTTTTTGAGCCTATGCGAACGTGAAGCGGCAGGCACACATCCATTATGAGCCCGATATTTCGCATTTCCTCGATGCTTAAATCGCCTTTTGCGGGGGTTGCTTGCTGGGCGGGCTCTTTGTGATCTTTATTTAAAAATTTCACCAATGCAAAATCAAGCACTACGGCGATTTGCTCGCTGACGTCTCCGATTTTAACGGAATAGACGTATATTTTTTCAAACGCGTTCAAATCAAAATTTGCGCTCTCGTCGAGGAAATTTACTTTCGCGACCTCGAAATTTAGCTTCGGCATGCCTTTTTGCGCGCCAAGGCTCGTAGAAAATGCGCCCATGATATTTGAAAACACCTCTTTAGCGGCATCCAGCTCGTCCTCGCTTAGATTTTCGTTGCGCGAGATCTCTTCTTCTCCGAGCATCCACTCGCCGATCGCGCTCATCAGTACCGGCGTGGCTACTAGTATCATCTTTGCCGTCGTATCGCCGCTAACAGCTATGTTTGCAACGGCTAGAGGCGGCTTTATGCCCTCTTGCTTAGGAGCGTCGTATTCGTTTCTCTCGCCTATCTCGGGCGTCCTACCCGTTAGCCCTTCGACCGTAGCCTTTACCTCGTTTACGAAAATTTTAAAAAAATCATTCATTGTTTTCATCCTCGCCTAATATATCATCGTCTTCGTACTCATCCTCGTGCTCTGTGCTCATGAGTTTTGCTCTGCGCTCTTCTTCGTACTGCTCGAGGATGTTTTTGATCTCGTCTTTGTCGCTTCTGATTAGCTCTTCTATACGGATAGATTTTCTAAATCTATGCAGCCCGACCTCAGCCAAAAACACCTCTTTTTTATCGATCGTTACGATAGCTTTGTCGTTTGCCGAGCGGTCAAGGCGCAGTATGTCGCCCTCTTTTAAATTTAAAAACTCGTTTACGCTAACTATGCTTTTACCCAGTATCGCCTCATATAGCACCTCGGCGCGCCCGATCAGCGTTTTTAGCTCTTTGTTTCGGCTCTTTTTCGCGCTCGTTTCGCCTAGCATTATATCGCGGTTAGCTAGGCGGCTTAAGATCGGCTCTAGGTAGATGACCGGATAGCAGATATTTATCATGCCGCTTGAGTTGCCTACAATGATCTCCATGACGACCATTATCACGATCTCGTTTTGGCTTACGATTTGCACGACGTTTGGGCTACTTTCTTTAGCCTCGACGTTTGGGTACATATCGGTGATCATCGACCAGCTCTCTTTTAGGCGCTGCATCATCATCCTTAGGATCGCATCGAGCAAATTTACCTCGATATCAGTTAGCTCCCTGCTGGTCTCAAAGCCCTCACCGTTACCGCCTAGCAAGCGATCTATCATCGGAAACGCGATGCTTGGGTTTATCTCCAAAACGCAGTTGCCGTCAAGCGGCTTGATCGAAAAGACGTTAAAGCTAGTGGGACTTGGCAAACTCATCAAAAACTCGCCGTACGTCATCTGATCGACGCTATGCAGGCGGATCTCCACGATACTTCTCATAACGCTTGAAATTTGAGAAGCCAAATTTCTCGCAAGCTTGTCGTGTATGCCCTTTATCGCGCGCAGCTGCTCTTTACTCACGCGGTTTGGGCGTTTAAAATCGTAAATTATTACCTGCTGCTGTTCTTCTTTTTTTGATTTTTCGCCGATAGATTCGCTAGCATCGTCGTCGTCCACGACTTCTAGTAGCGCGTCTATCTCTTCTTGACTTAGAATGTCCGCCATTATTTACCCTCAAGCTTTTTTCTTATTTTTTCCATCAAGCGCTTATGTATCTGCGAGATTCTGCTTTCGGTTATTTGCAAAATTTCGCTGATCTCCTTTAAGCTCAGCTCTTCGTAATAATAAAGCTGTACGATGAGCTGATCGCGCTCCTCAAATTCGTTTAAAATTTGAGTTATCTTTTCTATCAAATCCTCTTTTTCGACCCGTTCTAGCGTATTCTCCTCGCTCATTAGCTCCATTTGATCGTCGATGTTTAGGACGGCGACGACGGCGCTCACGTTTCTTGCTTCGCTTACTTTTTCTACGTCGATACCTAGCTTGCCTGCGATATATACATCGTCGGGTTCGCACTCGAATTTATTAAAATACTCATTTACTAAAGCCTCGATAGACTTTACCAAAGTACGGTCCGAGCGGCTAACCACGTCAAGCCCGCGTAAAAAATCAAGCATCGCGCCGTAAACTCGCTTTTGCGCATAACCCCAAAACGAGTCGTTTTGCTCTTTGTCGTATTTTCTAGAGAGCTTTACCATCTCCTCTAGCCCAGCGCCTATCAGATCGCTAACGTCGATATGAGCGGGCAGGCGTTCCTTTAGCCTAAAAGCCATCGCGCGAAGAGCGGGCGTGTAGGCTAGCACGACCTCGTCTTGTTCTTTTTTTAAATTTGAGGCATAAGGATTATGCGGCTTTTGCATTTCTTTCGCCATTTTTGCCTAGCGCTTGTTTTATTAGGATATTTTCGCTAGCTAGCTTACTTAATATATTATCTATACGCTTTTCTCTAAGAGCCAGTTCGCCGATAAGATAATCAGCTGTTTGCTCGTATTGCTCTTTATCAAATCTCTTTTTAAGAGATAATCTTACGTCGATATAGTTCATTATGATAACGTGAATCACGAGATAAAAGAAAAACGTAATCACGAAAGTATAAAGCAACATCTGTATCGGGTCGCTTAACTTTAACGCCGAAAAAACGACTCCCGTAAAAAATCCGCAAACAGTAAAAAATGCTATAAAATTTTCCGCTTTCAAAACTAAATCCTAAATTTAAAATTGCTCAATCATGCGCCTAAAAAAGGCGCTAAAGCTATTGACTTGACCATCTTTAAGCACTTTTTGTTCCAATCTTGAAATAAGTCTTTGAGCTATCTGATTTAACTCCAAGCTCGGCAGGCAAAATTCGCTATCGTCGGTAAATAGCGTGCGCTGTTTTATACTCTTTGAGACGTTTTTATCCTCGCTAATAGCGCCTAAAAACTCCAAATTTAACGGATTTTCGATATTTGCCTTGGCTACTTTTTGAATATGCTCAAATATCCTCATTGCCTCTTTTTCGTTTTTCACCATGTTAAAAACCATCAAAAGATTGTCTTTATCTTTTGAAGTGATTTTTATAACGGCATAGGCATCCGTTATCGCTGCAGGATCGGGCATAGTAACCACCACGACCTCGTCTGCCGCCTCTAAAAATAGCCGCGTGTTTCCGCCTATACCCGCGCCCGTGTCGATGATGATAAAATCAAGCCCGTCAAGGTTCGCCGACTCGGCAAAAAACTGCTCGCACAAAAATTGATTGTTAAATTTTAATATCTCCTCGCCGCTTTCACCGGGAATCAGCGTCAAATTCGGCTTTATTTCGATCAAAATATCTTTTAAGGAACATTCGCCTTTTAGCACGTGAAGCAAATTTTTATTAACGCGCACGTTTAAGATAACGTCTAAATTCGCCAGCCCGATATCCGCGTCAAAAAGAGCGACTCTATACCCGCTTTTGGCCAAGACGTTAGCCAAATTTGCGCTTATGGTGCTTTTACCTACTCCGCCCTTTCCGCTAGTTACAGCGATAAAATACGTAGTTTTTGCTTTGGCTTGGGCGGCCACTATGCCTTTTAGTTTCTCGGCCTGATTACTCATTATGTTCCTTGCTAAATCCCTCTAATACGCAACTTACTAAAAATTCGCTCTTTGCCACCAAGATATCGTCCGGTACTTCCTGTCCGACGGAAAAAAAACTAACCGGCTTGTTCGTCTCGTAAACTAGCGAAAATACGTTACCGAAAATTTTGGTTTCGTCAAATTTGGTGATAATCAGGGTATCGATGTCAAGAAAGCTAAAACCGTTGTAAATTTCAAGCATATCTTCGATCTTTGCCCCAGCCGATAGCACCAGATGCACGTCTATATGCGTATCCGAGCTTTTTAAAAATTTTTCTAGCCTTGATAGCTTTTCTTTATCGTACTGCGAGCTACCCGTGGTGTCTATGAGGATAACCTCACAGTGATTTAGCTGCTTTAGAGCGTTTTTAAAATCATCAACTTCGATAACGTCAAGGATCGGAAGCTTCATCATCTTGGCGTATTGAAACAGCTGCTCGACCGCCCCGATACGGTAGGTATCAAGCGTGATGATGCCAGTTTTTGCACGCTTACCGTCTCCATACGCAAATCTTGCAGCAAGTTTAGCTAGAGTCGTAGTTTTACCCACTCCGGTCGGCCCAACCAGCATCATTATCTTTTGTTTTCTATCATCCTCTTCGCTCCTGCACGGCAGCATCTTTCTAAGCAGCGAGCTAAAATATCTCCTAACCGCAGTCGGATTAGCCTTCATCTGAGGCGACATATTTTCCACGGTTATTTTCATTATCTGCTCTAGGTGCTCTTCTTTCATGCCGCTATTTTTGGCATCTTTGTAGATGCTGGCAAACTCGGGCGGTATGCTTAGGTTGTTTCTAGCACCCGCTCGCTCCTCCCAGAACATATCGGCTATCATATTTACTTTTTCGCTTAGCATACTTACTTGCCTTGCGACGTCGTCTATCTTTTTATCGTAGTTTTGATCTTGGCGACTAGGCATAGTTTCGATATTTGCTATTTGGCTTATCTCTTTTGCGGCTTTTGAGATGTTTAGGAGTATGTCCTCGCCGCTATTTTGAACTGTTTTGTAGTTTTGATTTTGCGAGGCTGAGCTCGTGGAATTTTGGCTAAAATTTGCCGAAGCTAAAGCGCTTTGAGCTTCGACTTCAAAAAGCTCGCGCTCGTCTAAAATGATCTTTTGCGGCCTTTCCTCTTTTGCTACCTGAGCGCGCAAAAAGTCCTCGTAGCCCTTTAAATTTTGCTTTTGCGGCTGATTTTTTTTCTGCTCGCTCGCATCCTCTTCGACGCTGACTAAAATTTCATAAAGCGGCTTTTTGTTTATCGTCTTTGGCTGAATTTGCTTCGTCGTTACCAAGATCGCCCTCTCGCCGCACTGAGCCTGCGCCTTTTTAGCGCCTCCATACTGCTCTCGCCGGTAAACGTATAAAACTTCGTCGCCAAATCTTCTCCTTCGTTTCTCGCTAAATTTCGCCGCCTCTAGCCAAAATCGTCGCGGCAAAGGCTATGCATTTTCCGTTCCCGCTTCAAATTTAGGCTTTGCGGCCGCTAAATTTTAAAATCTCACTCCGCTTTTATAAACGCGTTTCATCGTCCCAAGCGGCAAAATCACGCTAGCCCTGCTTTGCGCGCCAGGATGGGGCAATGTTAGCCGCACGTCGTTTCTGCTTCTTCCGCTAAAATACAAAATGTCTATATCAAGCGTCCTAGGCGCGTTTTTAAAGCTTCTCACGCGTCCAAAACGCCTTTCCAAATTTGCCGTTATTTTTAAAATTTGCCTCGCGGCAAGGCTCGTTTGCACAAGCATAACGGCGTTTGTGAAATCCGCCTGCTCTTTAAACCCAAACGCCTCGTTGATAAGGAGCACCGAGTTTTCTACGACGTGAAACCTACTATCTCGGCTAAGTTTAAAATGCAGCCGACAAAAGCGCTTTTTCACGTCGCCGATATTACCGCCAAGCCCTAAAATAACGCTATTTTTAAAACCAGGTCTAAAATCAAAAACCTTCGGGAAAAAGAGGCATTTATCAAACCGTCTCGCCCCCGCTACCCTCATAAAATTTCAGCCCCGTTTTCGCGCACGACCACGACGTCCTCGATGCGCACGCCAAATTCGCCGGGCAGATAGATCCCAGGCTCCACGCTAAAGACCATCCCCTCTTTTAGCACGGCCTCTCCGCGCTTTGAGATAAACGGAAGCTCGTGGATATCGACTCCGACGCCGTGTCCGGTGCTGTGAAAAAACGCTTCGCCAAGGCCCTGAGCGGCGATAAAATCCCTAGCCGCAGCATCGATCTCGCTCGCTTTTTTGCCGGGCATAACCGCCACGATAGCAAGAGTTTGCGCCTCTTTTACGATCTCGTAAATTTCTTGCTGTTTGGCGTTTTTAAAATTTTGCTCCTTGCCGAAGTTAAAATTTTCGTCAAAGCACGCCGTACGCGTCCTATCCGAGCAGTAGCGATTAAATTTAACCCCCGCGTCAAGCAGGAGTAAATCGCCCTGCCGTAGCCGCTTTTTACTAGGCAGAGCGTGCGCCTTGGCGGCGTTTTCGTTGATCGCGACGATAGGCGAAAAGCTAAGCGCGAGCTCGCCCTTTTTCTTAAAAATAAGCTCGGCGTTAAAAAACAGCTCCTCTTCGCTCATCCCTTCGCCGTTTTCGCGCACGAACGCGGCAAATTCGTCAAACCTTTGGGCGCCTAGTTGCGCCGCGCGTTTTAAAATTTTTATCTCGTCTTCGGTTTTTACTATGCGCGAAATTTGCGAAAAATTTGACCGCGCCTTAAATCTTATTCTAAGTCCTTTGCTAAGCGCTTCCCACTCGCCCGCGCTAAAATCGTAGGGGTTGTAACTAAGCTCACGAACGCCCGCCTTTCGCAAAAACAGCCGCGCGTCTTTTATCAAATTTCGCTCGACCTCGATCACCTCGGTGTCTTTGCAAAGCTCGCGCGCCTCGATGCTATAACGCGCGTCGGTGAGGAAAAATTTGCGCCCCGCGAGACTCAAAAATATCGCGTTGTCGCAGCTGTATCCGCACTCGTAAAATACGGCGTTTTCGTCCTTTAGGATAAAATTTTTCAAATTTTGCCTCGTTTTACTCCGCTTTTTCGCCCACTCTTGCGGCTTTCATAGCTTTTATCTGCTCGAAAATTTGCAGCATCGCAATCATGGCCAGGTGGTAGCCCACAGGCCCAAAGCCCACGATCTGTCCCGCGGTTACCGGCGCTATGAGGCTTTTTTGGCGGAATTCTTCGCGGCGGTGGATGTTGCTGATATGCACCTCGATGACCGGAAGTCCGACGGCTGCGATAGCGTCGCGGATCGCGATAGATGTGTGCGTGTAGGCGGCTGGGTTTATGATGATGCCGTCAAATTCGCCGAAGCACTCTTGGATCTTATCCACCAGCTCGCCCTCGAAATTGCTCTGAAAAAACTCGATCTCTATATCGTTTTGCTCGGCAAAAAGCTTCATCTGCGCGTGGATATCCTCCATCTTCATCGAGCCGTAGACATCGGTCTCGCGCGTGCCTAGCATGTTGATATTCGGGCCTTGGATGACCATTAGTTTAGATTTTGTTTCCATTTTTAGCCTTTTAAAAGATTTAAATTTAGCCTTGATTATACATTTTTTAAGCTAAATTTTCGCTACAATCACGAAAAATAGGAGCTTAAAAATGATCATCGTTAAACCGAAATTTACAATGCCGTGCGACGAAAATTTTACAGTTTTAGAGGACGGGGCGGTCGCTTTTGATGAGCGTATCCAGGCGGTTGGGGAGGCCGAGGAACTACGCAAAAGATACGAGGGCGCGCAGTTTTTCGAGTATCCTGACGCCGTTTTGGCGCCGGCATTCATCAACCCGCACGTGCACCTGGAATTTAGCGCGAACAAAACCAGCCTCGTTTACGGCGATTTTTTAGAGTGGCTAAGCTCGGTTATCGCCTCTCGCGGCGCGCTCTCGCAGGCAGCAAACAAGGACGTCATCGCCTCCGCGATAAAAACCATGCAGCGTAGCGGCGTGGCGAGCTTCGGAGCGGTTTCTAGCTTTGGCGGGGATTTGGATGCATGCGCGAACTGCGGTGGCAGGGTCGTGTTTTTTAACGAAATTTTAGGTACGAATGAAGCTGCGTTAGAGCAAAATTTGGCAAATTTTACCGCCCGATTTGACGCGTCGCTAGAGCGCAAAAGTCCGCTTTTTACGCCTGCGGTTTCGGTACATTCGCCCTACTCTACGCACCCTGATTTGGCCGCTGCGGCGCTAAATTTAGCCCGCGAGCGTGGGCTGGTCGTATCAACGCATTTTATGGAGAGCGAATACGAAAAAAGCTGGCTAGAGGGCGGTACGGGCGGCTTTAAGGAGTGGCTGGGCAAATTTAACCCAGCCGCGCGCCCGCTTTATACGCCAAGCTCGTTTGTAGCGATGTTTGCGGGCGTTCGCACGCTCTTTACGCACTGCGTTTGGGTGGATGATTTTTCGGGCTTTGACCGCGAGCTTCACAGTCTCACGCACTGCGCGGTTTCAAACAGGCTACTTAGCAAACGCACGCTAAATTTACGCACCGCGCTAGATGCTGGAGTGAGCATAAATATCGGCACGGACGGGCTTAGCTCAAATATAAGCCTAAATTTCCTTGACGAACTGCGGGCAAATTTACTCATTCACGCAGATTTTGATCCGCTAGAGCTAGCTAAAATCTTGCTTCTATCATCGACAAAAAACGCGGCAAATGCGCTAAATTTAGACGCAGGCGAGATAAAAACAGGCAAGCTAGCCGACCTCGCGCTCTACGGCGGTTTTGCAGACGCTGACGCGGCACAGCTACCGCTCATGCTCATCTTGCACGCCAAGGGCTGCGAGCGGTTATTTGTAGGCGGTGCAGAGGTAAATTCAAACGATTAAGCCGAATTTGCGGTTTAGACTTTGGCGCGGCAAATGCCAAATTTAAGCTCAAATTTGAGTCCGTTTTCCTAAAATCCGTCCGCTAGCTAAATTTATAAATTTAAATGGTAAAATGCGCCCGAATTTCACGAAAACGATAAATTTAAAGGAAAAAAATGGGATTTTTAAGATTTATTTTTGCGCCGATCGCGGCGATTTTTAGGTTCATAAACACCTATTTTAAGGCGATGTTGTTTTTGCTCATTGTATTTTTGATATTTTTTAGCGGCAAAGGCGAGAGCGTAAATCCGCCCAACCTAACCCAGATCAACCTCTCAGGCGCGATCATGGACGCCGGCGAAGCGCTAGAAAAGATCGAAGCCGCGCGCAAGGACGGTAACATCAAGGGAGTCCTGCTCTACATCGATAGCCCGGGCGGCGCGCTGGCGCCTAGCGTCGAGCTGCACCTCGCTGTCAAAAATCTACGCGCCGCAAAGCCCGTAGTCGCGTATGCGGGCGGGTCGATGACTAGCGGTAGCTACTACGCGGGTGCCGGCGCAAACAAAATTTTGGCAAATCCGGGCGCGTTTATCGGATCGATCGGCGTGATAATGCAAGGCGCGGATGCTAGCGAGCTAGCGGCTAAAATCGGCGTCTCGCAGCAAGTCGTAAAAGCGGGCGAGTATAAAGAGGCGGGGACGTTTCTGCGCCCGTGGAGCAAGATCGAGCGCGAGCAACTGCAAGAGCTCGTAAACGCCAGCTACGAGATGTTCGTAAGCGACGTGGCGGCCGATAGAAATCTAGACGCAAACAAAAGCAAAGAGTGGGCAAACGCGCGGGTATTTCTCGCCAGCGACGCCGCAAAACTCGGGCTCATCGACGAGGTGAGCGATTATTATTCTGCGCGCGCTGAGCTAGAAAAGCTAAGCGGCGTGGCCGAACCCGTCTGGGCAAAGCCGTCCGTCTACGAAAAAGCGATGCAAAAATTTATAAATCAAGGCGCAAATTCGCTAATCTCGGCGTTTTTTGAGGCTAAGGCGAGGTAAATTTAAAGGCGCGCCGTGAAAATAATCTCGAAATTTAAAGATAATTACGACTTTATGGTGTCAAAATACGGCCTTGACGAGACGTTGGTCTACGACCGTAGAAACTCGACTCCAGTCGGCGCGGATGAGCTATGGAAACTAAACCAAATAAATCAAATAGATTTTGAGCAAAAACTGGGCGGCTACCGATTTACTGACGGTAAATTTATAAATTTAAACAAAACCGACGTCAATGAAGTTCCGCGCCTGCTGCACTCCATCATCTTTATCGGTCAAAATTT
Source organism: Campylobacter showae (assembly GCF_004803815.1). Taxonomy (NCBI): domain Bacteria; kingdom Pseudomonadati; phylum Campylobacterota; class Epsilonproteobacteria; order Campylobacterales; family Campylobacteraceae; genus Campylobacter; species Campylobacter showae. The sequence continues at coordinate 396,384 of NZ_CP012544.1, read as the reverse complement.
GGTCCATATTTTCGCCGCTGACGGCAAGATCTATACCACCTCGATCTAAAAGAAACCGACAATAAAACTGGGATCTTGACGTTTAACAACGGTTTTCGCGCCTATCCCATTTCGCAGTTTCGGCAAACCAGCGATTATGCTACGAGAAAGGATATTTTGCTCGACATAAAATACCCCCTAGACGCCCCCTGCGAAAAATCGTTAAAAAACATCGTTCGCGACGGTAAAGCGATAAGCGCAGACGAGATTTTAAATGCACCGATCGTGCTTTTTAAAAAGACGCAAACTACCGACTTCGTAGAGATAAATCCGCAGCTTAGCGCGATGGGGCTTTATCTGGACGCTGATTTCGTGTGGCAGAGCTTAGTAGAGTTTTTATCCGCCAAAAAGGACGCCTCCGTCCCGGTAGGCGCAATCCCAAACGATATAAAATCGCCGGCAAGGGCTTTGACGTAAAACGCTCGTTTCATCCAAAGATGAAGTAGCATAGGCAAATTTACTTTTTGCTGGGCAGGCGGCCACTTGGATAAATTTTGCTACAAAATTTGAAACTAAACTTCGATGCGACCAGCCAAGCAAAAACGACTAGCAATAGACCTGGTAGGTAAATTTGGTCAAATGTTATATAAATTAGACGCAAATTTACAAATTTTGCATACGATAAATAACCGATTTTAAAGCCAAATTTGACGCTGCAAAAATGCAAACTCTCAACTTTATCGCAACGAAATTTCCTCAAATTTAACACAATCAAAAACTCGCCAAAGCCAAATTTGAGCGCGAGTTAAAAATGCCAAACCACTCGCCAAACGTCACTGCCGCCAAATTTAAACCTCCTCAAGCCCCATCAAAAGCCTGATGGCGAGGTTTGCTTGATGATTTGCGCAGATCGCCACGCGCGCGGCCATGAGCCCCTGCCCTACGCCAGCGGCGTTTTGCAGGTCTCCGCATAGATATACGTTTCGCGCAAATTTGACCGTTTTTATGAGATTTGAGCTAAAGTGCCCCGCCATGCCCGACGCGCCGACGATCTTTTTATCCCGCAGGCTAGCACCAGCTTCGTTTACTATCATCGCCTTGCCAGCGACGTTGTCAAACGCCTCGCAGATGACGCCACACGGCGCAAAAATCTCGGCGACGTTGCCCGCATCTAGCGTCACGTCGTGCGTCTCAACCTCGACGAAGGGATTTACCTCGGAGATGAGCTCTTTTAGCGCGTCCGTTTTTTTCATGCCGATGTGGCGGACGAAGTACTGCTGGCGGTTTAGGTTGCTAGGCTCCACGACGTCAAAGTCGGCCAGCACGAGCTTGGCGACGCCCGTGCGAGCTAGGCTTAGCGCGATATTTGAGCCAAGACCGCCCAGCCCGGCCACGCCCACGCAGCCGCTAGCTAGCGCCGCGTTTAGCTCGGGGCTGTTCCTGGAGGCGATCATAGCTTTTAGCACTTCGCGCCCAGGCATCACGCCCCGCCTGATAAATACTACATTTGAGCCCTCTTTTAGCTCCAAATTTTCCTTCGTCGCAAAGCCGTCTAGGATAAAGATATCGGGCTCGCTCGCGTTAAATTTGGCTAGAAATTTATACATCTCGCCATTTTTATCGCCCAGAGCCTCGTTTTTTAGCTCATCCATCGTGTTTGCCGCGACATGGAATTTCTCTCCGTTTAGCGTTATCTCTTTCATTTTTCTCCTTTAAATTTACAAAATCATAGCGCAAATTTATAAAATATTTCGTTAAAAAGTCGGCATAGTCGCGTTTTTAAATATTTGCGTAATCTACCGTACGCAAAATACGGGCGCTAGTTTTATCTTAAATTTTAGGTTTTGCCGTTTGCTTTTTATATAAGATAAACGTAACTACTAGCGGCATAAAAAACAAGATAAACGCCACAATAAACTCTAGCAAACTTGCACGGTTTGACGCAAGCGCCATCGCGCCGGAAAAAGCCAAAAATCCACTGGTGCCAAAAGCGATGCCGAAAATTATTTTTTTAAACGGCGACATAACTGCTTTGTTGCACTCGCTTTTAATATCCTCATAGCTTTTTTGGCGTTTTTGAGCTATGGTTTGTAAGATGGCTTCATTAGGATTCGTTTCGGTATGCACCTTGCTTAGTATTTCGTCTATTTCAAACACCAAATCAGTCAGCCGTTCGCGCCTTTTAGCAGATAGCGCTCCTGAAAAATTTATTTTTTGAATTTCGAGACCTATTTCTTTTTGTATCCATATGAGCCTATCAAATAATGCGTTATTTTCGCTTCTTTTGAAAAAATCTGAGCTATTTAGGCCAAAATCGCTAATTGCTACATATGTTATCGTTTTTACGTCGTATCCACATCTTTGCAAAAAATCGCCTAGGCAAAATTGGGAGACTTAAGCTACGTTTTTTAAAAATTGTTCCTTTTTGGCTACGGCTATCTGTGTCTGCGTCATCTTTTTTGCCCCGAAGCTTTGACTCAAATAAATCCTAAAGCCGCCGCCAAGACTTTTACTAAAACTCAATCGCATGTAAATCTCCTCGTCTTATAAGATGCCGCGCGTAATCAAATTTTGAAACGAATTTATAAATTTATACCACCCGTAAACGTCGCCATCAAGCTCGCCGTGAAACAGCGGCTTGAGCTTTAAATTTAGCCTCGCCGCGGGCGCGTCTAAAAACTCGCTTGAGTGGTAGAGTAGTAGCCATTTTGCGCGCTCGTCTAGGGTTTTTAGCGCATTTTCGCCACCCTCAAACATCGTTAAACGCGGCGCAAAGGCTTCGTTTATATCGCTCGTTACGCGCACGCTCCTGCCCTCCACGCCAAAAAGCGGTATAGACGCGTCAAACTCGCGCTCGCGCGAGTAGATCATCACGTTTGGATTTTTGCCGTGCTCTATCAGCCTGGTATCTAGCCTCGGGCGGTCGGCGCGGACGGTGGCGCCGCCGATAACTAGCAGCTCGGCCGCGCTACGCAGGCGGTGAGAGTGCGTGCGGCTGGCTAGATTTGAGATGATTTTGTTCTGCGCGGTACCGACTGCGACGCCGTTTGCGCTAAGGGCGAGCTTGAAAAAGCTAAAATTTCCGCTCTGCCACGCCAGAAAAGGCTCCACCAGCTCATCCGCCTCACGCCTTAACACGTCAAATTTGACTGATATGCCGCTGCTTTTCAGGATATTCGCACCGCCGCTTGCTACGGTATTTTCGTCGCCTCTAGCGATGACGACCTCAGCAAATTTTAGCCGACTTAAAAGCTCGGCGCAAGGCGGCGTTTTACCGCGGTGGGCGCAGGGCTCGAGCGTCACGTAGGCCTTGGCGCCTTTTAGCAGATCGCCGTGATTTTGCAGGATGTATTCATACGTGAAATTTGGCTCCAAGTCCGCGTTTTCAAGCTCGGCCGCGTTTTCAAATTTGACGCCCAAAGCCGCATGATAATCGCGCAAAAAATCGCGTAAAAATGCCTCGCACTTTTGGCAGAGCGCCAAAAGAATCGCGCTTGGCTCGGCATGTAGAAAGCCCGCCTTTTTATGCGCGGCGACCGAGAGTAGCCTACCGCTGGAATCTAAAATCACGCAACCGACGGCTGGATTTGGGTAGGTTAAAATTTGAAACTCCCAAGCCTTTTTTATCGCTAGAGACATGTAAAATTCGTCGTTTATCATCGCTTTTGCCTAGTTAAATTTGGGGTATTATACTAAAATTTGCGCGGCGGATTTTTAAATTTAGCGACTTATTTTTACTATTTTGATCTCCAAACCCGCACCTTCACGGCGTAAATTTCGCTAAAATTTGCTCTAAACGTAAAATCCTAAAAGAGGCAAAATTTGAACATAAACGAAGCCATAAAGGCAACCGCAAAAAAGCAAAAAGAGTGCATACGTGCGTTTGTAAAGTATCTGTTTTTAGGGGTTTTGTTTATAGCTGTTCTGCCCGTGGGCGGTGCATTCGCCGCAAAGTATCTCTTGGATAGCAACCCTGCTTCGCTATTTTTCATCATTATCTATATCCCGTTTTTTCTCGTCGCGTTAATGGCTAACGCAAGCCGAGCGATTGACGAGCTGAGGGATTACGAAGCGTTTTACAAAAACGTTTTCGTCCGCGCGGCTATCCATGATGTTGATCTAAATTTTAGCTATGACCCGCTTGCTGGCATCAGCCGTAAAGAATTTCGCAGGATCGGCATTTATTCGCCTGACGAGTTTCGCGCCGAAGACCTAATTAGCGGAACGTATAAGGGCGTCAAATTTAGCCTCAGCGAAGCGGTCGATATCCCAAACGACGCGAAGCTAAATTTAGGCGACTCGGCGGCGTTAAATTTACTCTCCGCGATAGTTTTTGCATGGGAGACGATGAAGGATATGCAGGCATTCAGCGGCTCGGTCTTGGTCTGCGAGTTTTACAAGAAATTTAGCAGTCAAACGATAGTCGCGAGCCGCACGCTAAATACCAAATTTATAGGTGAAAAAGAGCAGATGGACGATACTCTTTTTAACGATGAATTTAGAGTTTTTACAGACAACAAGGTCGAAGCAAGATATCTTTTGACGCCTACGTTTATGAGACGTTTGTACGAGCTAAAGGAAAAATTTGCGGGAGATATGGGAGTGAGCGCGGCGTTTATGGACGATAAATTTACCTATTTTTAAACGGAGCAAAAAACAAATTTGAGACGACGCTCTTTTCGCTACCGCCGAGCCTTTATGACGTAAATCAGATAAAAAAGGAAATTTCAGAGCTTTTATCTATCATAGATGAGTTAAATTTAAACCTTGATATTTTTAAGTGAGGGAAAATTGGGATTTTGTAGACAAAATTAAATCGCAACGCAAATAAGGCAAAATTTACTATAAATTTATATCGAGATAAAAGCTGTATTTATGGGATAGAAAGTTAAAAACGGCGTCTTACCACACAAAACGCCGTTTTATTGTAATATTAGAAACGTTGTCCGATCGTAAATTCAAACGTACTCGTATCGTCGCCGTCTTGCTTTTTGAGCGGTTTGGCAAAGATTAGCTGTAGCGGCCCCATAGGCGTTACCCACTCGATACCTGCGCCCGCGCTATATCTGCTGATACGCCCGTCGACATAATCCACGATGCCAGGCGCAGTTACGTTTGCGATTCTGCCGCGAATGACGCCGTAGTCAACAAACAGCACTCCGCGCATCTTTACGCGTTCTATTAGCGGGAAGCTAAGTTCCGCCGAGCTGTTAAACGATGTATCGCCGCCCGTCTCGTACCAGCTACCGCTGGCGACTTTGACTTTAGGCGAGACAGTTCTACTCTCAAATCCGCGTAGATTTCTGATGCCGCCTAGATATAGTCTCTCGTTGATAGGCACCCAGCCACGGTCCCAAATTTTACCGAAGCTTGATTTGAATCTAAAAATAAGGTCGTAGTCCACCCACTCTCTGATACCTTGATACCAGTTAAAATTCGTTCTGCTCTTTAAAAATTTCTCGTCGCCGCCAACGCCTGCAAACTCTAGGCTAGTGCTTGCGATGATGCCCGTGCGAGGTAGGTAATAATCATCCGTGCTGTTATATGTAATAGACGGTATGAGCGAGCTTTTTAAGCTCTTGCCGTCTTTGTACCCGACGGTTTTTAGCACGTCGCTAAGCCCACTGATACGGCTTTGCTCTATGATGTAACCCAAAGACGCGCTTAGATTTCTAGTTAGTTTTCTACCTACGACGACGTTTAGACCGTATGATTTCTCGTCGTAGTTATTCCAGCTATAGTCGTTAGCATATAGCGTGCCGCCTAGGCTGTACTCTGAGTCAAAAAGGCGCGGGTTGGTTAAACCTATCTGGCCGGAGAGCTCGTTGTCACTCCTATCAACGCTTATGACGCCTTTCATGCCGCTACCAAATACGTTCGTATCAGACACGCTCGCGTTAAGTAGCAAACCGTCCGAGCTACCGTATCCAATACCGCCGCTGATCGAGCCCGTGGAGGCCTCTTTTACTTTTACGAGTAGATCGACTTGGTTTGCTCCGACGCGCTGCTCCTCGATCTCGACCTCATCAAAATAACTCGTTCGCTTTAGCGCGTCCTTACTGTCTTGTAGGTCGGTTCTGCTGTATAAATTTCCCTCCGTGAGATATAGTTCACGCCTAACGACCCTATCCACGGTTCTGTCGTTACCTGAAATTTGCACGTTTCTTATATATACTTTTTCGTCCGGCACAACCTCATAGACAATACTTACCGTCTTATCCTCGACGTTTTTCTCGGTTTTTGGATTTATCCTTACAAACGCATAACCCTTGTCCGCTACGATATCGTCGAGCTTTTTCATGTCTTGTCTTAGGCGAGCTGAGTTCATCACGTCGCCGCTTTCTAGCCTAAAGTCTTTTAAAATTTTCTCTTTATCAAGCTCTAAAAACTCAGGCGCTTCTATATCTACGCTAGATACTCTATACTGCTCGCCCTCGGTTACGTAGTAGGTGAGATCTGCCGTGTAGTTGTCCATGTAGGCGTTTAGATACGGGTTTGAAACCGTCGCGTCTAGGTAGCCTTTTTGGTAGTATTTATCTTGGATTCTCGCAGGATCGTTTGGTAGCTCGAAAAGCTTAACCTTACCGTCGTTTCTGCCCCACATCCAGCCCATAAATTCGCGCTCTTTGTTCGCTACTACGGGCTCTACGTCGTCATAATCAAAAAGCTTCGCGCCGACTAAATTTACGTTTTCTATTATGATATTTTCGCCGCGGTTTATGTTCATCGTGACAAAAAGACTGCTTTCATTGCCCGCCACCGGCTCTTTGGTTACGTCTATGACCGTGTCGAAGTAGCCTTTTGACTCGTAGTACTGCCTAATGCGCTCTTTTGCGCGCTCGATGGCTAACTCGTCGTACATATTGCCTTGCTTGATGTTGATTAGTCCGTCGATGGCGGTTTTATCGTTAGTCACTACGCCTTTGATATCGATACGAGCGATGCTAGGCTTTTCTTTTACCGTTACGGTCACGTCGCCGCCCTTGTTTTCGATGTAGATATCGTCGAAATAGCCCTGTCTAAACAGCTTTGCGATCGCCCTATCCGTGCTATCGACATTTAGCTCGTCTCCGACTTTTAGCCCCATTATCTCCTTTGCAGTTTCTGGGGACAGATGCACGAGACCTTTAAAATTTATGGAAGTTATCTGCTCGGCATTCGCCAAAACTGCGCCCAAAAGTAGTAGAAAAACGCTTTTTTTCATTGATTTAACCTAAAAATGATGATAAGGCTGTATAATAGCACATTTTATTTTTAAACAATATAAATTTAAAAGGCGAATTTATGAAAATCGGTATCGTAGGCCTAGGACTCATCGGCGGCTCGCTAGGTCTTAGCCTAAAAAACGAAAAACTAATCAGCTGCGTTAGCGGCATGGATCTAAGCAAAGAGCACGAAAAACAGGCGATGCAGCTCGGCCTCGTGCATGAAATTTTAACCCTTGAGCAGATGAAGCAAAAGTGCGATATGATATTTCTAGCCATCCCAGTCGAAGGCATCATAAAAATCGTCAAAGAATTTGAAGGCATCGGCGAAAACACGACCATCATCGATCTTGGTAGCACTAAGCAAAAAATAATCGAAGCCGTACCCGAGAGCATCAGGCAAAATTTCATCCCCGCTCACCCGATGGCAGGCACCGAGTACTCCGGCCCTACTGCAGCTTTTTCGGGACTTTTTAAAGACGCCGTCGTAGCCATTTGCGACTTTAAAGAAAGCGGCGAGATGCACGTCAAGCGCTCGGTCGAGCTGTTTTCGCACCTGGGCATGAAGATCATTTTTATGAGCGCGGCGGAGCACGACCATCACGCCAGCGTCATCTCTCACCTACCCCACGCCATCAGCTTTTCGCTAGCTAGCAGCGTACTAAAAAAGGAAAACAAAAAAAATATCATCGCGCTAAGTGGCACGGGATTTAACGGCATGATCAGGATCGCCAAAAGCTCGCCCGTGATGTGGACGGATATCTTTAAACAAAACAAGCAAAATTTGATAAATTCGATAGACCTTTTCAAAAAAGAGCTGGACGAATGCGAAAATTTAATCAAAAACGAGAAGTGGGACGAGCTGCGAGAATGGATGAGCGAAGCTAGAAAAATACGCGAAATTTTATAAATTCAGGCGCAAATTTACCTTAAATTTATCGCTTTTTAGTAAAATCGGTCTCTTTAAGATTTAGGAGATTTTTATGAGAAGACGCGGCAATCCAAATTTGATATTTTTCGGCGTTATTATTTTACTTTTAGTTGCGGCGGTAGCTTTTTTATTTACATCAAAAACATTTGAGCGCGAAGCCCCAAACATCGCCATCTCAGATCAAATTTACTGGAACCTAACCTCGCCTCTACCGATCAAGATAACCGACGAAGGCGGCGTAAAATCAGTTAAAATTTCACTCGTTGACGAAAAAGGCAGCGTAAATTTGCTAACTCAAAAATTTGAAGCGCCGTCTGAAATCGTAGATTTAAATTTGACCTTTCCCAAAACGGGATTTGGCGCGCAAAAAGACATCTACAACATCGTAATAGAGGCCACAGATACTAGCAAATGGGGATTTTTCCTCGGCAACACGCAAAAAAAAGAGGTCAAAATCACCGTCGATAACAAAAAACCCGACGTAAATATCCTAAATCACTCCTACGCCATCACCAAAGGCGGCAGCGCGACGGTCGTGTTTAAGGCGACTGATGAAATGCTAAAAGAGGTCTATATCGAGACAAATTACGGTAAAAAATTTATCCCGAGCAAATTCGTAAAAGACGGCTACTACGCCTCGCTAGTGGCTTGGCCGGCACAGCAAGGCTCGTTTAGCGCCGACGTCGTGGCGCTTGACGCGGCGGGAAACATAACCAAAAGCAAGATAAGATTTTTCTACCAAGATAAAAAATACCGCATTTCAAAGATAAAGCTAGACGGTCAAAGTAGATTTTTAAACGAAAAAATCCCCGAGCTAGCGCAACAATACGCTAAAAACTACGACGCAATGAGCAATCTGGAAAAAATGAAATTCGTAAATGAAAATCTCCGCGAGGCAAATGAGAAAATAATCTCACAAATCGCCGCAAAAGTAGAAATAGACGCTGCGGAAAACTTTAGCGTAAATAAATTTTATCCGCTAAAAAACGGCAAAGCCGTAGCAAGCTTCGGCGATCACAGATACTACACCTTTGAGGATAAAGACGTCAGCGAAAGCTGGCACATGGGTATCGACCTGGCCTCAACACAAAAAGCCGACATCGTCGCTAGCAATGACGGCATAGTCGAATTTGCCGCAGAAAACGGCATCTATGGGCGCAACGTCCTGATAAATCACGGATTTGGGCTATTTTCTCTCTACGGACACTGCAGCTCGCTAAACGTCAAAGCCGGCGACTCCGTCAAAGCCGGCGACATCATAGCAAACACCGGAGTTACGGGCCTAGCGATGGGCGATCACTTGCACTTTGGCATGCTAGTACAAGGCATAGAAGTGCGCCCGGAGGAGTGGATGGATAACGGCTGGATGAAGGATAACGTAACCGGCGTTTTAAGCGCGGCTAAAAAAATGGTCGAATAAATTTGCCATTTTGTTGCAAATTTGTTGTATAATGACAAGAACAAGAAAAATAAGGGCGAAAATTTGAAACAAACAACTATAAAATCAGCCGTAGAAGGCGTAGGTATCGGGCTTCACAAGGGCGAGCCGATAAAAATCACGCTTGAACCGCTCGGGGCAAATTCGGGAATAATATTTTACAGAAAAGACCTCGGAGTGAGCTTTAAAGCAGAGCCGAAAAACGTGATAAACACTCAAATGGCAACCGTAATCGGCGGCAAAGAGGGCTACATTTCGACGATCGAGCACCTGCTAAGCGCGATAAACGGCTACGGCATCGACAACGTCCGTATCGTCCTGGACGCCAACGAGGTGCCGGTCATGGACGGCTCGGCGATAAGCTACTGCATGATGCTGGATGAAGCCGGCACAGCGGAGCTTGACGCAGATAAAAAGGTAATCGTAATCAAACGCCCGGTAGAAGTAAATAAAAACGGAAAATTCGCCAGAGTAACGCCGTCGAATAACCCAAAATTAGACTTTACTATCAAATTTGCCCACCCGATAATCGGCGAGCAAAACTACGTGTTTGAGTTTAGCAAACAAGCCTACATTGAGGAGATCGCACGCGCTAGGACGTTTGGATTTTTAAAAGACGTACAGATGTTAAGAGCGCAAAATTTAGCCCTCGGCGGTAGCCTAGATAACGCCGTGGTTATCGACGATAATAAAATTTTAAATCCTGAAGGCCTGCGCTTTGAAAACGAATTCGTTCGTCATAAAATTTTAGACGCGATCGGCGATCTAAGCCTGATGGGTGCGCCATTGATGGCTGATTATACAAGCTTTGCGGGCAGTCACGAGCTAAACCACGAGCTAACGCTAGCTATCCTAAGCGACGATAAAAACTACGAAATCGTCACGCTAAAAGGCGATTTCGCACGCGAATATCAAAAGGTATTTGCATAAAAAATATCCAAATTTTAGTTATCGCTCTTAGCTCACCGCTAATCGTCGGCGTTTATGACGAAAACGGCGAGCTTCTAGAGCAAATTTCTAGCGAAGAAAAATCCGACGTCTCTCTCGTAAAAATAATGGACAAGATCTTAAACGGCGGCAAATTTAACCTACAAAAAATCATCTACGCAAACGGCCCGGGAAGCTTCATGGGTGTAAAAGTCGCTTACGTCGTTTTAAAGACGATTAGTATAGTAAAAGAGTGCGAATTTTACGCAGTTAGCGGCTTTGAGCTAAACGGCGGCGCACCGATACGGGCAAATAAAAATTTAAGCTTCGTAGATATGCCAGGGGGCATCAAACTGCAAAGAGCAGAGGCCGGCGAATTTGCCTTGCCGCAAAATTTAGCGGTTTTAAATCTAATTTTAGATACTCTACCAAATTACGTTATTCAAGCCGTTTAGGAGATTTCTTGCAAATTTTAGTTCCCGCCACGAGCGCAAACATTGGCCCCGGTTTTGACGCTCTAGGACTTGCTTTAGAGCTACATAACACAGTCGAGATAACGAGGGCAAATTTCGCCTCGGTAAGCATTTTAGGCGAAGGTAAAGACAACGCGCTTCTTAAAAAAAACAACATTTTTTTATCTATTTTCAATGAAATTTACGTCAAACTAACGGGCAAAAAAGATACTTTTCGCATGATTTTTACCAATCAAATTCCTTTCTCTCGCGGCCTTGGCAGCTCCTCTGCAGTTATCACTTCAGCCATTGCAGCAGCCTACGCGGCGGCTGGATTTAAGGCGGATAAAAGCGCGATTTTAAACCAGGCTCTAGTTTACGAAAACCACCCCGACAACATCGCTCCGGCGACGCTTGGCGGCTTTGTTAGCTCCGTCGTTGAAAACGGCAAGGTAAAATCTCTAAAAAAACCTTTAAGCGCTGATATAAAAGCCGTCATCGTGATCCCCGACAAGCCCATGAGCACAAATGAATCGCGCGCCAAGCTACCTAAAAATTTCACTATGGGCGAGTGCGTTAGCAACCTCTCTCACGCCGCATTTCTCACGGCTTGCTTTTTTAGCGAAAATTACGAACTTTTAAGAACGGCGGCAAAAGACGTCATGCACGAACAAATCCGCATGCAAAGCCTACCCGAGCTCTTTGAAGTGCGCAAGATAGCTTACGAAAACGGTGCGCTTTTAAGCACGCTTTCTGGCAGCGGATCGAGCTTTTTAAATATAGTTTACGCGGGCGATACGGCAAATTTAAAACAAAAACTGCAAGATAAATTTAAGAGCTTTCGAGTTGAAATTTTTAATTTTGACAACGACGGGATAAAAATCCTACAAAGCTAAAAAAAAGCTAAAAGAAGTTATAATAATGGCTCAAAAATTTATCCCTATCAGGACGTGCGTAGTCTGCAAAAAGCGCTTTGAACAGCAAATTTTGCGTAGATACAGACTGATAAATTCTTCGCTATTTTTCGGAAACGGAAACGGACGCAGCTTTTATCTTTGCGAGGAATGTCTAAAAAAAGACGAGAAAATTTTAAGAAAATCGCTCGGAAGAGTCGCAGGCAGCTTTATAGCGACGCTACAAAACGGGCAAAATTTAAAGGAGATACTCTTAAATGGGGACTGTTCGAATTTCAGAGATAGCAAATGAGCTCGGCTACAATAGCAAAGAGGTTTTAGAAAAGGCTATTGAGCTTGGGCTAAAGGTCAAAACGCACTCAAGCGGCGTTAGTCCTGAAGAAGCGGCGGCGCTATACACCTACATCCAAACTGGCGAGATCCCCGAAGCTCTCAAGAAAAAACCGGAAAAGAAAAAACCGACCGTCAAAAAGGCGGAAACTAAAGAGAGCAAAGAGGAAAAAGAGAGCAAACCTAAAGAGGCCAAAAAACCAAGCGCCGCAAAAGAAGAAAAGCCTTTGCCGAAAGAAAAAGTAGAAACAAAAAGCGACGAAAAATCTGAAAAAGAACAAAAAATAGCCACTCAAAAACCGGCCGAAAAAGCGTCAGAACCAAAAACTCCAGCAGCGCCAAAAGAGGAACCGAAGGCCGAGTCTACAGCCGTCGAGCCGGTTCAGCCAAAAGAAAGCCTGGCCGACGTTAGCCTACAAAAAAGACGCGGCCTAGTTATCGTAAAAAAGAAAAAAGACGAGCAACCAGCGCCTAGGACAAGCGAGAGAAAAGAGTCTGCGCCGGCACTAAATTTGGAAAGTATGTTTAAATTTAGCGACGAAAAAATCGAGCGCAAAAAGAAAAAAGAGAAAAAACCGGTCATCGCAACCAAAAAAGACGGCGCTACAAAGATGGATCTACTCGGCGACCGCGACATGGCCGACATCGTGATCGAGGATGAGGACGTGGTTATATTGCCTGATTTTTCCGTACGAACGCAAACCCCGGAGCCTCAAAAAACAAGACAACCTGCAAATACCAGCTACAAACCGGTACTAAATACATCGGTAAGTTCATTTCTAGAGCAAGGCACTGCGCGCAGGCCTCGCAAAAAACATAAAAAATCACAACGCGCCGACCATAACGGCGAAGCAGTAACCTACGTCGAGATACCAAAAGAGATCCGTCTTTACGAATTTGCCGACAAGATCAACAAGCAACCGAGCGAAATCATCGGCAAGCTCTTTATGCTAGGCATGATGACGACCAAAAACGACTTCCTAGACGAGGATGCGATAGAAATTTTAGCCGATGAATTCGGTATCGAGGTAAATATCGTCGATACGCAAGAAGCATTTGACTACGTTAAAGCCTACGACGAAGAAGAGGAGCAGCTGGATGATGCAAATTTGACCGTCCGAGCTCCGGTTATCACCATCATGGGTCACGTCGACCACGGCAAAACCTCTCTACTAGACTACATCAGAAGCTCGCGAGTAGCAGCAGGCGAAGCTGGCGGCATCACGCAGCACGTAGGCGCCTATATGGTAAATAAAAACGGCAAAAACATTACCTTTATCGATACTCCGGGCCACGAGGCTTTCACAGCTATGCGCGCTAGAGGAGCCAAGATCACCGATATCGTTATCATCGTGGTCGCAGCCGACGACGGCGTAAAACCGCAGACCAAAGAGGCCGTGAGCCACGCAAAAGCCGCCGGCGTACCGATCATCATCGCGATAAACAAGATGGATAAAGAGGCTGCAAACCCCGACAAAGTAAAAAGCGAACTAGCAGAGCTGGATATCCTATCTACCGACTGGGGCGGCACGTACGAGTTCGTACCGATCTCCGCAAAAACAGGTATGGGTATAGACGATCTGCTTGAGATCGTACTCTTGCAGGCTGAAATTTTAGAGCTAAAAGCAAACGCAAAAGCAAACGCAAAAGCCGCTATAATAGAAAGCTCTCAGCAAAAAGGCCGCGGTCCGGTAGCTACGGTTATCGTAGAAAACGGTACTCTAAGAGTCGGCGATATCGTGGTCGCAGGCATCGCATACGGCAAGATAAGAACGATAACCGACGATCAAGGTAAAATTTTAAAAGAGATAAAACCTGGCGAATGCGGCGTGATAATGGGACTTAGCGAAATTCCTGAAGCTGGTGAAACGCTAATAAGCGTCAAAACCGACAAAGAAGCCCGTGAATACGCACAGAAAAAGGCCGAATATTTGCGCCAAAAAGAGCTCAGCAAGACTACCAAAGTAAGCCTAGAGGAGCTTAGCGAGAAGATCGCCGAGGGCGAGCTAAAATCGCTCCCTGTCATCGTAAAAGCCGACGTTGGCGGCTCGCTAGAAGCCATCAAGGCAAGCCTAGAAAAACTTCGCAACGACGAGATAAAAGTAAATATCATCCACTCGGGCGTGGGCGGCATTACCCAAAGCGATGTGGAGTTGGCCAGAGCGAGCGAAAACTCCGTGATTTTAGGCTTTAACATAAGGCCGACGGGCGAAGTGAAAGAAAAAGCCAAAGAAAGCGGCGTCGAGATCAAAACCTATAACGTCATCTATAACCTGATCGACGACGTCAAGGCGATCCTAAGCGGTCTAATGTCGCCTGTCATCCACGAGGAGCAGCTCGGCCAAGCACAAGTACGCCAAGTCATCAACGTCCCTAAGGTAGGCGCGATCGCAGGCTGCATGGTAACCGAAGGCACGATAAACCGCGGCGCGAAAATCCGCCTGATCAGAAACGGCGTGGTCGTACACGAGGGTACGGTAAGCTCGCTAAAACGCTTCAAAGACGACGTGAGAGAGGTTGCTCGCGGCTTTGAGTGCGGCGTGGGCATAGACGGCTACAACGACATCAGAGAGGGCGACTACATTGAGAGCTTTAAAGAAGTAGAGGAGCAAGCTAGCCTATGAACCCCTCGGAGATAAAACGTCTGCGCACGCAAAGCGTGTTAAAAGAGCTACTACCCGAAGCTCTATCTACGCTCGAGGACGAGCTTTTACGCGGACTTTGCGTAACCGACGTCGAGTGCAAAAAGGGCAGATACGACGCGTTCGTTTATCTAGATAAAATGATGTTTGACGAGCGCGAGCAGGCATATATACTAGACCGCCTAAAGCGAGTATCAAAGCACCTACAAAACCACTGCATGGCGGCCGAGGGCTGGTATAGAGCGCCGAATTTTCACTTCAAATTCGACGACAGACTCGAGTACCAAAACCACATGGACGATTTATTTGAAAAAATCTCAGAGGATCTAAACAAAAATGCAAAATCTTGAAAATCTGATCTCGCAGTGCGGCGTGCAGCTCTACGACGTCGAGGTCGCGAACGAAAACGGCAGAGCCATTTATAGGATCTACATCGCAAAGCCCGGCGGCGTAAATTTGGACGACTGCGAAAAGGTTTCGCGCATACTCTCGCCGATATTTGACGTCGAGCCGCCGCTTACCGGAGACTACGTACTAGAGGTTAGCTCGCCCGGACTTGAGCGAAAGTTAGAAAAACCGAGCCATTTTATCTTGAGTATCGGTGAACTGGCTAAAATTTCAGCCGAAGTAGACGGCGAAAACAAAAAACTAAAAGGCAAAATTTTATCCGCCGACGATGAAGAAATATCGTTTGAGAGCGAAGGTCAAATTTTAAAAATAAAAATCGCGAATATAAAAAAGGCAAAAACCTATATCGAGTGGTAAGCCGTAAATTTAAAGGCTCAAATTTGTACAGCAAGATAGTCTAAATTTCTGCAAATTTGAGCATTTTAAATTTACATTTCCAAATTTAAACATACCACAGTAAAATCTCTTAAATTTAACCTTTCAAATCTTAAAACCGCCTCCGCATAAATTTAAATTTCCCCCAAAAGCATAAAAAATGGCGCCGTAAATTTTAGCGATTCTACCCGCCTACTCCCCCAAAGCGCGCAGCGTAAATTTAATACCCGACTAGCAAAACATAAGCTAACTTTGGCTATAATCCCTAAATTTTTTAAAAAGTAGGAATCATGAGCTTTTTAGATATTTTTTCCAAAACAAGAAAGCAACAATCCGCTCCTAGCGAGGCTCCGGCGCACTGGGTCAAATGCGACAGCTGTCACTCGCTGATGTATTACAAAGAGGTCGAGGCAAATTTTAACGTCTGTCCAAAGTGCGGTTTTCACATGAGATTAGCCGCCGATAAGAGGATAGCGATGATCTGCGACGAAGGCAGTTTCGTCGAGCTTGATACCAAGCTAAAGCCCGTCGATCCGATCAAATTCGTCGATAAAAAATCCTATAAAAAACGTATAAGCGAAAACGAGGAAAAGACGGGCAGAAGCTCGGCCGTGATCTGCGGCGAAGCCAAGATAGACGGCATGAATGTACAGCTAGCGGTTTTTGATTTTGGCTTTATGGGCGGCTCTTTAGGCTCGGTCGAGGGCGAAAAGATCGTGCGCGCCGTAAAAAGATCGCTCGATAAAAAACAGCCTCTCATAATCGTTTCGGCTTCGGGCGGAGCGAGGATGCAGGAGAGTACGTTTTCGCTAATGCAGATGTCAAAGACTTCCGCCGCGCTAAAGTTGCTTGACGAGGCTAAGGTGCCCTATATATCGGTCCTAACCGATCCTACGATGGGCGGAGTGAGCGCGTCTTTCGCGTGGCTGGGCGATGTCATCATCGCAGAGCCTGGCGCTCTCATAGGATTTGCCGGGCAGCGCGTTATCAAACAAACCATCGGAGCTGATTTGCCTGAGGGCTTTCAAAGGTCTGAGTTTTTGCTAGAGCACGGCCTAATAGACGCCATAGTCGAGCGCAAAGAGCATAAGCAGTTTTTAAGCGATATGATAAGGCTGCTCTCAAACAACCCGGCCTACGCCGCTAAGCAGCCGAGCGCTCAAAGCTTGGACGACGAGGAATAAATTTGGAAATTTCCGTGTTTTGCATCCAAAAGTCAAAACGTGAAAATTTTGAAAACGAGATCAAAGAGTACGCGAAAATGTCGTCGAAATTCGCCAAAATTTCAGACGTCGTTATCTTTAACGACAAAATCGCCAAAGCCCAAAGCAAAGGGCGAGATGAGGCGCTAAAAGCCTACGACGAGGTTTATGAGCCAAATTTAAACGGCTTTTGCGTGGCTCTTGACGAAGCGGGTCGCGAATTTAACAGCGAGGAGTTTGCCAAACTCATCTCGGACAAGGCTCAAATTTCGTTTTTTATCGGCGGAGCTTACGGGCTGAGCCAAAATTTTAAACAAAAAACCGACGCCGTCGTTAGCCTAAGCCGCATGACGATGGCGCACAAGATCGCTAAACTTATGCTTCACGAGCAGATTTTCAGAGCTCTTTGCATAAACGCGAACCACCCATATCACAAATAAAGGAAAAAAATGCGCAAAAGCGACCTGGAGCAGTTTAAGGCACTTTTACTGGAGCGAAAAGCACAGATAACTAAAAATATTTTTGACTCGTCAAACGAGATGGCAGGACTACGCCAAAGCGGCGTCAGCGACGAGTTTGATATCGCCTCCGTAAACGCCGATCAACTCATCGAGCAATCAATCAGCGCTCAACAAAGACAAGAACTAGCCGAGATCGACGTCTCGCTGCGAAAGATCGCCGACAAAACCTACGGCATCTGCGAGATGTGCGAGGAAGATATCGGACTGGCGCGTTTGCGCGTCAAACCGCACGCAAAATACTGCATCACATGCCGTGAGATAGTGGAAAAAACCGCAAAATAGGGGTACGCCATGCAAATCAAACGTTTTATAGCTTGCGCCGTGCTTTACCTGGTCGTAGTCGGCGCGATAGTTTATCTTTTCGAGGGAGGCTCTTACGAGCTTCATCTTAAATTTGCCTTTTTAGGCAGCGACGTAGAGTATGCGTTAAATTTACCCGTCGCCGTGTGGATGATATTGCCGCCTGCGATTTTGACGATATTTTGCGTGCTTCATATGGCCTATCACGGCTTTAAATTTTACGCTTTTAAACGTAAAATTTCGCACGACGAGAAATTTTATAGAGACCTCGGCAAAGAAATTTTACTCGGCCTTGATACGAACAAAGACTTTAAAACGAACTTTTATAAAATCCCATCCCAGATAGCCAGAGTCCTCTCGCCGTGGGATAGATACAAGGACGCAAATATCGAGGGCGAGGAACTACAAAACGCCTTAGATATAATGCGCACGGTCAAAAACGGCGAAGTTGCAGACCTAAAGAAATTTAAGCTACCTAAAGACAATCCGCTCTTTATCAAAAACGAGCTAAACAAGATAGCAAATTTGGACGGATACTATCTGGAAACGCTTAAAAAATCTATGGGCGATCAAGGCGAAATCGCTCGCGAAGCAAGGCAAAAGCTAATAAATTTAGGCTCGCTCGCCGATATCAAAAAATTTGCTCCAGATCTGGACGAAAAAGAGATCATGACGCTTATCGCCCGCTTTGCCAAAGACGAGATAAATTTGAGCAACGACGAGATTTTAGAGCTGTTAAATTCGGATAAAATTTCAAAAGATAGCTTTAGTATCAGCGCCGCGACGCTAAAAAGCAAAATCGCTCCGGACGCTATCATCGGCATCTTCGAGCGGCTCAAAAACGAACGTCAAGAGGCGCAGGAAGCATACATCTATCTGCTATTTGAGTTTGAGATGCTCGAGCGCGCGCAGGAGGTCTTGGCGGGTCTTGAAGCCGGCGAATATCAAAATTTCCGCACCCTGCTCTACCTCAGACAAAACGGCAAAAACGTCCCGACCGATCTATTTTTCAAGCACGCCCATTGCTGATAGATTTTTCAAAAAAGCCGCTTTTTCTAGCTCCGCTCGCGGGCTTTTCGGACCTGCCGCTTAGAAGCGTGGTCAAGCAGTTTGGTTGCGACGTGACTGTAAGTGAGATGATAAGCGCAAACGCCCTAGTCTATGAAGGCAGCAAAACGCTTGAAATGCTCAAAAAATCGCCGCTTGAAACGCCATATATCGTGCAGATCGCAGGCAGCGACGCGGACATCGTCAAAAAAGCGGTGGAAATTTTAAACGGTATCGACGGTATCGACGGTATCGATCTAAACTGCGGTTGCCCCGTGCCAAAGGTCGTCAAACAGTCCGCGGGCTCGGCTCTGCTAAAAGATATCTCGAACCTAAAACGCATCGTAGAAACCATCAAAAAAACCTCAAATAAGCAAATGACTAGCGTCAAATTGCGCCTGGGCTTTGATGAAAAAATCCCTGAGATTTTAGCCATCGCCGCGCAGGACGCCGGAGCCGACTACATCGCATTTCACGGGCGCACGAGAGCGGGCGGCTACACGACAGCGGTAGATTACGCCGCGATCGGCCGAGCCAAAGAAGCTGTAACCATCCCTGTCATCGCAAACGGCGACATCTCGCCGGAAAACGCAGCCCAGACGCTAAATTTGACCAACGCCGACGCTCTGATGATAGGACGCGCTTGCATCGGCAAGCCGTGGGTTTTCCACGAGATAAAAACGGGCGGCAGTATTGACGCGGCGACGAAAAAGGCGATCATTTTGGCGCATTTTGACGCGATGATCGAGCACTACGGCGAGCACGGAGCGGCGATATTTCGCAAGCACCTACACCGCTACTCCAAAGGCATAGACGGCGCCAGCGCCTTTCGCGACGAGATAAATCACATCGCCGAGCCTGAGATCCTGCGCCAAAAAATCCAAACATTTTTCTAGCCATGCAAGGCTACATCCTGCACACGCAAAAGGTGCGTGACGAGGACCTGCTCGTCTACATCCTCACGCCCTCGCTGCTGGTTAAATCCTACCGATTCTACGGCGCGCGCCACTCAAACGTCCTGCAAGGTTACAAGATCGACTTCGAGCTAGAAGGCGGCGAAAACTTCCTCCCGCACCTGCGCAGCGTCCTACACCTAGGCTACCGCTGGCTGCTCTCGCGCGAGCGACTGCTCGTGTGGCAACAGTTTATGCGCCTACTCTACGCCCACCTGCGAGACGTAGAGCAGATAGACGAGGTGTATTTTCGCGAGCTTGAGCTTTGCGCCTCGCGCTTTGACAGAGGCGCTCCCAAACGCCTACTCATCGAGAGCTACGTGCGCATTTTGGAGGCAGAGGGCAGGCTACACGATGAGCTTTTTTGCTTTATCTGCGATGAGCCAGTGGAGGATAACGTGGCGCTAGCTAGGAGCTTTTTACCCGCTCACGAGCACTGCGCTGCGCAAAAGGGTTTTGAAATAGAAAAGATAAAAATGCTCTTTAGCGAGCGCTCTACGTTGCTACTTGACGACGACGAGATAGACGCGCTTTACTCCATTTTGCTTCAGGGGCTTTGATCAAATTTGGCATTTCAAATTTGACTTGCCAGAGTTTGCTTTCAAATTTAACCCGCTCAAATTTTATGCAAACGGATCTCGCCGTGCCCTACTCCCGATATCCAAATTTATCAGCTCAAATTGCATCAAATTTACCGCCTCTTTACCTAGTTTTGGCTAAGATTTTGCAAATTTGACTTAAGGGATAAATTTGAAAAAATTCGCACTCGGCTTTGCCGCCCTTTTTCTCGTCGTTTTTGTAAATTTCCTCTACGAAAAGCTATCTCGCCCTACGCATTTTACCGTCACTCCCGATACTAAAATAGACCCAAACTCCGAGCTAGCCAAATACGTAACGCAAGAGGAGATAGACGATTTTGCTTTTAGATACTGGGATATAGACGAATACGAGGAAAACAACGCCACTCTTAACGCTTTAAGAAATTTGCTGAGGCTAAAAGATACCGATAAAATTTTAAATTTTATGACAAGAAACGGGCTTAGCGCCGACGTAAAGATGAAGGCAAACACGACTCCGCTGATGTACGCTAGCTTTTACGACGACGAAGCCACGGCAAAAAGACTTATAGATATGGGCGCAAACGCTCATGCGAAAGATAACTACAAACTCTCGCCCCTGGCCTACGCCATAGAAAACAACTCTACAAAGACCGCCAAGCTCTTGCTTGATAGCGGGGTTAAATTTAGCAATAAAGAAAAAATTCAAAGATATTTAAAAGCGCCCCAAAACGATAGGATCAAAAGCTTGACTATCGACGGAGATAATATATTTGTAGAGTACGAAGCAAAATACGGTCAGAAAAACGAAGGCTCAAAAGGCTGGATATTGCCTTTTGATTATATTACCTTTGGCAACTTTACCGAGATGCTACAAATACTATTTAGTATGGGGTATTTTGACGAGAACGGCAACTATTTTAAAGATATGAAATATATGCCAAACTACGAACCTATGCTAAATTTGCTACTAGACAATAACGTTTCGGGGCAGCCTACTAGCGAGGAGCGGAAAGAGGCGTATAAAAAGTGTCACGATAAAGTTGGAGTTTTTACTGCAGCAAAGGAAGGCTATATCTATAAAATGAATAAAGGCAGAGACGAAGAAGGCGAGGCTAGGTTGCGCAAAAACGACAAATATAGGCATTTATGTACCGAGTGCTTATATCATGAAGGTCTTTTAAAATACAAACCAAAGCCGCCAGATCCCGAACAAATAAAAAGATTTGACGATACTATAAATTTTTACTCTAAACACTGTTTGGACGAAAATGCTACATTTAAAGACACCGAATCTTTTGTAAAATGGGCAAATGAAGAAGAAAGACGAGAGAATATATTGCGGTTTTTAGAAGCGCACAAAAACAACCCCGCAAAGGTAATCTATATCGACGCCAATACAAGTAGTCAAAACAAAGAAAAGCTAATATCCAATAAACTAATCCAAAAATTAAGGAGTAAAGATGCCGCAGAGCGACGATGATAGATTGCTATATAGCGCAGTGAAGGTTGTCGGGCAAATTTGAGCCGACTAGCAAAAGTCAAATTTGACCGAAAGAGCAGTCAAATTTAAGCTAAATTTGACGACTCCTCACTCCTCGTCGGTCAAATTTTGCGCCCCAGCGGCGAAAAACGTATCGCTGTGGATGTTTTCAAAAGCAGCCTTTAGCGAGACGAAAAGCTTTGGATTTTGCTTTTCTAAATTTGCCAAAAGCTCCTTAGTTTCAGCTCTGGCGTGAGGCATCTTGATGTCAAATCGCATCGCCGGACACGCCTCGTCGCCGATAACCGTAAGCCCGTTTCGCACGGCATTTTCGCGTAGCTGTCTTTCGCGCACGAATATAAACGGCCTGATAACCTCGATACCGTTTGCCGCGACGTATTTTGGAGCAAGCGTTCGCAGCGCACCGTTATAAGTAAAGTTCATAAAAAAGCTCTCGACCGCGTCGTCGAGGTGGTGAGCGATGGCGAGCTTGTTAAAGCCGTGCTCGAGCGCATAGGTGTAGAGATAGCCACGCCTCATACGCGAGAAAAAGCTGCAAAAGCTGGAGTTTTTGCGGATCTTGTCCTTCGATATCTCGAATATCGAGCTGTCGATCACGTCGTGCTCGATGCCGTGCTCGGCGCAGTGGCGCGTGAGGTAGGCATAGTCCTCGCCCATGCCATAGCTCAGCGTCACGGCCTTAAACTCAAATTTTTCGGGTGTGACGTTTTGCATGTGTTTTAGTACGTGCGCGAGCGCGAGGCTGTCCTTACCGCCGCTAAGACCGAGCAAAATTTTATCCCCGCCGCGCACCATGCGGTATCTGGCGTTGGTCTGCCCGACCTGGCGCAGCAGCCGCTTGCTAAGCTCTATCATAGCCGCTCGATCATCGCGAGCATGAACTGCGCGCCGACGTTTGCCGAGTCTTGTAAAAATTTATCGAAGTCAAACTCCGCGCTGCCGCCCGCCTCGTCACTAATCGCGCGAAGCACGAAAAACGGCACGCCAAGACTCTCGCAAACCAGCGCCACGCTAGCGCCCTCCATCTCGGCCGCATCGGCTTTGAAGGTCGCTTTTAGCCACTCTTTTTTAGCATTGTCGCAGATAAACTGATCGCCCGTAGCTATGATGCCGCCTTTTAGCTCGATGCCTTTTTCGGCCGCGACGCTAGAGGCTAACGCATTTAGAGCGTCGTCGCTTTTGATAAAGATACTGGTCTCGGGCACGTAGCCGTACGGGTGCCCAAACGCCGTGATATCGACGTCGTGCTGTACAAGGCTAGTCGCGTAAAGCATATCTCCGATTTTCAAATTTGGATTTAGCGCGCCTGCGACGCCGGTAAAAAGCAGCTTCTGGGCGCCAAATTTCTCTATCATCGCGCTTGCGGTAAGAGCGGCGTTTACCTTGCCAATCTTTGAGTAGGCGATCACGAGCTCTTTACCGCCGAAATTTGCGAGGTAAAATACGTTATTCGCGTGCTTAACCTCTTTGTAATCCTTGATGCGCTCGAGCAGAGGAGCGACCTCCTCGCGCATCGCGCCTAAGATCGCTATCATTTAAGCTCCTTTAAAAGCTCTTCAAGGCTGCCAAGATCGGTGACGCTAAATGTCGGCTTCTCGGTGATTTTTTTGTTGATGCCTTTTAGCACGCTACCGCCGAACTCCACGAAAATATCGATCTCGTTTTCGATGTCTTTGATACTTTGTTTGTATAAAACGGGGCTAACAAGCTGAGCTTTTAGTAAATTTAGCGCTTCATCTTTCGTGCCGTAAGGCTTCGCCGATGCATTTGAAATGACCGTGTCAAATTTAGCTGCCAACGCTGGCTCTAGCTGCGCCGTTAGTTTCTCGCTAGCGCTCTTTAAAAGCGGGCAGTGGCTAATGACGGACATGTTTAGAGGCAACACACGCTTAGCGCCCGCTTCTTTAAACGCCGACTCAAATTTGGCGATGTCCTCTTTTAGTCCCGCGATCACGATCTGACCGTCGCAGTTGTAGTTCGCGGCGTAAATTTGATGGCCGTCATCTTGTGCGTTTTTGCAAATTTGCTCTACCGTCTCGTCGCTAAGACCCAAAATAACGCTCATCGTTACGTCTTTGCCCGCGCAGTCCTCTTGCATAAATTTACCGCGCAAATTTACGATCCTAAGCGCACCAGCAAAATCAAACGCTCCGCTAACCGCAAGCGCGCTAAACTCGCCCAAAGAGTGGCCAAGCGCGAAGCTAGGCTCTAAATTTACGCTTTGCTTTAGCGCGAGATAGCACATAAGCGAGTTTAAGACGATGGCAGGCTGGGTAAATTCGCTCCTATTTATAAGGTCATTTTCGTTGAAAAGTAGATTTGAAAAGTCGATTTTTAGGCTGTCGCTTGCATTTTGCAAAAGCTCGGCGGCCGGGCGGAAATTTTCGTAAATTTCCTTACCCATACCGACGCTTTGCGAGCCTTGCCCGGGAAATATAAACGCTGCTCTCATCTAGGCTCTCTTAGTGGCAGCCGCATCCGCCGTCGCCGTGGTGGTGACCGTGGTCATGGTGTCCGTGTCCGCAGCATCCGCCCTCGCCGTGATGATGGTCGTGATCGTGTCCTCCGCATCCGCATGTGTGAGCGCCGGCTACCATACCGGTAGCTATCTCGTCCTCTGTAGCATCGCGTTTGTCGAAAATTTGAACCTTAAACTCCAAATCTTTGCCTGCGTAAGGGTGGTTAAAATCAACCGTTACGTCGTCCTCGCCGATAGATTTTACTATCACGCGTACGCTCTCGCCGTGCTCGCCTTGACCGAAAAGCTCCATGCCCTCTTTTAGCTCTATGCCCGCAAATTGCTCTTTAGGTAGCATTTGAACAGCATTAGAGTCGTACTCGCCGCAAGCTTGCGCAGCCGGGATAACGATAACCTTCGTTTCGCCTTTTTCTAGTTTGGCAACCTCTTCTTCTAGTTTCTCGATGATATGTCCGCGGCCCGTTAAAAAGGAAATTTCCTGCCCTACTTGCATATTGGACTCTAAAATTTCGCCCGTTTTTGCGTCTTTTAGCTCATAAAACATAGCTATAACTTGTTCTTTCACGTTCTTCTCCTATTTATGAAAATAACGTGATTATATCGTTAAATTTATTAAAGAATGTTTTAGTTTCGAGTAGGTGCGGCTTTGGCTTCTTTACTGTCCGGATAGCCTAGTTTTAGCGCTTTGTAAAATTTATTTGCACTTGCCGTGTCTTTTATCTTATCAAAGCTGATGGCAGTGTGATAAAGAAGCTTTGGGGTATAGTCGGCCTTGTCGTACAGCTGGATGCTCTGCTGGTAGTATTTTATGGCGTTGTTGTAAGCTTTTTGCTGATACGCTATCTCACCGAGATAAAAATTCGCCATCGCAGGCTTATGATCTTTGCTTAAAAGATACTCGTATCTAGCTTTTGCATCGTCGAGCTTACCTGTATCAAATAGCTTTTTAGCTTCGCTTGCTACGTCTTGATTTTTTTGTTTAGTAAAATCAGTCTTTGGAGTTTGCAGCTCAGCATCCGGGCTACTGCTAGCTACCGGCTTGTCTTCATCGTTTTTTTTTGTGGTAGCTGGCGCAGCGTTACTCTTATCTATCAAAGCGCCCATATCCTTAAGGGCTTTGGTGATTTTAGCGTTGTTGGCCTCTTGTATTTTTCGGCTTTCTTCTACGTATTTTTTAAGCTCGTCGAAATCGCTTTTTGCGGTAGAATTTCCGTCGTTTCCTTCAAGATCGTTTAGTCTTTTTTCTATCCTAGACATTCTCGAGTTTAGTCCGTCTAGCACGCTTTGCAAGCCTTCTAGGCGCTCTTGCATGGCATTTAAATTTGACTCGACGTCACCCATATTTCTACTTAGATTTTCTACGTTTTGTTTGTTTTTTAGAAATGTTTTTTCGTTATCAGTCAAACCGTAGGGGCTAGAGCTATCTAAATTTCCAGCGTCAAATACCGAAATTTCATTGGAAGCGGAATAAGAGAGAGTGGCTCCTATAAAAAGAGCCACGAAAGTTTTTAAATTCGTCATAAATTTAATTATGGAAGAACTTTAAATTCAGCACGTCTGTTTTGAGCGTCGCAAGCTTTTGTTTTGTCTGTGCAAACAGGGTTGCTTTCGCCGTAGCTTACAACGGTGATTCTATCAGCAGCAACGCCTTGTTTTACAAGAGCGTCTTTAGCAGCTTTTGCTCTTTTTAGACCAAGCGCATAGTTGTACTCGTCTGTACCCCACTCGTCGCAGTTACCCTCTACTTTTACAGAAAGAGCTTGAGCCTCTGATTGATTAAATAGGCCTGCGTTTGTGTTGATAGCAGACTGCATGTCGCCTTTGATGTTAAATTTGTCAAAGTCAAAGTATACAGTTTGAACTTGACCTTCGATGCTTGAAATTAATTGTTGCAATCTCTCGCTATCGCTCATCATGTTATCGCTTGAGTTCATACCGCCCATATTTTGATTGGCGTCAGCGCTCATATCAACTTCAGGGTTTTTAGAGCTACAACCGCTCAACAATAAAGCTGCAATAGCAGCAGAAGTTAAAACTACTTTTTTCATTTTCATCCTTTTATAGAAATTTAACGTGATTATATCATAAAATTTACTAAATATTACCAATCAATAGACTGAATTTTACCGATTTTTAATGGAAATTGGAAACTTTTGTTCTCATTTACGCGAATTATACCAAGAGAACTCTGGCCGCCAAGCTCTTTGATAAACACTACGCTTTGTCCGTCGCTAGAAAATCTAGGGTATAAATTTTTACCGCTTGCAGTGAGCTGTCTAATGTAATCAGTCTGCGTAGAGATCATATATATGTTAAAATCTCTTGTTCCAAAGCTACTCTTACCGTCTTCTCTACTAGAGTACACTATATAGTTCTGATAGGTGCTGACGGAGTTGTTGTTTTTGCCGTGATAGACCAACTGCTCAAAACCGCTTCCATCTACATTTTGCGCGAAAACATTAGGATAGCCAAGTCTATCGGAAACAAAAACTACGCGTCTGTCGCCGTCAACGAAGTTGCCGTTGACGTCTATACCGCTATAGTTAGTTACCTGAGATAGTCTTTTTGAATTTAGATCGTATATATAGATATCAGGCTGATCTTGCGGAGCCATAGTTAGCAAAATTTTATCTCCGTTTTGGCTAACGTCGGAGGCTATAAGCATACCGCCCTTGCTATCTAAAATTTTAGTTTTTTGGCCGCTTGCAACATCGTATCTATAAAGAACTAAGTTTTTACCGCTGTAATCAGAGTAGTAAAACGCGCTCTGATCAGCTCCTACCCATTTAGGAAATATATTCAAACCGCCGCGAACAAGTACTTTTTGGTAGGTCAAAGTGTAGTCGGCTATAACGATCTCGCTTTGCTTTGAACCGGTTCCTTTGGCAAAGATGATAAATTTCTCCATCCAGTTTACAGGTGGCATTTTTAGCTCGTTAATGAGCTCAACTATCGCTTTGTGTGCGATAAACGGATACTTTGCTCCATCATTCATATTGTAAATTTTCTCGTACTGAGTAGTCGCCGTTTTTGCATTTATAAGCTTAACCCTAAGGCTTAGAGGCGAGTTTGGAGAACCCTCAAGCGCGTATCTAAATATAAGCTGCGCGCCCTTTTCGCTCATGACGTTCGTGTTCGAGTCGCCCTCATAGCTACTGGCGATATATTCGTCCACAACCTCAAAATCAGAGCTTACCTTTAGGTCTCCCAGCATAATTTTGTGAAATTTGCCCTTAAAAGTTTGATCTCCGACAGCCGTTGTGGCATCTTGAAGCACGATTTTTGGTAGGGCTAAGCCTTTGTTAACGACCGAAATGGTGGCGTCAACGGCAAAAAGCCAACTGGCAAAAGCAAGAAAAAGTAAAATTTTCTTCATTTCTCCTCCGTTATTCTAGTTTGTCTTCTAGTTTAGTTCCGAGCCTAACGGCTCTGCCTATCTGTGTAGGCGGCGGAAATTTCTCAAAAGTCATACTTTGCAAGAAATCCCTAACTTTGTTATTAAATTCGCTATTATACGATAACTTTTTTATATCGTAACTAAACGATCCGTCAATGTCAATGACGATCTCAACCTCTGCCTCATCGCTAGAATCGGCCTTATAAGCGCTCCATTTACTCTGCAAAATTCTGCTAATCATACCGAAGTATTCGTTATATTCGCCCGTCATTTGCGACTTTGGAGTCTTAGCAACCTGATCTAAGGTAAGCGCATTTATAACGTCGCTAGCTTTTTTTTGCTGGCTCGTTATCTGGACTTTTTCCGGTTTTTTACGACTTTGCTCTTTTGGTTGTTCTTTTTTCTTAGCAACCTTGTCCTCTTTTAGCTTAGATGTATCGATACTGCCAAATAGATCCTTTAAATTTGGCTCTTCTATCTTTTTTTCTTCGGGTTTTGGCGGTGCAGGATCGGGCTCAGGTGGCTTGTTTGTAGTGTCCGGCTTAGATTCTTCTTTTTTAACCTCTTCCTTTACCGGTTGAGGTTTTTCTTCTTTTACGACCTCTTTTTTAGGCTCAGGCGCTTTTACGGTGATGTCGGGCTCACGCTCAACTATCATAATATCCATAAAGGCGTCTTTAGTATCAGTATATTTTTTTGGCTCTTCCTTAAAGTAAGTAAGCTTGATAAAAATACCGCTTATGATGCAAAGGTAAAGAAAAGCCGATAGTAGGAAATAGCCGGAGGTGTTAAATTTGAGATCAAATTTATCCATTAGTCTGGAGCGCTACCTTTGTAAAGCCTGCGTTTTTTACGCTCTTTAGAACAAACATCACATCATCGTATATGAGGCTTTTGTCAGCCTTAATATAAACAGGCGAGTTTTTATCGTATTTTGCCCCGATAAGCACTATATTGTCAGGAAGTTCGCGCAAATTCATGGTATTTTGATCTATTCTAACCTTTTTTGTGGCATCAACGATAACAGTCAAATCTTTTTTTTGAGCCGAGGATGTTTTAGTTTTTGAGCCGTCCGGTAGCAAAATTTGCTCATCATAAACGATAGTAGGCGTCGTAACCATAAGGATCGCCAGCAAAACAAGCATGATATCCACAAGCGGAGTTATGTTTAGCTCCGGAGTTTCGTCGAGATTTATCATTGATCTTCTTTAAGCGTTACTAGGATATCGACTTCGCGCCTGATGACGCCCATAAGCTCGTAAGCTTTCCTCTTGATAAGCAAGCTAAACGTATAAGCAGGTATCGCTACAAATATACCCGCCCCAGTTGCGACTAGCGCTTCGCTGATGGCGGGAGCTATAACGTTTAGAGATGAATTTCCGCCGCCTTGTCCAAGCTGAGAAAAGGTCTCCAAGATAGAAACAACCGTGCCGAAAAGCCCGATAAAAGGCGACGTAGAGGCAACTATACTAAGCCAAGTAATACCGCTAGTTGCATTTCGCTCAGCGATACTAACGGCGACCGAGAGCTTCTCTCTAGATATCGAACCGCTTACGAACCGTTTTAAAATGGATTCGTTTAAAACATGTTTAGACCCGCCCATTAATAACGACTCAAGAGCATTTTGTTCTTTTTTTTGCCATGATCTAAGCCCTGCCATACGAGAAAATAGTATAGTAAGGCTTATAATGAAATAAAAAGAAAGCCAGCTCAGCACGAATATAGTGATAAAACTACTTCTAGATAAGTAGTTTAAAAAAATATCAAGTCCAGCCACTATCTTGCCCGAGCCATGCTGTCTAATTTTGCCACAGTAGCAGCCATAGCGTTGTTCTCGCTACTCATGCCGGCAATTAAATCCTTCGCCTTTTGCAATGAATTTGCTATCTCGCTCTCAGAATTTCCCGACACGTGAACGGCGCCATCGGCAAGGATCGTGGCCTTGCCCTCGTTTATCTCGGCATATCCCCAGTTGATCGCGACGGCATCATGGCTTTTATCTTCGCTCTCGATGTCTATAACGCCGGCTTTTAAAAGCGATATAAGCGAGGCGTGTCCGGGCAAAACCCCAAACTCGCCCTCGCTACCGGGCAAAACTACGCTTTTGATATCGTTTGAAAACACTAAACCCTCAGGCGTAACGATTTCTAAATGTAATTTATTCATTACTTTTTCCTTTAAATTTAGGCTTTAAGTTTTTCAGCTTTCGCTATCGCCTCGTCGATGTTTCCTACCATATAAAATGCGTTTTCCGGCAAATCATCATATTTACCTTCCAAAATTCCCTTAAAGCCAGCGATATTCTCTTCAAGACTTACGTACTTACCAGGGCTTCCCGTAAATACCTCGGCAACGAAGAACGGCTGAGATAAAAATCTCTCAATCTTTCTAGCGCGGTCGACGGTAACCTTATCTTCCTCGCTAAGCTCGTCCATACCAAGGATCGCGATGATGTCTTGAAGGTCTTTATATTTTTGCAAAACCGCCTGTACGCCGCGAGCGACTTTATAGTGCTCACCGCCCAAAATTTGAGGATCGAGCATTCTTGATGTCGAATCAAGCGGGTCAACCGCAGGATAAATTCCCTTTTCCGCGATAGCTCTGTTTAAAACGGTAGTCGCATCAAGGTGTGCGAAAACGGTCGCAGGAGCCGGGTCGGTAAGGTCGTCCGCAGGAACGTAAACAGCCTGAACCGATGTAATCGAACCTTTTTTGGTTGATGTAATTCTCTCTTGGAATTTACCCATTTCGCTCGCCAAAGTCGGCTGATAACCAACGGCAGACGGGATACGTCCAAGAAGCGCCGACATCTCTGCGCCAGACTGAGAGAAACGGAAGATGTTATCGATAAACATCAACACATCAAGTCCCATCTCGTCGCGGAAGTACTCAGCCATTGTTAGACCTGTTAGAGCTATGCGGTTTCTTGCCCCCGGTGGCTCGTTCATTTGGCCGTAGCACAAGGCGACTTTGTCCAAAACGTTACTTTCTTTCATCTCGTGATAAAGGTCGTTTCCTTCGCGAGTTCTCTCGCCAACACCTGCAAATACAGAGTAACCGCTGTGTTTAAATGCAACGTTGTGGATAAGCTCCATGATAATAACCGTTTTGCCAACGCCGGCACCGCCGAATAGTCCGACCTTACCACCCTTTGCGTAAGGAGCCAAAAGGTCAACTACCTTTATGCCTGTCTCAAAAATTTCACTTTTTGTGCTTTGCTCTTCAAACGGTGGAGGATCGCGGTGAATAGACCATTTTTTGTCAAATTCTACACCTTCGCCTTCGTCGATTAGATCGCCGACGACGTTGAAAATTCTACCCAAAACTTTTTCGCCAACCGGAACGCTAATAGGCGCGCCAAGAGCCGTAGCCTCAAGGCCTCTAGTTAAACCTTCACTCATATCCATGGCGATCGTTCTTACGCGGTTATCGCCAAGGTGCGCGGCAACCTCTAGTACAAGTCTATTTTGCTTGCCCTCAACCTCGAAATTTACTTCGACGGCTTCGTTGATCTTGGGTAAATAATCCGTGAAATCGACGTCGACTACCGGACCCATTACCTGAGAAATGATACCTTTCATCCATACTCCTTAATTATTTCATTGATTCGACGCCACTGATGATCTCGATAAGCTCAGTGGTGATAGACTCTTGGCGAGCCTTGTTATACGATAGTTTTAGCTGTGCGACGCGCTCTTTGGCGTTGTTGGTCGCATTATCCATCGCTTGCATTCTAGCGCTGTGCTCTGCCGCAAGGCTATCAACTAAAGCGTAATACATACTATACTCAAAATACTTCGTAAGTAGTTCGTTTAAAATTTTACCGTCATCGCTTGGTTCAAATTCCATCAAAGAATTCGTCTCAACCTCAACGAGTTTCGGCGGCTCGACCGGCACGATATCGTTTATACGAATTTGTTGAGAGATCATGTTATTGTAGCCGTTATGCACCAAAATAACCTTATCCGTCGCACCGCTTATAAAGTCGTCTATCGCGTCTTTTATGATATTTTGAGCTTTCTCATAAGTCGGAGATGAGCTCACGCCGACGTATTTTTCAAGCAAATTTATACCCTGGAAGCTAAAAAATTCTATACCTTTTTTACCTACTGCGCGAAGTCTTATCTTTACTTTTTTCGCCTTAAATTCGTTAATCATATTTCTAACGGTTTTAATAGTCTGAATATTAAAACCGCCACAAAGTCCCTTGTCTGCGGTAACAAATATAATATCGACCTTCTCGATATTCTCCTTAGCGTCGAAAAATTTGCTCTCGGCATTTACGGAGCGATATTGGTTGATCTTATAGGCGATTTCAGATAAAACTTCGTTGATCTTGAGCGCATAAACCCTAGAGTGACGAGCAGCTTCCTCAGCCTTGCGAAGTTTGGCTGTAGATACCAGCTTCATCGCACGCGTCGTCTTTTGAGTGTTTTGGACGCTCTTGATCTTTCGTTTTATATCTTTTAAATTTGACATATTTTAGCCTTAGTTAGCGGCAAACGTCGCTTTAAAGTCTTTTAGCGCCTTATGCAAAAGCTCCTCAATTTCTTTGTCAAGTGCTTTTTTGGTTCGAATTTGCTCGAAAATTTCAGGATACTTCGCCTCTATATAAGGATAAAGCTCAGCTTCAAATTTTGTAACCGCTATAGTCGGGATATCATCCAGGTAGCCTTTTGTGCCGGCAAAGATAATAACGACTTGCTTTTCAACGGCTAGCGGGCTATAAGGAGGCTGCTTTAATACCTCGACCATCCTTTGACCGCGCTCAAGCTGTTTTCTAGAACTCTCGTCAAGGTCACTAGCAAATTGTGCAAATGCTTGAAGTTCGCGGTATTGCGCAAGGTCAAGTCTTAATGTTCCAGAAACTTGCTTGGTTGCTTTTATCTGAGCTGCGCCGCCGACGCGAGAAACCGAAAGGCCGACGTTGATCGCAGGGCGGATACCTGAGTTAAATAGATCGGATTCAAGGAAAATTTGACCGTCGGTGATAGAAATAACGTTTGTCGGAATATACGCCGAAACGTCGCCAGCTTGCGTCTCGATAATAGGAAGAGCTGTTAGAGAACCCGCTCCTAGCTTATCGTTTAGCTTAGATGCGCGCTCTAACAAGCGGGAGTGTAGGTAGAAAACGTCGCCTGGATAAGCTTCGCGGCCCGGCGGTCTGCGAAGAATCAAGCTCATTTCGCGGTATGCGACGGCATGCTTTGAAAGATCGTCATAGATGATTAGGGCATGGCGAGAATTATCTCTAAAATATTCGCCCATAGTTACGCCCGCATAAGGAGCTAGGTACTGAAGCGCAGCAGCGTCGGAAGCGCCTGCATTTACGACAATGGTATATTCCATAGCGCCGTACTCTTCGAGTTTTTTAACAACTTGCGCGACTGTTGATTGTTTTTGTCCGATCGCGACATAGATACAAATAACGTCTTGACCTTTTTGGTTGATGATAGTATCTATCGCGACGGTAGTTTTACCGGTTTGGCGGTCGCCGATGATGAGCTCGCGTTGTCCGCGACCGATCGGTACTAGCGCGTCGATAGCCTTGATGCCTGTTTGAAGCGGCTCGTGAACGCTCTTTCTAGCCATGATACCTTTTGCTTTTTCCTCGACGAATCTAGTCTCGCTAGCTTCGATCGGGCCTTTAGCGTCTATCGGCTCGCCGAGTGAATTTACGACGCGGCCTATCAAAGCATCACCGACAGGGACGCGTAAAAGTTTAGCTAGGCGTTTTACGCTCGAACCCTCTTTGATACCGTCCGTTTTACCCAAGATAACGATACCGACGCTACTTTCTTCTAGGTTTAGAGCCATGCCTTTTTCGCCGTTCTCAAACTCGACCATCTCGCCGGCCATAACGTTTTTTAGGCCGTAAACGTTAGCAACGCCGTCAGCTACGGATATAACCTTGCCCGTCTCGTTTACATCGACGTTAAGGCTGAAATTTTCAATCCTCTCCTTGATGATGGCGCTGATTTCATCTGCTTTTATTTTTGCACTCACGCTTTTTCTCCTTTATATTGCTTTTAATATGTATTCGCTCATTTGGGCTTTTAGCCTATCTACCGAAAAGCTAGCCTCCACGCCCAAGTCGTCTAGTTCGATCTTGATACCGTTGTAGTCGCTTTTTACCGGCTCTAAAATGATTTTTGCGTTAAATCTCTTAGAAAAGCTGCTTTCAAGCTCTGAAATTTGAGCCTGGCTGATCTGCGAGCCGCCGTAAATTTTGCCGTAAAAAACATTATCCATTTTTGACTTTTGCGCTAAAAGCTCCGAAACGATATTAGGCAAAATATCAAGCCTTTTATTTTCGCCGAGCAGTTTTATGAAATTTACAAATTTTTGATCCGCCTCACCGACTAAAGATAGAACAAAATCCGCTTTTTGGCTATTTTTTAAATTTGGTGAAACGATGATGTTTTGAAATTTTTCGTTTGCAAATGCGTTTGCGATCTCTTGTAGCTTGGCGGTAAAGTTATTAAACCCATCCTTGCTAAGGTCGCTAACTAGGGCTTTTACGTATTTTTTTGCAATAAGTTCTTTCATTAGCCAACCCTCTTAAGCATGATATTGATAAGCTCGCTTTGATCCATTTTCACGCTGTCGCTTGCAAAAATTTCATTTAAAATTTCGCCCACAACAGACTTAACCATGCGTCTTTTTTCAAATTCTTTTTGATCCTGGAAACTTTTTTCTAAATTTGCGACCTCTTGTCTGGTTTCTTCTTTGATACGCTCAGAAATCAAAACAGCCTCTTTTCTAGCCGTTTCTACTAGGCTAGCCGCATTTGCTTTAGCCTCTTCTACGCGCCTTAGAGCGTCGTCTTTTTTGGCTTTTGAGTCCTTTAGCTTTTGCTCGATATTATCAAGTCTCGCCGCGATACCGGCGATTCTTCCTTTGTAGGCATTTTTGATAGGGTTCGCTATAAAATAATACAAAATCGCGGCAAAAACGATAAAGTTTATCGTCCTAGGCACGATGTCGTATCCGCCGTCCGCCATTAAAATAAAAGGACATAATAAAAGTAAAATTTTGCTTTTCATATTAAATCCTTGCGAGTTTTGCTTTTAAAGCAGCTTGAAGTTCAGGCAGTTTTTGCTGTAAATTAGCTCTAAAATCGCTCTTTTGAGAGTTTAAATTTTGGATAAAAGCATCGTAATCAGCCTCCAAAACTCCGCGCTTTTCGCTGACTATCTTAGCGGCCGCGTCTTTTGCGGCGTTGATAGCCTCCTGCTTGATCTTGCCGGCCTCGCTTCTTGCGGCAGCTATGAGCTGTTCTATCTGCGCTTCATACACGCCAAGATCGCTCGTATTTTTACTAGCGCTCTCTTCGTCATTTTTTATCGCATCGTTTCTAGCGTCTATAAATTTAAGTAGAGGCTTGTAAAGGATGGAATTTAAAACGGCGATAAGCCCTAGAAAAATAACTGCCGTTAGGACGACTAGCGGCAAATTAATTTCCAACATCAAATCTCCTTAAAGTTTAATATTTTCTTAAGCATAATAAAACCGTGCTTATTTTACAAAAAAAAAGGATAAAACAAGCTAAATTTAAATAAATATTTTTATTTTATCTTGTTTATTAGCCTATCGATATCAGCTATATCATCAAATTCGATAGTGATTTTTTTGCCTTTTATCTTAACCGGTACGTCAAATTTAGAAAAAATCTCTTTTAAATTTGTTAGTCTTTCAAGATATCTATCATCTAACTTAAGTGCTGTTTTAGGCGGCAATTTATTTTTTAAATTTTTTACCAAATTTTCCGTCTCGCGCACGCTAAGGCGCTGTCCGATGATGGTATCGACCGCCGTTTTTTCGTCGTTTGGCTCAAGGCCTACGATGACTTTAGCGTGCCCTTGCGTTAGTTTGCCTTCTTTTATATATTCTTGCGTCACGGCGCTAAGGCTCAAAAGCCTCATAGTATTTGTTATCTGAACCCTGCTTTTGTGGATGATGTTTGCGAGTCCGTCCTGCGTGATTTTATATTCGTCTATGAGCTCTTTATAAGAATTTGCAAGCTCGATCGGATTTAGGTCCTCTCTTTGGATATTTTCTATGAGCGCTAGCTCGCGCAGACTTTGGCTCTCGATGTCGGCAACTATTGCCTTTATCTTGCTTTCGCCAAGCAGTTTAGTCGCGCGAAATCTCCTCTCGCCTGCTATCAGCATATATCCGCTGTCTTTTTCTATAACGATGATCGGCTGGATAAGACCGTGTCTTTTTATACTTTCACTAAGCTCTCTTAGTGCCGTTTCGTCGAAATTTTTACGCGGTTGATACGGGTTTTCGGTAATCAACTCAAGGTCTATTTCTTTTATTATTTCGCTG
Organism: Campylobacter showae; assembly: GCF_004803815.1. Lineage (NCBI taxonomy): Bacteria > Pseudomonadati > Campylobacterota > Epsilonproteobacteria > Campylobacterales > Campylobacteraceae > Campylobacter > Campylobacter showae. The sequence goes on along the minus strand of NZ_CP012544.1, from coordinate 360,489 downwards.
TTACCTTCGTTTATTTCGGCTTTATACGCTAGCTCTACATCACCCAAAATCGCTTCTAGTCCACGCCCTAATCCGCCTTTTTTAGCCATTCGTTATCCTAAAATACAGCATGCCAAATTTTGATACGCTACCGAGCCGGGTGATTTTATGTCGTATAAAATCACCGGCTTACCGAAGCTCGGGCTTTCGGCAAGCTTTACGTTTCGCGGTACTATCACGAACTCATCGCCCATATCCTTGTTTTTAAACAGTTTATTTTCAAAATGCTGCTTTAAATTTGCTACCGTTTCCTTGGCGAGGTTATTTTGCGAACTGTACATAGTCGGTAAAAATCCTTTAATATTTAGCTTTGGATTTATGGTTTTTTTGATGATTTTTACCGTATTTAAAATTTGTGCAAGCCCCTCTAATGCGTAAAATTCGCACTGTATAGGGATTATCACGCTATCGCTAGCACTTAGTGCGTTTACGGTGATACTGCCTAGCGCCGGAGGACTGTCAATGATGATAAAATCATACTGCCCCTCGACCTCTTCGATCTTGCTTTTTAGTATCTTTTGATAGTCTTTGTTTTGTTCGCTTAGTTCTTGCTCTATACCCACGAGACCGATGTTTGAAGGTGCTAGAAAAAGCGTCGGTATCTCGGTTTTTAGCACTATTTGCGAGAGCTTTTTGCGACCCGTGAGCACATGGTAGATGTTGTACTCATAGTCGTTTCTGCTAAAGCCCATTCCAGTCGTCGCATTTGCTTGCGGATCGATGTCGATGAGTAGGACTTTTTTTTCGGCCACCGCCAGCGATGCGGCCAAATTTACCGCCGTAGTCGTCTTTCCGACGCCGCCTTTCTGGTTTGCAATGGTTATAATTTCACACATGAGAATTTTCCAAATTTTGTTTTTTTAATTGATTAATTTTACAAAAAACTTACTTTGTCCAAGTTTAGTTTCAGCTTTAAAATTTCTGAAAGAATTTCGCGGATCGTCCCCGCCGATATTTCATAAAAATATTAAATTTCACGTCAAATTTAAGCAAATTTATCTGAGCGAAAAAACCCTTCGCCCACCTATATCCAAAGAGCCGTCAGATAGGAGTTTTGCGTCTTTGAGCGACATTTCTTCGCCCTCAAAGTGCGTGACAAATTCTCTTGATTTTTCAAATTCGCTCTCAAATTTTTTAAAAATTTCCGCCCAAGACGGAGCCGTTTGCAGCCTCTTGCAAAACTCTCCGACCGCGGCACTAGGGCTAACATCTATATCTAAAATTCCGGCGTTTTCGGGCGCGTTTTTTAGATTTATACCCATGCCGCAAACGTAAATTTCGCCAACCCTCGTCGTCAAAGTTCCGCCGATTTTTTTGTCGCCAACATAAAAATCATTCGGCCATTTTAGCCAAATTTTCGAGCCGCGAGCCGCAAGTACTTCGCGCATTATCATCGAAAAGTAAATCGACGCCGACTCGCCCTTTAGATCACCTGGCAGCGCCGTTTCGCTCATGCAAAATGAAAAAAACAGATTGCCTTCTAGCCCGCTCCAAGTGTTGTTTCTGCTGCCGATACCTTGCGTCTGCTCCTTTGCCACGAGCGCAAAAGGCGGCTGTATTTCGCCGTTTCGCAGCCCTTCGACCAAAACTTTTTGCGTAGAGGGGACGCTATCTGCGAACTCTATTCTCAAATTTTATTCCTTTTAAATTTGCTTATTAATTTTACATTGCGAGCGCATTCGTATCATTAGATTTACGCAACAAGCTTCGCTCGATTTAAATTTACGACACTATATCGCCGATGCCAAGGCGCTTGCCGTTTAGATACGCGCTAGCCTCCACGGGCCTTTTGCCCGGCTCTTGCACCTTTATGATCTTGACCGCACCCTCGCCGCAAGAAACGCAAAAGCCGAGCTTATCAACGTGCAGAATTTCGCCTGTGCGCTGAAATTTACGCCCACAGGATTCGCGCAGAATTTCTAAATCCAAAATTTTTAACCCGCTAGCTAGATAAATCCCCGGCCAGGGCGTTAGCGCGCGAAATTTATTATAAATTTGCTCCGCGCTCTGCTCAAAGCCAAAAAGCCCGTCGGATTTGCTTATCTTTTTGCAGTGCGTGGCCTGCGTGCCGTCCTGCTTTAGCGGCTTTAAGTTTGCAAAATTTTGTAGCACTCGCACGATAAGCTCACCCGCCAAATCCCCGAGCTCGTCAAACAGCTGCGCCGCCGTTTTATCCTCGCAAGGCGTGTAGGCAAAATCAAGCATATCGCCTGTGTCAAGCCCCGCATCCATCAGCATCGCCGTCACGCCGGTCTGCTTCTCGCCCGCCAAGATCGCGCTTTGAATAGGGCTCGCGCCGCGATATTTAGGCAGGATCGAAGCGTGCAGGTTTATGCAAGGCGCGATATCAAGCACGCTTTGCGGCAAAATTTTACCGTATGCGGCAACCACGATGAAATCAGGCTTTAGCTCTTTTATTTGCGCAGCGACCGCCTCGTCTTTGAGTGTTGCGGGCTGAAAGATCGGCACGGCAGGCAGATGCTTTTGCGCATAAACTTTAACCTCGCTAGGCGTTAAAATTTGCTTCCTGCCCACAGGCTTATCAGGCTGCGTGAAGACAGCCGCGATCTCAAATTTCGCCACCGTAAGCGCGCACAAAATTTTAGCCGCATACTCGGGCGTTCCCATAAAAACTATATTCATTCTTTTCCTTTAAATTTAGCCAAATCAGGGCGCGAGCGATCATACGGGCGCAATCGTGCTCGCAATAAATTTTACGCATACCGCAGTGCAAACACGGGTTCACGCTCGTGCGCCTTATTTAACGGCGGATTGATTTTTATCCTCGGATCCGTCCGACCAAGGCCAAAAAGCGCACGGATCTTCGGACCAATAAATCTTTGCAGACGGTTTTGCCCCCAGCTCATCAAGGCTAATCTTGCCGTCACGATTAGCATCGAGCCTATTAAATTCCGAGCCTGAGCGTAGATTTAACTCTACTCTCAGCCCAGACGGCACCTCGCTCGCCGTCCACTCCTGCAAGCTCAGTGCGCCGTCGTGATCCTTGTCGTTAAAGTCCATAGAATTCGGCACCGGATCGGCGGGATCGCAACCGTATGCGCCGAAACATAACAGCGCAAGTATAAAAATTTTATTCATTTCGCCTTCTTAAATTTTATCTTTTTGCGGCGTTTGCGAGCGATAAAAATAAAATTTAACCGCGTATGTGAGCGCCTTAAGGCCTACGTTCGTTAAAACCCCTCTACGGCGCGGCTTTTAGCGCAGCCTACAGCTCCTTTTTAAGCAGCTCAAGCAGGTTGAATTTTAGCTCGTTTATATTTTGTCCCGTCGCCGAGGATATCGGCATAACAAAAAACGGCTTAGCGGCGTCAAACTCATAAATATCTTGTTTAAATTTCATCTCGCCCGCCGTACCCGAAAGCCTCAAATGCGCCAAAAACGCGTCAAATTTTTCCTGCAAATTTTCAGCCGCATCAGCGCGAGTTAGAGCGATCGCGTAGTCTCTTTTTGTAAGCTCTCCCGAAAATTTCGCCGTCTCGGCCCGCAGCGCGTCAAACTGCTCCTCGAGGCTGCGGTAGTTCGCAAGATCAAGCATAAAAAGCAAAATTTTCGTGCGTTCGACGTGCCTTAAAAACTGCACGCCAAGACCGCGCCCCTCGCTTGCGCCCTCGATAATGCCCGGAATATCGGCCATGACAAAGCCGCTGTATTCGTCCACCTCGACGAGGCCGAGCTTTGGCGTGAGAGTGGTAAATTCGTAGTTTGCGATCTGAGGCTTGGCATTTGAGACGGTCGAGATAAGCGTGCTTTTACCGACGTTTGGAAAGCCCACTAGCCCCACGTCGGCGATGAGTTTTAGCTCCAGCCGCACCTCACGCGTTTCGCCTTCGAGACCTTTTTGTGCGTATTCTGGGGCTTGGTTGATCGAGCTTTTAAAGTGTACGTTGCCAAGCCCGCCTTTGCCGCCTTTTAAAAATAGCTCGCGCTGCCCCTCGCTAGTTAAGTCGCAGAGCAGCTCGCCCGTCTCGGCGTCTAGCACTGCGGTGCCGGGAGGCACGATGAGCTCGAGATGCTCGCCTCTTTTGCCGTGCATCCTGCGCCCCATCCCAGCCTCGCCGTTTTGCGCATGCATGGCCTTTTTGCCTTTATACACCGCCAGCGTGTGAGTGTTGTTATCGGCGACGAAATACACATCCCCGCCGTCGCCGCCGTCGCCGCCGTCCGGTCCGCCTAAAATCACGTGTTTTTCGCGGCGAAAGCTCACTGAGCCAGCTCCGCCGTGACCCGAGCTTAGAGTTAAATTTACGCTATCTATAAACATTTTTTGCCTTAGTTTTTAAATTTTATTCTATTATTTTTAGTTTGTTATTTTGCGAAATTTTCGGATTATATCGGTTTATTGATTAAAATTTGATTTGCCGAAAAGTTCAAAGGATTTGCCAAGCGCCATTATTAGTACAATATAAATTTAAGCAGTTTGGGTCAAATTTTAAAAATTGACAAATAACGTAACGATTATTTATTTAGGTAAAAGCTTTTTAGATTTTAAAAATTTGGGTGGTTTTAAAAGAAAAAAGGGGCTTTCGCCCCAAGGATTACGCAGCAGGATAAACTGAAACTTTTTTTCTATTTTTATCTAGTCTTTCGAATTTAACGAAACCGTCGATTAGAGCGAAAATCGTGTGATCTTTGCCTAGACCGACGTTACTGCCCGCGTGAGTAGCGGTACCGCGCTGGCGGATGATGATGTTGCCCGCGCGAACGAATTCGCCGCCGAATTTTTTAACGCCTAAGCGTCGTCCGATACTATCTCGGTTATTCTGGGTTGAGCCTTGACCTTTTTTGTGTGCCATTTCTTATCTCCTTAAGCTGCGATACTTACGACTTTTACGCGTGTGAACTGTCTTCTAAAACCGCGTTTTAGTTTTGAGTCTTTGCGTCTGCGTTTTTTGTAAATAACGACTTTTTTATCCTTGCCCTCGTTTACGACTTCAAGAACGACTTTCGCACCCTTTACGAACGGCGCGCCTACCTTTACTTCACCGTCGTTTACGCACAAAACGTCCGTAATCTCGACTGATGATTTTGCTTCAGCACTGAAATGGTCAAGCTTAAGATATTCGCCTTCGCTGACGCGATACTGCTTGCCGCCGTGCTTAAATATAGCGTATTTTGACATACTCTACCTTTCTAAATTTGGTAAGACCAAAAAGCGCTTTTGGATTTCAAAAGACTTGAGGAGCTTTGTTGGTTGTAAGAGACGGATGATACCCAAAAATTTATAAATTTTGGTTTAATGTCCTAGCTTTTAAAATTTCATCCGCTAAATTTTCGACCATCGCGTCGTGATCTAGGAAGCGTATTTGATCGCTCGGCGAAGGCCCGTCAAAAGGCTGATAAAGTACGGTTTTAGCCGGCGGCGCGTTTAAAATTTGATTAAAAACGTCAAATTCAGGTGGAAAACTAAAGTATAATTTTGGCTGCGCCGGTTTGCCGTCCAAAAGCCTTTTTGCGTAAATTTCGCTAAAATTTTTAGCTTTTGGCAAGCAAATACACTCAAAAATCTCAAAAAGTAAGAGGTAGTGCGCCAAGGCGTAAAGTCCGTGCGCGAAAAAACTAATCCTCTTTTCAAATTGCGGCGCGGCGGTTCTAGCGACTTTTACGCAAAAATTACTCAAACTCTCGCTCATCGCGGCCGCGTCTTTTTCGTGCAAGGCAAGGATGAATTTTACCGCTTCTCTTTCGTTTATCGGCTTTTTGGAGTCTGCAAATCTGCGCGCTTTTTTCAGTGCGGGCTCGAGCGATTTTTTATCATCCCATAGCAGCGCCGAAACCAGATCGCTCATCACGCACAAAAATCTATAACCGTTCGTGCTGGGCGGCATAGAGTGCGTAAGTACGTTTTTCACGCCATCCATGTCGCCGCACGCCAGCGCGAGAAACGAGTGTATCAGCCTCTCGCACTGATCATATCCGCCCTCGCAGCCCGGTAGCAGCTCGTTTCTGGCGTACTGAAAAACTAGATCGTTTAGAGCCTCCACATCGCCGCTTTCTATACATTTTTCGAGCCAAACTTCATAAGGAATTTGCGGTATCGAAAAAGCCATCAGTTTTATCAGCTCGCACAAAAACTCGCGCTCGCTCAAATTTTTCTTTTTTGGCTTAGCTAAAACTTCGCCGCACTCGTCCAAAAGCAGCTCGGTTTCGCTTTTTTGCGGTTTTTTAGATTGTGAAAATTTGCGGAAATTCTCCTGCGAGTCTTGTGAAAACAGTTTCATCTACATACTTCCTATTTTTATTTATTTTATCAAAAACTTCTTGCGCCTGCGGCAGATGCGCACCGTATCTGGCCAAATATAGCCAGTCTAGCCCTTCGCACGGCGTTTTAGCAAGCGCCTTGCCGCCTTTGGTCGCCTTAGCCGAATACTCCAAAACTAAAGGCAAGGCCGAGTGCGCCGTGTCTTCTTTATATAAAATTCCCGTCATCGCGTAAAATTTAGCGCGGTACTCTTTGCTAGAAAGCAAACTCGCTAAAAAGCCGTTCTCGCCGCCGTCCGCTAAAAACGCGGTAGTTAAAGCCGCGTTACCTTGTACGTCTAGGCTTTTAAATTTGACGGCGCCTTTTAGAGCAGGTATCGCACGCACCGTGCCTAGCTCGCGCAGGGCGACGGCGGCCCAAAGGAGGTCAAATTTATCCTGCGAGCTTTGCAGAACCTCTATCAAATTTGACTCGTCGTAGGGGATTTTACGGCTTTTAAAGTGATCCGCGGCAACCTCGTTACGCACCCTCATCCGCCAAAACCACTCGCTTACGTGATCGTCAAGCTTTTGCATTTTTATCCTTTAAATTTAGGCAATTGTAGCGTAAAATTTAACCTCGTTTTAGATATAATCGCCCAAATTTAAGCAAATTCAGGATAGAGATGGCAGGCGAAGACCAAGAAAAAACCGAAGAACCCACCTCCAAAAAGATTGAAGACGCGCGCAAGGACGGCAACGTCCCCAAAAGCCAAGACCTCGCGGGCTTCGTCACGCTCGCGGTCGCGATCTTTGTCGTAGTGGCGCTTCTTGGCTTCATCGGCGATCAGTTTTTCACGCTATACAACTACTATCAGAGTCTAATCGGCCAGGAGTTTACGCGCAAGCTGCTCTTTAGCGTCGCGATCACGACGATATTTCGCACGCTGCTCATCATCCTACCTATCGCCGTTTGCATCGCGATCGCGGGCGTCGTCGCCAACCTCATGCAGTTTGGATTTATATTTACAACTAAACCTTTGGAGCCAAATTTAAACAAAATCAACCCGATAAAAGGGCTCAAAAATCTCTTTTCTCTTAAAAAACTGATAGACGGCATCAAAATGGTACTCAAGGTCACGGCGGTTTTTACGGTCGGATTTTTGATGTTTTTAAGCTTTATCAAAGAGCTGCCGCATACGCTGTTTTTCTCGATGGCGGCGCAGCTAGCGTGGCTAAAAGAAAAGATGCTGATTTTAGCCGCCGTGATGCTAATCGTGATGTTTATCATCGGGCTTCTTGACGTGCTGATCGTGCGTTTTCAGTATTTTCGCGACCTAAGAATGAGCAAGCAAGAAATCAAGGACGAATACAAACAAATGGAGGGCGACCCGCAGGTAAAAGGCCGCATCCGCCAGCTACAAATGCGAGCCGCGCGCAACAGAATGATGCAAAATATCCCGCAAGCAGACGTCATCATCACAAACCCGACTCACTACGCCGTCGCGCTTCGCTACGATAAAACAAAGGAAAAAGCGCCCGTGATCCTCGCTAAGGGCGTGGATTTTCTAGCGCTTCGCATCAAGCAAATCGGAGTGCAAAATAACGTCAAAATCGTTGAAAATCCGCCGCTAGCGCGCGAGCTGTACAAGATGTGCGAGGTAAACGATATGATACCTGCAGAGCTCTTTCGCGCCGTCGCCGAGGTGCTAAGCTTCGTCTACATGAGCGACAAACAAAAATTCGGCGATAGATTGAAGTGAAATTTAAATTTGGCTTTTTAGCTGTAAATTTGAAGCCAAATTCGGAGTCAAATTTGCGTCGCTCAAATTTGGATAAATTTGCAAATTTTACCTGCCGAGACCTGTACCGCAAAAATGCCAAAATTTGGTTTTGTCAAATTTAAGATTCTCTAAAATTTTTTTAGTTTTTCTTTTTCTTGGGAGGCGGAAGGGGTTTCTACTTACGAAGCGTCGCCCCTTCCGCCCCCAAACCCCTACCAACCCCACTGCACGTGAGAGGTGGCGACATAGCTTTGCTAGTGCAAAGCGGCGCAAGTTTAAATTTACATTTTCAAGGCGTGGGTCTCGGCGACTCAAATTTGCAAATTTAATATCAAATTTGAGCACAAAACGATAAGGCGAAGTATTTTTGTTCTAGGCAAGGCGGATCTAAATTTTACGACGGGAGCTGCCTTGTCGGTAGTGATCGAGTAAAATTTAAATCCAACGAAGTATAAAGGGAAAAGACAAGCCGCAAAAGCAGCTTGTCTAAAAGCAAGATTATTTAATAAATCCGTAAAGATTAGCCAACACCCAACCCACTGCGCACGAACTAAACACGCCGATAAGGCCCGGGATGATAAAGCTGTGGTTGATGACGTATTTGCCGATCTTAGTCGTACCTGAGCGGTCAAACTGGATCGCGGCAAGGTCGCTTGGATATGTTGGAAGGATAAAGTATCCGTAGCAAGCCGTAGCAAACGCGACGATGATGCCTGGATCCACGCCGATCTGAACGGCAAGCGGTACGAATGTCGCGGCAGCTGCTGCTTGAGAGTTTAGGAACTTAGAAATCAGCATACCTACGACGATATACATCCACGGATAGGCCTTCATCACCTCTCCTAGCGAGCCTTTTAGCATCTCGATGTGAGAGTGGAACATCGTATCGGCCATCCAGCTGATACCGTAGATCGCTACTAGCGCAACCATACCGCTGTGGAAGATTTCGTTTTGAGCGATCTTAGCAGCCTTGATGCCTGAGTAGATCATCATGATAGACGCGGCCAGTAGCATGAAAATTTGGATCGTATCGACCATGCCTAGAGGTGCGGTCTTTTTCATAGTATCTTTTACTACGATACTAGCGTTTGCGACGGTTTCGGTTTTACCCTCTTTGGTTATGACGACGTTACCGTCTTGAAGTACGAAGCTTTGAGTTACTTTTTTGTCTTTATCTAGAACTTCTACGTTCATAAATTTAGTAGCATCTTTTACTTTACTGTCTTTTACGTTTGAGACTACTTTGCTACTATCTACGGTAGAGACTACTTGTCCGTCTTTTACGGTGATGTTTTTAACTACTTTTTTATCCACTACGATTTCGATAGATTTACCCGGGACGTCGCTAGTCCAGCTAGGGCGAAGCTGTTTATAGTAGCCTAGAACCGCCACGATAGCGATGGTAGCTAGGAATATCCACATCACGTTCCACTGTTTAGCAGGAAGTTTTACGCCGATTAGCGAGTGAGATTCGTCTGAGCCGTAGATATATTTTCTTTGCTCAGGGTCTTTGATCCTCTCTTGGAAATCAGGGTCTTTATCTAGGTCTTTACCTCTAAAGATCGAGTAAGTACCGATAATAAGCATACCGATAAAGGTTGACGGGATAGTGACTTTTAGTAGATCTACGTAGCTAGTAAAGCCGTCGATATGAACGGTGCCCGTGCCTAGCAAAACGGCGACCATAGATACGCCCGCAACCGAAACCGGGCTAGCGATGATAGCTAGCTGAGACGAGATCGTAGTCGCAGCCAGCGGTCTTTCCGGACGGATGCCGCTTTTGATAGATACGTCGTAAATGATCGGTAGCAGCGTATAAGCCGTGTGTCCGGTGCCGCATAGAACCGTTAGCATCCAGCCGCAAAGAGGGGCTAGGATACAGACGAATTTAGGATTTTTTCTTAGCGCTTTTTCCGCTATCTGAAGCATAACGTCAAGACCGCCCGCGGCTTGTAGCGTGGAGCTTGCTACGACGACGGCTAGGATCGTGAGGATAACGTCTACTGCGGGTTTGCCCGGCTTCATACCGAATGCAAATACCAAGATAACAAGACCGATGCCGCCTAGTACGCCTAGCGCCATACCGCCTTTTTTAGCGCCGTAGAATAAACATCCGAGCACTACGATTAGCTGGAGAGTGAACTGAGTGCTTTCACTCAAACTGGTTAGGAATTCCATTTTTTCTCCTTTTAGGAAATTACGGCGCGATTATATAAATATTAAAATTAAATACTAATAAAAAAATTAAAAATACATTTGTAAGTATTAATCATATATTTAACCAAATTTGACGCGGCCGCTAGTCAAATTTAATTGATCTAAATGCATTTAAAAGAAAATTTGATATATAATCCCAAGACAAAAAATTAATAAATCTGCTTAAGGAGGAAATATGCAAATCCCTATCGCGTACGGCAAAGATGATCATCTAAGCTTAGAGATAAACGAGAAAAATTTGCTCGGCGTTTTCGATCCAAACCCCGTGGCCAAATTTGACGAAACGGTGCTCATAGCAAAGGCTCTGGCAAATCCGATAAATCAAAAAAGCTTTGATGAGTTTATCGCGGGCGATGAAAAGATCGTCATCATCGTAAACGACGGAACTCGTCCAACGCCGACGGCAAAAGTTTTAAAGCAAATTTACCCAAAAATCCGCGAGAAAAATAAAATTTTCATCATCGCTACGGGCTGCCATAGAGAGGGTACGCTCGATGAGTACGAGATGATCTTCGGCAAAGAAATTTACGCCGAGCTTAACGCCAAAGGCGAAGTTCACGATCACGACTCCAAACACGATGAGATGGTGTTTTTAGGCGAGAGCAAAAACGGCACGCAGATGTATCTAAACAAAGCCGTGGCAGAGGCGAAAAAGGTGATCGTCATAGGCTCGGTCGAGCCGCACTATTTCGCGGGCTACACGGGCGGCAGAAAGGCCTTTTTGCCGGGCACGGCGTCTTATGAGAGCATCACGCAAAACCATAAACTAGCTCTTAGCGCCGACGCTCAGGCACTGCGCCTAGAGGGCAATCCCGTGCACGAGGATATGATCGACGCAATGAAGGTGCTCGCGCACATCGACGTTTTTTCGATCCAGACGGTGCTTGATAGCGAGCACGGCGTGTATTACGCAAGCGCGGGCGATTTAAACGACAGCTTTTACGACTGCGTGAAAAAGGCAGACGAGGTCTTTTGCGTAAATATCCCGCGCAAGGCAGATATCGTGATCTCGGTCGCGCCCTATCCGATGGACGTCGATCTCTATCAGGCGCAAAAAGCCCTAGATAACGGCAAACTAGCACTCGCACAGGATGGAATTTTAATAATGGTCGCAAAGTGCCGCACCGGCATCGGACCAAAGCCGTTTTTTGATCTGATGGCTTCCGCGGATACGCCTAAAAAGGTGCTAGAAAAGATCAGCGCGGGCTTTAAGCTCGGCTATCACAAGGCCGCTAAGATGGCTGAAATCTCGCTCTGGGCGCAGACTTGGGCGGTGAGTGATCTAAGCGACGAGGAGATGCGCGCCGTGCATCTAAAGCCATACCACGACATCCAAAAGGCCGTGGACGACGCGCTTACGCAAAAGGGTGCGGACGCTAAAATCATCATCCTGCCGTTTGGCTCGATGACGGTGCCTAAGGCGTAAGTTTGGCTAAAATTTTATATTACGACGCGAGCTGCGGCATTAGCGGCGATATGAATTTAGGCGCGCTGGTGGGGCTCGGAGTGGATTTTGACTATCTTTGCGCCGAGCTTGAGAAGTTAAATTTAGACGGCGAATTTCGCTTGGAACGTAAAAACGTGCTAAAAAACGGCATCGCCGCGACAAAAATCGACGTCGTGCCTCTAAAATCGCAGCCCCACGCCCGAAGCTACGCCGATATTAGGCAAATTTTAGAGAGTTCAAATTTAAGCCAGAGCTGCAAACAAAGAGCGGGCGCGATATTTCGCACAGTTGCCGAGGCCGAGGCCAAAGTCCACGGCACGCAGATAGATCGGGTGCATTTCCACGAGCTTGGCGCGATAGACTCTATCGTCGATATAGCGGGCGCGGCGATCTGTTTTGAATATCTTTTTGAAAATTTAGGCGTCTCACGCGTACTAAGCTCCAAAATCGAGCTTGGCGGCGGCGTAGCGATCTGCGATCACGGCGCGCTTAGCGTGCCAGCACCCGCCGTTTGCGAAATTTTAAAAGGCGTGCCTGTAGGCCTCGGGCGCGCAAATTTTGAGATGACTACGCCCACGGGAGCGGCGATTTTAAAGGCTTGCGCGGACGAATTTGCAGACAGCGCGAGCTTTAAAATAGAAAAGATCGGCTACGGCGCGGGCGGTAAGGACGCCGCTGGTTTTGCAAACGTGCTTCGCGTAATGCTTTGCGAAACGAGCGAGGATTTAGGCGCGAGCGGCGAGCCGAATTTAAGCGCGAAAAGCGGCTACGGCGAGGTTTGCGAGCAGATTTTAATCTCCACCAACATCGACGATATGGACGCCGAGAGCTTCGCGCTTGCCTGCGATATTTTGCGAGATAGCGGCGCGCTGGACGTGTTTAGCAGGTCTATTTTTATGAAAAAAGGACGCGCGGGTTTTGAGCTAAACGCGCTGTGCCGCAAGAAGGACGCCGCACGGATAAAAGGGCTTATTTTCGCGCACACGACGGCGATCGGAGTTAGAGAGTGCGCCGTGAGGAAAACCGAGCTTGCGCGCGAGTTTTGCGAAGTAGAGACTAAATACGGCAAAATAAGGCTTAAAATTTCTGGCAACGGCCAAATGCAAAAAGCAAAACCAGAATTTGACGAGTGCAAGGCCGCGGCGCTCGCGCACGGCACGACGATCGAGCGGGTGCGAAAAGAGGCGGTGAAGATCTATGACGAAACTAGAAAAACTAAAGGCTGATCTGCGCGGGCTGGGCGAACTAGCAGTCGCATTTAGCGGCGGCGCGGACAGCTCGCTGTTGCTGCGCGCAGCGCACGACGCTCTGGGCGAGCGCGCGATCGGCATAACAATCAGATCGCCCTATATGTCCTCGCGCGAGATCGCCGAAGCCGTGGAATTTGCCCGCATCTACGGCATCAGGCACGAAATTTTAGAGCTAGGCGTCGCGGAGGAGATCAAAGATAACCCCGAAAATCGCTGCTATCTGTGCAAAAAGGCGGTGTTTTCGCGCCTGATCGAGCGCGCCCGTGAGCTTGGCTTTAGCCGCGTCGCAGACGGCACGAACCGCGACGATCTGGGCGAACACCGCCCCGGGCTCAAAGCAAAAGAGGAGCTAGGCGTACTCTCGCCGCTGATAAATTTAACCAAATCCGAGATCCGCGAGCTATCTCGCGAGCTGGGCTTGCCAACCGCCGAAAAGCCCGGCTACGCGTGCTTGCTAACGCGCCTGCCGCACGGGCGCGAGATCGATGAGAGCGAGCTAAATTTGATAGAAGCCGCGGAAAATCTACTCATCGTAAGCGGTTACGCAAACGTCCGCGCGCGGTGCGACCGCAAAAATATAAAGCTGCAAATGCCCTTTTCTAGCATGCGAGACTTCCTAAACGACGCGAAATTTAAAAGCGTCGTTAGGCAGCTCGTGATGCTCGGCGCTGCGGATGTGACGCTCGATCTAAAGGGGCTTAGAGAGGATGTTTTGCATGAGAGAGGATGAAATTTTAGAGCTTTTTGCGGGGATAAAAAGCGGCCGAGTGAACGAGCAAGAGGCACTAAAATACCTGAAAAACTACCCCTACGAGGACGTGGGCTGCGCCAAAATCGACACCCAGCGCGCCCTGCGAAACGGCGCGGGCGAAGTAATCTACGGCGAGGGCAAGACGGATGATGAAATTTTACGTATCGCTGGTGCGATCGGCGCGAGAGGGCAAAACATCCTGATCACGCGCACAAACGAGCGGGTTTTCAAGCGGGTGCTCGAAATCTTGCCGCAGGCGGAGTTTAACGCTCGCGGCCGCGTCATCAGCGTCAAATTTAAAGAGCCCGCGCTCACGCAAAGCTACATCGCGATAGTCTCCGCGGGCACCGCAGATGGCGCGGTAGTAGAGGAGGCATACGAAACGGCGAGATTTCTAGGTAACGACGCGCGCAAATTTAGCGATGCGGGCGTGGCGGGACTGCATAGGCTGATCGCAAATTTAGAGCAGATACGCGGCGCAAAGGTCGTGATCGCAGTAGCCGGCATGGAGGGTGCACTAGCTAGCGTGCTGGCAGGCCTCGTGAGGGTGCCGGTGATCGCGGTGCCCACCAGCGTGGGATACGGCGCGAGCTTTGGCGGGCTAGCGGCGCTGCTAGCGATGCTAAACAGCTGCGCAAACGGCGTGAGCGTCGTAAATATCGACAACGGCTTCGGCGCCGCGTACAACGCGAGCCTGATAAATCATCTCTGAATTTACGCCACGCGCGAGGCAAATTTAACGGCTAAATTTAAAAGGAAAGCGTTGCGAGAGGCAAATTTAAGAGAGCAAAAAAGCGCTACAAAGCTTGCGCAAAATATGCAAACGAGGCAAAGCGCGAGAACGAGGCTAGCGTTTTTAGCCGTGGCGGTTTTGATTTTAGCGATCGAAATTTACATAGCGATCTGCGTAAAGGGCGGCTTCGTGCGCCACTACGCGGGCGATGTTTTGGCGGTTATCTTGCTTTACACGTTGACGCGGGCTACTTTTAGCGAGCCGCCTTTAAATTTACCGCTTAAAATTTTCGCGTTTGCGGCAGCTTTGGAGCTTGCGCAGTATCTGGGCGCCGTGCAAATTTTAGGCATAGAAAATAAAATTTTAAAAGTAATGATCGGCGGGACGTTTGATTTCGCCGATCTGCTCTGCTACGCTGCGGGCTGCGTCCTAGCGGGCGCCGCCGAAAAATTTGAAAGTAAAAACCAGCAAAGGAGAAGCGATGGATAAAGAAAAAGCCGTGCAAAAGATGACCGAGGTCATGGCGAAATTCGTCGGCTACACGGGCAAGGTGCTGCCCGATGACGTGACGGCGAAACTAAGCGAGCTCGCCGAGCGCGAGACGCAGCCGCTGGCGAGAGAGATCTACAAAACGATGTTTGAAAATCAGCGCCTAGCCAAGGAGCTAGATCGTCCGTCCTGCCAGGATACGGGCGTGATACAGTTTTTCGTGCGCTGCGGAGCGAACTTCCCGCTCATCGGCGAGCTTGAGGAGCTGCTGCGCGAGGCAGTACTGCGAGCGACGCGCGAGGCTCCGCTGCGTCACAACAGCGTCGAGACCTTTGACGAGTACAACACCGGTAAAAACGTCGGCAAGGGCACGCCGAGCGTATTTTGGGAGATCGTGCCGCAAAGCAGCGAGTGCGAGATACACACCTATATGGCTGGCGGCGGCTGTAGCCTGCCCGGCAAGGCGACCGTGCTGATGCCCGGCATGGGCTATGAGGGCGTCGTGAAATTCGTCATGGATATAATGACGAGCTACGGCATAAACGCCTGTCCGCCGCTACTAGTGGGCGTGGGCACCTCGATCGACGTGGCATCCTTGCTATCTAAAAAAGCATTGATGAGGCCTCTTGGCTCGACAAATCCAAACGAGCGAGCCGCGCTAACCGAAAAGCTACTCGAAGATGGCATAAATAAAATCGGCCTCGGCCCGCAAGGCATGAGCGGCGCAAGCTCGGTCATGGGCGTGCATATCGAAAACTGCGCCCGCCATCCTAGCGTCATCGCCGTCGCCGTAAACGTGGGCTGCTGGTCGCACCGCAAAGGGCACATCGTCTGGGATGCGGGGCTAAATTTCGACGTAAAATCGCACAAGGAGTTCGCGCTATGAGTAAGAAAATTTTAACCACGCCGATCGCGCCCGATGATCTAGCGGATATCAAAATCGGCGACGTGATCTACCTAACCGGACACATCGTCACCTGCCGCGACGTGCCGCACAGACGCGTCGTGCAGGAGGGCCGCGAGCTACCGCTTGATATCCGCGGTGGCGCGATCTTGCACGCGGGGCCGATCATCAGAAAAACCGGTGAAAAAAGCTTTGAAATAGTCTCCGTGGGGCCGACTACGAGCATGCGGATGGAGAAATTCGAGCGCGAATTTATCGCTAAAACGGGCGTGCGCCTGATAGTCGGCAAAGGTGGCATGGGAGAGGGCACGATGAGCGGCTGCAAGGAGTTTGGCGCGATACACTGCGTATTTCCTGCGGGCTGCGCGGTGGTGGCCGCGACGCAGGTCGAGGAGATCGAGAGCGCGGACTGGACGGAGCTTGGGATGCCAGAGACGTTGTGGAAGTACCGCGTGAAGGAGTTTGGTCCGCTCATCGTCTCCATAGACGCGCACGGAAATAATCTTTTTGAGCAAAACAAGGTCAAATTTAACGAGAAAAAGGACGCGGCACTAGCTGAAATTTTACCGCAGGTCGGGTTCATAAAGTAGCTAAATTTGGGCCGTGTGGCAGGGCTGATGCGATTTAAATTTGCGCTAAATTTGCAAATTTAAATTGGCTTTGGAATTCGCACAGTATTTTGGGATCGCGCAAATTTTAGGTGCGGAAAATCAAATTTTAAAGATCATAATTGCTGACACATTTGATCTCGCCGACGTCGCGTGCCGCGGGCGTGTTACGTGATTTGCTACGGCGTCAACCGGGCGGTTTCGTCACCGTACGGGCAAATATCGGCTAAATTTAAAGATAATCTTTTGCATTAGGGGTTTAAATGCTTAAAAAATAGATGAAATGAAACGCGCGCCGCTTGAGCAAATCTCAAAGGCGTGCCGTTTGCAAAAGGCCTGCAAAGGCAGTCAAATTTAGCCCAAATTTAGGTACAATTGCGCCTAGATGTCCCAGCTCTCGCGAAGGTATCACTAGAAAGTCGAGGCGCTCGGCAAAACGCGCAAAAACGGCCAATTTACGGACAAAAAATAGGCATGAAAAATAAAATTAACATATCCTCGTTGCGAACAACGATGACCTGAAACTCAGCTTCCTTTGCTGAAGTTGTCCGATCCCAAACCGTGATCTTTTGCTTCATCAGGATGCGGTTCCGCTTCTCCAAATATTTTCTACCACCATATTCTAGCTCACGATCCAGATGTAGGCTGTGCTGTTCGCAGATATCAAAAAGCATGGCGCGACAGGCAGTGTCGAAAATCTTTTTCTGTTGTTCAGCTTGCCCGGCTTCTAGTGCGGATTCGGAAGATCGAAGCTAAGGGCTTCCAGGACTTTTTCCTACTGCGACACAATCTCTCTTTAGCAGTTTTCATATACACTGGATGCCACTTATCGTCTGTAGACTTATAGCCTTCTGTTGATTATCATATAATTTTAGAATAGGAGAGAACTAGACCATGAACATTAAAGAACTTTTCGGAACAAATCTTCGAAAATTCCGCACCCAAAAGGAATATTCTCAGGAGAAGCTTGCCGAGCTTTGTGGGCTTCATCGCACATACATCAGCGATATAGAGTGCTTTCAGCGAAATGTCTCTTTGGAGAACATTCAGAAGATTGCCGAAGCACTCGAAATCAAATCTTACATGCTTTTAGTCGAGGAGAAGGAAAGCAATGCTTAATTACCGATTACAAACTTTGGAAGCATCTGAAGCTTTAATTAAGGACTTATATGTTGATTTAAGGACTAAAGTTAACGCATGGTCGGAAATCACACAGCAAACTCCGCAAGCAAGAATGGGCTATGTAGGGCAGCACCTTGTAAGTGTGGTTACAGGATACCCCGGCGGAAAATCCGGTGCGCGTGGATATGACTTGGTAATGAACAATGGGGGTTATGGAGAAATAAAAACTTGCTATCGCGTTGATCAACTTGGAGTTTGTTTAAATTGTAAGACTGTTGTTTCAAGCCTGGAAACAAGTTGCTCTGCTTGTGGCTCTACAAACATCGATAGAAAAGACGACTCGAAGTGGTTGATTAGCCTTCGTAACGAAACAGAATTTGCAGAAGTCATTGAGCCGATAAAATATTACTTCGTGCTGTTTGAATTCTTAGATATATACGATTCATCAAACAACGATATTAAAGCAACGATATGGGAAGTCGACTCTCTTAATAAGGGCTTTGCTTATTGCATGGTGGATTATTACCTTAACATTCGTGCAAGTTCGAAATCCAAAGCTCCATTTAATATGTGGCCATACGAGTTCAAATTTGCCCTGACAAAGCCTGTGCTAATTTATAAATCTATAATAAAAACTGATGGCTCGATTAACACACTTGTATTTCCCACAATGAATAACACTTATGAAGATGAGCTGAAGCCATTGGTAGATTACGCACGAGCAACAACAATTACTATTGATTCTTTGCAGAAGGTTATTTGTCGATTAATGGATGGTTCAATAACTGGCTATTCCAAAATGGAGCCACTTAATCTTTTAGAAAAGTTCAGAGTGCAAATGGGTAGTTTAACAACTAGCTCTTCCAAAAGGGAGCTACTTAATCTTTTAGAAAAGTTCAGAGTGCAAAACGGAATTACCAATGCGGATCTTTGCGACACTTTTGCAGAAGAGATATATCTACCATTGATTATCCCCAAGAAATCAGATATTCCGACTGAAATAAAAAGCAAGTTTCCAGAACTTGCTTGATTTCTGAGCCTTCCACTTAAATCAGAAGGCTCAGTTGTCTGCAATTCAATCTTTCTATCGATTTATCATAATACTCTTTATCTAACTCAAAACCAATATAGTTTCTCGAATTTAAAACGCATGAGACAGCGGTCGAACCTCCACCCATAAACGGATCAAGTACTATATCACCTTTATTGCTACTTGCGATAACTAATCTATCAATGAGTTTTTGTGGTTTCTGCGTTGGGTGAAACCTTTTTTCTGAATAAAAATTTATATCGCCCCAGACATCGGTTATACCAAGTTGGGCATTATATGTTTGCGAAATTTTACTATATGGGATATCAAAATCAAGAATTATCTGAAGCTTATTCCATAATTCTTCAGTTGGAAGCTGTTTGCAAACATTTTTTCCCGTATAAATACTCCACATACCGCCCCCGTTCGATTTTACGCCAAGCTTCTCATTGATTTCTTTTGCCGTTAAGCACAAATCTTTCTGTCGTTGCCTTAAGAAGGATTTTGCAAAAGGTTTGGGGTCTTTATAGAGAAATAAGATGCTTTCAGTTACATTAGGAAATATCTTATAATTCTTAGTGGCTCGCCCAGATACTGCTTGCATGCCTTTATTCAAGATGATTTGTTGCCTTAATTCTAGCCCGGCATCTTCAAGAATTGGGAGCAATCTGCTTAGCATTCTAAAATACCCAAATAAATAAAAGCTCCCCCCTATACGAATAACACGTACTGCTTCTTTTATCCATACCTTTGACCATTCGAGATAATCTTCTTCCGTTCGCCATATATAATCCCATTTTTCGCCAACAACTTTGAAATATGGCGGATCAGCGATGATTAAATCAATGCTCTCATCTGGAACAAGACTATTTATTCCTTCCACACAATCCATATTATATATCTTGTTTAATTCCATATTCAGTTTCCTTGTTGACAATATCCATAATATCTCCGACGTTGCACTCTAATGCAATGCAGATTTTTACTAAGGTTTCTATTGACACTGGTTCATTTTTACCAAGCTTTGCTATAGCGTTCGTGCTGACATGCGCCAGATCTTTCAATTGGGTTTTGTTCAATCCTCTGTCAATTAATAACTTCCAAAGCTTATTGTAATTTACAGCCATTTTCCACTCCTTCCAACATGAGTACCTTTATTATATTATTAATCTTGATAATAGTCAATATATTCTTGATATTTATAAAGGCAATCTTGGGCATTGATTGAGGTGCATTTCTCAATAACTGGATGTCTCACGGAGATAGTCTATCGGTATCAACTCACTAGCAGAGCAGTTTTTGACTATTTGGGTATAGACCTTACCGTCACGCTTTAGCATACTGAATACCGGTGTTTTTGTTTGCTACGCCTCTACCTATCTTGCCTCTTACTCTTTTATATCTGGAGTAACTTTCATCTATCTCTATCTCGCCTGAAAACTTAGATATTTTTTCACACTCTTTAGACATAAGAATTCTAATCTTTTTTTATAATTTTATTTGTAGAATTCCTAGAAATTTTACAAATTTCAGCTATCTTTACAACCTCCAAATCCAAAGAAAAATATTTCAATATCTCGGGAAACTTCTTCTCTGAAATTCGGTAACGATAGATATGCTTGTTTTTTATCGATAAAATTATAGTTCTTGTACTTGTATTCTCTTTGAGAAAAACTCCTTTGAAAGTTTTTAACTTGTCTTGAGCCTAAGATATTATGAAATTTCATCGCTTTTTAAAACACCTTACTTCAGTTCACCCCAATCCTTCGCCACATTTAGACTCGTTTTTAGCAGTACGTTTAGTTTATAAATTTCTTGCATTATCT
Organism: Campylobacter showae; assembly: GCF_004803815.1. NCBI lineage: Bacteria > Pseudomonadati > Campylobacterota > Epsilonproteobacteria > Campylobacterales > Campylobacteraceae > Campylobacter > Campylobacter showae. The sequence goes on along the minus strand of NZ_CP012544.1, from coordinate 340,091 downwards.
TTTGCGCCGCTGCGCCAAACTCCTCAGCGTAGCCGTCCTGCACCTCAAAAATCAGCTCGTCGTGTATCTGCAAAAGCATTCTCGCGCGCGGGCTCAAAAGCGGACGGATTTTTACCATCGCCATCTTGATGATATCTGCGGCCGAGCCCTGAAATATCGTATTTACCGCCTCGCGCTCATACATCGCCGTTTGCATCGGTGTCGCGGTAGTAAAGTCAAACAGCCGCTTTCTACCCAGCAGCGTGCGCACGAAGCCCTCGTTTTTCGCCGCAGTTTTTATCCCCTCTAAAAAGCCTTTTATCGTAGGGAAAGCTTTAAAATAGCGCTCGATATACTCCTTTGCCTCGGCGCGCGTGATGCTTACCTGATTTGCCAGCTTGCTCGAACCCATGCCGTAGATGAGGCCAAAATTTATACTCTTGGCCACCGCGCGGTTTTGCCCCTCGGCGCTACCGAATATACTAATCGCCGTGCGCGCGTGGATGTCCTCGTCGTTCGCAAATGCCCGCAAAAGCGCCTCGTCGCGGCTAAAATGCGCGAGCAGTCGCAGCTCGATCTGCGAGTAGTCGAGTCCCACGAAGCTAAAGTCGCTTTTTGCCTCAAAGCAGCCTCGCACGTCCTTTGCCAGCGCGCCACGAGCGGGGATATTTTGCAGGTTCGGATTTTTAGACGAGAGTCTGCCGGTGCTAGTTCCCGTCTGGATAAAGTTCGTGTATATCCTGCTGTTAGCGTCCTTTTTGGCTAAATTTAGCAGCGGCTCGCAGTAGGTGCTTTGTAGCTTATATAGCTCGCGGTACTCGAGTAGTTTTTCGATGACTGGATGCTCATCTATGAGCTCGGCCAGCACGGCCTCGTCGGTGCTGTAGCCCGTTTTGGTCTTTTTCTTTACGGGTAGTTTTAGGTGCTCAAACAGCACCGAGCCCAGCTGCTTAACGGAGTTGATATTAAAATTTTCGCCCGTTAGCTCGTAAATTTCGCTTGTTAAGGCCTTGATCTTGGCGTCGTTTCGCAGGATCAAATTTTGCATTTTTTCGCGGTTTATCGCGATACCCTCGCGCTCCATATCAAAAAGCGTGAGGATGAACGCAAACTCGTGCGTATCGGCGAGTGCGAGTAGCTCGGGATCAAGCAAATTTAAAAAGCTTTTGTAAAACTTCAGCGTTATCCACGCATCCTCGGCGGCGTATTTTGCCGCGTTTTCAAGTGCTACGGACGCGAAGGTCTCGCCGCGCTTTACCACGTCTTCAAATTTGATCGTGTCGTAGTCGTAGAGCCGCTTGGCTAGCGCGTCCATACCGACGCTTGAGCCCGGATCCATGAGCCACGCCAGTATCATCGTGTCTTTAAAATTTACCGGCGGCTCGAGTCCTAGATTTCGCTTTACGACCTTAAAATCGTACTTTAAATTTTGCCCGATCACGCAGCCTTTGTAAATTTGCGAGATCGCCCAAGCGGCAAATTTCTCGCTCGCCTGCTTCGGGGCACCCAGATACTCGTGAGACACGGGCACGTAGTAGGCCTCCTCGTCGTTAAAGCAAAAGCTAAAGCCGACCAACCTGGCGTTTTGCGTATCGACGTCCGTGGTCTCGGTGTCAAACGCCACGAGCGTGTCCGCGTCTATATTTGCCAGCAGTCGCTCGATTTCATTCTCGTCCGTTAAAAGCCGCGCGTTAAAGCCGAGCTTAAATTCCGCGTTTTCGCCCGCGTCTTGGCTGTTTTGTAGCGCTTTTAAAAGGCGGTTTAGATCGTATTCGCGCAGAGTATCGGCGACTTTTACGAGCGGATTTTGCTCGGGAAATTCCGCCCTTTTTAGATCGAGCACGTCAGGCACGTCGTCAAAGAGCGACGTTAGACGCTTGCTCAAAAATGCGCTCTCTCGGCCCTCGGCCAGCATGCCGCGGATACGTTCGTTTCGCACTAGCGGCAGGTTTTCATAGATGCCTTCTAGATTGCCAAATTCGTTTAAAAGCTTTTTGGCGCCGACCGCGCCGATGCCTTTGACGCCCGGGATATTATCCGAGCTATCGCCAGCGATCGCGAGAAAATCGCGTATGCAGCTTGGCGGAACGCCGTATTTTTCTATGCAGCTAGCACTATCGTGGTCGATCTTGCTTTGGGGGCTGTAGATGCTCACTTTGCCGTCCTCGATGAGCTGATAGAGGTCCTTATCATGCGTCACTATGCGTACGAATATATCCCTCTGCTTGCACTCCTTTACGACGCTAGCGATGATGTCGTCGGCCTCGTAGCCTTCGCGGCTCACGGCGGCTAGGCCCATTTTTTCTATCATTTCTATGCACACGGGCAGCTGCTCTTTTAGCGCGGCGGGCGGCTCGGAGCGGTTGGCTTTATACTCGCCCAGGATCTCGTGGCGCAGCGTTTTGCCCTTGCTATCTAGCGCAAAGATGATGTAGTCGCTAGCAAACTCCTGGCGCAGATTCATGATAAAGCTAGCAAAGCCGCTCACCATGCCGCTTGGCTTGCCCTCGCGGTTTTTTAGTCCGCTCATCGCGTAGTAAAGTCTGAAAAAAAATCCGAAAGTGTCTATGATCGTTAGCGTTTTTTGGCTCATTTTTTATCCTTTTTTTGGGCTAATTTTACAAATTTTAGGCAAAAAAACGGCTGATTTGAAAGCAAATTTAAAATTTAGCGGCGCGGATCAAGCGCGGACGCGGTCAAATTTGAGTTAAATTTGATGCTAAATTTGAGCGTGTAAATGTAAAAAATAGTCAAATCTGAGCGGCTAACTTACCGCTCAAATTTAAATCGTAAAAGCCTAAGCCTCTATCGTCACAGGTCTATCAAACGCCGTTACGCTCGGCAGTTCGCCTTTAAATTTCTCGATCTGCACCATGCTCGTGTGCGCGGTGTTGCTTTGCGAGAGCTGCGAGCTAGGCACGTCTTTGGTTAGCACGTTTATGTTGCCGTGTTTGCATAGGCTACGCTCGCCCCAGACGGCCGGGTCGTACCACGCGCCCTCGCTTACGATCACGACGTTATCTTGCGCGGTGTTGCTCACCAGCGCGCCGCAGAGTATCTCGCCTCGGTCGTTGTATATCCTCACCACGTCGCCCGTTTTTATGCCGCGCGCCTTTGCCGTGGCGGGGCTGATGAGTGCTGGTTCGCGGTTTGCGATCTCGGCGTAGTTGCGGATGAGCGAGCTGTTTAGCTGCGAGTGGAGCCTAAATTTAGAGTGCGCGCCACTGATGGCGATAGGGTACTTGCTCACGTCGCCGCCCAGCCACTCAAACGGCTCCATCCACGTCGCGTACGGCGGGCAGTCGGGATAGCCTAGCTTTTCGACCGCTTCGGAGTAGAGCTCGATCTTGCCAGACGGCGTTTTTAGAGCGTTTTTCTCTGGATCGGCGCGGAAGTCCGCGTAGTTTGTAAAGTAGCGCTTTTTCTCGTCGATCTTATCAAATTTGACGTAGCCCTTTTGCCAAAACTCCTCAAATTTCGGCATCGCTATGCCCATGCCTTCGGCTTGCTTGGCGGCGTTTTCGTAGATCTCGCGCACCCACTCAAGCTCCGTTTTACCCTCGCTAAAGGCCTGCTCGTACTCGTCGCCCCACTGTGCGCAGATGAGCCGCGCGATCTCAAAGTCGCTCTTACTCTCGCCCGCAGGCTTTACTAGCGGTTTAATCGCAAAAAGGTATTCGCTAGTGGAGTTTGCAAACTCAATATCCGTGCGCTCGCACTCAAGAGCAGCTGGCAGCACGATGTCGCTGAGCTTTGCCGTACTCGTCCAAAACGGTTCCGTGGTGATGATCGCTTCGATCTTTTTCATCGCTTCGACCGCGCGGTTGGTGCCCGGGTGGCGGGTGAAGGTCGAGCCGTTGGCGTTAAACATCACGCGAATGCGCGGCATGACGTACTTTTTGCCGTTGCGCTCGATCTGCTTGCCAGGCTCCATAATCGCGTCTATGAGCCTGCTGTTTGGTATCTCGTGGTATTTGGCCTTGGCTAGCTTGCCTTGCGGGGCGATGTATTTTTCGTTTACCGCCGGGTTAAAAGCCTGAAGCTTTGGCGCGACGAAGCTGATATCGGCGTTTTTATGCATCTGATCGTTCATCACGTAGCCGCGTCCCGTCTTGCCGATGTCGCCTAGCATCGCAGCTAGAGTTATCAGCGCCCAGTACGCCATCTCGCCGTGGTGCTGACGCTGGATAGAGTAGCCCGTGACGATGAGCGTGTCTTTTTTAGCCAGGGTATCCGCTAGATTTTTTAGTTCTTTTTCGCTCACGCCGCAAATTTTACTCGCCCATTTTAAATCCTTTTTCACGCCATCTTTCGCGCCAGTGAAATACTCTTTAAATTTATCGAACCCGACCGTGTAGCGCTCGATAAATTCCTTGTCGTAAAGGCCGTTTTCGTAAAGATAATCGCAAAGCCCGATCAGCATCGCCGTATCGGTGCAAGGGCGCACGGCGAGATACTGCGCGCCGAAATACTCCGCCGTTTCGTTGCGGTAGACGTCGACGCTGTAAATTTTCATCTCGCCTTTTTTAAATTTCTCTTTCATAATCTCGTAGTAGGCGTAGGAGTTGTGCATCGGAACGCCGATAGCGATCTTGTTTGAGACGACCGGATTTGTCCCCCAAAACACGATCGTTTTGGCCTCCTTTACCACGCCCTCCCAGCGCGTCGGAGCGTGCGTCGGATCGATAGAGCCCGTCACGTGAGGCAAAAACGCCGTCGCCGCGCCGTAAGAGTAGCCGCCAAGCTCGCTCACGTAGCCTCCTAGCGCGTTTAGCATGCGCTTTGCAGTGCGCTGTGAGTGGCCGACCTTCCCGAGACTACCCCACTGATAAAGCTGTCCGTAAATGGCCTGCGAGCCGTATTTGTCGAAGTTTTCTTTTAAAATTTTGGCGCTTAGCTTTATCGCCTCGTCCCAGCTAACGCGCACGAAGGGCTCTTTGCCGCGAAGCTGCGGTTTTGGATTTGACGGGTCTGCGAGGAAGCTTTTGCGCACGTAGGGGTATTTCACGCGCGTTTCGTTTTGGATATGATCGCTTAGGGCGTTGTTTAGCACCGTTGGCATCGCGTCGCCCTCAAACGGCTCTGTGCCCACGACTCTGCCACCGATGGTTTTCACGTAAAACGCGCCGAATTTATTCGCGCAAAGCCCCATCTGCTCGTCAAATATCGCCTGCGCCGCCGCGTCAAACTGTTTTGCCTGCGCCGAAGCTGCCGCAAGCGCGCCTAGTTTTAGAAAGTCTCGTCTTTTCATGATTCTGCCTTAAATTTAAATTGATTGGTTGACTCGGTTTAAATTTAGCGGAATTTACGCGGTTGAGTTTTGCATAGTTTGCCTTTTAACGTATTACGCGACCTCGCGTCTTGGCGGCGATTTTACTAAATTTGGGCTTAATTATCGTTTTAGCGGCGATTTTAAAAATAGCGTAAATTTAGGCCAAATTTGATAATATCTCATCAAAATTTAAAGGAAGCAAATGTCAAATTTGAAAGCCGACTTTGAGATAAAGCCTAGCGCCGAGTATAAAGCCATGACGCGCGAGGTGGGCAAGATTGTTTATAAGGGCGATAAATTTATGCGAAACATACGTATATGCGACTTTACGGCGTCGGCTCTTGGCATGTTTTTTATCACGCTTTTGTGCGTCAAATTTTACTTCAGGGAGCTTAGCGACTTGCTTAGGGATTACGGTTTTAGCGGCGTGGAAAATCTAGCCTACCTATCGTGGATGGCCGCATTTTTTACTCTGCTTTACGCTACTGGGCTGCGGCCTTGGCTGCTTACTCGCGCGCTGATAAATAAAGCAAACTACGGCGAATTCGGATCAAAAAGCGTGATCTTAGAGGATGGGTTTTTCGTGCAAAAAAGCAAATTCGGCGAGGGCAGATATTTTTATAACGTCATCAGCGACGCTCGCTACGTCGGTAGTTTCGTCGTCGTTATCATCGCAAACTCCATGTTTTACGCCGTGCCACGCGAGGCTTTCGCAGACGGCGGGGCGGAGTTTTTAAGCGAGATAAAAAAACGCGCGAAGCTAGACGCGTAAAATCAAATTTAGGATTTAAAATGAGCGAATTTGACGAGCTAAGTTTACACGAGCCGTTTTTAAAAGGACTGTGTAATCTAATAAACGGCAACCAAGCTAAGCCTGAGGACTTGGTAGAAATTTCGCACGAAATTTTTGATTTTGAAGCGACGGCGACCGTAACGTGGGAATTTTACGGCAAGCGCGAAGAGAGCAAAATCGCTGGCGGCGCAAAGGAGCAGATACACTTCGGAGGCGACGATACGCGCGGCTACGAAAATCACGCCAGAGAGTGTTTGCTACAGGCTAGAGATAGCGCCGATTTGCACGAGATTTTACTCGCCGAGCTACGCCAAGACGCAAAAGAAGCCGTCGCGAAATCAGGCGGCACGGTTAGGTATTACGATTTTAAGCCATTTAGCATGAGCGAGCGTTGCGACAACTGCGGCGGTGACGGGCAGACGCGCTGCGGCGAGTGCGGCGGACGCGGTAAAAAAACCTGCTCTAGCTGCGGCGGACGCGGACGACAAAGCTGCTCCACGTGCGGAGGCAGCGGCGGCGTAAATCGCCCTCACACGCAGTATAACTCGGACGGCAGCACCTACGTGACGTATCGCTACGAGAGCTGTTCGTCATGCGGCGGCAGCGGCTCAAATACCTGCTACGGCTGCTCGGGATCTGGCACTGTTAGGTGCGGCGGATGCGGGGGATCTGGCTACGTGCAGTGCGCCCAGTGTAGCGGGCACGGATACTTTACCACGGTAGCAAACATCGGCGCCTACGCGAAACCCAGCGTAAATTTACGCATAAAATCGCGCGCCTACGCCGACGAGCTTTTGGACTTTTTATGCGCGCGCACCTGCAAATTTATCTCGCAAACGATACCGTTTTATCAAGACGAAGAGAGCGGCGACGAGAGCTCGCACCTGTTTTCCTACGTGGGTTCTAGCGCGATAACACGGCTAAACTTTATCCTGCTTGGCAAGGAGTACGAGGCGGTGGGCTTTAGCAACCCGCCCTACGCCTTTATCAGGCCGCCGTTTTTCGACGATCTTTTCGCAGACGAGATATCTATGCTAGAAAAGATTGACGCCGACGGCAAGATAACTAGGCGCGAGGCGTTTAAATTTTTCACGCGATACTGCTCGCAGCCAGCTCTAGACTCCGCGCTAAAGCGTATCGCTAAAACAGACGGCGCGCAAACCGAGGCCGCAAACGCCGTGATAGAGGCCTGCGACGGCTACGTCTCAAGGGGTGCCGCAAGCAAGCTAGGCGATACGATGAAAAAATGCCTGGATAAAATCTCTCCCGTTTACTCGCCTGCGGTTTGGTTCGGGCTGGGCTCGGCGTTTTGGCTGATTGCGCTGGTTTTTACGGCGGGATTTTTAGGCGAAAATTTAGCCGAGCGCTACATCATGGCGCCTATCTATACGCTTATATTTTTAGCCCTTTGCGCGGGCGTGGCTTGGTGCGTCTTGGCGCCTCTTAGCGCGCTGGTTACGCTGATTCGCCGAAGCTCCGTGCCCAAAGAGTACCGCCAAAGCATGCGAAACAAAGAGGCTTTTTCGCTGTTTTTTAAAATTTTAGCGGGCTTTGGAGCAGTCGGCGCGATCTATGGTGCGATATCTAGCTTTGGTTACGCGCCGACTCTTATGCAGCTTGACGAGCGCTTTGAGGCGTCGCGTAGCCTGGAGGCCAAATTTCGCGAGATGACGGCTAAATTTGAGAACTCTAGCGACCAAGAGCGCGAAACAAACTCTACCGTCGCAGCCAAAACAGCGCCGCAGATCACGCAAAAAGAGAAAATTTTATACGTGCAAAAGGCTATCGGCGTCAAGGCCGACGGCATCATGGGCGCACGCACGCTAAAAAAGGCGCAGGAGTTTTTGGACGCAAATTTGACGAACGCGGATGAAATTTACGAAGCCGTAAAAGCAAAAGAAGCAAGCCGCGCAAAATGATTGATTATAACTCATTTTAGGAGGATAAAATGCCCAAAATCAACTGGGACGGAAGGTCTGCGGGAAACGGCACTTGGGTATACGAGGGCAACGAGCTAAAGCCCAAATACGGCGCAACTACGCACAATACTTTTGAATTTGACGGCGGCGTGCTAAAGCCCAAAACTGGAGCTAACTCCTCTAACACCTTTGAGTTTGACGGGAGAAAAATAAAACCCAAATACGGCGCAAACTCAAGCAACACCTGGGTGATACAGGGCAACGTCGTTAAGCCTGATTTTGGCTCAAACTCTAGCAACACTTACGACATAAACGGAGCTCCTATCGCCGTCATAATAGGGCAAGTATGCCTAAAACTGTGGTAGCGGGGGCAAATTTGGCGAGTGCGTGAAGTACACTCAAATCACACTCGCCGTTTTTTTGGCGTGCGATCACGGTAAATTTTAGTTATTTAATGCCTTTAACGCTAAGTTTATTTGCTGTTTTGAGCTAAAATTTGAGCTATTTTCTCTCCAGTAGCTTTTATCGCCGCGTCAGAATTTAAACCGTGTGGATTGCCCAAGAAATACGTTATCGCCACGATTGTGCCAGCCTCGTTTTTAAAATAATAAAATTTCTTACCGCCTGCGACCGCTTCCTTCACCTGCACGCCCTCGCCGCCAAATGCCGCGATAAATTCGTTCTTATAGCTTATTCCCACGCAGATTATTAGGCGTGGCTTGCGCTCTTTTGCCCATGCCCTAAGTTTAGGGAAGCGATTTTGCTCTATCCAGCGTATATATTCACTCTTATTTTCTATACCGGTTGCCTTAGCAAACCCCTCGCTCCAGAGGCTATGACTAGTATTTTTAAACGCAAGCGGATACAAATTTAGCTTAAAATACCCCTTTGCACCTTGCGTAAACGGCTTTACGGTTTCGTTAAATTTGACATGATCGCTCGCTCCGTTAATCGCGCAAAGCAGCTTAAGGGCTTTGATATTATATTGATACGCCAAATTTCGCTCGTGACTCTCGTATCCTGCGGACGGCTTGCTAACGTCATCCTTAAACTCGTCGGCCAACTCTTCAGGTTTAAACCCGCCGCCCCACTCTATCCCGCATAACCAAACACTAGGATGCTCGGCGTTACCGATATCGCCGCCGTCACAACCGCTAAAACCCAAAGCCCATTTTTTAAAATTTTCGTTTAGCATTTTTTGCTCCTATTGATTAAATTTTTTTAAGATGTTTAAAATCCTTAAAAAATTACACCTCTGTTTTTTTGGTTACCGTATAAAAATTTTCAAAACCGCATTTAGCGCATTTGGTATAAATTTCTATATCTTTTATCCTAAAAGTCGTACTTACCGTTCTGTTATCCACCTTCTTAGTCCCTTTCGCCAACTCTTCCCGCAACGTCTCTTGACCTATTTTTCTAGTACAAAAACTCTTTTTGCAGTTTGGGCATTTTGAATAAAATTTAAGCCCGAAATATACCAAAGGGATAACAACTATAAATAACAAAGAGTAGCTATCGTCTTTTAAAAAATGAACGCACAAAACGCTGACTCCGATGCCGATAATAAACGATATAAAAATAGCCAAAAACCTACCGGCGCGCCTTAAATCTTTTGCGTCAAAAAAATAAAAATTCATTTTTATCCTTTAAAGTGAAATAAGAGCGTATTCTACCCCCCCCCCCCCATAAAATCCGCTTAAATTTTATTATTTTTTGGTTGTGAATTTTTTGCTTTAAAAATTACTATATGTCATCAAAATTTTACGCTAATTATGATAACATTTCCCAAAAATAAAGGAGAAAAAATGAATAACGATCACGTAACCAAAACAGAACCTAAGCGCCCGCTAAGCAAACTAGTTCGTGCCTGCGACGCCGTCGCTACCGTGCTTTACGTCATCATTGTAGGCGGCTTTTACCTCTACATCGGCCGCAACGTCGGCGTGCAATACGACTACTACGAAAAGCCTTTTGTTTTTTGCTTACCTTACGTCATCTGGTTTGCGACGACGCTAGCGATGATTTACGTTGCCTTGGTGCGCGAAAAGCTTAAAACGCTCTAAACGGCGATAAGTCTGTCGCCTAAAACCGCTAAATTTATAAAATTCGCGATTTTTGGCAGTAAAATTTGCATTGTTTTGGATTATTTGCTTTTTTGCCGTAAATTTGGAAGCCCTCCGAATATCAGACTAAATTTGCTCTTTTTATACCCGTGCTTTTAAACGGCTAATTTTGTAAATTCGTTTTTCACGCATCTTTTAGGCACGGTGCCTCAAAATTTGACTCGGCTAAAATTTAGCCGTCAAATTCCCGCGGCCGCCGCACGCCAAATTTTAAAACAGATCCGCGTTTTTGTCGCTATTCCACACATACTCCATCGTCACGGCGATCCTCTGCGCCTCGTCTCGTCCGTGCATATCCGCGATAAAACCCAGAGCCGCGTCGATGCCCGCGCTCACGCCCGAGCTGGTGTAAAATTTCCCGCTAACGCACCACCTAGCAGCACGCACCCAGCGTACGCTAGGAGCCTCCGAGGTCGCCCACTGCCATGACAGCTTGTTACTTGTGGCCTCCACGCCGTCCAAAAGCCCTGTTTTAGCTAGCAAAACCGAGCCCGTGCATACCGCGATCACGTACTCGTGTCTGCGCGATAGCTCGCCTAGAGCCGCGATAAACTCGCCATCATGCGCAAGCTCCCTAGCCGCAAAACCGCCCGGCACTAGCAAGACGTCAAATTTGGCGATCTCGCTTAGCTTTCGCGTCCAAATTTTAGCACTCGTACTGCCGCCGACAAGTCCGCCAGTAGCCGAGAAATACTCTATCTCATAGCACTTTAGCTCGCCATCCAGCGCCCTAGATAGCGCCTCGGCAGGCCCCAGCGCGTCCATCGTAGTAAATCCGTCAAAAAGCAAAACGTTTAGCGCCTTCATAGCGATCCTTTACCAAATTTAGTTTCAAATTTAGCCCAAATTTGATTACGAGCGGCTAAAATTTAATGAGATTTTTCGCATTTGCGAGGTAAAATTACAAAATCATTTTAAATCAAATTTTTAAGGAAAGACGATGCTAAGCGACAGAGAAATAGAAGCGAGCGCAAAGCCGCAAAATATCGTAAAAATCGGCGCAAAACTGGGGCTAGGCGAGGAGGAGCTGGATACCTTCGGTAAGCTAAAAGCCAAGATCGAGCCGCGACTAGACAGCGCGTCCGGCGCAAACCTCATCCTAGTTACCGCAACCAATCCGACCCCGTACGGCGAGGGCAAAACGACCGTGACCGTCGGGCTATCAGACGGCTTAGCGCGTATCGGCAAAAGCGTGTGCGCCGCGCTTAGAGAGCCGAGCTTGGGGCCTGTTTTCGGTATAAAGGGCGGAGCGACGGGCGGCGGCTACTCGCAAGTGACGCCGAGCGAGGATATCAACCTGCACTTTAACGCCGACTTTCACGCTATCACCTCGGCAAATAACCTCATCGCGGCGATGCTAGATAATCACATCCACCACGGCAACGCCCTAAATATCGATCCTGCGCGCGTCGTTTTCAAGCGCTGCATGGATATGAACGACCGCTCGCTAAGAGAGATCGAGATCGGCCTTGAAAAGAGCAATAAATTTACCCGCAAGGACGGCTTCGTAATCACGGCCGCTAGCGAAATAATGGCGATCCTCTGCCTAGCAACCGACCTAAAAAATCTAAAAGAGCGGGTAGAGAACATCGTCGTCGCCTACGATAAAGAGGGCGGCCTCGTGCGCGCAAAATCCCTAAACTGCGCGGATGCCGTCTGCGTACTGCTAAAAGAGGCGATAAAACCAAACCTCGTGCAAACGCTCGAGGGCACGCCCGTACTCATCCACGGCGGACCGTTTGCAAACATCGCGCACGGCTGCAACAGCGTGATCGCGACCAAAACGGCGCTAAATTTAGCGGGCTACGTCGTAACAGAGGCGGGTTTTGGTGCTGAGCTAGGAGCGCAAAAGTTCCTCGATATCAAGTGCCGCACCGCGGGCCTCGCGCCAAAATGCGTCGTGCTAGTAAGCACCATCCGCTCGCTAAAATATAACGGCGGCTGCGATAAAGACGGTATCTCTCAGCCAAATTTAGAAGCGCTAAAGCTAGGCGGCGAAAACCTAAAAGCCCACATAGAAAATCTCAAAAACTTTAACCAAAACGTCATCGTCGCGCTAAATAAATTTGCCACGGACTCGGACGAGGAGATCGCTCACGTGCGGGCTCTTTGCGAGGAGTTGGGAGCCGAGTTTAGCGTGTGCGAGGGCTTTTTAAAAGGAAGCGCAGGCACGGAGGATCTAGCCAAAAAAGTCGCGCAAATCTGCGAAAAACCGGCTCGCGAGATAAAATTCACGTATGAGTCCGCCGACTCCGTCAAAACCAAGATCGAAAAGATCGCGACTAAAATTTACGGCGCCAAAGACGTCGTCTTTAGCCCGCGCGCGCAGGAGGATCTGGCCGAGATTTCGCGCCTAGGCTTTGAGAGTTTGCCCGTTTGCGTCGCAAAGACGCAGTATAGCTTTAGCTCGGACGCTAAGCTGCTAGGAAGGCCGAAAGGCTTTAGCTTCGAGGTTAGCGCGCTTGAGATCCGCGGCGGAGCGGGCTTTATCGTGGCGGTTAGCGGATCGACGATGCTGATGCCCGGACTGCCTAAAGTGCCTGCCGCCGAGCAGATGAAAGCGGAGTAAATTTAACTCGCCGATTTGCCAAATTTGCTTGCGAATTTGGCCCGTCGGCAGAGTTTGATTTATAAAAACAGAGGCGAATTTGGCGGAAATAACGCCGGGTTCGCCTTTTTAAATTTGACTACTTCGTCCTTTAAATTTGACGTCAAATTTAAAACGCTAAATTTAACAAACGCCTGCGCTAGCTAGTAAATTTTAGATTTTATCGCAACGCTATTCATGCGAGATTTTTATCTTACCGTCCATACGCCGCCGAAACGCAAAATCAAATCTACTCGCCTAAAGCCGCGTATTAACCTAGCGCCAAATTTGCGCTATTTTACGGCGTTTTGAATATCCAAATTTAACGCTCGAAATTTTGCCGTAATTTTTGGCAAAATCGGCGTAATTTATTTTGGTGTTTTTAATCAAATTTGCGCAAGCAAGCCAAAATTTACGCATGAGGCGGCGCTAGATTTTAACCTTCTCCCACGGCTCGATTCCGCCCTCGACCTCTTTAAAAATGCTCGCGATTTCTATATCTTTTACGCTCAAATTTCGCTCGTAAGCCTTGACGTCGCGCGATTTTAGCTTCTCTTGTAAAAAGGCGAATTCATACTCGATCTGCCCGCGAGAGACGGCTATTTTGGCTAAATTTCGCTCGTCAAATTCGCCCACTTTTGCCGCGTCAAATTTATACCCGCGAGCGCAGGCCTGCGCGTAAACCCCCGCTAGATACACATTTATCGCTTCACACGCGTTTTCGTGCGCGTAAAAGCGGTCAAGCTGCGGGTGATTTTTGTAGCCTTTAGTAAGCCCGGCTAGCACGTTTTTAGCTAGCAGCGCCTCGCGCCAAAGCGCTACGAGCCCCTTTGCGTCGAGATATTTAAAGCTTATCGTCCAAAGTCTCATTTTTGCCTTTCGTTAAATTTGACTTCAAATCACACAAAATAAAGACAGAATTTGACAGTTCATTATACTTTCGGCCAAAAGTATAAAATTCCTGCCACAATCAGATTTCCAGCAATGCCTTCAAGTATATTCCTAATAGTTTTAAATGATTGACTTATAACTTCCTTTGAAGGATTTGCCTTCTTTACTTCATCGTTAACCACATCTAGTTCTTTTTCAAAATTTTTTGGATTGTCTAGTGATACCAAAATGTCTTTTTTATGGGTGTTAATTAATTCTAGGACTTTAACTATTTTATCAATATCCAAACTATTATTAATTGTTTGCGAAGAGTAATTGCTATTCTGCTGAATTTGGCTGTTTGAAACATTACCATAAAAATTATTTACCGTGTAGTTCTTTTCACTTGCAATTTTCTTTTCTTCATCTGTAAATTTCATATCCACTCCTATAATGCCATCTTCTTCCAATTTTAATATCCATTCCATAATAATATTTTTTACGGTCTCAATAATGCCGATTATACTAGTGGGGCTTAACTCTTTTCTATATTTAGTTGGAAAGCCATCACTTATAAGTTGGTTAAACGAGTCTGGTAAATTTATACTTATGATGCTCTTATTTTCAGAGCGATTGATTATATTTTCCAATTCTGGAATTCCTTGTCCAATTTTAGACATAGTTAATTTATTATACATTTCAATATTCTCAATTATTACAGAAACCCAACCATGATACGGATTCCACCCTTTAATATCTCCAAAAATATTTCTATACTCTGGAATACTAGCGTCTTCTTTATATCCGTTCAACTCATTATTAATCCAAATTTCAAAATCCTTAATCTTTAATTTTCTAGCAATAATATAAGCTTGTCTAAGAACATCCGTGGTGCTTTTACTCAATACCTGCTTTTGTATATCAATAACTATTGAATCCATAAAAAACCTATCCCTTTTTTGGCTTACTTTTTACTTTTTTCATATTTTCCAGCTCCTCGGCCAAAAATTTACCCGTATAGCTGCCCGTTTTTGCGTGATTTTTAGCGACCTCTTTTACGCTGCCCTGCGCGATGATTTTACCGCCTTTTGCGCCGCCCTCGGGTCCCATATCGACGATGTAGTCGCAGTTTTTGATGACGTCCATATTATGTTCGATGACAAAGACCGAGTTGCCAAGATCGACCAAATGGTGCAGCACGCGCACGAGCCTATCGACGTCGGCGAAATGCAGCCCCGTAGTCGGCTCATCAAGGATATAGAGCGTATTTCCCGTGTCCGAGCGGCTGAGCTCTTTTGCGAGCTTTACGCGCTGCGCCTCGCCGCCGCTTAGCGTCACGGCGTTTTGCCCTAGCGTGATATAGCCTAGGCCCACGTCTTGTAACGTTGTTAGTTTGCTAGCGATTTTGGGCACGGATTTAAAAAACTCCACCGCCTCGTCGATGCTCATATTTAGCACGTCGGCGATACTTTTGCCTTTGTAGAGGATTTCTAGCGTCTGCGCATTATAGCGGGTGCCGCCGCACGAGTCGCAAACGACGTTTACGTCGGGCAAAAAGTGCATCTCGATCGTGATCTCGCCCTCGCCTTGGCACTTTTCGCAGCGTCCGCCCTTGACGTTGAAGCTAAACCTGCCGATCTTGTAACCGCGCAGTTTGGCTTCCTTAGTCTGCGCAAAAAGCCCTCTGATCTCGTCCATCACGCCCGTGTATGTGGCTGGATTACTGCGCGGAGTGCGGCCGATCGGGCTTTGATCGAGGTAGATCACTTTGTCTAGATTTTCTAGTCCGCTCAAATTTACTCCCGCGACCTTTTTTACCTTTTTGGCGCGGTTTAGCTGCTCCTGAGCCTCAGGCAGCAGGGTTTGTAGCACGAGCGAGCTTTTACCGGACCCCGAAACTCCCGTGATACCGATCAAATTTCGTAGCGGAAAGCGCGCGCTTAAATTTGATATGTTGTTGATATTTACGTTTGAGATTTCAAGCCACGTGTCGATTTTGCGGTTTTTTTGGTAGTCGATTTCCTTTTCGCCGTTTATGTAAAGCGCTGTTTGCGTGCTTGAGCCTAGCAGGCTTTTCACGTCGCCGGCAAAAACTATCTGTCCGCCAAATTTCCCCGCTCCAGGCCCGATATCCACGACGTAGTCGGCCTCCTCGATCGTCTTTTTATCGTGCTCGACGACGATAACCGAGTTGCCTTTGGCTTGCAAATTTCGCAGCGTTTTGATGAGCTTTAGAGTATCGCGCTCGTGCAGGCCGATGCTAGGCTCGTCTAGTACGTACATCACGCCGCTAAGGCCCGATCCGATCTGGCTAGCGATCCTGATACGCTGCGCTTCGCCGCCGCTAATCGTGCGCGCGTCGCGTCCGAGCGATAGATAGCCAAGCCCCACGTCGTAGAGGAAAAACAGCCTCTCGTTTATCTCCTTAAATATCGGCTTTGCGATCGTTTTATCGTATTCGCTAAGGTAGCTAAAATTTGACTCGTCTGAAAAAAACGCGGTGCAGTTTTCGATACTCATGTCTAAAATTTCGCCGATACCGCGCCCTGCGACCTTGACAGCTAGGCTTTGAGGCTTTAGCCTGTGTCCGCCGCAGTCGTCGCAGACCTTCTCGCTCATGTATTCGTCAAAGTCCTTGTAGTCTTTTAGCAGTCCGTGAGTGATTTTTAGCGCGCCTTCAAATTTGCGCAGTAGCTTGTTTCGCTTCCAGAAAAACTCGACCTCTTTTACGTTGCCGTAGAGCACGAGGCGCTTTTCGTCCTCGCTAAGCTCGCAGTAGGGGCGCTTTACGTCGATACCGTTTTGCTCGCAAAAAGCTAGCAAAAATTTATAATAATAGCTCATATTGTAGCCGTAAAGAAGCTTTATCGCGCCGCCTTCGATGCTTTTTTCCTCGTCGATCACTTTGGTAAGATCCAGGCTATATCTGATGCCAAGGCCGTCGCACCTCTCGCACGCGCCTTTTGGAGAGTTGAAGCTAAAGCTAAGCGGCTCGAGCGGCGTAAATGAAATTTTACAATCAAAACACGCCGAGTGCTCGCTGTAGTGAATGAAGCTCTCTTTTAGCCCGAGTTCTTCGGCATTTGCGATCTCGATCTCGACCTCGCCGTAGCTTTCATTCAGCGCTTTTTCTACGTCCTGGGCTAGGCGCTGCGCGTTATCCGCGTCTATCACGATACGGTCTACGATGAGCTTTATCGTGTGCTTTTTGGTTTTGGCTAGCTCGATCTCCTCATCTAATCTCACCTGCACGCCGTCTATCTGGGCGCGCACGTAGCCTTTGCCGCGTAAATTTTCGATCAAGTCCGCCCACGTGCCCTTTTTCTCGCGCACGAGCGGAGCGTATATGACGACTTTAGCGCCCTGAGGCAACTTTTGGATCTCGTTTATGATATCGCTAGCCGACATTTTAGAGATCGGTTTGCCGCACTTGTGGCAGTGCTGTATGCCGACCCTTGCATAAAGAAGGCGCAGATAGTCGTAAATTTCCGTTATCGTGCCCACGGTCGAGCGCGGGTTTTTGGACGTGGTTTTTTGATCTATCGCGATAGCGGGCGTGAGACCCTCGATCTTATCGACGTCGGGCTTACCCACGCGGTCTAGAAACTGCCTAGCGTAGCTGCTAAGGCTCTCCATATACCTGCGCTGCCCTTCGGCGTAAAGCGTGTCAAAGGCTAGCGTGCTCTTGCCGCTGCCGCTAAGTCCGGTGAAAACTACGAGCTTGTTTTTTGGGATTTCTAAATTTAAATTTTTCAGGTTGTGCTCGCGCGCGCCCGTGATTTTTATGGTGTCGTTTGCGTTCATTTTCGCTTCCGTGATTTTAAATTTTTAACCCGTAATTATACCCAAAATCGCTTTAACTAAAATCGCTGTTACTTTTATCAACACTTTAGTAAAAAATCAATTTTAAAGCAAAAGAATTTTTTAAGCCATAAGCTTTTTGGATGTATTATAAATTATCCCAAGCATAGGAGTTATCATGGCAAATCCAAACATTCCTATAGACAGAAGAACAAACCGAGTCGAGCTCATCGGGCTGGTGCTAGGCGTTTTGCTAGCGATTTGGGTGTATAAAATCTTCCCCGCAAACGCAGGAGACATCGCCCTAGCTGCAGCCAAGGGCAAAAAGCTGCATGTAGAAGCTATGCCAGTCGTTGCCGCGGTAGCCGCGCTGATGGCGGCGTGGTGGATGACCGAGGCCATCGCCCTGCCCGCAACCGCCCTGGTGCCGATGGTGGCTTTTCCGGTGCTTGGCGTAGACGCGTTTAAGGTTGTCGCGGCGCCGTATGCTTCGGACACTATCTATCTTTTTATGGGCGGCTTCGTGTTAGCCCTTGCGATGCAAAGGTGGAATCTGCACACCAGAATCGCCCTTGGCATCGTGCTTTTAGTTGGTACGAGCCCTAGGCGGCTGGTGGCTGGATTTATGGTGGCGACGGGATTTTTATCCATGTGGGTGAGCAACACCGCAACCGCCATAATGATGCTACCGGTGGGTCTTAGCGTACTACATTTGGTCGGACGCCTAACGACTCAAAAATGGACGTTTACGGCGATCGAGGATGTGGCAAATTTGGATGAAATTTCACGCAAAGGCGTGCAAGGCGGCTTTATGAATACGGTATTTCACAAAGGCCGCGACATCGCAAAAGAGATAAAAGAAAAAACGAGTACTTTTAGCTCAAATTTCGGCATCTCGCTAATGCTAGGCATCGCCTACGCCGCCTCGATAGGCTCAGTAGGCACCATCATCGGCACTCCGCCAAACGCCCTTCTGGTCGCATACATGAAAAACGAATTTGGCATCGAGATCGGCTTTTTTGAGTGGATGCTAGTGGGCGTGCCGCTTAGCGTCGTTATGCTTGCGGCGTGTTGGTTTTTGCTCACTTACGTGCTCTTTAAGCCTGAAATCGGCGAGATACCAAACGGCAAAAAAGTGATCCAAGACGAGCTAGATAAACTAGGCCCCATAACTACGCCCGAAAAGCTAGTCGGAGTCATCTTCGTAGCGGCGGCTGCGTGCTGGATATCGCTGGGCTTTATCCTAAAGTCCTTTGATGTAAAAATCGCCAGCCTAGATGCGATAATCGCGATGAGTACGGCGATTTTGCTATTTATCGTGCCCGCAAACAAAAGCGGCGAGCGTCTCATCGACTGGGATAGCGCCAAAAAGCTGCCGTGGGATATCCTCATACTCTTTGGCGGCGGTTTGTCGCTATCAGCGCAGTTTAGCAGCAGCGGACTATCGCTTTGGATCGGACATCAGGTCTCTGCTCTCGGCGCGCTACCTATCGCCGCGATCATTATGGCCGTCGTAACGCTCGTCATTTTCCTCACCGAGATCACGTCAAACACTGCTACCGCAGCGGCTTTTTTACCCGTTATCGCAGGCGTTAGCGCAGGTCTTGGATACTCCGGCGCAAACGTTATGCTGTTTACGATCCCGGTCGCTATGGCAGCTACGTTTGCATTTATGCTGCCCGTCGCCACGCCGCCAAACGCCATCGCATACGGCTCTGGCTACGTAAAAATCAGCTCGATGATAAAGGCCGGAATCTGGTTAAATATCATCGGAATTTTTCTTATCACGGCAACTGTCGTCTTTATCGCTTCGGCCGTTTTTGGGCTTAAATTTTAATCAAATTTAGGCGGCCTTAACCGCCTAAATTTACCCACATTTAATAGGCGTTGCTGTATCATCGTAAAAATATTTTAACCTAAGGCTGCAAAATGAACGACATCCAAAAATCCTACGACGAGCTTCCATATATCTCGGCCGCTTTCCCCGAAACTTCGCCTGCACGACTTGAGGCTTTGGCTTCGTTTTTATCGCTAACTCCGCCGCCGTCCAAAACGGCTAAAGTGCTAGAAATCGGTTGCAGCTACGGCGGAAATTTATTTCCTTTTGCTATCGCAAATCCGCAGGCAAAGGTGCTAGGCATAGACCTAAGCGAAGTGCAGATAAATAAAGCCAAAGAGCTAGCCGCACAAATGCGCGTGGATAATATCGAATTTAAAGCAAAAGATATCTGCGATTTTACGGATGCGGACGTGAGAGATTACGGCAAATTTGACTACATCATCTGCCACGGCGTTTATAGTTGGGTGCCCGATATGGTAAAGGACGCGATCCTAAAAACCATCAAGCGATTTTTGAGCCCAAACGGCGTGGCCTACGTGAGCTACAACGTCTATCCGGGCTGGAAGATCAAGGATACGATCAGAGATTTTTTAGTCTTTGGCACCAAAGACGTAAAAGGAGAGGCCGCAAAAGTAGCCAAAGCAAGGGAGCTTTTAAAAGTACTTGGAGAGTACGCGAAATTTTGCCAAAAAGACGGCAACGTAAGCCAAATTTTCTTAAATTACGAAAGTCTAAAATTTCACATCGACTATATCTTATCCGCTAGCAACTCATATATAGCGCACGAGTATCTAGAAGTTTTTAACGATCCGATTTATTTTAAGGATTTTGCGGCCGATCTTGATAAAAACGGTCTTGCCTATCTCGCCGAGGTCGGACTGGAGGACGTTTTTCAATCAAATTTAGGCATAGACGAATTTGACGCGTATATAGATACAAATTTTAGCTCGCGTATCGAAAAAGAACAAATGCTTGACTTTCTAACCAACAGAGTTTTTAGACGCAGTATGATAACGCACAAAGACCTCGTTTCAGACGACTTTAACATAAATATCGGCACGGACGAGCTTTGCAAGCTGCATATCTCGGCAGGTTTTGAAAAAACGAAAGACGGCTACGTAAATATAAACGGCGCCCCGATGAAGCCGCAGTACGACTGGCTTTATCAAGTCTTTACCGACGTTTATCCGGCAAGCGTAAATTTCGCCGACGTCGCCGCGCTTTTAAAAGACGATGAAAACGCGGTAAAATCGGCCTATTTTGGCTTTATGGAAATTTTAGCCGCAAACTGCGCAAAACTAACGACCTACGAGCGCCCAAAAATCGCTTACGAAGTAGGCAAAAGCCGCCTAAAAGAGCGAGCGCGCGGATATTTTGAGTATTTCTCCGCCGCAGACGAGCCTGTGATAAAAATCGCCGACGAACTAAACGTGCTCGCGAATTTTTCGCAGTTTGACGCCTTTATCGCGCTTAAATTTAACGGAGAAAACTCGCTCGAAAATATCGTAAAGCAAACGGCGAAATTCGCACAAGAGCGTAAACTGGAGTTTGCCGTCAAAAACGGCACGATAAAAACCGCCAGCAAAAACGAATACCAAAAAGCGGCCGAAAACTACGTAAAAGACCTTGAGCTAAAACTAAGCGACGGCGGATTTTTAGAAAATTTCTGATTTTTTTGGGGCGAATGCGATAAATTTGCCCCCCTACATTTCCCGTAAATTTGACCGCGTTGTTTTAAATTTACGCAAGCTTCTAAACTCGCCAAAAGTAGTTTCAGCTATTAAAGCGGTAAAATTTAGCAAAACCAAAATTTATAGCAAATACTAAATTTAAGCAAAAAGCTTATTTATCATTATAATTAGCGTCGTGCAAATAAGCGCAAGCAGGCATCTTTTTTGGATAGCACGGTCGATCTTTTGCGCTAAAGCCACGCCAAATCTCACGCTTATAAGCGAGCCGATACCGACCAAAACGCCAACCTCGTACTGCACGAGCCCTTGCAAAGTTAGACTAATAAAGCCCGAAATCGACGAAAATATCACGAAAAATAGCCCCGTGCTGATCGCCTTTTTTATGTCGTAGTTTAAGAAATTTATCAAAACCGGCATGATGATAACAGAGCCTCCGATACCCACGCTGATCGCTACCGCGCCGACAAAAAGTCCGACGAAAAAAAGCGGCACGAGAGAGGGATTGTGCGCGCCTTTGGGCTCCGGATTTTTAAAAAATAGCTTAATAACGTTAAAAATTTGAATGCAAATAAGCGTGAGAAGCAAAAATTTCGACGGAACGCTCGCCACGATAAAGCCGCTCGCGCTCGCCCCGCAAAAGCCGCCGCTGCCCAGAACCAAAGCGGGCTTTAGATCAAGGGTCTTATTTTTGAGATTTAGAAGCGAGCCGTAGACCGAACTAAACATCATCTGAAGGACGCTTACGCCGATTGCGTATTTGACGTCAAAGCCCAAAAATACGAGTATCGGTACGGCCGCCGCGCCGCCGCCGATGCCCAAAAATCCGGACAAAAAGCCGACAAATAGCCCCAAACAAACGTAACCGATCGACGCAACCGATAAAATTTCCATAATCTCGCCTTAAAGTAAAATCCGATTTTAGCCGTTTTTGGGTAAAATTAATTTTAAAATTTAAAAAAGGGAAGTTATTGAAAAGATTGTTTTTGATGATTTTTGCGGGGTTAAATTTGGCCTTCGCAGGCGTCACGGCAGACCAAAGCGAGTTAGAGATAGAAGCCGCGGTTAAGAGATTTCAAAGACTGCTTGACATGAAAGACGTTAGCGAATTTGCCGTAGTGCCTCATCACGTTTTCGCCGCGCAAACGGGAGTAAATTTGACGCCGTCGGTCACGGTAATCTTCGGCGCTCCCGGCGTACTTGCGCCTTTAATAGAATGCGAACCTAGCCTAGCGCTAGAGCTTCCGTTTAAGTTTTTATTTCAAAAAATAGAGGGCAAAACGGTCGTGAGCTTTGAGGGTATAAAAAGCGTCGCTGCCAGATACGGCGCCTCGGACTGCCCAGCCCTAGACGCGGCGCAAAGGCTAGAGCGCGAGCTTTTTGACGCCGCCGTCAAATGAAAATTAAGCTTAAATTTTATATAATCAACGCACATTAAAGGATATTTTATGCTACTTTTGAGCCCAGTTTTTTATTACGAAAAGATCCGCGAGAGATTTGCTAACTCCTACCTCGCCGAGGACACGACGCAGACCATCATCGGTATCGACTGCGAGTATATCAGCAGCGAGCAAACCGATTTTGCGGGGCTTAAGAGCTATTTTAAAGCTCAAAAATTTGACGCACCTTTTGCGGGACTGTTTGGAGTGCTAGGCTACGGCGGGATAAAATATTTTGAAAAAATTCCTGAATTTAACGCGTCGCAGTACGATTTCCCCGACTTTTTCTACGCTAACGCCCGCGCTTACCTACACTTTGATAAAAATAGCAAAATTTACAGCTTTTACGGCAACCGCGAGCGGTATTACGATTTTCTCGTTAAATTTAGCGCAGACGACGAAGCGGCCGCCCAGAAACAGCGCACAAAAAGGCAGAGCAAATATCAAATTTTAACCGATCTTGATGGCGAAAAAGCGCATTTTCTGAGTATCGCAAAGCGCGCAAAAGAGTACCTAAAAAGCGGCGACGTCTTTCAAGTCGTGCTAAGCGAACAGCTAAAACTGGCCTCGGATATGGATAGCCTAGACTTCTACCGAGCGCTGAGCGAGGCAAATCCGAGCCCATATATGTTTCACTTTCCGACCCCTTACGGCGACGTCGCGGGCTCTAGCCCCGAGCTAGTCTGCGAGATCAAAGAGGGCAAGATCTACGTCGCGCCCATAGCCGGCACGCGCGGACGCGGTAAGGACGCGATAGAGGACGCCGCGCTCGAGCGCGAGCTGCTAAGCGACGAAAAGGAGCTAGCCGAGCACAAAATGCTCATCGACCTCGCCCGCAACGACATCGGCCGCGTCAGCAAGCCAAAAAGCGTCGCGGTCAAAAACGCCATGCGTATCGTGCGCTACGAGAGCGTGATGCATATCGTAAGCGACGTCTACGGCGCGAAGGCGGACGATCTGGACGCATTTGACGCGGTCGGTAGCATCTTCCCCGCAGGTACGCTCAGCGGTACGCCCAAAATCCGCGCCATGGAGATCATCGCCGAGCTTGAGCCCTATAGGCGCAACGCATACGGCGGCGGCATCGGATTTTTCCACTTTAACGGCGACGCGCAAATGGCGATTTTGATTAGAAGCGCGATATTTGCGCGTAAATTTGGCGGCAAATTTGACGCTAGCGGGCATGACCCGCACCTTGACGGCGCAAACGAGTCAAATTTAAAAGGCGGGGAGCTCAGTGTAAATTTCGCCGAAATTTTCGTGCAGGCCGGAGCGGGTATCGTGATAGATAGCGTGCCGGAATACGAATATAAAGAGATTTGCAAAAAACGCGCCTCGGTGCTAAATGTATTTGCGAAAAATGCAATGGAAATTTGAGAAATTTGACCTGCACGTAGTGCAGCAACCTCTCACGTGCAGTGGGGTTAGAGAGGGCTTGGGAGAGGGTCTGCCTCCGACAGTTACGAGCGCAAAACGCGAAGTAAAGGAAGGCGACGCTCTACTTCACTTTGTTTGTAGCTGCAAGCAGACCGTAAGTAGAACCTCTTCCTCTCCCAAAAATTCAGTTTTACAGAAAGTAAGTTTTTCAAATTTTGATATTTTCAAGATGCGGGTCTCGGTGGGTAAAATTTGCAAATTTGACTTCAAATTTGAAAGTAAAAAGTTAAGACGAAGTATCGTGAGATGATTTTTGGGGTTTTGAAGTTAAAATTTGACGAAGATAAGGCATATAGCCTATCGAGTCAAATTTTAACGAAATCCACAAAAAGCGCTCGCGAGACAAGCCGCAAAAAAGGAGAAAATTTTGATTTTATTGATCGACAATTACGACAGTTTCGTATTCAACGTAGAACAATACCTACGCGAACTAACTTCCGAAGAAGTGCGCTGCGTGCGCAACGACAAGATCACGCTAGATGAGATCCGCAGGCTAAATCCGAGCAAAATCGTGCTAAGCCCGGGGCCAAAACACCCGCAAGATAGCGGCATTTGTTTAGAGATTTTGCGAAGCGACATCGCCGCGCCGATCCTTGGTATCTGCCTCGGACATCAGGCGATCGGCCTGGTGCACGGCGCAAAGATCAAACGCCTAGAAAAGCCCTATCACGGCAAAACCTCGCTAATAAAAGTTAGCCGCAAAGAGCCGCTATTTACGGGACTGCCGGACGAATTTGAGGTCATGCGCTACCACTCGCTTTACGTGGACGAGCTACCGTCAAATTTGCAGGCCTCAGCCCTGAGCGAGGACGGCGTAGTGATGGCGCTTAGCGTGAAAGATAGGCCGATTTTTGGTATCCAGTTTCATCCCGAGAGCTACTTCACGCAGTACGGCAAAAAAATCATCGAAAATTTCATCAACTACGAAGCCACGCCTGCGACAGACGTCGCCAAAGAGCCCAAAATCCGCCCGCTAAAGCCGTTTCTAATCAAGCTACAAGAAAACGAGCGCCTGGACGACCGCGACTTTGAGCAAATTTGCGAAATCATCGCGAGCAAAGAGTACGAGATCACGCAGCTAGCGGCACTTTTGGTGCTGATCAGCGAAAAAAGCCTCTATCCGCAAAGCCTAGCAAGCCTCGCCAAAAACATCCTAAAATACTCGCAGACCTACCGCGATCCTTCGCCGATGATCGATCTTTGCGGCACTGGCGGCGACGGCTTTAAGACGATAAATATATCAACGACCGTCGCGTTTATCTTAGCGAGCCTTGGCGTCAAGGTCGCAAAGCACGGAAACAAAGCCGTTTCTAGCAAATCAGGCAGCTCGGACGTGCTGGAAATTTTGGGCGTTCATAGCTCAAATTCGCTCCTAGGGCAGCGCGAGCTACTAAACGATAAAAATCTAGCCTTTTTCCACGCGCCGTTTTTCCATCCGCTAGTGGGCGAGGTGCGCGAGGTGCGCCAGCGCCTGGGTATCCGCACGGTTTTTAACGTACTTGGCCCGCTGCTAAATCCAAATTTGGCGCTCAAAAATCAGCTCGTGGGCGTCTATCATAAGCCCGTTTTGCGCCTCTACGCCGAGACGCTGCAGCTGCTGGGACGCGAGCGCGCGCTGGTGGTTCGCGGCGAGGACGGACTAGACGAGATCAGTCTATGCGATGAGACGCGCGTCGTGGAGCTACGCGGCGGCCAGATCAGCGAGTACAGCATCACGCCCGAACAGTTTGGCTTCAAACGGGCGTTTCACAGCGAGATCGAGGGCGGCACGCCGGAGCAAAACGCTGAAATTTTAAAGCAAATTTTAAAAGGTGAGATTAGCGGACCGAAATTTGACATAGTTGTGCTAAACGCGATGTTTGCGCTATACGCCGCTGGCGTCGCTGATAGCCCAGCGCAGGCAAAAGAGGTCATCCTGGACGCGATAAAAAGCGGTAAAGTTTATCGCTATTTTGAGGACTACGTGCGGGGCAAAGCGTGACGCTGGTTAAAATTTGCGGTATCAAAACGCCTGCGGAGGCGCGCGACGTGGCGAGCCTGGACGTCGATTTTTTAGGTGCGATATTTGCCAAAAGCAAACGCCAAGTAGGCGCTCAGACGGCGCGAGAGATAGCGGATATAGCGCACAAGGCGGGTAAAAAATGCGTCGGAGTTTTTGCCGGGCAAAGCGACTGCGAGATAATGGAAATTTGCGAATTTGCCGCGCTTGACGTCGCGCAGATCCACGGCGAGGTTAGCTCAAATTTGTACGCAAATTTAAAGGCGATGAGGCTAGGGGTTTGGCGCGTTTATAGCGTGCTAGATGCGCTACCCGCCGTCGATACCGCGCTTTGCGATATGCCGCTTTTTGATTGCAAAGGCGAAAATGCAGGCGGTAACGGTATTAGCTTTGATTGGGAGATTTTGCGGGGGGTCAAATTTGACTTTGGCATGGCAGGCGGCATCGGCGAGCATAACGCGCGCGAAGCGGTCAAATTTAACCCGCGAGTACTCGATCTAAACTCAAAAGTCGAGGATGAAAACGGTATAAAATCGGCCGAAAAAATAAAGAAAATTTTAGAGCTAATAAAGGCGTAAATTTGTTTGCGGCGAAGGCAAATTTTACGCCTTTGCCGCCTTGCCTAAATAAAATATGGCATGTTTTTAAATTTCCCGTTTCCCTCACAGACCGATTAACGAGGCCTATCCGCGTCCCAAATAAGCCTAATAAAAACTTAAAATGCTAAAATAGAACGAAAATTTAAAGGATACCGATGAACACCAAAGCATATTTCGGCAAATTCGGCGGGCAGTTCGTGCCCGAAACCGTGATGTTCGCTCTAGACGAACTTGAGGCTGCGTACGAGAATATCGCAAAAACGGCTGAATTTAAAGCCGAACTAGACGACCTACTAAAAAACTACGTCGGACGCCCGAGTCCGCTATATCACGCAAAACGCCTAAGCGAGCACTACGGGCATGAAATTTACCTCAAGCGCGAGGATCTAAACCACACGGGCGCGCACAAGATAAATAACGCCCTAGCTCAGGCATTGCTTGCCAAAAAAATGGGCAAAAAGAAGGTCTTAGCCGAAACGGGAGCCGGTCAGCACGGCGTGGCGACTGCGACGGCGGCGGCACTGCTCGGTCTTGAGTGCGACGTATATATGGGTGCTACCGACGTCGAGCGTCAGCAGCTAAACGCATTTCGCATGCAGCTTTTAGGCGCCAGAGTCGTGAGCGTAGAAGATGGCCTAAAAACGCTAAAAGAGGCCACTACCGCAGCGATCCAAGCGTGGGTAAACGAGATAGAAAGCGCATTTTACGTCATCGGCTCGGCGGTCGGCCCGCACCCGTATCCTAGGATCGTGCGCGACTTTCAGAGTATCATCGGCCGCGAGACCAAGGCGCAACTAAAAGAATACGGCGTACATCCCGACTACGTCATCGCCTGCGTCGGCGGCGGTAGCAACGCCATCGGCATCTTTAGCGCGTTTTTGGGCGACGCGGACGTAAATTTGATCGGAGTCGAGGCTGCGGGCCTAGGCGCGGATACTCCGTATCACGCCGCAACTCTAACCAAGGGCCGCACAGGCATCATTCACGGCATGAAAACGATCGTGCTTCAAGACGAATACGGCATGATCGAGCCGGTACATAGTATCTCGGCGGGGCTTGATTATCCGGGCGTGGGCCCCGAGCACGCGCACCTCCACGAGAGCAAGCGAGCCGCCTACTACGGCGTCACAGACGACGAGTGCATAAACGCGCTATATCTAACCAGCCGCCTAGAGGGCATCATACCTGCGATCGAGAGCTCGCACGCGTTAGCGTATCTAGAAAAGCTATGTCCAAATTTGACGAAAAAAAGCGTCATCGTCGTAAATGTCTCGGGACGCGGCGACAAGGACATAAACACCGTGATGAGCTACGAGAAAGGAAAAATTTATGGCTAAGGTAAAAGACGCGTTCGCGGGCAAAAAAGCAAACATCGGCTACGTCGTGGCGGGATATCCTAGCGTCGAAGCGACTAAGGAGTTTTTATTAAATTTAGACGGCAGCTGCCTGGATCTACTTGAGCTTGGCATCCCCTACTCCGATCCGCTCGCAGACGGCAAACTCATCGCGCAAGCTAGCTTTGAAACCGCCGCAAAGGGCGTAAATACAGGCACGGTATTTACCATGCTAGAAGAGTGCAAAGGCAAGATAAATAAACCGGTCGTATTTCTCGTGTATTTTAACATCGTGTTTGCCTACGGCGTAGAGAGGTTTATCGCTCGCTCAAAAGAGGTCGGTATAGCAGGATTTATCATCCCCGATCTGCCGTTTGAGGAGAGCGAGGAGGTAGCGGGACTGTGCGCTAAATTTGACCTTGATCTCATCCCGTTAATCAGCGTCACTTCGCAAAACCGCGCGGATAAAATTTTAAAATTCGGCTCAGGATTTGTCTATGCTCTGGGCGCTATTGGCGTGAGCGGGTCGCAGCGAGCTAGCGAGGAGAGGCTAAAGGCGCTAGTAGAGGGTCTAAAAAAAAGAAGCGATCTGCCTGTTGCGGTGGGCTTTGGCGTGAAAAATAAAAACGATGCCGACGAGGTAAAAACCTACGCCGACGGCGCGATAATCGGCACCGAGATAGTAAAGCTCACGGCCAAATTTGAGGGCGAAGAGCTGATAAAGCAAATCAATAAACTTTTTTAAATTTAGCGGCGTTTGCGTTAAATTTAAGTATAATTATAAAATTTTGTTTAAAGGACGGCGCGATGATGGACGTTGCGGAGCTTGGGATCAAGCATCTGTGCGAGGATACCCTGGGCTACAAGGTAGAGAGCGCAAAGAGCGCGGAGGGGGAATTTTACGGATCGAGTTTGCCGATTTTTAAGGGCAAAGAGGAGTTTCACTTTTATCTTTACTTTAAAAAAGATACGCTAAACCGCTTTGCTAGCGTGCTTCTTGGCGTCGATAAACTAGCCGAAGACGAGCTAAGCGACATCTGCAAAGAGGTGGCAAATCTCACGATCGGCTACGCTAAAAATCTACTCAACGAACGCGAAGCAAACGCTTATAAACTAGGCACTCCCGAGTATCTAGGTAGGACGAGCTTTCACGTCAAACTAGACGACAAGCGCGTCTATAAAATCAAAAATAGAACATTTCAAGTAGGATATAAAAAAGCATGAGCGAAGAACTACAAGAGATAAATGCCGTAGAAACGGCGCTGCAAGGGGTTCAGGAGATGTTGCAAGAGCGCGGCGGGCTTTTTAAAAGCTACGACGAGCTGATGGATATCGGCGTGGATTTTATCTCAGAGCTCGGCACTACGACGATTAGCGTAAAGCAGCTCTTAAAGCTCGAAGTTGGTTCGGTTATCGATCTAGAAAAGCCTGCCGGCGAGAGCGTGGAGCTTTTTATAAACAACCGAATTTTCGGCAAGGGCGAAGTAATGGTCTACGAAAAAAACCTCGCCATCAGGATAAATGAAATCCTAGACTCAAAATCCGTCATCCAGTACTTTAAACGAGAGCAATTATGAGGATTTTCGCCGCGCTTTTGTTGTTTTTCGTAGCGCTTTGGGGGTCAAATTTATCTACTTACAACATTTACGAGCGCAGTGACCGCGTCGATATCATGCTTAGTTTTGACGCGCCTTATAGCGGAGCGATCCTGCAAGAGCGAAAAGACGGCGTGATAACCCTGCTTTTTAAAGACCTGCAAAACGATCAAAATATCGAAAAAAGCGTAAATTCAAGCATACTACAAGAGCTTTTGTTTGAGCCTAGAGGCCAAAATTTAGCCCTCGTGATAAAAAGCGACACTCAGGTGGCCGTTAGCGCGTCAAAAACCACCGACGGCTTTGGCCTGCGCATACGCGTGACGCCTGAAAATGCAGCAAACTCAGCCGCCGCAACAGCACTCTCTCCACAAGAAACTAGAGAAAATATAACCGAGGCGACGAATTTATCCGGCGATCAAAACGCATCAAATTTGACCGCGTCTGCTCAAGGTGCCGGCTTAAATTTAGGCGCGCAAAACGGCGACGTAAATTTCATGACGCAAGGCGTGAGCGATATGATCGATTATAGATATTACTCGGTTTTAGGCGTTTTGGCGCTACTTTTGGTCGTGCTTTTGGTCATCAAGGCAAAGCTAAAAAACAAGCAAAAAACGATAAAAACAAAGCGCGAAAACGGCTGGTTTGAAAAGGTAAAAAGCGACGAAGGCGTGGAGATAATCTACGAAAAATCGATTGATGATACGAACAAAGTCGTGCTTTTTCAGCATCTTGACAGACGCTATCTCGTGCTAACGGGCACATCAAACGTACTTTTGGATAAATTCGGCGAAGAAAAGATGACGAGCGAGCAAGATTTCCAGAGCTTTTTTGAAGAAAATCAAAAAAAGCTAAACACCTACATCGAAAACCGCCAAACATTGGACGCATATAAAGACAAGGCAAGTATAGACTAAAATTCGGAGATAAATTTGGCCAAAAACGATTTGGAAATTTTAAAAGAATTTATAAACGATAAAGAGGCTCAAGAAAAATTTAACGCTATCAAAAATAGCGTAATGGACTTTAATATCTTTGAAATTACGGGTCTTGGCAATCAAGAAATAAAACACTCAAATACCTTAGCCTGGCTCTTTGGAGATAATGAACACGGATTAAAATATCAAATTTTAGAGGGATTTTTAAAATTTACGCTAGAAAACGGCAATAATACTTCAGAAAGTTACGAAAATTTAGAAAAATATCTAAAAATCCAAGAAAAGAATATACGAATTTTTAGAGAAAGCGATAATATCGATCTTTTGCTAATTGACGAAAATAGTAAATTTGTCATAACGATAGAAAATAAGGTTGAAGCGGACGAGAGTGAAAAACAGTTACCCCGGTATCGCAAATTTATCGATAATAAATTTAAAAAATTTAAAAGAATTTATATTTTTCTAACGAAGGACGGGCGCTTGCCTGAGGATGAGACAGAGCAAGACTGGTGGCTAGTAGCGACATATAAAATAATCGGCGATAGCATAGAATACTTGCTAAAAAACAATAATCCGCCTCAAAAAGCAAATATTATTTTATCAAGCTATGTCGATTTGCTAAAAAGGAAAAATATTATGAGTAATGAAAAACTACAAAATTTATGTGAGCAAATTTGGGACAAATATGAAAAAGAGCTTCAAATTTTAATTAGCTATAAAAGGACAAAATTAGATAAGTTGTTTGAGGCAATAAAAAATACACTAGAAGAGAGAGGTATAGAAATCTATAAAGATAGTCGTCTAAACAACCTATATCTAATAAGAACAAAAAATGCCGATTATATATACAACTTTATGTACAGCAAAAATGCAAAGGAAGCAAACAAAGAAAGAAAATATGCTATAGACATCCAATTTAATATAACGAAGGAAGAATATATTTGGATTGGATATGATGGTAGCTATAAACAAGATAAAAATAAAAATAAAAATAAAAATAAAGATAGTGCAATAGAAGAACACAATAAAAAAATAGATAAGTTGAGCAAAATACTAAATATTAATATTAACAAGAACAAAGGAAAGGAGATCTACAAAATTAATAAATCAGAGATAGAGAATTTTAACGATGAGGATATAGAGACCAAAGCAAAAGAAATAGTTAAAAAAATATTAGTAGAAATAGAAGAATTTGACATAAAGATTATTACAGTATCTAGTGAGCTAGGAAATTCCTAACTCACGCAAAACAGATCGCAAAGGTATCCGGCTTGGTCATCTTTTTGATATTTTCCTTCGCCATAAACAGCTCCTTAGCGCCGTAAATTTGCAAAGTGTGGTTGATAAACTCAAACTCCAGTTTTTTATGCGAGCAGTTTGCGTCTAAATTTTTAGCAAGCGCGAGGATAAAACTCAGCCAGCGCACGACATCCTCGCTCGGTAGCAGGTTTTTAAATCGCTCAAATTCGCTCGAGGTTTTCTTGCCGTTTTGTGCGATGATCGCGGCGACCAAGCATTTTTGCGCATGCGAAAAGCCGTAGTTTAAGGCATTTAGTACAAAAAATGCCGAACTAGCGTGCTCGCCATAAAATCCCAAACACTGCGCCACGCTATGCAATCTAGCAGCGACAGCCAGCTCGCTCTCGTATCGCCCCTCAAGCCCATGCAACGGCTCTAGAGCGGCAAATAGATCTTTGGCGTATTTCACGATCGTCTTGTTATCGTCTAGCAAAAATCTATCTTGCAAACTCCTCACGCTCGGGTTGAAATTCGGCGGAAATTTACGCGTCGGACGCAATATATCGCTCAAAAATACGCCCTCTCTAAAGCCTGCGCCGCTAGTATAGATATTTTGCGCGCCCACTGCATCCACTGCGCCTAAAAAGATGAGCGCGCCCTCTCTAATCGTATCGAAGCGATCTTTTTTGATACCGAATTTCCCAAGCTCCAGCACGCTCGCTCGGGCTAAATTTTCGATGAAGTTTTTGTGGTTTTGAAATTTGTAGGCAAAGTTATGCACGGTTTTTAGCGGATAGTCTTGCGCCGACATGATGGCCGAAGATATCGCGCGCAGGCTACCGCCGATGGCGACTAGGTTTTTGCTTTTAAAGTTTTTAGGCAAGCTTTTAAATGCCTCTTTGATAAAGGGCGCTGCAGCGTTTAAATTTTTCTTATCGAAAAATAGCTCCTTTAGCCGCACCGTGCCCAAATTTAACGACACGGCATCTATTATCTTGCCGCCACTAACAAGCGCTAGCTCGGCAGAACCCCCGCCGATATCAAGCGTGACGAACTCCTCTAGCGGCTCAAGCAAATTTAGCGCCGCCACTCCGCCAAACGTCGCTTCATCCTTACCGCTAACGACCTTTAAATTTATCCCAAGCTCCCTGCGCGCCATGCCTATGAGCTCGCTGGCGTTTGGAGCGTCGCGCAGAGCCGAGGTGCCCATGGCGAAAATTTTCGAGCATTTGTAGCTTTTTGCGATATTTTTAAACTCACTAAGCGCTTCGCAGGCCTTTTGCATCGACTTTTCCGAGATCTCGCCGCCGTGCTCGTACGCGCCCTCGCCCAGACGCACCTTCATCTTAAATTCGCCGATGATGTGAAACGCGTAACGCGAAGTTTTCTCAAAAATCGCCATTCGCATCGAATTTGAGCCTAGATCTATGACGGCGGTTCGTTTTGCCATTTATTTGCCTTTATTATTTTTATTTATCGCTAGAGTGAGGGTCGAGATCGCGCCGCTGTGCCCGTCGGTACGGTTTTTGATAGACACCGAGCCGCCCAGAGCCTGAGCCGCGCCCTTAGCTAGAAATAGCCCAAGCCCCGCTCCGCCCTTATCGCCAAAACGCTTAAACGGCGCAAAAAGGTCCTTGCTCTCGTCGATGCCGCAACCCTCGTCTACGACCTCGATGATAAACTCGTTTTCGCTAAGGCGCGAGCGTAGCGTGATCACGGCGCCGCGAGGAGAAAATTTGATCGCATTTTGAACGAAATTTTGAATAACATGCGTTAAAAGCGTCGTTTGTAGCGTCATTTCAAGACTGCCAGGCGTAAAATCCGTCGCTATATCCTTGCCCTCGCCGCGAGCTAAAATTTTAAAATTATTCGCAGATTGATTTAAAAACTCGATGATGTCGATACGCACAGCCTCCTCAAACTGCGCGCCCTCCTGCCGTCCGATCTCCAGGATAGAGCCGATCATTTTATTCATCTGATTGATGGCTTCGTTGTTGTTTTTGAGCGCTTCGATATATTTTTCGCTCTCGCGCGGTTTTATTAGCGTCACTTCGTTTTTGGTTTTCATCACGGCAAGCGGCGTTTTTAGCTCGTGCGCAACGCCGACGAAAAGCTCTTTTTGATAAAGCACGAAAGTCTGAATACGCTCGATTAGGCGGTTTAGGCTTTTGCCCAGCGGCTTAAACTCGGGCGGTAGCTCCTCAAGGCTCACCGTCTGCAAAAATCGCTCGTTTAAATTCGTCATTTTTCTGCTTAAAATTTTGATCGGCACAAGCAGCATCCGCGACAAAAACAGCACGTAAAAAATAATCAGAAGTATCGACGTAGCGTTTACCATGATGATGTCGATTAAAATTTGATCTATGAGTTTGCTTTGATGGGTGGTGTCTTTGGTTAGCGCGATGCTAGTATCGTCCATATATGGGTAAAATAACGTCAAATGGGTCTTTTGGCCGACACTTTCCGTGACGAAATAAGGCGATACCGTTTTGCCCTCAACGAGCTTTGCTCTAGTGGGACTATCGTTTAGCGTGAAGTATTCAAACGGTTTTTGTACTTTAGATAAATTTGCGCTCGTGGATAAAATTTTAGCTTCATATGCGAGCGATTGCGAGATACCCTCGTATATCGTAACCTTGATATACTGATATAAAAGAACGGAGATGATGAGAATTAGCATCGTAGAAGCCGATGCTAATTGCACTATAAACCTAAATCTTAGGCTTTTTTGGGAAAGCAAAACCTATACCCGCGTCTTCTGACCGTCTCGATAGTCGAGATATTTAACGGTTTATCCATTTTTTGGCGGATTTGATTGATTGCTACTTCGATTACGTTTGGAGTTACGAGCTCAGGCTCCTCCCAGATCGCGTCTAGTAGCTGCTCTTTGCTGACGATCTGATCGCTGTGGCGCGCAAGGTGAGTTAGTACCTCAAACGGCTTGCCTTTTAGCTCGATATCTTGGCCTAGATAGGTGATTTTCTCCTCGTCCGGATCAATGATAAGGTCGTCTATTTTGATAACGTTGGTGCCGCCAAAGCGCAGTCTTGCTTCGATTCTAGCTACCAAAACGTCAAAATCAAACGGCTTTTTGATATAGTCGTCCGCACCTGCTCTAAACGCCTTAACTTCGCTATCTTTATCGTCTTTCGCAGACAGTACGACTACTGCAGTGCGCGGAGATTTGTGTTTGATGATGTTGATTAGATCCACGCCGTCGCCGTCAGGCAGCATCCAATCAGTCAAAACCAAATCGTAATTTCTAATACCGATGTAGTATTCGGCATCCTTGAAATTCTCCGAGCTGTCGGTCTGGTAGCCGAACTCTTGCAAGCCCTCGGCGATGGTTTTGTTTAGAGTTACCTCATCTTCAACTATTAAAATTCTCATTTTTTCCCTTCAGTAAAATTTGTTGGGATTGTAGCATAAATTAAGCAAGATTTCAAGATACTTTAAAAAAAATTTAATATTTAAACTCAGCTCTTGCGCCAACCGTCGCATTTTTGACGATCTCGATTTTTAAAATTTCCATTTTTAAAAAGCTAAGCGAGCTAAATTTTTCCTTCAACTTTTTCGCGCAAATTTCAAGCGAGCTCTCCACGGTACCAAATTTCTCCCGCGCGTAAATTTCCTCGATTAAATTTATCATTTCCACGTAGTCTATAAACTCGCCGCTTTCAAATTCCGCGCTTACCCTTACCTTCTGCGGCGTCACGCGCTCAAAATCAAGCAGCCCGATGATCGTGCTAAATTCGTAATCTTTGATAATCGTCGTCAAATGACGCGCTTTTCTTGCCCGGTTATCAGGCGTTTGATGTTTGGCAGGTGCTTGTAAACGACCAAAAACGCTATCAAAAATATCGGCGCATAAGAGTCGATATCAGGAATCTGCGGCTGAAGCGCAAAAGTCGCTACGATAAACGCCGCAAGCGCGGCTAGCGAGGCGAGCGATGAGATCTTAAGCAGCTTGCCCACGACGAACCAAACTCCAAGCGCGATAGCGATCTCAAGCGGCAAAAAAACCGCCAAAACGCCCGCTCCCGTGGCAATGCCCTTGCCGCCTTCAAATTTTAAAAACGGCGAATAGCAGTGACCGAGCACCGAAAGTACCGCCATCGCCCAAAGCGTCGCGGGAGCAAGGCCTACAAATTTCGCGATTAAAATCGGCAATACGCCCTTTAAAACGTCGCAAACGACGGTCAAAATCGCGATTTTTTTAGCGAGTTTGGGGTCTTTTTGCTTTAGCACGCGCAAGACGTTTGTCGCGCCGATACTGCCGCTACCTTCGCTTCTGATGTTTACTCCGCCGAAGATATATGCCAAAATCACGCCCGAGGGGATACCGCCCAGCAGATACGCCGCAGCATAAGCTATCAAATTTTCGTTCATTTTTTATCCTGATTTTTGTTTAGATTTCGCAATATTAATTAAATTCGGCTGATTTTTTGATAAATCGGTCGTTTTAAAGGGCGGCAAATTTGTAAATTTTGCTAGCCGAGACCCGCACCCTGAAAATGCTAAATTTGGTTTGGTTAAATTTGGCATTGCAAGTTTGGCTTCCTTCAGTAAAAAACAACCGTTTGAGGTTGTTTTTTACTTTGTTGTAAAGGGGGCGGGGGCTTAAATTGCGAAGTCGCTCCCCACCCCCTTTAATCCCCCTCCCCCTACGACGCTTTTAAGGTGGCGACATAGCTTTGCTGACGCAAAGCGTCGCAGGTTTGAATCGAATTTGATGTTTTCGAGATGCGGGTTTCGGCGAATAAAATTTGAATATAATAAATCAAGGCGAAGTATCGTGAGATGATTTTTCGAGTTTTGAAGCTAAATTGAGCGTGCGCTAGGCATATAGCCTGCGGAGCGAAAATTTTGCGAAATCTCGGAAAAGCACTCGCGAGACGAGCCGTTATTTCCACAAAAGATAGACCCTTTCGTCGTATATATCGCTACTCTTTGGACTAACCTCCACCTCCGTCACCTCCACGTTTTGCACGTCATTTTTGGCTTTTAGCGCGCTGGCGTCTTCTTCAAATTTCGCCATCAGCTCCTCGATCTGCGCGTTTAGCTGGGCGACTTCTTGCTCGCTTAGTTTGACGTCGCTACGCTCTTTTAGCACACTATTTGCCGAGCGCGCGGAGGTCGCAACTTTGCCGATGTTTCCGCTACTTAGCAGCCCCTTGCCAAATATCGCGCCCAAAATGCTCGCACCCACCGAGATTGCGGTCTCGATGCCTTTGCTTTTAAAGTCTCGCTGCTCTTTTTCCAGCTTTGCCACCGAGCGGTTTAGCTTCTCTTCTAGGCGCGCTTTTTGTTTGTCAAACTCAGCCGTGAGCTTAGCAGTTTGCGCCTCTAAAATTTCGTTGCATTTATCGGCCAAACGGACGTAAAACTCCTCCTTGCTCTCGTTTGGCGCCGAGCTTAAATTTAGCGCGCTAAAGAGCCTAAGCTTGTAGTTTCTATAGATAAATTCTTTGAAATTTTTGGTTAGCTCTTTGAAATTTTTAGCTCCCGCGACAAAGCCCGGCAGCGGCGCGTAGGATAGTTTAAAATTTGGCTCCGAAACCGCGGTAAAATGCATATTTTCGCTAGCTTCGCTCCAGTCGGCGCTTTTTTGAGCTTCATCCAGCCTTAGCGTGAAATTTACCTCGCGAACCTCGTCAAGCCCCTTTTTAGCGTCGTAAAATCGTACTTTGGCTTCACCGTAAAGATACCCCTCCAGCTCGCCGCCCTCCTGCAAATTTGAACTCGCGGCGTAAATTTGAGCGATATCGGGCGATAGCACGGGCTTAGCAGCAAAGCTTTTTGCCGGGCTTGATCCGCTAAAATTTGACCCACTCTTTTGCTCTTTCATCAAATTTGAAATCTGCTCGCGGCTAAGCGGTCCTTTGAGATAGCTCAGGGCCCAGCGCGTCGAGATGACAGACAGCCCGTCCTCGTGGATGTTTTTTAGTAGGAAGTTGCGCTTTTGCAAATTTGAGATGAGATTTTCTATCTCGCCTTTATCCATCGCAGAGCCCGCAAGCCCCGTCATACCGTCGATCACGCGCGCCTTGTCCTGCGCGGTTTGCAAGCGACCGATAAACCACGTGCCGATGTTGCTAAGGCCCTTGTAGTCAAGATCGACCGGGTTTTGAGTGCTAAGTATCACGCCAAGGCCGTGCGCGCGGGCTTGTTTTAGTAGAGTTAGCATCGGGGTTTTGGACGGCGGATTGCCGTTTGGCGGGAAAAATCCAAAAATCTCGTCCATATAAAGCACCGCGCGAAGCGAGCTCGTACCCTCGGTCTTGCGTATCCACGCGATGATTTCATTTAGCAGCAGCGTCACGAAAAACATCCTCTCGCCGTCTTTTAGGTGCGAGATGGTAAAGATATTGCACTTTGCCTTGCCGTTTGCGTTAAAAAGCATTTTTGAAATATCGAGTCGCTCGCCGCTCAGCCACGCGCGAAAATCAGGGCTTGCAAGCAGCGTGTTGATCTTAACCGCTAGTTTCATACGCTCGGAGCTCGGATAAAATTTCTCCACGTCAAATACGCCGATCTTAGCAAACGGAGGCGTCGCGATAAAGCCGATGAGCTCCTCTAGGCTCACGTCCGCGCCCTGGCTAAATTTATCTATAAAGATGTTCGAAATGAGCAGGTGTTCTTTTGAGTTTACGTCGTTTTCTATGCCCACGAGCGAGAGCACGGAGCTAGCCAGGGAGCCTACGTACTCGCTAAACTCCTCGCTGCCTGCGTCTAAATTCGGACGGGCAAAATCCCCGAGCAACGCCACGCCGACGCCGCTACTGCTCTTTGGAGTATAAATTTTTAGCTCGGCGCTATCTTTAAAAAGCCCCACGCGCTCTAGACTTTGAAACGAGCCTTCGATGCCTTTTGTCCACGTCTGTGCTTCGCTAGCGGCAAACTCATCCGCGCTCATGCCTTTGTTTTGCGCTTCGTTTTCATCGACATATGGTACAAAATCCTGCGCGCGCATCTGCGGGAACGCCAAAGCGAGGTTTGTCATATCGCCCTTTGGATCGATTATAAAGGTCGGGATATTATCGATGCAGGCTTCTTCTAGGATGCCGATGCCAAGGCCTGTTTTACCGCTACCGGTCATGCCGATGATGGCTGCATGCGTCGTGAGGTCTTTGTTTTTGTAAAAAAACGGCTCTTTGTCTTTGAGGCCGACGTAAAATAGCTTTAAATTTTCTTGAATAGTTTTCATAAAATTTCCTTGTAGATTTTGGGCTATTTTACTGATTTTTGTTTAAATTTCGGGTGAAGCTGCGGGGTAAATTTGAAATCGAAGCGGGTAAAATTTTAAAAAGGTAAGCACGATGCTCGCCTTTTTATTTTGCGTTAAATTTATTGGTAGGTTTTTAGCTGCTCTTTTAGCTCTTCGAGAGTTTCTATTACGCGTCTTTTGGCAAATTTCGCTATATCTTCGCCTGCGCCGTCTTTATCGGCTAGCTCGCAACAATATCTCATCGCACCTTTATATCTTAACGCAGCGACCAATTTTAGATTAGTGTCTATTTCTATATTTTTATTAGAGTCGCTAGCCTCATCTAGTATGCTTAGCTCAAATTTAGCATTTATAGGCTCACCCTCTTTAAACTCGCCGTCATCCAAGCTAACGACGCCTAGGCCGCCTCTTGAGATATCGTATAGATTGCCGCTTATTTCGCTACCGTTTTGCGTCAAGATCACTCTAGTATAGCGATCGGGATAAACGCGCTGATGTTTTCTTAGGTTTGCGTGCAGATTTTGCATATACGTGAAATTTTGTAGAGTAACGGTCAAATTTGCAAGATCAAATCCGATGATATCCGCCCTTAAATTTTCGGAAAAATATTCATCGCGTACGATATAGGCGTTTTGTTCCTCTTTCATGGCCAAAATTTGCTCTAATGCTACCTTGCAGACGACCGTATCGTCTTCTACATGCTCTACTTCGCCCATGCACTCGACTTTTACGCCGTTGTAAAGATTTAGAAAGTGCACCTGGCGGTTATCGTTTCGTACTCTGGCAAATACGGTCACTGCGTCCTCGCGCATAAAAGAGCTGTCGTTATACGTACTGTTCATCTGAAATATGATTCCTTCCGAATAAAGTTTAAAACTAGATTATAGTAAAAAATCCTTATTTTTTCATTTAAGTACTGATATTTTGTATTAAACTTAATGTCGTTTTGATGTAAAGATGTAGAAAAGAAGCACTAAGGGCGAGAGCTCGCCCTTAAATTTGGATAATTATAGTTTGTCTGCGTTGTGAGATAGGTAGTCTGCGACGCCTGCGGTATCGGCTTTCATGCCTTTATCGCCTTTGTTCCAGCCGGCAGGGCAAACCTCTCCGTGTTCGTTCGTAAATAGCATCGTATCGACCATTCTTATCATCTCGTCGATGTTTCTTCCAAGCGGAAGGTCGTTGATAACCGCATGGCGAACGGTGCCGTCTTTATCAAGCAAGAAGCTACCGCGAAGCGCTACGCCCGCATCCTCTAAAAGTACGTCAAAACCGCGAGCGATAGACTTCGTCATATCGGCTACTAGCGGGAAGCGAACTTGGCCGATACCGCCTTTATTTACCGGAGTTTCTTTCCATGCGAAGTGAGAGAATTGGTTGTCTGTTGAAACGCCGATAACTTCGATACCGCGAGCTTTAAATTCGTCGTATCTTTTATCAAACGCGATGATCTCGCTAGGGCAAACGAATGTAAAGTCCATAGGGTAGAAAAATACTACCGCGCCTTTCTCGCCGATATTTTTATATAGGTTGA
This sequence comes from Campylobacter showae, assembly GCF_004803815.1. NCBI lineage: Bacteria > Pseudomonadati > Campylobacterota > Epsilonproteobacteria > Campylobacterales > Campylobacteraceae > Campylobacter > Campylobacter showae. Next base: position 299,877 of record NZ_CP012544.1, on the reverse strand, counting down.
AATCATTTACGATCTGATTGCTTCCTAAAACCGCTGCAGCTGTAAAGTCAGGTGCTTTTTTTGTTACTAACATTTTTTCTCCTTAATAATTTTTATTTGTAGCGAAATTATATCATCTAAATATTAAAAAGAGCTAAAAATTTAACGTTTTCGTTTTAAAATTTAACGAAAAAATTTAATATCAAATTTACTTAGTTTTTGATATTCTTGCGAAAATTTTGACCAAAAAGGATAAAAAATGGCAGTAAAAATAACAGATATTTGCATCAGCTGCGGCTCATGCATCGACGAGTGCCCGACGAGCGCTATCGTAGACGACGCGGATAACCCGACCGGCGAGGACGCATACTACGTCTATGCGGATAAATGCGTCGAGTGCGTAGGATTTAACGACGAGCCGGCATGCGCCTCGGCCTGTCCGACCGACGGCTGCATCGTTTGGGACGCTCCTTATGCAGGACAGCCTTCTCGCGACGAGATAACCGCAGATATGAGAACCGGCGAAACTGCCGTCATCTCGTAAACTCCGCACCTAAGCCCTTTTGCGGGGCTTATTTTGAAATTTAATTTTTTTTTGATATAATCACCGCCTTATAAAAACCACAAAAAGGAAATTTTATGCAACAAACGCTTTCTATTATTAAGCCTGATGCCGTAAAAAAGGGCGTTATCGGAAAAATCATGGATAGATTCGAAAGCAACGGACTAAGAATCGCCGCTATGAAAAAAGTTAAACTAAGCACATGCGACGCAAAAGCTTTCTACGCAGTTCACAAAGACAGACCTTTCTTTAATGATTTGGTTGATTTTATGGTGAGCGGACCGGTCGTAGTTATGGTTCTTGAGGGCGACGATGCGGTAGCTAAAAATCGCGATCTAATGGGCGCAACAAACCCAAAAGAAGCAAAACCGGGCACTATCAGAGCCGACTTTGCAGAGAACATCGACGCAAATGCCGTTCACGGTAGCGACAGCCTAGAAAACGCTAAAAACGAGATCGCATTTTTCTTTGCAACAAGAGAAATTTGCTAAATTTAGGTTAAATTTTGAAAATATCTTTCGCCAAAATCGCAAATAACCAAATGCCGTTCGAGCTAAACTCGGACGGGGTAAATTTTAACGGCGATCTAAAAAGAATAAATCAAAATTTAGTTAGCTGTAAAGGCAAAATCGCAGGCGAGATAGCTCACAACTGCGACCGATGCGGCGAAGATATAAATTTAAAGCTTGATGAAGACGTAAATTTGATATTAAGCGACGGAATTTATAAAGGTAAAGAAGAAAATCTCGACGATGTAGTAGAGTTTTTCGACGGTTTTGTAAATTTAGAAGAAGTATTAACAAGCGAAATAGAAGCTTTTAAGAGCGATTATTTTTATTGTGATAAATGTAAAAATCTATAAAGGAGAATAAAATGGCAGTACCTAAACGAAGAGTAAGTCATACTCGCGCGGCAAAGAGAAGAACGCACTACAAAGTAACGCTTCCCGTTCCCGTAAAAGATAAAGACGGCTCATGGAAAATGCCTCACCGCGTAAATAAAACTACCGGAGAGTATTAATACAAATGACGAGCATTTGCATTGACGCAATGGGCGGCGACTTCGGTCCGCAACCTATTATCGGCGGCGTGATCGAGGCTTTAAAAGAAGTAAAATTCGAAGCCGTTTTGGTAGGCGATACGAAAATTTTAGAAAGCCTCGTTCCGCAAAATTTAAAACAATACGTAAAATTTATTCAAGCCGACGAGGTCGTCTCTATGAGCGACGGCGCCACTGATGCGTTAAAGCGAAAAGAAAGTAGTATTTTTAAGGCTATCGAGCTACTTAAAAATAAACAAACTATGGCCGTAGTTTCGGCAGGACACAGCGGAGCTACGATGAGCCTTGCCACGCTTCGAGTCGGACGACTCAAAAACGTCTCTCGCCCGGCGATAGCGACGCTGATGCCAAACGTAACCGGCGGCAATACGCTAGTTTTGGACGTCGGCGCAAACGTAGACTGCAGGCCGGAGCATCTGTTTCAATTTGCTATAATGGGCGAAGCCTATGCAAAAGAAATTCTAAAAATAAAATCCCCTAAATTAGGGCTTCTTTCAAACGGCGAAGAGAGCAGTAAGGGCAACGAGGCGACGAAAGAAGCCTTTGAAATGATCTCAAAACTTGATAGCTTCGTAGGAAACGCCGAAGGAAATCAAGTCTTTGACGGAAGCGTCGATGTGGTAATTTGCGACGGTTTCGTCGGAAATATCCTACTAAAAACAAGCGAAGGCGTAGCCGACGCCATAACAAAAATCATCAAAAAACACGTTAAAAAATCCCCGGTCGCTATAGCCGGCTCACTTCTCATGAAAAAAGTTTTTAAAACTCTAAAACAGCAAGTTGATTACGACGAATATGGTGGCGCACCGCTACTTGGCGTGAACGGCTGCGTCATAATAAGCCACGGTAAAAGTACCCCAAAAGCTATCAAAAACGCGATATTTCAAGCTCTAAAATTCGCAAACTCCGATATAAATAAAGTCATCGAAGACGAGCTTTCGCACTTCGCAAAATGAAATTACAAAGAAAAATTTAATGCCAAAAGCCTCGCTAATATCCATAGCCGCATACGCTCCGCCTAAAATTTTAACAAATTTCGACCTTGAAAAAATGGTGGAAACCAACGACGAATGGATAGTTAAACGCACCGGCATCAGCCAAAGACGCATAGCGCAGGGCGAAGACACGAGCGAGCTTGGCACGAAAGCGGCAAAGATAGCGCTTGAAAGAGCAAATTTGGCGGCAAAAGATGTCGATGCGGTTATCTGTGCGACAATCTCGCCAGATCACTTTTGTATGCCTTCGACGGCGTGTAAAATCGCTAAAAATTTAGGCATAAATACCATTACGGCATTTGATATAAGCGCGGCATGCACCGGTTTTATTTATCTGCTTGAGCTTGCAAAATCACTAATTGAAAGCGGAAACAAAAAAAACGTATTGATAATCGGAGCCGAAAAACTAAGTAAGATTGTCGACTGGACGGACAGAACGACTTGCATACTATTTGGCGACGGAGCGGGTGCCGCGGTCGTAAGCGCTAACGAAGAAAACGAAATAATCGACGTTCACACCGCAGCCGACGGCAACTACGCGAACCTACTCATAACGCCAGGTGGCGAAGAGAAATTTATCAAGATGTCGGGCAACGAAGTCTTTAAAATCGCCGTCCAGACGCTAACCAAAGACGTCGTAGATATCCTGGAAAAAAATCAAATTTCAAGCGATAAAATCGATCTTTTTATACCTCATCAGGCAAATTTACGCATTATCGAGGCGGTCAAGCAGCGCTTAAATTTTACAAACGAGCAGTGCGTCGTAACCGTAGGAAAATACGGCAACACAAGCTCAGCCTCTATACCTATGGCGATGAATGACGCATACGAAGCGGGCAAGCTTAAAAAAGGCGATTTGCTTTTACTTGACGCATTTGGAGGCGGTTTTACTTGGGGTTCGGCTCTACTTAAATTTGGCGGCGAAACTGCAAATAATTTCTAATCTCGCAGTTAAAATTTAAATCTTACGCTTAAATTTATCAAAACCAAAAATCGATTCCATAATCCTTAGTATAACCACCGCATAGCTTACGATCGACCGATTACACTTGACAAAAAAGCTAAATTTAGCTCGGCAGAGGTATAATACAAAAAATCACGGAAGGCAAAAAATGGTAGTCAGTAAAATCTACGAAATCAACTCTTGCGACGATATGGAGCTGGGCGTTAAACGCTCTACGAAATTAAACTTCAAACTGTGCTACGATGACGATAAGCCGGTTAACGCCATAGTTTTTATAGTGCCTGGATGCGGCGGCGACGTCGATAAAGCATATAGAGACTATCTAGCCGAATTTACCGCCAGAGAATTTAACGTAGCCGTGATCAATGTAGATTATCACCATATCTACAACAGATTAGTTACGGGCGCTAGATACTATATGGACGAATTTGATCAAGAAATTTTAAGAGAAAAATGCCGAGAAATAAACCTGCAACTAGGCGGCGATCTGAGCTCGCTAAAAAATTTCGATAAGCTAAACGGCGTCTTGTCTGCGGTTAGTAACTATATAGACAACAATAAAAATAGCGGAGCATTTCCAAAAGATTTTGTTTTAAATTTATCCCTTACGATTGATCCGGCAAAAGACGAATACCAAAATTTCGGCATTATGCAGGCGCAGGATTTGATAAACGCCCTACTTTTTATAAAGGCAAATGCGCCGTTTAAAGCGATTAAAAATTTAAACGAACTACCAGTCGTCATGATCGGCAGCTCGCATGGAGGTTACCTATCGCATATGGCCGCCAAGATCGCTCCGTGGCTCATAGACGGCGTCATAGATAACAGTAGCTACGCCAAATATCCGCTTAGGATCGTGGGATTTGGTAAGGAGCTTGACTATATGAATCACTGCTGCTCATCAAACGATATGCTTTTTAAACATATAAATTTTTTCATCTCCGACAAGACGCTTTGGACCTTAAAAGATGGCTCCGATAAGAGATTTATGCCCGCACACGAAAAGATACGTTATATTTTAAATTTAGACCACGTAAAAACCCAAAGCAAATATCCAAAGCCGATTTATCTAAGCTATCACTATGCCGGAGACGACATCGCTCCTATCGCTGATAAATCAGAACTTTATAGCGAATTTAACGCATGCGGCATAGACGCGACATTAAAAATAATAAAAGATGAAAGCGAGCTCGACGGCAAATTTATCAAATCGTTAACTCACGGCTTTGATATGTCCATCAAAACGCTGATCTCAAAAGAGCTTCCGCCGATGTTAGCCAAGATCGCAGCTCGCCCTAAACAACCTTGCGAGGATAAAAGCATAACCTATATCTCGGAAAATTTAGAGTATAAATTTTTTGAATCTAACGATAAAATCAATCTACAAGTTTCAAAAATATGGCAAAACGGCACAGTAGTTAAAAAAACGTATAAAATCCACTCCTGCGACGATACCGAGCTTAATATAAAGCGCGAAAGCCTGCTAGAGTTTAACCTTTGCTTTGATACCAAAAAGCCGATCACATCAATAGTTTTTATAATCCCCGGCTACGGAGGAGACGCAGACAGCAACTACCGCGAGCACTTAGCGCAGTTTGTCGCGAGCGAATTTAGCGTAGCCGTAGTAGGCGTAAACTACCACTGTATCGGCGATAGACCGCAAACAGGAGCGACGATATTTTTTGACGATTTAGATAGATCGATATTAAAAAAAGAATGCGCCAGGTGCGGCATAGAGCTCCTGGAAAATTTAAGCGTAATCGATACGCAAACCCTACTTGATATCGACAATCTAATAGATGCAAGAAAACGCGATAAGACAGCACCTCAAGACTTGTCGCTTAAACTATCAATTTCTCTTCAACCGACTAAAAACGAATATCAAAATTTCGGCATTATGCAGGCGCAGGATTTGATCAATGCGCTACTTTTCGTAAAAGCCAACACTCCTTTTGAGTGCACAACCGACATAAACGACCTACCAGTTGTCATGATCGGCAGCTCGCACGGAGGCTATCTATCGCATATGGCCGCCAAAATCGCCCCATGGCTCATAGACGGCGTCATAGATAATAGTAGCTACGCGCTAGCGCACTGGCCTTTTATCGGCTTTGGCAAAGAGATAGATTACATGAAATATTACAGCGGTTACACCAGCGAATGCTATCACAATATCGAGCTTTATTTATTCGACAAGACGCATTGGACGCTAGACAAGGCTTCGCCGGCTTATTTTTCCAAGTCGAGGAAATATATAAGAGAAATTCTAATGCCGCAACACCTCAAAGTCCAAAGCGGCTATAAAAAGCAAATTTACACGAGCTATCATTACGCTTATGACGATTTTTACGCTCCGGCTAGCGAAAAACAACGACTCTACGACGAACTAAAAAATTTAGGCTACGACGCTACTCTAAATATAATAGAAAATGGAAGTCAGCTTGACGGTAAATTTATCAAAACGCTAACGCACGGTTTAGATATGTCGATAAAAACGCTAATCTCAAAAGAGCTTCCGCCGATGCTGGCTAAAATCACAGCTCGACCGAAACAGCCTTGCGAGGATAAAAGCATAAGTTACGTTTCAGACGATTTAGAGTATAAATTTTTTGAAGCGAACGACAAGATAAATTTAGAGATAAAAGAACAAAATCTACCGCAGCAAAATCATGATAATAAATAAAACATACGAGATCCCATCCTGCGACGATGTAGAGCTTGGCCTAAAGCGAGATTCGCTACTTGAGTTTAAGCTCTGCTACGACGATGAAAAGCCGGCTAGAGCCCTAGTTTTCATAGTGCCTGGGCTTGGCGGCGACGCGAACGAAAACTATAGAGAGCATTTAGCGCAGTTCGTAGCGAGCGAATTTGAGGTAGCGGTAGCTAGCGTAAACTACCACTGTATCGGCAGCAGACCGCAGACGGGGGCGAAGTATTTTTTAAACGATTTAGACAAAATAATCCTTAAAAACAAATGCTCTAAAATCGGTATAGAAATCCCAAACGATATCAGCTACGGCGAACTTTCGGTGCTAGATGCCTATCTGGGCAATATAAAATCAAGCGGCGGTTTGCCGAGCGATTTTAAATTAGAAATATCCGTCACGTTGCAACCGACCAAAAACGAATATCAAAATTTCGGCGTTATGCAGGCCCAAGACGTGATAAATGCAGCGCTTTTTATCAAGGCAGATCCGCCGTTTAAATCCGCGACCGATATAAACGAGCTGCCAGTTGTCCTAGTCGGCAGTTCGCACGGCGCATACATAAACGCCTTAGCGGCCAAATTTGCGCCGTGGCTCGTGGACGGCCTCATCGACAACAGTAGCTACGCGAAGCTAAACTGGGAGCTCATAGGCCTAGGTAAAGAGGCGGATTATCTCAAATTTCGCGAATACTCGACCGATATATATTTTAAAAATATCAAAATTTACGTCTTTACCAAAACGATGTGGACGCTACTGGATAAATCCTCGCCTCGATATTTCTCGCAAGCGCGCGAAGATATACGAAACGCCCTAGACGCCGCGCACCTAAAAATCCAAAGCGAGTATCCAAAGCCTATCTACGTCGGCTACCACTGCGCCGTAAGCGACCACTGCGCGCCGCCCGAGGAGAAAGTACGGCTCTACGAGGAACTGCAAAAACTCGGCTTTGACGCGACCTTGCATATGATAAAAGACGAGAGCGAGCTTGACGGTAGGTTTCTCAAAAAGTTAACGCACGGCCTAGAGATGTCTATCAAGCTTTTGATCGCCAAGGAGCTTCCGCCGATGTTAGAAAAGATAGCCTCCCGCGAAAAGCAAATTTGCAAAAACAAAAGCATAGCCTATCGCTCGGACGAGCTGGAATATAAATTTTCAGAGGCAAACGGTAAGATAAATTTGGAGATAAAAAGATAATTTTATTTGTAAAATTTGCGTTTGCTAGGGGCTAATTCGAGCGGCAAAATTTGATAAAAGAAAATTTAAGAGGCAAAAGCTGCGCGACAAGCGCATAAAATTTACGGCGTAATCTTTATCTCAAAAGCGTGTTTATACGCAAATTTGACAAAATTACTCTAAACTAAAAAACCGCCTCATCTTACGCTTCCAGTCGTCTTTTGGTATTTCCGTATCGTTTGGATCGTCGCTCCAAACCTCGTGTTTGTCCTCGAAAAATATCGCAGATCTTTGAGCTTGCGGCATAAATTTCGTCTTGTCCTGCACGGGGATTTTGTTCGCCTGAAAGTACCGCAACAGCTCAAAATAATCATCTCTACTATAGCAATTTACCAAAAAATAATTTCTATTTTTCATCCTGATGACGAAATTTTTACGCAGCAACCATAGCGGTTCGCCGGATTTTTTGAGTTTATAGATTTTAAACGGCAGCGCAAATATCAGATAAACTAAAAGATATCTTATAAAGTCTCTCGTTTTGTTAAAATGCACGCCGATAGAGGACTTTTTATAGAGCTGATACGGGGTAAAAAAGTGAAATCTGCCGTATCTGCTATCAAGCTCGCTGATAACGCAAAAATAGACCTTTTCTACATCTTTTACGAGGGCGATTTTCTCCTCGCTCTCTACTTTGTTTACGTAGACATACTCTATATGATAAATTTGCTCGCTAGAAAATCTAAAAAAGCTCGGTTTTTGTTTAAAAACTCGCGGCGCGAAAACGTATGTATTGTATAGGCAGAATAATAAAAAAGATGCGGGCAAAGCAATAAGATAAATGCGATATAAAAGCCCATAGTCGCTAAAAGCAAATACAAAAACGAGAATCGAGTAAAGTATAATATAATATCCCGCCAAAAAAAGCGCGCCGTAATCGTTTATGATTATCGGATTTTCGTCGTAGTTTCTCAAATTTTCTCCAAATTTCTCTTCATGCAGTCAAATTTAAAATGCATAATAAAAGGCGAGAGAGAGCTAAATTTAACTCGGCAAATTTAGACCGGCTCGCCGTAAAACCAAAGCAAATTTAAGCGACCGACCTCAAGCCAAGCCGCTTAAATTTGAGCAAAAGCAAAATTTGGCGCACCCCAAATTTAAACCCTCGAGTTTAAATTTGCCCGAAACAAATCCAAATTCGCACGGCGCGTCTAGTCAAATTTACCCGTTTTTCCTAGCAAATTCTTTCATAAACTCAGCCAAGGTTCGCACGTTTTCGATACTCACGGCGTTGTAGATAGAGGCCCTGATACCGCCTACGTGACGGTGTCCTTTTAGGCCCAGCATGCCAGCATTTTCTGACTCGGAGATAAAGGCCGCCTCTAGCTCGCGGTTTGCGATGGTAAAGCTAACGTTCATCAGCGAGCGGCTATCTTTTTGCGCGTGACCCTTGTAAAAGCCGCCAGAACCATCGATCGCGCCGTAAAGCAGCGCCGCCTTTTGCTCGTTGATCCGGTTTACGCCCGCCAAGCCGCCCTGCTCCTGCACCCAGCCCAGCGTCAAATTTAGCAGATATATGCCAAATGTCGGAGGCGTGTTGTATAGCGACGCGGCCGACGCGTGCGTGTCGTAGCGAAGCATCGTCGGAGTGCGATCCATGCAGGCTCGCTCGAGCATGTCCTTGCGGATGATGACGACGGTTACGCCGCTTGGGCCGGCATTTTTCTGCGCGCCGCCGTAGAGCAGCCCAACGTCCGTGAAATCAACCGGACGCGAGAAAAAATCGCTTGACGCATCGACGACTAGCGGAGCTTTGGAGCGAGGCAGCTCGCGATACTGCGTGCCGTAGATGGTGTTGTTCGTGCAGACGTAGCCGTATGCGGCGTCATCACTAAATTTAACCTCAGGGATGCGGTCGTAGGAGGTCTCTTTGCTGCTAGCGACCACTTCGTAAGCGATGCCCACGTTTGCGGCCTCTTTGATCGCCTTGCTCGTCCAGACGCCCGTATCGGCGTACTGCGCGACGCCTTTGGCGGCTAAATTTAGCGGTATCATCGCAAACTGCAAATGCGCGCCGCCTTGCAAAAATAGCACGTCATACTCTTCGCCGATACCGTATAACTCGCGCGCCTTTGCCATCGCGCCGTAGTGCACCTCTTCAAAAATCTTGCTTCGGTGGCTGATTTCCATTATCGAAAAGCCCTTGCCCTGATAGTCGGTGAGCTCGTTTTGCGCGCGCTCCAGCACGCTAAGAGGCAGAGCCGAAGGGCCCGCGCTAAAATTTAGTTTTCTATTCATCCAAACTCCTTTCAAATTTGAGCTGATTTTAGCGTGATTTGCGTTAAAAAATCATTTCGCGTCGCAAGGGCGGCGGCAAAAGCACGCAAATTTTACACTTTAAGCTACCTTTTGATACAATTTTTCATATTAAGGAGCGAAATTTGATAGAGATCGAGCGTAAATTTATCCTGCGTGACGCCGCCGTCATAAACGAGCTAAAAGCCCGCGACATCGACGTCCAGCAAAAAGATGTGACGCAAATTTACGTCAAAATCACTCCGCTTGAGGAGATTAGATTTCGCGAGGCTTCTGGCGTTTTTACGATCACGCAAAAATCAGGCGTCGGTCTAGCGCGCGAGGAAAATGAGAGCGAAACGGACGCCAAAAGCTTTAAAAAAGCCCTAAAAAACGCGGTCGCCGCTCCTATAAAAAAGACGAGATTTTTATTTAAGCTTGACGGTGCTGCCTGCAACGTCGATATTTTTCACGGCGCTTTAGAGGGGCTTGTTACTTTTGAGGCCGAGTTTAGCGGCGAGCGCGAGGCGACGGAGTTTAGCCTGCCCGAGTTTATCGCCGCGCACGTAATCAGCGAGGTCACGGAAGACGAACGCTATAAAAATAAAAATTTAGCGCTTTTTGGCCTGCCGCAGGGCGAATTTGACGCACAAAAGAGCATTGAGATTTTACAAAACAGCCCCGAGCTAGAGCTAAATTTACCAAGCTACATCGGCGCGATGGATGCGATGCGGACGGTATTTTTTCAGATTTTTACGGCGCTAAACAAACACCTGAGCGAGTACGCAAGCTCTAGCGATGCCGAGGCGCTGCACCAGATCCGCATAAATTTGCGCAAAACGCGCTCTTTACTTAAAATTTTCACTCCAGTTTTTGACCAAAAAACGGCTTGCTATTTTCTGCTAAATTTTAAAAAACTAGCCGAGCTAACTAACCAAAAGCGCGATATAGACGTTTTTTGCGAGTTTTTACAAAAACAAAAAGGCTTTGAAGGGCTAGCTAGCGAGCTAGAAATTTTAAGCAAAACCCTAGCCAAAAGCGTCCAAGCCGAGCTACAAAGCGACGAAGCGAACGAAATTTTGCGCGACTGGGAGGTAATTTTACGCGAGGGAAGCGACTTTTTTAAAGGCGAGCTAGGAGACGCGCCGATAAAAAAACTCGCGGCAAAATCCATGCGAGCTCAAATTTTACGCCTCAAAAAATCTCTCTCAAATTTGAGCGAAACTACCGAAAACGCGCAGTTTCACAAGTGCCGCATCGAGATAAAAAGACTAAGGTATCTAAGCGAGATTTTTGGCGGCGGTTTTAGCTTTGCTGCAGCTAAAAAATGCTTTAAAAAGAGCAAAATTTTACAAGAAACCTTTGGCTCGCTGCAAGACGCCGATATCTGGCTAGGCCTGCTAGCGCACGTAAAAAGCGGCGCCGAGCAAAAGCGCATAGACAAACTCCAAGCTAAAATTTACAAAAAAATCTACGAGCTGCGAAGCGAAATTTTAGACTCAAAGCCTAAAATTTTAAAAAGCCTCACAAAGCTTTCGCACGGCTTAAAAATCTACTATATCTAAAAGAGAAAAAATGGAAAAACAAGAAAAAATAGTTCAGATGTTTAACGACATCGCGCCCACCTACGACCTGGCAAACCGCGTGCTGAGCATGGGTGCGGACGTGAGCTGGCGCAAGATCGCGTGCAAAACGGTGCTAAGCAATTTCAAAAACTCAAGCGTAAATATCGTCGATGTCGCATGCGGCACGGGCGACATGATGGGCTTTTGGCAAAAGACGGCGGGCGAGTTTAACGTAAAAATCGAAAATCTAATCGGCGTCGATCCCTCAAGCGGAATGCTCGCGGTCGCCAAACAGAAATTCCCCGAGTTTAAATTTATCGAGGCGCTAGCGACGCAAACGACGCTTGATAGCGGCTCGATGGACGTGCTAAGCATCAGCTACGGCATCAGAAACGTAGTCGAGCGCGAGGCCGCGCTAAGAGAGTTTAACAGAGTGCTAAAAACGGGCGGATACGTCGTAGTGCTAGAGTTTACCAAACGTAAAAAAAGCGGGATTTTAACGGGCGCTCGCGACTTTTATCTAAGTAAAATTTTACCTAAAATAGGCGGCTTTATCTCCAAAAATCAAGAAGCCTACGAGTATCTGCCAAGCTCGATCGAGGGCTTTTTAGACGCCAAAAGCTTTGCGGACGAACTCGCTGCCGCAGGCTTTGAGATGCGCCTTTGCAAGAGCTTTTCGATGGATATTTCTACTCTTTTCATCGCGCAAAAGGCCCGTGAGTGCTAAGCGTCAGCGAGCTAAACGAGCAGGCCAAAACGCTGCTTGAGACGACGTTTTCGTACGTCGAGGTAGAGGGCGAGATCTCGCGGCTAGTGAGGCACGGCTCGGGCCACTGGTACTTCACGCTAAAAGACGAAAAGGCCGCGATCTCGGCGGTCATTTATAAATTTAACGCCGCTAAGCTCAAATTTGACGTTGCAGACGGCATAAAGGTCGCTCTCTACGGCAAAATTTCGCTCTACTCGCCAAGCGGCAGCTATCAGTTTATAGCAACTCTCATACGCCCAAGCGGCGAAGGCGAGCTCGAACTTGCCTTTAAACAGCTAAAATCGCGGCTTGAGAGCGAAGGGCTTTTTGATATCTCGCGCAAAAAACCGCTACCCAAATTTCCGCGCAGAATCGCGCTCGTAACATCAAAAACATCAGCCGCGCTGCAAGACATGCTGCGTATCGCTTCGCAGCGCTGGGCGCTAGCGGAAATCATAGTTTTTGATTCGCTAACGCAAGGCGAAACCGCGCCCGCCTCGCTCATACGCGCGCTAAAAAGAGCGGGCGCCAGCGGAGCCAACGCGATCGTGCTGGCGCGAGGAGGCGGCAGCAGAGAGGATCTGTGGTGCTTCAACGACGAAAATCTAGCCCGCGAGATCTACGCGGCGCGCACGCCCGTGATCTCGGCCGTTGGGCACGAGATTGACTACGTGATCAGCGACTTTGCGGCGGACTTTCGCGCTCCGACCCCAAGCGCGGCGATGGCTGCGCTACTGCCCGATGCTGGCGAGCTAATGCAAAGCATAGACAGGCTAAGCGAGGCGGCGGACGCGGCCTTTACGCGCGTTTGGGAGCGTAAATTTAACGCCCTAGCGATGATGAGAGCGAGATTTTCGCAAGCGAGCCTCACGCAAAAAATCGCTCGCAAGGAGCAAATTTTGCTAAATTTACGGCAGGCTTTAGATGCCGCCGTGCAAACTAAGCTGCTCAAATTTGAAAACGCGCTCAAGCTCGCTCGCGCCGCATACGCGCAGCAAGAGTCGTTTTTCGCGCAGATTTCAAATTTCGTCCGAGTGCAAAAGGGCGGCAAAACTGTAAATCTAAGCGAGCTAAAATCCGGCGACCGCATCGCGCTAAGCTCGGTAAACGCAAGCAAAGAAGCGGAAATTTTATAGCCAAATTTGATCTGCGGACGCAGCGATTCAAAATTTTAGTCGGGTTAAAAATTTTTAAGCTAAAAATAGTAAGATAATAACGCAAATCAAAATTTAAAGGAGCGATATGAAAACGAACGTAAAATTTTTACTAGCCGCGTGCGCTGCGATGCTAATAACCGGCTGCGCGACCGAGAGATCTCGCGTAGTCGAAACGCCAAAAGTCCAAACCATAAACACCAACTATCAAGGACAAAAGATAGCCGTCTCGATCGGCCGCTTTAGCAATCAGTCCTCATACCAAAACGGCGTATTTTCAGACGGCGAGGACAGACTAGGCAACCAAGCCCAAACCATCCTCATCTCAAATTTACAGCAAAGCGGACGCTTTTCGGTGCTTGACCGCAGCAACATGCGCGCCATCAAAGAAGAAAGCGCTCTAAGCAAAGAGGCTCAAAACATCAAGGGCGCAAGATACGTCATCACGGGCGACGTGACGGAGTTTGGCCGTAAAACGACTGGCGATCACCAGCTTTTTGGAATACTTGGCAAAGGCAAAACCCAAACCGCCTACGCGAAAGTAAATCTTAACGTCGTGGACGTGAAAAACTCCGAGGTGATCTACTCCACTCAGGGTGCCGGCGAGTATGAACTCTCAAACCGCGAAGTACTGGGCTTTGGCGGAAGCGCTGGGTATGATTCGACGCTAAACGGCAAGGTGCTAAGTCTAGCCATCATCGAGGCCGTAAACAACCTAACGCGCGGGCTTGAAAGCGGCGCCTTTAACGCGAAATAAGGATAAATTTTGCGCTTTAAAACTCTAGCAAATTTCGCGCTCGCCTCCGCCGCCGCCATGCTGCTCTCGGGCTGCGCGGACGACTCTCCTAGGCAGCTATACTACTGGGACGGCGCCTACACGAGCTCGGTCTACGAGTATCTAACCGAAGAGGGCGACGCTGGCGCGCAAATCGCCGCACTCGAGGAGAGTTTGCAAAAAGCCTATCAAAGAGCCGCCAAAGTCCCTCCCGGACTGCACGCGCATCTAGGCCTGCTCTATCTTTCGCAAGGAAACGGGGCGAAATTTAAAGCCTACGTCGAAAAAGAAGCCGAGCTTTACCCTGAGTCGCGCGACTACGCCATGTTTTTGCTAAATCAAAATAGCAAAACTAAGGGCGCGGCAGGCAAAACTGAGGCAAATTTAGGCGAGCAGACGAAGGAAAAACCAGGCGCGAGCGAGTCAAATTCAAATGACAAAAGCTCAAATTTAAGCGAGCAAACGAGCAAGCAAAATTTGAAAAACAAGCAAGCAAAACCAGCCAAAACTAGCAAGACCGCAAAAGGAAGCCAAAATGAAAAATAAAATAAAATCGGCGCTTCTTGGCGCGTTTGCGGTACTATTTCTTGGCGCATGCGCAGGATCGCAGCCCGAGGTTTACGACTATTCGGCGTTTTTACAGACCAAGCCTCGCTCGATCGTAGTCGTGATGCCCACCAGCGACTCGTCTGAGATAAAGGCCTCCGCTGCGGTGCTGGCAAACGCGCTCTATCCGCTTAGCGAGGCTGGGTATTACGTATTTTCGCCCGCGCTCGTAAACGAGACCTTTAAAAACAACGGCATCTACGACGCCGCAGAGATCGCGCAGATCTCTACGTACAAGCTAAAGCAGATATTTGGCGCCGACGCCGCGCTGTATCTAAACGTCGCGGACTACGGCACCTCGTATATGCTCATTAGCAGCGTCACGCGCGTGAGCGTAGCGGCGACTCTAGTCGATCTAAACACCGGCGCCGTGCTCTGGCAAAAGAGTGCGACCGCAGCAAACGACTCGGGCGACAGCGGCGGCAACCTCATCGGTATGCTGGTCTCCGCGCTAGTTAAGCAGATTGCCGACTCGGTCTCGGATGCGAGCTTTGATCTCTCAGCGCGCGCGGACGCGATTTTGTTTAGCACCGATTGCCGAGACTGCTTGCTCTACGGCCCGTATTCGCCGCATTACGGCCAGGATAGGCAGCTTGGCGGCGGCAGATAAATTTTAAAAAGGACGAAAATGAAACTAGCCGAGGCGCTGATACTGCGCGCCGACATACAAAAACGCATCGAGCAGCTAAAATCAAGGCTTGCGGACAACGCAAAGGTGCAAGAGGGCGAGAATCCTAGCGAAGAGCCAAAGGCGCTGCTAGCCGAGCTAGACGCGCTCACAAGCGAGCTTGAGCGATTAATCGTTCGGATAAATTTAACCAACTGTACCGCAAAAGCGGACGGCAAGAGCCTAACCGAGCTAATCGCCAAGCGCGACGTACTTACGCTAAAAGCAGGAGCATTGCGAGCTTTCGCGCAAGCTGCCGCTCAAAAAGTGGAAATTTATTCGCGCAGCGAGATTAAAATTTTAAGCACGGTCGACGTCGCGGCGCTGCAAAAGCAGGTGGATGAGCTAGCTAAACAGATCAGGCAGCTTGATACGACGCTGCAAGGCGCGAACTGGCAGACCGAGCTGATCGAAAGCTAAAACCGTTAAATTTAAAATTTCGGGTAAGTATCGCAAGAGGCGAGTACGAAACTCACCTGCAAAGCAGGTTTATGGCAGCGCTCGCGGAAACGGGCGCACCCCTTTTACGATTTATTTTCAGTAAATTTACAGAGGCAATGTAACTACGCAATGTAACTACCGCGTACTGATCTAGCGATACCGAGGGCGGGAACGGGGAAATTTAAAACGAAATTTTGATTTTACGGCGCGGTTTGCGGGCTTGCGACGAAATCTAGCGGCGATTTGGGCGGGCTTGACGCTCAAATTTTACGTTAAATTAAGGCGCGCTTGCTATTTTGTATTTTAACCGCGAGCGTCAAATTTTACAAAAATCATAAAATTTAGCCAAATTTAAAGGATGAAATTTGAAATTTAAAACCCTTGCGCTAGCGGCCGCATTTTTCTTTGCGACCGGCATAAATGCGGAGCTCGCGACAGATACGAATTCCGTAAATTTTAGAAAAACGAGCGGCGCGGAGCTAAATCTCGCGGACGTAAAAGACGCCAAATTTCAAAACGCGCATTTTAAAAGCACAGATACCGCAGCGCACGGCACAAACTCAAACTCATCGCAAAAAGCAACCCTCATCGACGAAGCTAAAAATTTCTACCGCGTGGACGAGCTGCTGTTTCGCAGCGCTCAGCTTGACGGGAGCGACGCCGCGAAGCTGCACGAGCTTGGCATCAAAAGCATCGTAAATCTGCGCCATTTTAGCAGAGGCGGCGACAGAAGGGCGTTTGGCGATCAATTTTGGCTCGCAAGCAAGCCGCTTCAAAGCTGGGAGATAAAACCCGCGCAAATAGCGGACGTCTTGCGCACCATTCGCGAGCGCCAAAAGGAGGGCGCCGTGCTCGTGCACTGCTATCACGGAGCCGATCGCACGGGCCTTGTGGTGGCGATGTACCGCGTGATCTATCAGGGCTGGAGCTTGGATGCCGCGCGCAGCGAGATGATAGACGGCGGATACGGCTTTCACTCCATGTGGCAGGATATCGCGGGCTTTTTGACGCCGCAAAACGAAGCGCTCGTAAGAGTCGAGCTTGGAATTTAGACGAAACGCCCGTTAGGTCAAACGGCGGCTAAATTTGCAAATTCGAAGCGCGTGAGTTTGATTTAACAAAAGCTTGAGCGGCTTTAAAATTGACTAGAGCCCGGCGAGTTTAAATTTTGGCAGGCTTAAATTTAAAGGCAAACTACTGCGGCTAGCTATTGTAGCGGAGATATTTGCGGGATGAGCCGCGGCGAGTCTAAATTTTACGGCGACAGGGTTTGCAAGCTCGAAAACGGGCTTAAATTTAGCGCGCCGTTTGCGCTATAAAATTCTCGTTTTAAAATTTCAAAAACAGAGACTACGAATGATACATCACTTTGCGGATCTGCTAGATCGAAAGGACGATTACTGGGCGATGGTGCCCAACCGCGAGCGTTTCGCATTCGCGCTAAACGGTCCCGTGGCGGATAAGCAGAGCTTGCAGATCGCTACAATAGTGGCGGATACTCCTTTTTGGGAGCAGATTTTTGAGTGTGGGGATCTGCAGGAGCTTACCCTACATCTTCCGAGCAAGGAGCAGATCGCTGCGATATCTAGGCTTAGGCAGCTTAAACGTCTGCGCATTATGAGAGTTCAAGTGAAAAATACCAACTTTCTCGCCGAACTGCCGCTTTTGCAGGAGCTCGTTTTGGAATACGTCTCGGGATTTTGCGACCTTTCGCCTCTGCGCGAGCTGAAAAGCTTAAGATCGGCGCATTTTGAAAATTTACGCAGAGTGAGCGATTTTTCTGGACTTAGCGGCATAGCCTCGCTGCGATATCTGTGTATCAACGGCACGCTAGATTGGGATCAGCCGATTGCAGATTTCGAGTTTCTCAAAGGCCTAACGGGCCTTGAAGTGCTAAAACTAACCTGGGTGAAGTGCAAAGCCCCATATCCGGCGCTTTTGCCGTTCGCCGCTCTTGAAAATCTAAAAAAGATAAGTCTGTATCCGCACGCCTTTGCGCTAGAGGAGTATGCGCTTGCGCAGCTTATTTGCGAGGGGGTAGAGGGCGCGCAAATGCCGCTTGCGGTGGAGTTTAAAGATACCGGTTACGTATATTTTCTAGGGCGAGGCTCGGGATACACCAAAATGGGGGCGAAAAACGAGCTGCAAAGACGCGCGGAATTTGAGCAAAAATTTGAGGCATGCAAGCAAAAGGCGCGGGAAATTTTAAATTTATAGGTATCGCTAAAATTTTACTCTTTGCGGCGAGCTAAATTTAAAACTGTAAATTTCTGCAAAAAAGCAAAGAAATTGCAAAATAGTAAAATATAGGTCGTAAAATTTTACGTATTTTTCTACTTAAAATTCTCATACCCTTTTTCAAATATGCGCTCATATCGCTGCGGCGCGCGTATCGCAATCAAGTCGGCTAAATTTTAAAAGCCCAATTTGCGCTTGCGGCGACTGGGCGCGTAAAACGCCGCAAATATCAGACAAAATATCCGTAAATTTAGCCAAAACGCAGTAAAATTCGAGCGGCAAATTTAGCAAAAGGAGCGATCGTGGAAAATTTATTGTTAGCGCAGCTTCGTGAGGCGCTACCGCAGGGCATGCGCGTGCCGAGCGAACTTGAGGCGCTTTATACGTGGATCGAGGCAAACGGCTTTTATGACGACGTTGGCGGGCGCAGACGCGGCTATCTCTACCCGCAGGATCGGCTGCAGCAGAGCTGGAGCGACGATGAGCGCGAGGGCGGCACGGATATCGTATTTTTCACGGATGAGCCGAAAAATCGCGACGAGGAGTTAAGGTATTGGTTTTACGGCGAGGATCGCGAGCTTGCAGCGGAGATCAAACAGCGGCTTTGCGTGTTCGCAGGCAGCGGCTCGGAGGGCTCGATGTGCGCGCTGTGGCTGGACGATGCAGGGGAAACAAAGATCGTGCATATGGGCTCCGGCTCAGGCTCGACGATGACCTGCGTTTTGGCTCGCAGCGGACTTGATTTTTTGCGGTTACTTGCGATAGGATACGACGAGATCTGCTGGGATGAGGATTTTAGCGCGCCACCAAACAGCGAGAATGACGACTTTATCGTGCATCCAAACCTGAAATTTCAGCAGTGGGTAACGGAGACGTTTAAAACGACGATCCCGCAGACCGCGCTTGAGCTCGTCACTCCCGCGCATTTGGACGACGAGAACCCGAGCGATGAGTTTTTGATCTGGGTAAATCGCGTCGCGGAGTGAGGTTTAGTATAAATTTAAGGCAGGTTAAAACGCAAAATGTCGCCGCTTTTAGCGCCGCCAAGCACTCGCAAGCGTAACTTATTCTTGGCAAAAGCTCGCTTGCAGGATCAAAAACAGCGGCAAATTTTATCGGCATAATCCCGAATTTAATTCATTATAAAGCTATAAACGAGAGAAAATTTAGCTCGCCAAAAAAAGCGAGCCAAAAGCCTAATGGCGGCAGTTTTTGCAGTCCTTTACAGTCACTAGTACATTCATCTTTTCGATGAAATTTCCGAGCTTTCTCTCCAGATTTTCCTTGTATTCGCTCAGCGCCTCGCAGAAATTATAGTCCTCGACGTGTCCGCAGCTCTCGCATACGACGTGGATGTGCGGGTAGCTAAAGATGTCGTAGCGCGCCTTTTGGTTTGGCATATTGACCTCGACGACGAGCCCCTCGTCTTTGAGCATATTTAGGTTTTTATACACCGTCGCAAGCGATACGGACGGGTTTTCGGCGCAGATCTCTTCGTAAAGCTCATCGATCGTCGGGTGCGTGTGACGGTCGAGGATCTTGAGCACGCTGAGGCGCTGCGGGGTGGCTTTGAGCCCGTGATTTTTGAGAAGTTCCATATAGTTCATAGTTTTTCCTGATATTTTTTGCTAAATATACAAAAATTTTATTTAAAACTTCTTTATAGTTGGTAATATAAATTATTATTTACTAAAATTTGTGTCACTTGTAGTCAAGTTTATGCTTTTTGCGAGTTTAAGCACTATACTCAAGGTAAATTTTAGACCTTGGGGCTTAAATTTGAATGCGATTTAAATTTGGCGCTTTGCTCGCCGAATTTAAATAAAAAGCCGACTTTTAATGTGGCGTAAATTTTGTTATCGATCGTTGCAACCGAACGCCGCTTATCATCGCTACCGTAAAATTTATTTTTTGTCGGTTGCGGCGATATCACAACGTTTTAGATACGGCTACGTTTTTCAAGCAAAGGCGTAAAAATAGTTTTCGCTAATTGCGATTTTAAATTTAAACAAGCTTCTGTGCCTTGCTGCACGGCTAAATTTACGAGCAAAAATCTACTTAAATTTTACCTTTTTGATATAATCCGCGTCCAATCAAGCACCGGCGCCAAATTTAAGCATTATAAACGGCAAAAAACGAAAGTCTGTAATGTTTTTTAGCGATTTTATCCTAGGGCACAGCGAGCAAAACAAACCTTAGCACAAAAGCCTATCGCGACTCAAATTTAACCCAAAAATTCGCTCGCAAGCCAGTCCGTAAAAAAGATAAACGAAGATAAAAATAAATAAAACCGGCTTGATGCGCACAAATTTGCCTGTGCCGTTTAGGAGTGGTAAATCAAAGTAATAGCGGCGGGACCGAGTATAAAAAGGTTTGTTTCGCTCAAATTTTTCGCCTTCTCCGCCTAAATGCGCTCGCCAAAACGCATAAAACCGAAACGCAAAAAAGCTTCAGCTTAAATTTGATCCGCCGTTTCGGCTAAAATTTTCTCGCAAACGCTCGCCGCATCGATACCAAGAGCCCTTTCGACATCGGCCGTAGCGCCGTGCGAGATAAACGCGTCGTCAAACTCAAAGCTAACAATGTGCACGTCAAAAATGCGCTGCTCTTGCAAAAATGCGGCTAAAATCTCGCCTACGCCGCCCTTTTTTGCGGTATCTGAAAAGACGTACCAAATTTTATGCCTGCCCGCGAGCTCTTGCAAAAGTTCGCAATCAAGCGGCTTAACAAACACCAAATCAACGAGGCTCGGATCAAATTTACCGTCAGTTTTTTCTAGTAAAATTTTGCGCGCGGCGTTTGCCTTGCCCACGGCGTTACCGTAAGCGATAAAGGCTGCTTTGCCGCCGCCCTCGACCAAGATTTCGCCTTTGCCGAGCCTTAGCTCTCGCGCCTCAAATTCGCCCTGTGCCAGCGCAAAAGCTCCGCGCGGATAACGAAAAGCGCAAGGCCCCTCGTGAGCGTAGGCGTAGCGCATCGCGAGCCTAAAGCTATCGGCGCAACGAGGCGCAAAAATCGTCAAATTCGGGATCAAATTTAGATAACTAACGTCAAATGCGCCCTGATGCGTCTCGCCGTCCTCGCCGACTATGCCCGCGCGGTCCATCGCAAAGACGACGTTTAGGTTCATGATCGCACAGTCGTGCACGACCTGGTCAAATGCCCGCTGCAAAAAGGTCGAATAAATCGCGATAAAGGGTTTAAAGCCTTCCTTCGCCATCGCTGCCATCGAGGCGACAGCGTGCTGCTCGGCGATCGCGACGTCCCAAAATCTATCGGGAAACCTCTCCATCAAAGCGTCTATGCCCGTGCCCGTAGGCATCGCGGCGGTTACTCCGACGATATTTTTATGCTCGCTAGCTAGCTGGGTCAAATTTTCCGCAAAGAGCGCGGTGGCCGATTTGGCGGCTGATTTTTTGATAGCTTCGCCGCTTTGTAAATCAAACGGGCTCACGCCGTGCCAGCTGGCTAGATGCCCCTCGGCCTTTTCGTAGCCCTTGCCCTTTAGCGTCTGGGCGTGCACGACGACGGGCTTTTTCATCCCTTTTGCGACGCTAAAAGCCTCGATAAGCGCCCTCACGTCGTGACCGTTTACGGGGCCGATATACTCAAGCCCGAGCTCCTCAAAAAACATCCCGGGCGTAAATATCCTAATGCCCTCCTCCATCCTGCGCGCCATATACGCGGCGCCGTCTGGCATATAGCTCAAAAATCGCTCGACGCGGCTTTTAAACTTCTGATACAGCGGCCCAGCCATCATCTGCGACAGGTAGTTGCTAAAGGCGCCGATGGGCTTGCTGATGCTCATTTCGTTGTCGTTTAGGACGATGACACAGGGATTTTTGATATCGCCTAGCTCGTTTAGCGCCTCATACGCGATACCCGCACTCATTGAGCCGTCGCCGATAAAGGCCACGGGGATGCGATCCTCGCCCTTTAGCTTGATCGCCTTTGAAGCGCCGACTGCAAGCGAGATAGAGGTGGAGCTGTGTCCGGCGATAAAGTAGTCGTATTTACTTTCGGAAGGCTTGGTGTAGCCGCTGATACCGCCAAATTTTCTAAGCGTGTCAAATTTATCCCAGCGTCCAGTGATTAGCTTGTGCGCGTAGCTTTGGTGGCTAACGTCAAATATAAACGGATCTTTTGCGGCATCGAAAACATAATGCATCGCCACAATAAGCTCGACCGCGCCGATGTTTGAGCTCAGATGCCCGCCGTTTGCGCTGACGGTTTGTAAAATTTTATCTCGGAGCTTCCCGCAAAGCGCTTCGAGCTCCTCCATATTCATAGATTTTACGTCTATCATTGTCCTATTATCTTTTTGATTTTTTCTAGTCTGGCTTCGATCGTGCCCTCGAGGTTGCCAGCGTCGCTAAGCACGATCGCTCCGCCCGCGCTGATGGCTTCATCGGCGGAGATTTTGACGTTTTGTCCGGAGAAATTTTCTTTGATAAACTCGTAATCTTTCGGATTTACTTTGACCTGCACCTCTTTGGCGTCTTTTATCTCACTAAAAAGCTCTTTACAGATAGCTGCGGCGATGTTTGCCGAATTTAGCGAAATTTCTTTTTTCACGACCTCTTTGGCTATATCAACTGCGGTAGCGGGCAGCTGCGCTTCGCTAGATGCGATGAGGCTTTCAAATTTAGCCGCCTGCTCCTCTAGCTTATTTATAGATCCTAGATATCTACTCTCAAGCGCTCTTAACTCCTCGTCAAATTTAGCCGCCGCCTCATCTCTGCCCTGCTTTATGCCGTCTTCTTTAGCGCGCTGGATCTCGCTCTCTAGGCGTTTAGCAAATTCGTTTTCTTGGTTTTCGATTTGCATTTGCAGCTTTATCATACTGCCGCTCATCTCGTCGGTGCGCTTCAAAAGCTCCTCGATAAAGCTTGACTCAGGCTTAAAATGCCCGCCTTGCTCTTTTGCGTCGTTTAAATTTGAGCTCTCTTGCTCGCCGTTTAAGGCTCGCTCCTTATGCTCGGTCGCACGGCCGGATTCGCTTTCGTGGGCCGAGCGTGTATCCTCGCTTCTTTTTTCCTGACCTAAAATTTTAAACCGATAGTTTTCTACGAAGTGCTCTTTTGAGCGCTCATTTGTTATTACGCTACTTTTCATTCTATCATCTCATCGCTTTCGCCTATTTGGAATGCCCCGCTTTCGGCTAGGGCCTGAACCTGCTCTACTATGCGGCGCTGCGCCTCTTCGACGTCTTTTACACGCACCGCTCCCAAAAACTGCATTTCTTCTTTAAACGAATCGCTGGCGCGTTGAGACATACTGGAGAGAAATTTATCTCTCAATGCGTCGCCACTGCCTTTTAGGGCAATCATAAGGTCTTTTTTATCGACGTTTTTAAGTATTTCGCGGATAGCTGCTTGATTGAGGGTGTTAATATCCTCAAAGGTAAACATAAGCTCTTTGATCGTCGTAGCGAGCTTGTCGTCGACGTCCTCGATATATTCGATCGTAGCTTTTGACGCTTTTTGACCGAGGCGGTTTAACACCTCCGCCACGGCCCTTGGTCCGCCGACTTCGACTTTGTAAGACGTGAGGCTCTCTAGTTTGCCCTCTAGTACCGTTGAAACGCGTTTGATTATAGATGGACTGATGTCGCCCAAATTTGCCATTCTCACGACGACCTCGCTTCTAAGCTCGTTATTAAAAAACGAAAGCGTCTCGGCTGCGCTGGTTGAATCCATATGCGCCAAAATAAGCGCGATAGTCTGCGGATGCTCGTTAACGATAAAGTCTGCAAGCTGCTGAGGCTTGACCTTGGTAAGATAACCGAAGCTCTTTGTGTTTTCCATGCTTTTTGCGAGCTTGTCGAGTATCTTTTGCGCGGCTTCAGGACCAAAGGTGCGGTATAAAATTTCTTTCGCGTACTCTAAGCCGCCGCTTCTCATATACTGATTTGACTGCATGAGAGCGTAAAATTCCTCTAAAACCGCAGCAGCTACGCTTTTATCCGTGCTTTTTGCGGTAGCTATATAGCGCGAAATTTCGGTTATGACGTCAACCTCCATATGCGAAAAAAGCAGAGTCGTGACATCTTCGCCTAGCTGAATAAGCAAAATAGCGACCTTTTCGGGCATCGAAAGGTCGTCGTAAATCATCTTTTGTTGTTCGTTTAACTTTATTGCCATTAAAAGTCCTTACGGTTGCTAAAGTCAGAATCGTTTTTTATCATATCTTGAAGCAATACGGCTATCTCTTCGCTGCGATCTTGAACGACTAGTTTCATCTTTTCTAGTAATACATCGTAGCGCAGGTCGTCCTCGTTAAAGTTATCTCCGATACCCAGCTGCTCCTCGACCTTTTTCCTAGCTGCTTGAAATTTCTCCAGCGTATCTTCGCTATCCTCGAGCTGAACCTCATTTTCGGATAGATCGATCTCTTCTTCTTTTACGTCCTCAAGCATTTTGGTCATAAACGGCGTAATGACTTTCTTGTAGAATACATATAGTAAGATCGCTACAAAAAGATACTTTAAGATAGGTAAAAACGGTACTACGTAAAGCTCGAAAAAGGACTGAACTTTGCTAGCCGGCGTCTGTCCGTCTTGACGCTGGAACTCAAAGTTACTAACAGTGACCTCGTCGCCTCTGTTTTGATCAAAGCCGATAGACTGGCGGATAAGAGCGTCGATGCGCGCTAGCTGCTCTTTATCAAGCGGTACGTAGGCTATTTCGCTAGTAGGATTTCCTTTTTCGTCTTTTTTATTTTCGTATTTTCCATCCACGACGACAGCGGCGCTTAGGCGGTTTATCTTGGCAAACTGATCCTTGACGCGCTCGACTTTTTTTGAAATTTCATAGTTTGTCGTAGATGAGCTTTTTGAGTACAGCTCTTTCATTTTACCGTCTTGCAGGCCTTCGACCGGACCGATATTGCTCACAGCCCCAGGCACGCCTTGTACTTCGGCTTCTTTGCTGCCTTGGCGTTTTTCTTCGACGTTTTGCTCGCTTCTAGCCACAGAGTTTGGATCAAAGGTCTCGCTTTGGCTATCTTTTCTAGCAAAGTCAAAGTCTATCGTTACTTTGGCTACGACCTTATCCGAGCCGCCCACGATAGGCGATAGGACGTTTATAATTTTTTCTTCGAGATTGTGCTCGGCGTCGCGTTTGTAGCGGATTTGTTGCGTGATCTGATCGCTATCGTATTCGCCGTCCTCCTCGCCTAGCGGTACTCCGTCCTGGCTTACGATTTTGACTTGCTCTGGTTTTAAATTTGCCACCGCTGCGGCGACTAAATTTTTAATGCCGGTAATTTGTTTTAAATTTAAGCTCTGCCCGTCTTTTAAATTTAACACGATAGACGCACTTGGCGGCGTGGCTCGCTCGGTAAAAATCGTTTCTTTGGGTATCGCGATACGCACGATGGCTTTGTTTATCGGTGCTAGACTTTCGATCGTGCGAGCTAACTCTCCCTCGAGCGCACGCTGAAATTTGACCTTTTGCTCGGCATCAGTCGCGCCAAATTCTTGTTTATCGAAAATCTCAAATCCAACCTTACCGTCCTTTAAAATCCCAAGCGACGCGATCGAGATCCTCTCACGGTAAACGTCCGAGTTTGGCACCAAAATCGTGCCCTCGTTTAAAATTTTATACTTTACCTTATCTTTTTCAAGCTGCTGGATTATTAGCGCAGAGTCTGCGGCGGAAGTGTTTTCAAAAAGTACGCTATAGCCGTCGTAGTTTTCGTTTGAGCTTTTGTGAATGCTCAAAAACACTAAAAAACCGACCACGAGCACGACCGAGCCCGCGGCGACTAGGCGCTGTCTTAACGAGAGGTTGTGATAGACCTGTCCGATTTGTTGAATTGCGGTTTTGAAATCCATTTACTTTAAATTTCCCCCAATTTGTTTTAAAACTACGTCGTTTTGACTAGGCAGTCCGATCGTTATGCGAACCGCGTTTAATCCGTAGCCTTTTAGATCACGTAAAATTATACCTTTTTTTAACAGATTTTGAGCAAGCTCGCTCGCGTTTTGACGCTCAAATTCAAAAACGATAAAATTCGTAAAGCTAGGTAGACGCTTTATGCCGTGCTTATCGGCAAATTTTTCGTATTTTTTCATCTCCTCAAAGTTCGTCTCAAGCGTCATTTTTACGAATTCTTCGTCTTTTAGCGCCTCGATAGCCGCTTTTAAACTAAGCGTCGTTATATTAAAAGGCGCTCTTAGTTTGCCCAGCTCGCTCATCACGCTTTCTTCGCCGATACCGTATCCTACGCGCATACCGCCAAGGCCATAAGCCTTAGAAAACGTACCCAGATATATCGCGTTTGGAAATTTAGCTATGAGTTCGCGAGGCTTTATCTCTTTTTTCGCATCTTTAAATTTAGCAAACTCCTGATATGCGCCGTCGATAACCACGAGCGTATCGGCGTCAATCTGCTCTAGAAATTTATAAATTTCCTCGGCGTCTAGGCAGCCTCCTAGAGGGTTATTCGGTACGCACAAAAATACTACGCCGATCTCGTCTTTTTTAGCATTGTAAATTTGCAAAAACTCGCCCAGGTCATGCTCTTTGCTCTTTGTTTTAAAGACGTGCGCACCCGCTGCTTTGGCGTAAATTTCATACATCGCAAATGTTATGCCTGCAGTTAAAATTCCCTTGTTTGCGTTTGCCTTTGCGTGCACGGCAAATTCTATTACCTGATCGCTTCCGGAGCCTATAACGATAGATTTTTCGCTAACGCCAAATTTACTAGCTAGCGCAGCCTTTAGCTCAAAGTAGCTGTCGTCGGGGTAGAGGTGCATTTTATTTACTATCTCGCCGACTGCTTTTACTACCGCGGGGCTCGTACCGTACGGGTTTTCGTTGCTGGCTAGCTTGATGACATCTTTGGCGTCGATGCCGTATTCGCGCACGACTAGCTCGATAGGCTTGCCCGCCTCGTAGCTCACTAGATTTGCCAAATTTTCGTTAAATTTCATCTCATTCCTCCCACGCGACGTAGCTTCCTAGCCATGCGATCTCATGGCCGTAGCTTACCGCTTTTTGTATCGCTTTTTGGACGTTGTCGTCGTCGATGTGCCCCTCGAAATCTATATAAAAATTCGCCTTAAATTCGCGCTGTTTTATCGGGCGGCTCTCTAGTTTGGTTATGTTTATACCCTCGTCTCTAAAGGCTAGTAGCAGCTCCACTAGCCCGCCGGGACGGTGCTCGGTCTTTGCTAAGATGGATGTTTTATTTCTTTGCGCGCGCTCGTTTTTGAAATCGCTTAAGATAAAAAATCTCGTGCGGTTTGCGGCGTTATCCTCGATCGTCTCAAACAAGATCGGCACGCCGTAAAGCTTGGCTGCGATCTTAGAACAGATGGCTGCAGAGTTTGGCTCGCTACTAGCTAGCTGCGCGGCCTGCGCGGTTGATTTTGCCGGGATAAACTCGACGACTGAAAGCATATGATCGTCTAAAAATTTGCGGCACTGATTGTAGCCTTGCGGGTGCGAGTAGATACGTTTGATGTCCTTTAAATTTTCGCACTTGCTCGCAAAAATATGGTGGATATCCATGTAAATTTCAGCCGCGACCTTGACGCTATCAAATCGCCCGAGGCAGTCCAGAGTCGCGCCCACCGCGCCTTCCGTGTTGTTTTCTATCGGCACGACGCCGTATTTGGCCTCTTTGTGCTTTAGTTTCGTAAAAACCGCCTCGATACTAGCTAAAGGCAAATACGCGCTCATCGCGCCGAAACGACTCTCTGCGGCTTGGTGCGTGTAGGTGCCCTCAGGCCCTAGATAGGCGACCTTTTCTGGCATTTCAAGGTTCCTACTGACGGCAAAAATTTCAAGATAAATCGCCTCGATCGCGGCTTTATTTAAAAACGCAGAGTCCTGCCCCTCTAGGCGGTTTAGGATAGCTCTTTCGCGCTCGGGGCGGTAGATCGCGCTACCGCTGGTTTGCTTTAGCTCGCCGATCTTTCGCACGAAATTCATGCGTTCGTTTAGGCGCCTTAGCACCTCATCGTCGATCTTATCTATCTCGCTTCTAAGGTCGTTTATGTTTTGCATTTTCGCTCCCTAGCCTAAAAATTCTCGCTCCAGCGCCACTACGTCCTCAAAGCTCTCGCGGCGTCTTACCAAAAAGTCCTCGCCGCCTTTTACCGCAACTTCAGCCGCGCGCCCACGAGTGTTGTAGTTGCTACTCATCGCAAAGCCGTATGCGCCGGCTGATTTGATAACGACGAGGTCGCCCGGGTTTAGCGGCGGTAAATTGCGATCTTTTGCTAAAAAATCGCCGCTCTCGCAGATCGGCCCGACCACGTCGCAAGGGCTAAATTTGAGCTCCCAAAGTTGCTCTTTTTTGCACTCGCAAAGAGTCTTGCCGCTGCTAAGAGCGAAAATTTTATGCTTAGCTTGATAGAGGCTTGGGCGAATTAGGTCGTTCATCGCGCCGTCTACGATGACAAAGCGCTTTTCTTTATTAAATTTCTCGTAAAGCACGCTAGTTAGAAAATATCCCGCGTTACCGACGATGAATCGCCCCGGCTCGCAAACTACGGTAACATCCAGGCCGCTTAAATTTGCCAAAATGCCCTGCGCGTATTCGTACAGATCAGGCTCGCTCTCTTCGCCGTAAACGATGCCTATGCCGCCGCCGACGTCAAAAAATTTGATGTCGATTTGCGTAGCTTTTAGCTCTCTAGTCAAATTTGCCACGATCTTTGCCGCTTCGATAACGGGCTTGATATCGGTTATCTGCGAGCCGATGTGGCTGTGGATGCCCACAGGCTCGAGATGCGGTGAGTTTTTGGCGTGTAGATACATTTTTTTCGCCGTTTGCAGATCTACGCCGAATTTATTTTCGTTTAGTCCGGTTGAGATGTAGGGGTGGGTTTTAGCGTCGATGTCTGGATTTACGCGGATGCTGATGCGAGCGGACTTGCCTAGCTGTTTTGCGATAGCTTCTAGGCGGTTCATCTC
This sequence comes from Campylobacter showae, assembly GCF_004803815.1. Lineage (NCBI taxonomy): Bacteria > Pseudomonadati > Campylobacterota > Epsilonproteobacteria > Campylobacterales > Campylobacteraceae > Campylobacter > Campylobacter showae. The sequence continues at coordinate 271,023 of NZ_CP012544.1, read as the reverse complement.
GGCTTCGCTTTCTAAATTTATCATCAAGATTTCATTTTCCAGCGCAAATTTAAGCTCGTCGTCGCGCTTGCCCACGCCGCTTAAGATGATCTGGTAGTTTTTAGCCCCCGCTAGCAGAGCCCGCTTAACTTCGCCTACGCTCACGCAGTCAAATCCGGCTCCAAGCCCGGCTAAAAATTTCAAAACGCTTAAATTTGAGTTTGCCTTAACGGCGTAGCATACGAGAGATTTTCTAGCGTGAAACGCGTTTTTTAGCGCTTCGTAGCGATGTGCTATGTAGTCAAAATCGTAAACATAAAGAGGGGTGCCGTATTTTTGCGCTAAATTCGTAAAATCCATAACCAGCCTTGTTTAAAAATAGTTAGATTTTACAGAAATTTTGCCTAAATCTCTCTTAACGACTTTTAAAATGTAGATAAAAAGCGTATGCGCCGAGTAAAATAATCGGTAAAAGCACGCCGATCTCGGGCGAGACGACGCCGTTTCTAGCAAACCTCATCATAACAAAAAGCGCACCCCAGACGCAAAGCGAGGCTATCGTAAAGATAAAGCTTTTTAAGGCGAGATTAAAAAATCGTCCGGTAACCGGCAAAAAATAGTAAATAATAAGCACCATAAAAGGCGCGAAAAACGGCGCAAAAGCGAGATTATAAAGCGTTGTTTTGGTCGAATTTAACCCGATACCCTCGTCTTTAAACGCTAAAATATAATCCACCGCATCGGAAATCGTGATCGCCGAATTCTCCGCCGATGCGCTTTCTATCGTTTTTGGTTTAAAGCCTTCAAGCGTTTTTAATCCGCTTGGCGTTTTGATATCGAGTCCTTTTTCGCCCAGTTTGATATTTTGCGGCAAATTTACGATTTTCGCCTCTTTTAAAAGCCACGCATCGTCTATAAACTTCCCGCTTTCGCCGAAGGTAGCGCTGCGCAAGTTGCTGCTGTCTATGTCAAATATCCGCACGTCTTTTGCCTCGCCGCTAATAGGATTTAGGCTGTCCATGTAGACAAATTTGCCTTCGAATTTTAAGAAAATATCCGAGCTCGTGCGCGATAAATTCGAGAGTTTGACGATATTTCGCCCATACTCGTAAGCGTAGGCAAATGGCGTGAAATTTAGCCCGACGTAAATGAGCGTGATGGCAAGCGCGATATAAAAAGGCGGTTTTATCAGGCGATTTTTATCTATACCGAGCGCGTAAAAACTAACCAGCTCGTTACTGCGGATCATGCTAAATTTGCTAGTTATAAGCGCAAAAATGAGCGCGAGCGGCAGGACGTAGTTTACTGCCGTGAGCGAGGTGAGGCCGAAGTAAAGCAGCTTTAGGTTCGCGCTTGCGGGCATGTCTTTTAGGTTGGTTAGGATGTCGATGCCGACGTAAAAAAGCGTGAGCGCGATGAATAAAATCACGAAATATTTAAAATAAAGCCAGCCGACGTAACGCGCGTAAAGATTCATTTATGGCCTTTTAAATCAAATTTTGCGTACGCGAGGCGGCGGACAAGAGTGACACTTTTAAAAATACCAAATTTAAACAGCTCTGTTTTTTGCATGAAATTTAATAAAAATGCGGCTCTGGATAAAAGACAAGCCTGCGAAAAAACAGCATTTTTCGTAAATTTTATAAATTTGATAGTAAAATTTTTAAGTAAATTTATAAAATTTGCTGTAAAGAGAATTTGGCGCACGGTTTTAAATTTTGACTTTAAATTTAACCGATTTTTTAGCGCTTTAAAAAGCCGCAAAATTTGAGAAACCGCAAAAGTCGCAAATACCAAATTTAACCCTCTCACAAAATACCTTTTTTGGTTGAGAATTTTTGCGAAACGGCGTCGATATCAGTTTTTATAAGCTCATTTAGCGCGTTTTCACAGTAGTCCAAAATTTTTTCCAATCCCTCTTTTTCCTCTGCGTTAAATTCGCCAAGTACGTGGCCGGTTACCGCACTTTCGCCTTTATGCGCGCTTCTACCGATACCGATACGCACGCGCTCGTAGTCTGCACCCATTAACGCGTCGATTGATTTTAGCCCATTATGCCCGCCGTTTCCGCCGCCCTTTTTAAATTTAACAACGCCGAAATTTAAATCAAGATCGTCGTGAATAACGATAACACGCTCAGGTTTGTAAAAATCGACAACGGCTTTTACGCTTCGTCCGCTTAGATTCATGAAAGTTGTCGGTTTTAAAAGAAGTAAATTTTGAATTTTAAATAGCTCGCCTTGAAATTTGGTCGAGCTTACATCTGTAAAATTTGAGTTTTTGAGTCTATCTATCAGCATAAAGCCGACATTGTGTCTTGTTTTGGAGTACTCGGGACCGGGATTCCCCAGTCCAACTATGAGTATCAAGGCTAGCCTTATTTAGCTTTTATTACGCCTAGAACCGCTACGCGGTCAGCATCGATCATAGTAACGCCCGCAGGAACGGTTATATCGCGCACTAGGACAGTGTCGTCTATATCAAGACCGCTAACGTCTATGTCAAATGAATTCGGCAAATTTTCAGCCGTGCATTTTACGGCTAAGCGTCTTTTTGAGACGATCAAAACGCCTTTATTTTTTAGACCCACAGGAGTTCCGTAAGGTTTAACCGGAATCATATACTTTGAGACGACGCCTGGAAGTGCAACCTTTAAATCAACGTGTTTTAGCGCGTTTGTCACAGGGTCTTTTTGGTATTCGACTACTACGACTTTTAAGGTTTTTCCGCCTACTTTTACGTCAAACGCAAGGCTCTCTTTTTTGCGAACCTCTTTTATAAAATCATTGATTTTAAAAGCGGCCTGCACGTTCTCTAATCCCTTGCCGTAAATGTTGGCGATTAGATAACCATCTCTTCTCAAGGCTTTTGACGCCTTTTTACCGATACTCTCTCTAACGATACCTTCTAACATCGTTTTCCTTTCTTGAAAAATAGAAGCCGATGATACCCAAATTTATATAAATTTCGCCTTACTTGATATCTTTGAGCGCAATAACTTCGCTTTGAAATTCTTTTAAAAGCTCGGCATCCTCTTCGATAGAGGCAACCATCGCTCGTTTTTTAGCAAGGTCGGCACTCTTGATTTTGATATCGAGGTTTTCCCTTCTACTGGCGCTTTTTAGCGCTTCTTCTTTTGTTATAATTCCCGAAGTATACATGTCAAGCAAATGCTGCTCAAAGGTCTGCATTCCGTAGGTATTTTTACTTTGTTCTATCGCATCGTAAATTTCGCTATCTCTATCTTCTAAGATCATATCTCTTATTCTTATATTTTTTACCATTATTTCGCAAGCGACGCGGCGTTTGCCGGTCGTAGTCACGACAAGGCGCTGAGATATGATGGCCTCCGCAACCGAGGCAAAGGTCATCCTTATGCGGTTTTGCTCCTCTTTAGGAAACATATTTATGACGCGGCCGATAGTTTCTTTAGCATCAAGGGTGTGAAGCGTAGCAAGCACCAAGTGTCCTGTTTCTGCTGCATTTATCGCGGTTCTAACAGTCTCCAGGTCTCTCATCTCGCCCACAAATATAACATCCGGATCCTCGCGCAAAGAGGCCCTTAGCGCGTCGGCGAAACTATCTACGTCTTGGCCGATACCGCGCTGATTTATTACACTTTTATCGTCGTTATATATAAACTCGATCGGATCTTCGATAGTGACGATGTGGTAGTTTTTTGTGTGATTTAGATGGTTTATCATGCTAGCTAGTGTCGTTGTTTTACCGCTACCGGTAGGTCCCGTTACTAGGACGATACCTCTATTTACTTTATTGCAAAGTTTTTCAATAACTGGCGGCAATAAAAGCTCGGACATCGTAGGAATTTTCGTCGGGATCGTTCTAAATACGAAAGATACGCCGTCCATCTGCAAAAAGACGTTTGAACGGAAACGGTAGTCGTCGTTTAATTTATATGTAAAATCTACGCTCTTTCTTTTCATAAGATTGTAATAATTCGCCCCTAAAATCTCCTTTGCAAGTAGTATCGAGTTGTCGTAATCTAAAATTTTATCGCCCATCGTAAATATCTCGCCGTTAAATCTACCGCGAACTACTTTGCTGGATTTTACGTGCAAGTCGCTACCGCCAAGCTCGATAAGTTTTGTTAGATACCCATCCAGTATAACCTTCATTTCAGCTTTTTTTTCGTTCTCTTCGTCGCTCTGCGGCACCGTGGTTCTAATCGGCATCCCGAAAGTTTCATCTTCCATACCGATGCCAAGCTCGGCTAAAAGCGCCGCCCTGTCCTTGTATTTAACCGGTCGCACTTCAGGTTTTTTTAACGTATTTGTTTGGTTTTCTTGCCTATCGTTTATAGTTTGCACTTGCGCCGCAACTTTATTTGCGGCAGTTTGCATTTGTGTGAAATTCGGCTCTAAATTTTGCGCTTGCGAATCACGCAAATTTATGGATTCGTCGATATTTTTTTGCTCTTTATTTTGCCGATCGTCTCCAAAACCAACGTTTAAATTCGGCTGCACAGGGATTGCGTTTATCTCGTTTTTGTCGCTGGCGCCATCGTTATTTATTATGCCGATTTTATCCTCTATATCTTTATTTTCTTCATCTTGAACTATACTAAATTTGTTTTGAAAAAAGTCTAAAATTTGATCCTTTTCGCTAGGGTGCTGTTGCATACCGACCTCTTCTTGCGTAAATTTAATACCCAAATCATCCAAACTTACGTTATTTCCGCCAAATTTTATATCCGGCGTTTCATCGCAAATCGACTGTTCTTGCGCCGTAGCTTTCGCAGTCTCGTCAAACTCATCTTTTTTTGACGGCATCTCGTCCAGTGCGTCTATTTCGCTCAGTGCTTCGTTGATAGCTTGGAGATTTTCGCTTAACTCGTGTTTTTTTGCTTCCAAGTCACCGGGCTCGATAAAACCGTCAAATTTGACGGTTTCCACCGCTTCTTTGATTTTTACGGGCTCGTCGTCTATGGGTTTGAGCGCAGGCAGGTTCTCAAAATCAAAATTTTGTCCAAATTTAAACACGGGCTCATGATCGCTCAAATTTTTATCTGCAACTTCGCCGATCTTCTGCTCATCTTTTTCAGATTTTAGCTCTATTATTTGCTCTTCTTGCGAATCTTCTTTATTTTTATCTCTTATTTTTTGTATATCGTTTTTTACCGCATTCGCTCTTAGATTTATGATGCGCTCAAGTTCGTCGTCTTGAGTGTCAAATTTAATACTAGAACCGATAGGCTCGTAGTCCATTGCATCTTCTTGCTGCGACGAAGTAAATCTCAAAGGCTTCATTTAAGCGCTTTCATTATGTCTTCAAATGCCGTCACAAACTGCTTCAAGCCGTCGTTTAGCAAGTCTTTATAAACCTTCTCCATATCTATGTCGGCTCTTTTTACCACGCCAAAAAATTTCTCTATGCTGTCGTCGCTAACAGCTGTTTTAGGTTCGTTTTTGCTAGCGATAAAGGCTTTGATAGTATCAAGCGGAGCCGTATTTACCGCATTTTGATACATAAGCTCTTTTACGTAATAATCCTTTGCCAGCTCATCGCCCTTTACGCCCGTACTAGCAAATAGCGCGCGCGTCGTCGGCAAGTTTTTATTTTCTATGATTTTATAAATTTTAGTCGCGTTCATGATGCCGATTTGGCCCGTCGGTAGCGAGTTTTCACGCATTTTTTCATCTAGCAAGCGATCAAACCTGCTAACAAAAATGCTAATCACGCTTTTTGGTAGCGGCGTTAGCGGAAATTTCTTCTCATAAGCCTTTACGCCATCTTCAAAAGCGTCCAAACACGCTACGGCTTGCTCCGGCGAGAAAATCAGCGTCGCGTTTACAGCGATACCGCGCGCGGTTAATGCGCTCATAGCCTCAAAGCCCGCTTTTGTCGCAGGGATTTTGATCATGACGTTTGGCATACCGATCTCTGCGTGCAGCCTAGCGCCCTCGTCCACCGTAGCTGCAGCGTTATCGCAAAAGCTAGGATCAACCTCAATGCTAACAAACCCGTCGTCGCCGTTTGCGTAGTGCCTCAAAAGCTTGGTCGCGGCTATCTTGATATCTTGCACCGCGAGAGCCTCGTAAAGCGCCTTTGGGTATTTTTTGCCCATTTGGCCGATGACTTCTTTATAGGAGTCCGATAAAAACGCGGCTTTAAAGATGGACGGGTTTGAGGTCACGCCGCTAATAGCACCGATTTGGAGCAAATTTTCAAACTCGTCCTGCAAAAAGTCGCGCTCGATAAAGTCACACCACAATGAAAAATTTATATCGTTATTAAACATTTTTCTCGCCTTTTTATATCAAATTTATGATCTCGCGCAAATCTTTTTTATCCACGCAACAAGTTGCCGCTTGCTTTAAAATTTGCTTCGCGCAAAACGCGATTTTTAAATTTGAATGCTCAAACATAGATAGGTCGTTGGCACCGTCGCCCACGCTCATCGTCTGCTCTTTTGAGATTCCAAGCAAATTTTGTAAATTTGCAAGCATCGCGCCCTTTGAAAAGCCAAACATCATCTCGCCGCCCACGAGTCCGGTTAGGACGCCGTCTTTGTGGTGCAGGATATTTGCAAAGCTAGCGTCAAATTTGAGCTTTTCTTGCGCTCTATCGGTGCCCGAGTGAAATCCGCCGCTAAAAACTACGACCTTGACGCCTTTGCTTTTTAGATGCGCGATTAGCTCGGCGGCTCCTGGCATTAGCGGTAAATTTGAGCAAATTTGATCTACTTTAGCAAGCTCAAGCCCCTTTAAAAGGGATACGCGGCGCGTTAAACTCTCAAAAAAATCAAGCTCGCCCGCCATCGCTTTTGCAGTTATTTCGCTGATCTCATCGCCCACGCCTTTTGCTGCAGCTAGAAAATCTATCGTCTCGCCATCCATCAGCGTCGAATCAAAATCAAATACGCAAAGCTTTATCAAATTTGATCCTAGAAATCGCGCTTTAGCAACGCTTCGACTTTTAAAATCGTAAGGATATTGTTATCTCTTTTGCCGATACCGTAAATCATGCCTTTGTCTTTTAAAAGCGTTTCAGGCGGCGGATCGATCCTGTTTTGCTGTATTCTAATGGCTTCCGTTAGCCTGTCGATCACAAATCCCGCGACGTTATCGCCCTCTTTCATCACGATGTATCTCGTGCTTGGGCTCGGCTTTGCGGCATTTAGAGAAAATTTCTTTCTCAAATCGATTAGCGGGATGACGCTACCGCGCAGATTAAACACGCCCAAAACATACTCAGGCACGCTAGGTACGCGAGTGTATTCGATGGGCTTAATTATCTCTTGGATATTTAAAATGGGTATCGCATACTCCTCGTCGCCAACGATAAAGCCGACTAGCTGGACGATCTCCTCGCGCTCTTTTTCGCTCGGGTCTATCACCTGTCTTTTTTGTCTTTTTAGAACCTGATTTAGTTTGTCGTTCATGTTCTATCCTATTAGTTTGATATTTTTTCTAACTACGTTTTCAAGGTACTCAGACGAATACGGCTTAGTTATATACTCAGTCATTCCTACCTCCACGCCTCTTAGCCTGTCGGTCTTTGACGTCCTTGAGGTTACCGCAATAAGCGGCAAATTTCTATATTTTGAGTACTTGCGAATTTCGCCCGCTAGCGTGTAGCCGTCCATTCGCGGCATTTCAATATCGATTAGCATCGCATCAAGCGCATGTTCGCCAGATTTTACGATAGTTAGAGCCTCGACTCCGTTGGTAGCCTCGATTACCGTTACGCCAAGAGGGGCTAGCGATTTTTGCATTATGGTTCTGTCCATCTTCGAGTCGTCGACGATCAGCACTTTATAATCGCTCGGTTTTTCTTTGACGCTTTTTGAGGATTCCATGCTGGCTTTTATGTCTACTTTTATATCTTTTGCCATCTCCATCATCATACCTACATCGATGATGAGCGTTACGCGGCCGTCGCCTCTTATCGTGGCGCCTGCGATTCCAGGGATATTTTGTAGATAATCGCCCATTGATTTGATGACGATCTCTTCTTGCCCTACGAGGCTATCTACGATGATGCCAAGCTTTGCTTCCGCTACCCCGATGACGACTACGTATGTCTGATCGCCGCCGTCAAAGACCTGCTTGACGCCAAAGATATCAGATAGCTTAACCAGCGAAAGCACCTCGTCGCGTAGTCTGAGCACGTTTTTGCCGTCGATCGTATAGATATCGTCGATCGGCACACGCACGGTCTCTAAAACGCTTGCTAGAGGAATAGCGAAAAACTCCTCCTGAGCGCCGACTAAAAGCGACTGGATAATAGCTAGCGTGAGCGGAATCTTTAGCTTCATCGTCGTGCCCTTGCCCACTTCGCTTTCGATGTCGATTATGCCGTTTAGCTTTTCGATATTAGTCTTTACGACGTCCATTCCCACGCCGCGACCGCTTACGTTAGTTACCTTCGCAGCAGTCGAAAATCCGGGCTTAAATATAAGCCCAAACGCCTCTTTATCGCTCATAGTATCGGCTTCGCGCTCGGTGATGATACCCTTTTCTATCGAGCGTGCCTTTAGCATATCGGCATCTAGTCCCTTACCGTCGTCGGTAATCTCGACTACGATATGGTTGCCTTCGTTATAGGCTTTTAGCTGGATGGTGCCTTTTTCAGGCTTGCCTGCAGCTAGTCTGGTAGGACCGTCCTCGATGCCGTGGTCGCACGAGTTTCTTATCATATGCACGAGCGGATCGCCGATTTGCTCGACGATGGATTTATCAAGCTCCGTCTCCTCGCCCGTGATTTCAAGGTCGATTTGCTTATTTAGCTCGCGGCTTAGATCGCGGATCATACGAGGGAATTTATTAAACACCTTTGCGATAGGCAGCATCCTCGTTTTCATAACGGCTAGCTGTATATCGGTAGTCACTAGGCTTAGGCTAGATACTACTTGATTTAGCTCCTCGAGGAATTTCTCGCCCTCGTATCTCTCCTCGACGTCGTCGTAAATTTTAAGCAATCTGTTTTTGCCAAGCACCAACTCGCCGATCAGGTTCATCAGGTGATCTAGGCGCTTAACCTCGACGCGTATAGTCTGCTCGTCTGCACTAGCTCCGCTGGACGGGGCCGGGACCTTTTTGTCCTCTTTTTTGTTGGCAGGCTTTGCTGGAGCGGGCTTTGGAGTCGGCGCAGAATTTGAGGGAGCGGCAGCTTGCGGCGCAGCCGGTGCGGCAGGTTTTGGCGCTTCGCCTCCGGCTGCTTTTTGAGCACGTCTTGCTTGATCCTCGGCCTTTCTTACTTTTAGTAGTCTTTCTATCTCGGCTTCGACCTCGTCGTCGCTTAAATTTGATAAATTTTCATCGCTAACGGGTTCGGGCTCAGGCTCTTTCGGCGCCTCTACTACAGGCTCTGGCGCTACTGGAGCAGGCTCGCTAGCGGCCGCACTCGGGGCTTCGCCTTCGGATATCGCGGTTAGTCTTTTGCAGATATCTTCTATCTCGATGCCTACGTCCGTATCGTTACCGCTATCTCTGATACCGTGCAGTAGCCCCTTCATCATATCCACAGACTCTAGTACCACGTCCATGATATCCGGAGTTATCTTTAGTTCATTTCGGCGAGCTTTATTTAGTACGTCCTCCATATGGTGCGTAAGCTTAGTAAGAATATCGAAATTTAAAAAGCTCGATGATCCTTTAACCGTATGCGCAACGCGGAAAATTCTATTTAAAAGCTCTAAATCTTCGGGATTTGACTCAAGTTCTATAAGGTCATGGTCTATTTGTTCTACTAGTTCGAAGGCTTCAACTAGGAAGTCTTCCATTATTTCTCTCATATCATCCATGATTTTCCCCCTTATTTCTTGTGCGCTTCGATCACGCGAAGCACCTCGTTATAAAATAGCGATGCGTCAAATTTGGTTAGATACGCGGCGGCGCCAGCCTCTCTGCTTTGAGCTTCGCTATAGTCGTTGCTTAAAGAAGAGTTAAATATGATAGGAATTCCCGTATATCTCGGATCGTCTTTTATCGTCGATGCAAAGCGGTATCCGTCCATCTGCGGCATCTCGATATCGCTCAAAATCACTCTTAAAAAGTTATTTAACTTATCGCCGTACATCTCGTAAAGATCCTCCATCCTAGCAAGCCCCTCTACGCCGTCTTTTGCTTCGACTACTTTTAGTCCCATTTTTTCTAGCATATCTTTTACTAGTTTTCTTGCCGTCGAGCTATCGTCTAGCACTAGTGCTAAACCGCTTAAAAGCTTACTTTGATCGATCTCTACTTCCATTTTCGGGCTATAAATGCCAAGCTCTTCGACGACGCTTTCAAGGTCTAATATTAGCAAAACTTCGTCGTTTTCGATGCGAGTTACGCCTGTTATCTTGCCTTTATCTAGCGTTCCGGCATTTGAGGCAAAAGTCGCCGCCTCGATGTCCGCCCAGCTTATGCGCCTGATTCGCTTTGCCTCATGGACGATAAAGCCTATCAATATACCGCTAAATTCGGCAATGATGACGCGAGGCTTGATAGCTCCACCCTTAGGCTCGTTTATCTGCATCCATTTGGCTAAATTTATGACAGGTATCACGACGCCGCGCAGATCAAAAATCCCCTCGATATACTCAGGTACTCCTGGAAGTTCGGTTAAATTTGGCATCTTGATGATCTCGCGTACCTTAGCAACGTTGACGCCGTATATACCCTCGTATACATTGTCTCCCGACTGCTTAAAGATACGAAAATCAACAAGCTCCATCTCATTTGAACCGGTTTTTAATGTGCCGTTGTTAAGCATTTTAAACCTTTACGCTCTTTCGAGCAAACTTAATATTTTGGTCGTATTCTACTACAAAATAGCTTTGCTCGCATGCAAAAGACGGCACGTTTACATATTTTTGAGAACCAAGCTCAAAAATATCGCCTTGATGATAGTGCCCCTCGATGACGATATCAGCCTGGTAAAATGCGTTATATCGGCGCATTTTTGCCTCGACTAAATTCTTAAAATTCGGTATTTTATAATCTAAAATTTTTTGTTTAAGCTTATTTAAAATTCGTTTCGAGAGTCTAAAATTTAAAAATTTATCAAAAAAATTTATCGCTTTTAAAAAAAATTTGACGCGTAAAAATCTCAAAGCATATTTCGAAACGAAAGGCAAAAATATATCCCCGTGCGCGATAAGCACGCTATGTCCGCACTCCGAGGCAAATTTAACCGGCTGAGCGCCGATCGGATAGGCTTTGACGTTTTTAAAAAGCCTTGCTAGGTTAAAATCGTGATTTCCCTCGAAATAATAAATTTCCATTTCCTCGCCCAGCTCGTCGATCGCGCGGACGTATCGCTCGTAAAATTTGACGAAAAACTCGCACTCGCTAGCCAAAAAATCAAACATATCGCCCATCAAGAACAGCTGCGGCGTCTTTATCTCGCCATTTTTTAACGCGCATAAAAAATGCCAAAAATTTTCGCGATTTTCGTTTTCGTGCGAGTCGGCAATAAAGATCGCGCCGCTTTTTACGACGATTTGCTCAGGCATCAAATTTTACTTTTTGCGACACCAAATTTGCGGCTATGGATTTTAATTTTAGCAAACGCCATGGTTAAATTTGACGGCTCAAATTTACCGGCCGAGCTCATAAATTTAACGGTTTTAAACGCGCTCATCGGCTTAAAATTTGATCGGTTTGTAGCTAACAGATACGATCTCGACGTCGCTTCTGCCGTTTGGCAAATTTAGCGCAACCTCGTCGCCCTCGCTCTTGCCGATTAGCTGTTTGGCTAGAGGCGAGTTTATCGAGATGAGTCCGCGCTCTAGGTTGCTCTCAGGCGTGCCAACTAGCGTGTAGGTCTTTTCTAGCTCGGTTTCTACGTCCATGATGACGACCGTGGAGCCGAATTTTACCTTATCATGCTCATATTCTGCGGGGTCGATTACCTTGGCGCGGCTTATTATGTCGCTAAGCTCGGCTATACGGCTCTCGATAAACGCCTGTTTTTCGCGAGCGGCGTGGTATTCGGCGTTTTCTTTTAGATCGCCGTGACTGCGCGCGATGTCGATCTCCTCGACGATATTCGGGCGCTCGACGGTCTTTAGATTTTTTAGTTCGTTCGTGATTTTTTCATATCCGAAAAGCGTCATCGGTTCGGTCATTTTTTATCCTTTATTCGTTATGATTTGCGCTACGCTAGCCGCAGAGCCGTATTTTAGGTATTTTCGCAGCTCCTCGCAGCCTTTGATAAATTTCTCTTTATCGCAGCTCTCGTAGGCTTTTATTATATTGCCGGGCGTTACTTCCTCTTGCAATAGCTCCTCGTGCAGTGCCTCTTCGCCCATAAAATCAAACATTATATTTGCAAGCCCGATGTGGCGTAGTTTCACAAAAATCCGCGCGATCATTATGTCGATTGCTTTAGCTTTATAGGCTAGCACGAACGGCGTGCCCACGAGCGCGGCCTGCAGCGTCGCAGTGCCCGAGCAGATGAAGGCAAACTCGCTTTGCAAAAGCGCGCTCGGTGCGTCCGTAACCACGCTAAAGTCGCTAACGTCGCCGTAAATTTGCATTTCGTTTGCCAAAAACGGCGGTACGACGAGCAGCTTTTCTTTGCCCTTTATCTGGCTCGCTACCTCGCGAAAAATCGGCATCAACCGTGAAATTTCGGCACGGCGGGATCCGGGCATAAAAGCGATCTTGCCGCTTTGCAAAAGCTCGTTTTTTCGCACTCGCAGCTCGTCAAGCAGCGGATGTCCGACGTAGCGCGAGCGGTTATAGTACATCCCGTCAAACGGCAAAATCGAAGCCAAATGATCGCAGTAAGCCTCGACCTTCGCCACGCGCCCGGCCTTCCACGCCCACACTTGCGGCAAGATGTAGTAGGTAACGGGCGTTTTGATACCGGCCTCTTTGATCGCTTTAGCTAGCGGCAGGTTAAAGGCGGGGCTATCGATGAGTAGCACGGCGTCGCACTCTGCGGCAAGGCGAGTCATCTCTTTTATCGCGCGTTTTGCCTTAAAATAAAGCGGCAAAACCTCCACAAAGCCCATCGCGGAAAACTCCGAGCTTCGCATAAAAGGCTCGCCGAATTTTTCGTCGAAAATACCCTTTAGTTCGCACTTTGGCAGATGTTCTAAAACCTGCTCGAAGTGCAAATTTGCAGAGGCCTCTAAACAAGAGACGAGTAGCTTCACTGATTGCCCTCAAAGTCCTCGGCTAAGTTTGCAAGCTCTCTGGCGCGCTCCTTAGTCATCTGGAGGTAACAATCGGCGGCCGTTACGGCATAAAGCGTACCCATAGGCGGCACAAACGGGCATTTGGCCTCTTTATAGGCCACCCATTTACGTTGGATATCTTTTAGTTTCTTTTTATTTTCGTCGTTTAGCACGCTCATGGCTTTTTTGTAGTTTTGATTTAGGAGTTTATCTTGGATAGCAAATTCTGCATCTATGCACTGTATCATGCCGGCAGTCGAGCTATCTTTTTGCATGCACTCATCTACGCGCGCTTGCGATTCATCAAATTCCTCTTCCGAAGTTTCCTCGATGCTTGACACAGGTTTTGCCTTGATCGCAAGATCTTGCGCACCGAAAACCAAACTCGCCGCAAGAGCAGCAAAAATAAATTTTTTAAGCATATTTTCTCCTTTAAATTTGATGAAGATTATCGCCTAAAACGACTAAATAAACAATAAAATTTAAATTTATAAGTAAATTAGGATTTTGAAATTTGAAGGATAAGTGCGTAAATTTAAAAAACCCAAAGCCCGCAGGCCTTGGGTTTTGGGGTTTATTTAAAATTTAGGTTCTTAACGTCTTCGTCGGCTTTTTTCATAGCTTCGGTAGGCGCTACGCCGATAGGATATTTATGTCCTAAAGAAGCAGGCGCAGGAACCGGAGTAGCCTCTTGAGTTAGCTTGATGCTGATGCCGTAAGGCGCAAGCTCGTTAACTAGCTCGGTTTGTCCTTGGCGAGCAAATTCTTTACATTGACCTAGGATCCTAGCCGACTCTTCGTCTCCGTGGAAGCCGTAGCTGTTTTCGCTAAATGCGAAGTCCCAGCGGATGTGAGTTTTGCGGTGCAAGTAAAGAGTCTTTTCAAGAGCCTTACTGATAGCTTCTTTTCTCTCTTTTTCATCGGCGATCGAAGCAAATTTCTCATGCTTAGCTAGCTCGGCTCTGGCCGTTTTTATGTCTTGGATCAAAGAAAGTAGCGCGTTTTCGCAGTTTCTTAGCTCGTAAGCGTGGCGATTTTGTACGAATGAAATTCTATCTTTTAGCACTTGTTCGCTTTGCGGGTGGCAAGTTTTGCAAGCCGCGTTTATATCGGCAAGCGGAGTTAAAATTTCATGCTCGGTGATCTTTTGAGCTCCGGCGCGTTTATACGGCATGTGGCAGTCTGCGCACGTTACGCCGCTTCTTCCGTGGATACCGGTTGAGCTTAGCTCAGACTCCGAGTGCTGCATCTTGATGATTTTAGCACCGGTATCTTTATGGATGTAGTCAAATTTAAATCCGTCCTCTTTGGCCAACTGATCATCGTAATACTGGTCGAAATTTTCGATCTTAAACGGCTGGTCCTTTTTCCAGAAAGTCCAAGGGAAAGTTAGGGTTTGGTCTTTACCGAAATAATACTCGACGTGGCACTGCATACAAACATAGTTTCTCATCTCCGCTCTAGTAGCTTTTATGCCGCTTTTAGCGTCAGCTTCGTATCCGCGTCCTACCATCGCATTTACAAATCCCGGTCTTGTTACTCTTAGGCTCATATCGTCCGGGTGGTGGCAGTCCGCACAGGTGCTGCCTAGATGCGACCCATGGATACTCTCGCCGTGTTTAGCCGCGATTTTTTTCATGACGTCAAAATACGGAATAGAGTTCATCTTAGTCCAAGCCGCTTTTCTCTTCTGACCTTCTTCTTTTGGCATTACGTCAAAGAAAGGCATAGGCTTACTAGCTGCCGGAGTCGGATCTTCGGTTAGTTTGTAGTCTGGATCTAGCTGAAGCGCGGTTAGATAGCCGGTGTGGCAGTTTACGCAAGCGCCCGGTTGGCCTTTAAACGCTGGAAGTCCGTGAGAGTTTAAAAACTCCTTGTCGTTTCTTTTGGTCTCGATCTGATCTATCTGCGAATAGTAGTGGGTTCGCGGTTTGCTGTAATCCACGCCGAACGCATAGCCGTTCCAAAACACCGTAGCCGCAGGCCAGCGAATAATCTTGCTATAAGGTAAATCGCCGCCGAAAGCCGTTTCTACAAATTCGCTTCCTTTTGGATTTGCGTCGCTTTTATGCTCCATTTTTTTGTAAGCATCGAGCTGATTTGGGAAATTTGCGCCCCATTTTTCAAAATCAGGCTCAAGTTCGCTTACTTTATTGAGCATTAGCGGATACATCTTTTCTTCGGCTTTTTTAGCGCCAATATCCGTAAAAAGCGCGAACATAGCCGCACCGAGTACGACAGCCACTAAGAAAGTAGCTACATACAACACTTTGTTTTTCATTTTATCCTCCTGTTAAATTTTAAAAGTTATGCGCGTGTCCCGCTTCGCGGTGGCAAGATATACATCTTAAAGGCTCATTTGAGTTGCCTTGATGCTCTTTGAGATTTTTATCAAACGGTTTTGCCGCTCCTATAGCGCGCGGATCGATAACGTTTGAGACGTATTCTTTATGGCAGTCCATGCAGTTTTCCTGAACGACTCTTTTTGTTTTTTCGTTTGCGGTAAATGCGTAAGGATTATCTTTAAAAGTAACGGCATACGCGTGTCCCAGGCCGCTTTGAGCCTTCATGATCCAATATCCTATAAAATCATGCGGCAAATGGCAGTCGTTACAGGTAGCGACGTTTTGGTGTCCGCCTCTTGACCAGCTTTCGTAGACTTGATTCATCACGTGACAATTTTTACAGGCTGCAGGATCCGGACTAAAGTATGAAAATCCCTTGGCATAGTAAAAAGTGTATAGTCCGTGACCGATAACCACTCCAAACGATAGCAACAAAAGAATGACCCAGATGGATGCTTTTTTCTTCGTGTTTTCCATGACGGGCTTTCTAACCTCCATTATAAATTTAAATAAAACTTAACTTTATTTATAAGCCGGTATTTTATTATTAGTTCGCTTAAATTCTCATTTATTTTCCTAATATAATTAGAATTAAATCTAAAGCTTATTTTTATACTATGTAAATATAACAGTAGTTGTTATCAACTTATTGCGACTAATTTCAATCTATTTCGGTATTATATAATATAATATATTTACTATCTTAAATTTGAATAAAATTTAAAAACTAAAATAGAAAGTAAACAATATCCAACATAGGCCAAAACTTTAAATTTAAATAATAAAAGCTGTGCTAAAATCATTTCTTTAAAAATTTGAAAGCTATGGGCTCGTCAAATTTGCGTTAATCGTGATAAAAAGGAATAAATTTGAAAGAAATTTTAATTACAAATGACGACGGATTCGAGGCTAGCGGCCTGCACGCTTTAGCTAGCGCACTGAGGGAGCTACCCGATACGCGCGTTACGATCGTAGCGCCGAGTACCGAAAAATCAGCCTGCGCGCACTCTCTTACGCTCACTAGACCTCTTCGCTTTATCAAGCTTGACGACGATTTTTACAAACTCGACGACGCCACGCCCGCAGACTGCGTCTATCTCGCGCTTCATGCGCTTTACAAAAAACTACCCGACCTCGTAATCAGCGGCATAAACCACGGCGCCAATGTGGGCGAGGACATCACCTACTCGGGTACGTGCGGAGCGGCTATGGA
Source organism: Campylobacter showae (assembly GCF_004803815.1). NCBI lineage: Bacteria > Pseudomonadati > Campylobacterota > Epsilonproteobacteria > Campylobacterales > Campylobacteraceae > Campylobacter > Campylobacter showae. The sequence goes on along the minus strand of NZ_CP012544.1, from coordinate 254,354 downwards.
GGGCGTTTTGCAGGGCGTGCCTAGCATCGCGTTTTCGCAGTTTTACAAAAACGACAGCATCGAAAAACTAGGCTTTTCTCTCGCACAACAAGCCGTCAAATTTATCGTTCCGCGCGTATTAAACGGCGAAATAGCACTGCCGCCGCGTCAGTTTTTAAACGTAAATATCCCTGCCGTCTCCGCCCGCGAATTTAAAGGTTACCGCATCGTGCCCGCCGGCAGACGCAGCTACGCCACGCACGCCATGCTCCACCGCAACCCGCGCGGCGTCGAGTATTACTGGCTTGGACAGCCGTCAAATTTAGACTACGAGCAAAACGGCGAGTCCGACATAAGCGTGCTTAGCGAGAGTTTCGCCTCGCTCACTCCGATCATGCTCGATATGACCGCGCATGCGAGCTTGCAGGGCCTAAAAACCGCGCTAAAGGATCAAATTTGAACGAGGTGAATTTGGATCAAAACGACCGATTTACGAGATCTCGCTGGCTGTTTGGCGATGATTTTAAAAAGCTTCAAAACGCAAACGTCCTAATCTGCGGCGTAGGCGGCGTAGGCGGTATCTGCGCAGACGCGCTAGCTCGAGCTGGCGTGGGTAAAATCACCATCATCGACAAGGATCTTTTTGATATAACCAATCAAAACCGTCAAATTTACAGCGAGGCGGTCGGCGCCGTTAAGGTCGGCGAATTTGCCGCAAGATACGAGTGCATAACGGCGCTGCAAGAGCTAATGACGCCCGAATTTATCGCAAATTTTGATTTCTCGCCCTTTGATCTCGTGATCGACGCCATAGACGACGTACCCGCCAAGATCGCGCTCGTGCTAAAAACGCACGAAAAGCTTATCAGCTCGATGGGCGGCGCAAAGCGCATCGATCCGACGCAGATCAAGGTCGCCTCCGTCTGGCAAACCTGCAACGATCCGTTTGCTAAAAAAATACGCACCGAGCTTAAAAAAGCAGGCTTTAAAGGCAAATTTGACGTCGTGTTTTCGACCGAGTTGCCAAGATGCGTGAAACTGGGCAGCTTCATGGGCGTAACGGCGTGTTTTGGGCTAAATTTAGCGGCTTTAGCGGTTAGAAAAATCATCAGCGATAAATAATTTTAATTAGTCTGGGCGAGTTTAACCGCTCGCTTAAAACAAATTTATGCTATTATACCGCACTTAAATTTAAGGAAAAAAATGAAAACATGCGTTATCCTTGCCGGCGGCAAAAGCTCGCGAATGGGCCGCGATAAAACGCTGCTGCCTTTTGGCGGATTTGCGACGCTCACGCACTACGGAGCGCATAAATTCGGGCGGATTTTCGATCGCGTATTCGTTAGCTCTAAATTTGACAAATTCGACCCGCCCCTACCGCTCATCAAAGACGCCAGTCCGAAAGAATTCTCGCGGTCAAATTTGACCGAGGCGAGCGACAAAGATGGCACAGAGGCAAACTCCGCTCAAATTTGCTCGCAAGATACGGCAAATTTGAGCCTTGACGCCTTTTCTCCGATGCTAGCTCTTTACAGTATCCTTAGAAATTTCCCAAACGAAAGCGTCTTTATCGTCCCGGCCGATATGCCGTTTGTTAGCGGAGAGTGCGTGCGCGAACTATATAAATTTAGCGGAGAATACGATATGGTCATCGCCGCGGACGAGTCGCATACGCACTCGCTTTGCGGGTTTTTCAGCGGGGATTTAGCGGGCGCCGCGGGCGAGCTTTTTGCCGCGGGCGAGCACAAGATCGGGCTTTTGCGTAGCCGCTGCCGCTGCAAGATCGTAAAATTCGCAAACAAGGACGAGTTTTTTAACATCAACTACCAGGCTGATTACGAACAAGCTTTAAAAGAAGGAAAAATATGAAAAAAATTATCGTTTTACTGGCGATTTTGTTAAATTTAGCCATAGTCGCCCAGGCGGAAACGGCGAAGCAAAATTTAGACAGCCAGTCCGAAAATGCGGCTGAAAATTTGACAGAACCGACCGCAAAAGACGAAGCCAAGCACCTCTACGAAGCTGCCGCAAAGCTCGAATACGAAGGCGACAAAACAAGAGCCCTTCAGCTTTATAAACTAGCGGCTAAAAAGGCGATATTTACGGACAAGGACGGCGAAACTGCCGCTATGGAGCGCTCCGTGATCGCGCCCTCAGATAGCGTAGCGGACGCACCCGTGGAGGAGCAAAAAATCGCATCCAAAGAGCGCCCGAAAGCGAAATTTGAAAGCGGCGAGGCATACGACGTGGATGAAATTTTGGGCTTAAAAATGCACCATCTAAACTACCTCCTGCCCGCGACGTACGCGTTTAACGACGTTGAAGGCAGGCGCAGATTTGAGACCGCTTTTCAAATCAGCTTGCAAAAGCCGCTATTTTACGACGTGTTTGACATGAACGAAACGATCTCGGCGGGCTACTCGCAAAGCTCGTGGTGGCAGACGGCTAAGAGCTCTACGCCGTTTCGCGAGACCAACTATCGCCCCGAGATTTTCATAACCGTCCCGATGAGATTTGAGGCGCTACCGAGTCTTGATTACCTACGCGCGGGACTTTTGCACGAGAGTAACGGCCAAGGCGGCGAGAAGTCGCGCTCATGGAACCGCGTATATCTCGAGGCTAAACTTTACGCCGGTAGCCTCGTCGTGATCCCGCGAGCGTGGGCGCGCATACCGGAAAGCAAAGGCAGCGACGACAATCCCGACATCGAAAAATACATCGGCAATATGGATATAAATTTCGCTCTGCCTTACCGCGGTCACGTCTTTACGGCGATGGTGCGCAACAACCTGCATTTTGATAAAACAAACCGCGGCGCGGGCGAGCTTGGATGGCTATTTCCGTTTGGCAAGAGCGGCGTTTACGGCTACGTGAAGTACTTTACGGGATATGGCGAGAGCCTCATCGACTACAATCGCCACACTGATAAAGTCGGTATCGGCTTTGCGATTTTAAAATAAAAGGCTAACGCGCTCAGGCGGCGCAGGCAAGGTAAAAATCGCGGCAAGCAGCTAAAAGCGATAAGTCAAATTTGCCCAAACAGACAAGCGCAGTAAATTTGACGATCGGGCAATGCGCATAGAAAAGCGAGAGAGTAAATTTTAAAAATTACAAACGTGGCGCGATCATTTAAATTTACGTAAGGTCGCCGCCGCAACATAAGCGCAAAACCTAAGGAGATAGATGAAAAATTTATTAAGGTTTTTTATAGTTTTGACCTGCGCGACTTCGCTACAAGCAGGCTACAACTACGCGCCCAGGCAGCAAAACGACGAACAAATCGCAACCTATGAGATATTTTTTAAGTACGACCTGCGTAACGGCGAAAAGGACGCGAGCAGCAAAATACGCAACAGACTCTACCTCACTTAGCTAGACGCGAGCGGCACACAGCTAAATCGCTACGTCATCAACGAAGCGGACGAGAAGTACAAGCGCAAGATCCCGGACGACCCATCCACAAAACTAAAAATCTCGCTCACCGTCCGCAAAAACGGACGCTGGGTGCTGCTCGAAGTCTACTCAAAAGAGCACCGAGACGCGCCTGCGTTCACGGCCGAGAGGTGCCTATGGAGCGGGCTAGAAAGGGAGCTGCTGGAGCTTTTTGACGCGGGCGAGGCGCTAAAACTGTACCGAAAAACCAAACGCTTCGACGCAAATTTAGGCTTTTTCGTCGAAAACAACATAGCCGAATACCGCAGAGACGGCAAACCCTCGTATAAGGAATTTACCAGCGTCCGAACGGGCAAAAAGGAAACGACTTTTGAAAAATAAGGCGACAGCGGGCGCCTGCATAGCCGCGCATACCAGATAGGCGGCGAGTCTGCGTATTTTGAGTTTTTCTATCCGAGCGGCAAACTAAAAAGCGTGATAGACCAGCGCCAAACGATAGGCAAGCCGCTAAACGAAGCGGTTAAAATACAAAAAGAATTTAACGAAAAAGGCAAGCTCGTAAAAGAGGTCGTAACCGACGCAAAAGCGGGCGCAGCGACTACGAAATTTTACGGCGAAAACGGCGAAATCGTAAAAACCGAAACAAAAAATCTCAAATAAACTGAAAGCAGAGAAAAATATGTTTTTAAAGCTAGACGAGATATGCCTGCCTCTGGAACAAGAGGGCATAACGGGCATGAGGCTGCTAGCACAAAGCGATGTCGACGCGTCCACGCGAGCGCTAGAAAATGCGCAAGAGGCTCTAGGCGTCAAATTTCCGCCTACGTTTTTGCGCCTAGTTTGTAAATTTGACTTGGGCGAATTTGAAGTTTGCAACGTACGATTTGGCGCTGGCGGCGACTACGCTAGCGAGCTAGTGCGGCTAAACAGCACCGACGAATACAGCGGCAAATGGTGGCACGGCGATACGCGTCCTGCAAATTTGATAGTTTTTGCCGTCGGCGATCCGTGGATATTTCTGATTGATTGCACGGACGGCGCGATTTATGCGTGGCTGCTCGGAGACGAAGAGCTTTGCGGTAGGCGCGTTGCGAGCGATTTTGAGAGATTTTTTAGAGCGCTTGGAAGCATCGATATCACGCGACTAAGCAAAAAGGCCGTACCGAGCACGGAAGAAATAGCTAAATTCGTCCAGGCCGGCGATGATAATGCAATTGAGTTTTGGCGAGAAATAGCGGAAATTTGATAAATTTATACTGTAACGCTAGGATTTTACGCTAGCTTTGGCGGTAAATTTGCCTGATTTCAAAACTCTAAATTTGGCGACATTTGCCGTCAAATTTTAATCCCAAATTTACAAATTTCACCCGTAAACCGGGTCAAATTTATATTATTTTTTGCATTCGGGTGCTAAATTTGAGCTCAAATTTGCCGTAAATTCGGCGCTAAAAATCAACAAAAGGCAAAAAATGATAACCGCAAAAGCTCTTTACGCATCCGCTCGCCTTAGATCGCTACCCCTTAGCGTCTCGGGCGTACTGCTCGGTAGCGGCGCAGCATACGGCGCGGGCGCATTTAGAGCGGATATTTTTGCGCTGGCGCTGCTTACGACATTGCTGTTTCAGGTACTCAGCGACTACGCTAACGACTACGGCGACGCAGTGAAGGGCACCGACGACGAGGGCAGACTGGGGCCGCGTCGCGCGATCCAAACAGGGCAGATGAGCGCAGCCGAGATGAAGCGCGTCATAGTCGTTACGGCGCTGCTTTCGGCATTTTCGAGCCTCGCGCTAAGCGTTTTGGCGTTTGGCGAGCGGTTTTATCTCGTGCTGCTGTTTTTGGCGCTAGGCGGCGCGTCGATATACGCTGCGATCCGCTACACCGTGGGCGCCGGCGCATACGGATACCTGGGGCTTGGCGACGTTTTCGTGTTTTTATTTTTTGGGTTACTTAGCGTGCTGGGTTCGTACTTTTTATACGCGCGTTCGCTCGATGCGGCGCTGCTACTGCCTGCGTGCGCGTGCGGGATGCTAAGCACGGCGGTGCTAAATTTAAATAATATGCGCGATATCCAAAACGACGCGATCAAGGGCAAGCGCACGATCCCCGTGCGTATCGGGCTGCGTGCGGCCAAGCTCTACCACTATGCGCTGATCGCTGGCGGTGCGGGATTAATGCTTTACTACTCGCTTTTGCGGGGCGACTCGGGCGTAAAACTACTCTACGTAGCTAGCTTTGCACCGCTTATTTGGCATCTCTTTTTCGTCTTAAAAGTGCAGGAGTGCCGCGACTTCGACGGGCAGCTAAAGGTCGTCGCGCTCAGCACGTTTGCGATGTCGGTGCTGTTTTTCGTTGGGGAAATTTTAGGCTAAATTTAGCCTGATTATTTTTCCACACGATTAGCAGGAGGCGAATAAGTAATTCAAATTTTTCTCAAAATGTTGCGAAAAAGTTATATATTTACTTTTTTAAAATACACTTTCAAACCAAAATCACGAGGAGAAAAAATGAAAAAACTAATCAAATTTTCGCTAGTCGCAGCGCTAGCAGCGAGCTTCGCAAACGCCGCGGTATACGAGATCGATCCGGTACACAGCAACGTCGGCTTTAAGATCAAGCACCTAAGCATCTCAAAAGTAAGCGGAAATTTCGGCAAATTTGACGCCGTGATCGACTACGACAAAAACGCCAAAGTGCTCAAAGCGCTCGAGGCCACGATCGAGACCGCCTCGGTAAATACGCAAAACGACAAACGCGACGAACACCTGCGAAGCGCAGACTTTTTCAACGCGGCTAAATTTGACAAAATCACCTACAAAATGGTCAAATTTGAGAAAGAAAGCGACACAGAAGGCAAGGTCGTGGGCACGCTCACTATGCACGGCGTCACTAAGCCCGTGGTGCTAAAATTCGAGCTTGGCGGCTTTACGGCGGACAAAAACGGCAAGGAAAAAATCGGCTTTAGCCTAGAGGGCGAAACTAAACGCAAGCTCTTTGAGATCGGGCTAGATACCTCAGAGATTACGCTATCGGACAAAGTAGAGCTAGAAATCGAGATCGAAGCTAAGGAAAAATAAACCTGCAGCAAATTTAACCAAAGCCTGTTTTTCGGGCTTTGGCTTGTTTTTAAATTTTAAGTTTTCGTAAATTTGATAACCCGTACGGCACAAAAACCTGAACGGTAAAAACTTGAGCTAAAATTTGACGCGTCAAAGCACGATGTCAAATTTAAAAACCCGCAAAACAGCCGCGCCAAAAGACGAATTTATAGCAAAAAACATCCGCTCAAGCTCGCTAATCATGCCGAGCAAACAAAGCTCAAGCCGGCAAACCGATAAACTCGCCAACCAAATCACCGCAACAAAGAGTAAATTTACCCCTTGCGCCCTAGCAAATATAGCCTCAAAGCCTGCTGGGCAGTCATTTTTAGATTGCGCGTCGCGGTTTGCTTATCCATCGCCTCTTCTAGGCTCACAGGCTCGTTTAATACGCTAAAAAACGCGTCGATGCCGTTTTCGTTACAGCCGCCGGCACACGGCGACACGCTACCGGCTAGCGCGATGACGGGTTTGCCGTATTTTTTGGCGATTTTTGCCACTCCGGTCGGGGTCTTGCCCATCGAGCTTTGAAAGTCCAGTCGCCCCTCGCCGGTGATGATTAGATCAGCGTTTTTCACGTCCTCTTCGAGGCGAATTTCCTCCATGATGATGTCGATGCCGGGCTTTAGTTTGGCGTTTAGGTAGCTCACAAACCCGTACCCCAGCCCGCCTGCCGCGCCTGCGCCCTTGAAGTTCCAAAATTCGCTCGAAAAGTGCTCGCTCGTCGCGCTCGCAAAGCTGATAAGCCCAGCATCTAGATCCTTTACCATCTGCTCGTCTGCACCCTTTTGCGGGCCGTAGACGTAAGCTGCGCCGTTTTTGCCAAAAAGAGGATTATCCACATCGCAAGCTACGAGAAATTCACACTCTTGTAGCTCGGGTAATACGTTTTTGTTCGAGATTTTTGTGATTTTTATGAGGTTTTCGCCTTTGCCCTCGAGCAGCTCGCCGTTTTCGTCAAAAAACTCGTATCCTAGCGCGCTTAGCATGCCAGTACCCGCGTCGTTCGTCGCGCTGCCGCCGATACCGACGATAAATTTACGCGCACCTTTGCTAATAGCATGCAAAATCATCTGCCCAAAGCCGTAAGTGCTCGTTTTCATCGGGTTTCGGCGCTCTTTTTCCACCAGCATGAGCCCGCTGGAAGACGCCATCTCTAGGATGCCCAGCTCGCCTGCTAGCGCGTATCTGGCAGGGATCTTTTCGCCGAGAGGATTTTGCACGATGACGTCGATAAACTCGCCGTTTAGCGCGTCTGCTAGCGCCACCACGCTACCCTCGCCGCCGTCTGCGATGGGCTTAACCACCACCTCATCGGTCTCACCGGCTAGGGCTTTGAGACCCTCTTTTACGGCGTTGCCAGCCTCGAGGGAGCTGAGGGAGCCTTTGAAAGAGTCGATTGCTATTAGTATTTTCATCTGTTTTCCTTTTTGAGAGCTCGCGTCTTGGACGATTTTGACGGAGCTAGTAAAAATTTCGCTCGATAGACCAAGCGTCTTATCTTCGCTCATTTTTACGTTGCAACCCTCAAACTCGCCTCAAGCCGCTTTGCATCTACTTTTCTATTTTACGAGCGCCAAATTTAACCAAATCAAATTTAGCATTTTTAAGATGCGGGTCTGGGCGGACAAATTTGAAAATTTACCGTTCACACCGCAAAGAGTGCAGTCTCGTCACGCCAAAACCGCACTCAAATTTATTTACAATAAAATCAGCGACGCTACCCAAACCGTCGCCATGCCGACGATACCCATTATAAAGGTAAGCATCGTCTGAGTCTTGTAGCCCTGCTCCGGCGACATCTTGCTAAAGTTAGTAACGACCCAGAAATAGCTATCGTTAGCGTGCGAAACCGTCATAGCGCCCGCAGCGATCGCCATCACCGTTAGCACCGCGCCCATCTCGCTCGTGAGTCCTAGCGCGCTCATCATCGAGCCGCTATCGGTGAAAAGCCCCATGATAGAGGCCGTCGTCGTAAGCGCGACGGTCGAGCTACCCTGAGCGGTCTTGATGATAGCTGAGATAACAAATGGGAAAAATATGCCCACAGTGCCGATGAGATGGGCGTTTGCCTTCATAAACTCGACAAATCCAGCCTTAGCGATGACATTGCCAAGCACGCCGCCCGCAGCCGTGATGAAAAGGATCGGCCCCACGATCTTTAGTGTTTCGTTGGTCATGAGGTTAAATTCATTAAGCTTGCCCGTTTTAGCCAGCAAGATAACGGCAAATAGCACACCCACGCCAAGCGCGATGATCGGGTTGCCCAAAAATAAAACGAAATTCGCAAATGAGCCTTTTAGCTTTAGTATCGACACGACCGAACCCAGCGCCATCAGCAAAATCGGCATAAAAATCGGCGCTAAGCTCAAAAACGCGCAAGGCAGCTTACCGTGCTCTTTGATGATCTCGTCGTAGCTCTTGCCGACGTCTGCGAGATCCTCTTTTAGGCTCACTTTTGCGCCTATAGATTTAGCGAAAATGTAGCCAGCAATTAGAACCGGTATCGAAACGACAGCACCCACGGCGATGACTAGCAGCAGGTTGTGACCTACACCCACGAGTCCTGCGGCTGCTATCGGGCCCGGAGTCGGCGGTATAAACACGTGCGAGGTGTATAGGCCGCACGAGAGCGCGACAGCCATAGCTACGGGGTTGGCGCCGATTTTTTCCTTTATCGCACGGCGGATCGGGTCTAGTACCACAAAGCCGCTATCGCAAAAGACCGGGATACCAACGATCCAGCCCATGATGAGCATGGCTAGCTCGGGGCGCTTGTCGCCTACGCAGCGCACGACCATGTCGGCTAGCTTTAGCGCCGCGCCCGTCTTTTCCAGCGCCATACCGATGAGCGCGCCCAGGATGATGACGATACCTATGCTTTTAAATATCCCGCTAAATCCCTCTCCGATGATCGCGGGAACCTTGACCAAGTCGATGCCCGCGACGACGGCTAGAGCTAGCGAAACGAGCATGATCGCTATAAAGGGGTGAACCCCGAACTTAGAAATCAGCACGATCATAACGACGACCGCGATGACGAAGCAGACGATGAGAGCAATACCGCTCATAACAGCTCCTTTCGGATAAAATTCTTGCATAGCGCAATATTACCGAAATTTGTTTTTAAAATATCTAAATTAGATTTGAAATTTTAGTTTCATTTTATAAAATGAGTGAATTTGATGGCCGATTACTTTTGCGATAAATGTGCGGGCAGCTTTGGTGCGGTTAAATTTTGTTTTGAATTTAGGTTCGAATTTGGAGCAAATTTATCACAAAAAATAACTTGCGAGGTTAAATTTGCGATATTATAATTCATAAAACAAGCGTCGAATTTGACTACTAGCGCTTGCCGAAGCTCAAATTTAACTCCGCCCTAAGCCTTACGGCACTATCATTTTATCAATGATTTGCAAAAGACGCTAAGCGGTCAAATTTAAAGCGATTGCGGGCTTTATTGACCCGTAAATTTTAGGCACGAGACAAAACGTATCGTCCCTGTTTTGCCGACAACTAAAAAGGATACGCTATGGGTATGATAATCTTACTTTTTTACGTTATTCCTTATTTGGCAATTAGCACTGTAGTTATGGTTATCACTGTAAAATACGCTAAGAAAATTTGGATCAGAGGCATAGTAGCGGCCGCGCTATTTTTAATCCCCACTTACGACATCATCATTACAAACATTCTTGGAGCATATTATTGCGCTACCGCTCCAAAGGCCTTTATAAAAGAAACGGTAGAGTATCCGCAGAGTATTTATTTTGAGGATAATGTTTTTAACGGCTTTAACGAGCAGGATATAGAATATATGATGAATAACTACCTTGACGGCATTCATCTAAAAACTTTGGCTTTAAATTTACCCGACGGAAACGTAGCCATATATCATTACGAAAAAAATCAAGACGAATACGACAAGATAGTAAAAGAGGTAAAGCAAGAGCTAGGGGATAAGACGTCGCACTATGATGATATCAGAGCTAGAATCATAAAAATAATCGACTCGAATAAAATCATAACTACGAAAGACAAGATGCCTAAGATGAACTATACCGTCCTATATGACAAGGTAAATTTAAATCGGTTCGCTTCTAAATACTTTCACTCCGACACAATGAGAATCATAGACAATAAAACAAATGAAACTATTGCTTTTCAACAGAGATACTTTATGTTTAAGAGGTTAACCGATTATAGTGCTGGCGGCTATAGCGGAAAGTATATATGTGATGATAAAAGAATTTCTTTAGTTATGAACACTTTTCCAAAAATGGATTTAAATATAGGGTACGTGTTACTAAATTTTGATGCGAGATTTAAAAATTACTTTAAAGGAGAGTAGAATGAGAGTAGAAGAGCAAAAAATTACGCTCGCCACAAAAGACTCAAGAAACGCCACAAGCAGACGATTAAATTTAACATCTAACTCTCGACTCGAAATTTATTTGGCAAAGCCGAGTCGATAAATTAATTGACAAATTTAGCAAACAGTCCGTATTTATCCGCCAAAAGATAAAGTCCTAAAAATAGTGCGGTGTATAAAACGGTTTTAAATATTTTTAGCAAGGCGTGCAAATTTGATCCTTTTTGCTTCGTTAAATTTGCAAAATATTAGCCAAAGGGCGGTTAAATTTGAGTGAAATTGGGGTGGAGAGTTGAAAAATGCGGGAGTAAAATTGGGACGGGTTACCTCAGCCGTTTTAGACGCGTTTTTGAAATTTTATATATTTTCGAGCTTGCGTTTTGGCTGAAATTTTGATCCACGACCTCGTCCGCCGCAGCTTTCGCCCACTCTTCGTCGAAGTTTTGTCCGTTTAAATTGGCGCTGCTAGAGTAAAGCCAGTCAAATTTGCTCAAAAACTCCTCGTGAGCGCACTCTTTCACGACGCGCACGGCATTGGCGTTCGGATATAAAAACGTCGTTTTTCTCGCGCGGCGCACTAAATTTTTAAATTTAGCGGGCACGCGAGCGAGATTTTTTAGCTCGCTAAATTTCGCCGTCGTTATAAGACATGGTTTGTTAAGAGGGCGGCGTTTGAGCGCGTTTATCTCGCGAAAATCTTTACTCAAAAATCCCGCCGTCGTATCGGTCTGCGCCAAATAGATCATCTCTCCTCCAAATTTACGCCTTTTTCCTATCTTTAGCCAGCAAAAATATGCACGAGATAATGAGCGTAAAGCCCGCAAAATCAAGAAATACAAACTCCGTCCCCAGCCAAAAATAGGCAAACGCCGCCGCGCTCACCGGCTCGATGCACGCGATCATGCTCGCCCTGCTCGCGCCTATTATCTTTAGCCCCGTCATGTAAAAGCTAAACGCGCATATCGTGCCTAAAATCACCACCGCGACAAGTGCCGCAAAGCCGTCCGCATCGCTCACGCCGCCTAGCTGCCAAACCCGCGTGTAAAGCGCGAGCACGCCGCCGCCGATGACCATGCCCCAGCCTAAATTTAGCGCGACGGGGTATTTTTGATTTAGCTTCGTCGGGACGAGGCTGTAGATCACGACGCCAAGCGCGCTAATGAGGCACCAAACCAGCGCCTCCGCACTGATAACCAGAGAGCCTAGATCGCCGTGGGTGGCGAGCAGCATGACGCCCAGCACCGCGAAAATGAGCGCGATGAGCTCGACCTTTTTAGGCACGCGTCGTTCTAAAAAGCAAACGACGGCAAGGATGAGCGCGGGCGCGGAGTACTGGATCACGGTCGCGACGGCGGCGTTTGAGAGCTCGACACCGCAAAAGTACGAATACTGCGTCATCATAAGCCCAAAAAACGCGTAGATGAGCAGCTGTGGCAATAGCGCGCGATCTTTTAGCGGCGCAAAGGCTAGGCGCGGCGAGCGAGCGATGTAATACGCTACCATCGCAAGCCCGGCGAGGCCTAGGCGGTAGGGCACGAGCCAGTCGGCGCTGACGCCTTTTTGCGTGAACAGATACTGCCCGCAAACGCCGCTAAAGCCCCATAATATGCCGCCAAGAAGCGTGATAAATACGCCGAAAAATTCGCTCTGAGATCTCATTTGCCGCCTTAAATTTAAAGCCAAAGTATATAAGCTTATGCTTAAGCTAGGGTTAAATTTGGGGTTTGGGGAGGATTTGAGGCGAGCGTAAATGGCTATTTAAATTTTTGGACCGGCCAAGAATGAGATTTTAAATTTTAGTTCGAGTAGAGTGGAGCTACAGGCATACAAACGCCTATACTGCCTCGTAGCGGTCAAAGTCGTAAAAACGCTGTATAATGACAAAAATTTTGATGAAGGAGAAAAGATGACAAAGAAATATAAAACTAAAATGGAAGATAGCTTTAAAACAAAAGTTCAGCTATTTTTGTTTGACAAGGCTTTTTCTTGGGACAACTCAGATAAAAATGGATGCAATGATTACTACATTATGAGTAATATTGAAACTATAAAAAAAGATTTTAAAGGCTTTGAAGTCATTAATGAAGTGGCAAATTTATACAGCAGTAAATACTACCAGCTGAATCTAAATAGCAATGAAAGTAAAATAAAACATAAGGGCAAAGAGCTAAACATCATGCTGATAGAGCAAAGACAATATTTCGTTCAAAAGTCTAAAGAATTTACAGAAATTTTAGATGCACTGGAAAAAGAATATGAAGATGATTTTAAAGGAAAATTTTCTGAAACAGACTTTAATAAGATGCTTGAAAAAACAACTTGCTCATACTGCGGTATAAGCCTAGCTCAGATCGAAGAGCTTGGCAAAAATGGTAAGCTAAATAATAAAAGAAGCGATACGCGTGGATATACGCTAGAAATAGATAGGAAGCTGCCAAATTTAGAGTATAGCAAAGAGAATTGTTGTATGGCTTGCTACTGGTGCAATAATGCAAAAACTGATGAGTTTTCGCCAAGGGAATTTAAGCCTATTGCTGAAGGCATTAGGAGGACTTGGAATGAAAGACTAAAGGCTATTGGGTATAGCAAAGAAGAAATAAAAGACGTGCCAGACCCAAAAATTTGGGAATTCGACTTTAATAAAGAAATTATCCCCAAAACAAAATAGTAAATAAGGTGGTAACTTTACCGCCCAAATTTCTCTGCCGTTATACAGTGTAGCGCACCGCCAAGCTCTATAATCTCGCTTAAATTTAATCTCTACGCGCTGCAATCGACATAATTTTTCTTAATCTACTCTATTTTGCAAATCGGCACAATAAAAAGGCGAGTCTCGAGCAAGTACTATAGCTTTACTTATAAACCGCGTCGCTACTAAATTTTTCTAATCGGCAGTCTAATTATCGTTTTGCATTTTTGCGGGTCGATTTTTCTAGGGTCGCTTAGGTAGATTTCATGATGCGTCCTTTGCTCGCCAAAGTCCTTTGCATAGCCGTTTGCGGCGATAAACTCGTCTATTTTGGCAACGCTCTCTGGCTCATCGTCAAAGCTACCCATATGTAAAATTTGCGCGCAAAGCCCCTCATCTATCGTCAAAAACTCCGTCGCGCCGCAGTCGATCTTTTTCTTTTTTGCAGCTTGCTCTACCGCCCAGTCGAAATTTTCTCGCGCGATAAAATCTGGCAGTCTAATCGCGCTAATCCAGCTAAAATCGCTCTTTCTAGCGTAGTCTGCCTCGCCGCAAGCCGAGCCGCTTTGCCGCCAAAATCCCTCTAGCGGCGGCACGACGTACTCAAAAAAGCCATCTATTTTATAATCCGTTTTATAGCTCATTTTTAGCGCGTAGCTCACGGCGTAAAGCGCCTCTATCGCGCGCTGATACGCACTGCTCGGCTCGTTTGGATCGCCCTCGCCGCGGACGCAGACGAAATTTGCAGGCGGGACGATTAAAATTTGCGGCGTCTGCTTTGGCGCATAAAGCTCTTTAAACTCTTTTTTAAAATCAAACATTTTCGCTCCTTTTTGCTGGGTAAAATTTAGCTGAAATTTTACTATTTCGCATCGCTCAAAACGCTAGAAGTAAAATTTAATCTCATCTAAACAAATTCCGGCCGTGAAATTAGAGAGCTAAATTTAAGCTTTTATTTAACGCAAAAACTGGGCGCAAAGGCAAATTTGACGTTTAAATTTGCCGGCACACGCTTACTCGCCGCCCAGATACTCCTGCAAGCTTTTTACTTCCAGCGCGCTGCCGTCTTGCACGCTTTTTAGCGATTTAGCCGCAGCTAGTGCCGCCGACATCGTCGTGAAATACGGGATCTTAAATCGCATGATATTTTGCCTGATTTTCTTGCCGTCCTCGCTGTTTGACTTGCTGTCGCTGGTGTTGATTACAAGCACGATGTCGCCGTTTTTGAGCCTATCCTCGACGTTTGGGCGGCCTTCGCTGATCTTATAGACGAACTCGCTCTCTACGCCCGCGTCATTTAAAATTTTATACGTTCCGCCCGTGGCGATGATTTTAAATCCGAGATTTATGAGCTCGCGCGCCAAATTTGCGGCGTATTTTTTGTCTGCGTCGGCAAGGGTCAAAAAGACTAGCCCGCTTGTAGGCAGCGAGTTGCTCGCGGCGATCTGGCTTTTGGCAAAGCTCTTGGCAAAGCCCCCAGATATACCCATGACCTCGCCCGTACTTTTCATCTCAGGCCCCAAGATCAAATCGGCGCCCGGCAGCTTGTTAAACGGAAAGACCGCTTCTTTGACGCAGACGTGATTTTTCACTCGAGGCTTGAGTATGCCGCGCTCCTCGTAAACCGCGCCGTAGTTATCGTAAAATTTAAGCGCCTCGCGCAAATTTCCTTGCCACATCACGCGCGTGGCGACCTTTGCCATCGGCACGCCCGTCGCCTTGCTAACAAACGGCACCGTTCGGCTGGCGCGCGGGTTTACCTCGATCATAAAAAGTTCGTTCTGCCCGGTCGCTTCGCTTCCCTCAGAAACATCGGCTTCGCCGTCGCTTTGCTTGTTTTCATAGATGGCAAACTGGATATTCATTAGCCCAACGACGCCTAAATTTAGCGCTATGTCGCAGGTTTGGTTTTCTACCTTTTCGATCATCTGCGCGGTTAAATTTAGCGGAGGCAATATGCACGCGCTGTCGCCGCTGTGGATGCCCGCCTCCTCGATGTGCTGCATAATAGCACCGATATAGACGTCCTTACCGTCGCTGATCGCGTCTACATCGAGCTCTACGGCATCTTGTAAAAATTTATCGATTAGTACGGGCGAGTGATTGCTGACCTTGACCGCTTCGCTCATATATAAGCGTAGCTCCTCATCGCTATGCACTCGTCTCATCGCGCGGCCGCCCAGTACGTAGCTAGGGCGCACTAGCACCGGATAGCCGATAGCCGCAGCCTTTTCTAGCGCCTCTTTTTCGCTTGTCGCAGTGTCGTTTCGCGGCTGTTTGACGCCTATTTTAGAGATAAATTCGCTAAATTTCTTTCTATCCTCGGCGACGTCGATCGTGCGCGCGCTGGTGCCGATGATTTTCGCGCCCGCTATGCTTAGGCGTTTGGCGAATTTTAGCGGCGTCTGGCCGCCAAAATGTACGATCACGCCGTCCGGGTTTTCGTGCTCAATCACGGCTCTAACGTGCTCGAAATCGATCGGCTCAAAGTACAAAATATCGCTCGTGTCGTAGTCGGTGCTAACGGTTTCGGGGTTGCAGTTGTACATTATGGTTTTTACGCCCATGTCGCGTAGCGCGTAGCTGGCGTGCACGCAGCAGTAGTCAAACTCTATGCCCTGGCCTATGCGGTTTGGACCGCCGCCGATGATCATCACTTTTTTCTCTTTTTGCGCCGAATTTGCGTTTAAATTTGGCTCCGTAAAATTTGATAGTTGCGGTAGTTTCGTGATATTCGTCGTCGAGTAGAGATACGGCGTGAGCGCCTTGAACTCGCCCGCGCAAGTATCTACCTCGTTATACTCGAGGTTTATGCCCATTTTCTCGCGCGCGAAATATATATCGTTTTGACCCAGATCAAGGTTGTCTTTTAAATTTATCAGGTGCGCGATCATCTTGTCCGAAAAGCCCATCGTTTTAGCCTCTCTTAGTAGCGGCTCGTCGTTTAGGATGTCCATATCGATGCGATCTTCAAATTTAACTATCTGCCAAATTTGATCCAAAAACCACGGGTCGATCTTGCTCATCTCGTGCACTTCGGCCACGCTAAGCCCGTCGCGAAATGCCTGCGCGACGTATAAAATGCGGCTTTCGTTCGCGTTTCTAAGGCCGTAAATAAGCGCGTTTTTCTCCAAATTTACGAAGTTAAATCCGTAATAGTCCTTTTCCATCGAGCAAAGCGCCTTTTGGATGCTTTCCTTAAACGTCCTGCCGATCGCCATCACCTCACCCACACTCTTCATCGCGGTGCCTAGATACGGGTTTGCGCCCGGAAATTTCTCAAACGTAAAGCGCGGGATCTTGGTCACGATGTAGTCGATGACGGGTTCAAAGCTAGCAGGCGTGCCCGTGATGTCGTTTTTGATCTCATCCAGGCTAAAGCCCACGGCTAGCAGCGTCGCGACCTTGGCGATCGGGTAGCCCGTGGCCTTGCTTGCTAGCGCCGAGCTGCGGCTAACGCGCGGGTTCATCTCGATCACGATCATGCGGCCTGTTTTTGGATTTATGGCAAACTGCACGTTGCTGCCGCCCGTATCCACGCCGATCTCGCGTAAAATTTTAAAACTCGCGTCGCGCATCGCCTGATACTCTTTATCGGTAAGCGTCAGAGCCGGCGCAACCGTGATAGAGTCGCCCGTATGCACGCCCATCGGATCGAAGTTTTCGATCGAGCAGACGATGATACAGTTGTCGTTGCGGTCGCGGATGACCTCCATCTCGTACTCTTTCCAGCCTAGCAAGCTCTCCTCGACCAAAATTTCATGTATCGGGCTGGCGTCTAGGCCGGTTTGGGCTAGTTCTTTAAATTCATCAATATTATACGCCACGCCGCTGCCTGCGCCGCCAAGCGTATAGCTAGCGCGGATAATGAGCGGAAAGCCGATATTTGCGGCTGCGGCTAGTGCCTCGTCCATGTCGTAGGCGTACTGGCTTTGCGGCAGATCCATGCCGATCTTTTGCATCGCCTTTTTAAACTCCTGCCTATCCTCGCCCTTTTTGATCGCTTGCGGGTTCGCGCCTAGAAATTTGACGCCGCCAAGCATGTCCGCTTCGTATAGTTGCATAGCGACGTTTAGCGCGACCTGACCGCCCATCGTAGGCAGTATGGCGTCGACTTTTTCTTTGTCTATGATGCGCTTGATACTCTCTTTGGTTATCGGCTCGACGTATGTGGCATCGGCGAAATCGGGATCGGTCATGATGGTAGCCGGGTTTGAGTTTATGAGTACGACGCGGTAGCCAAGTTGCTTTAGCGTCTTTGCGGCTTGCGTGCCGCTGTAGTCAAATTCGCACGCTTGGCCTATGACGATAGGGCCGCTGCCGATGAGTAAAACGGTGTTGATGTCGGTTCTTTTTGGCATTATTTTTCCTTTGTTACGACGTATAGATACGAGGGGATGGTTATGCTTACGTAGGGCTTTACGGCCGCGCTTTTATATAGGCTCTCTTGGATCACGCCAGTGACCTTGCCCACTGAAATCCCGCTGAAAAATATCCCGTCAAGCCCGCTCGTGACGACCTCGTCGCCCTCTTTTGGACTGAGCCACTGGGGGATAAATTTCACCGTTATTCCGTCTTTGCTCCCGTGCGCTATGCCCGGGATCTTTTCCTCGCCGATTGAAACGGCGAATATGCTTTTTGGATCGTTTTGTAGCAAGGCCATAGGGTTGCCGTCCTTGCTCACGACGATCCCAGCACTCTTGCCTTGGTAAATCAGCCCGTAAATTTTAGACTCGTCGTAGCCGCTAAATTTATCCAGCCAGACCTTGTCGTAGTCGCTGATATTTACGTAGCTAAGGGCGCGTACGAGCTGGACTCTAGGCTCGTAGACGGTCGAGTTTTTATCGACCAAAATTTCGTTTAGCTCCTTTGCGAAGCTTGAAAGCAAAGCCGCCGATTTTTCCAGTTCGGCGTTTTGAGCGCGAAGCTGCTTTATCTCCTCGCGCTGCCTAAAGTGCTCATTTACGCCGTCTTTTACAAATTTGACCGCATCATCGTAGGCGGCAACTATGCGGTTGTTTAAATTTACGACGTATCCCGAGATGAGCGCGCCTCTATCAAGCGAAAAAAATACCAGCGCGCCGATAAGAGCGACGAATAAAATTTTACTCTTCATTTACGAGTTGTTGTAAAAATTTAATCTCCTCAAGAGCCTTGCCGGTGCCTCTGGCCACGGCTAGCAACGGATCGTCCGCGACGAAAACGGGAAGTTTAACGATATCGCTTAGATATTTATCAAGGCCGCGGATCAGCGCTCCGCCTCCGGTTAGCACGATACCGTTTTCCACGATATCTCCGGCAAGATCAGGCGGCATCATCTCAAGCACTGTTTTTAGGGCGTCTGCGATCTCCTTTAGCGGTTCGCGCATAGCCTCGCGCACGTCTTCGCTAGTTAGCTCCACACGGCTTAGCAGACCGCTGATTTGGTCGCGGCCTTTTACGACGATACTAAGCTCCTCAGGCAGCTGTATCGCCGAACCGACGGAGATTTTGATATCCTCACCCGCACGCTCGCCGATTAGGAGGTTGTACTTTTCCTTTATATAGTTTACGATGCTCATGTCGATTTTATCGCCCGCGGTGCGGATAGACTTGCTGATGACTAAACCGCCTAGGGACACTACGCCGATCTCGGTCGTACCGCCGCCGATATCGACGACTAGATTACCCTGCGGTTCACGCACGGGTAAATTTGCTCCGATAGCCGCAGCCATCGGCTCCTCGATCAAAAATACCTCTCTAGCTCCGGCGCTTAGCGCACTCTCACGCACGGCTTTACGCTCGACTTGAGTTAGGCCGTAAGGAACGGAGATGATGATACGAGGGCGCAGGAAGCTTTTTCTGCGGTGAGTTTTTTCGATGAAGTAGCGGATCATCTTTTCTGTCATATCAAAATCCGCAATAACGCCGTCTCTCATCGGACGGATCGCCTCGATGTCGCCGGGAGTTTTACCCACCATCTCTTTTGCTTCGTGGCCGACGGCTAAGATTTTTTGCTTGCCGTATTTTTCGCGTTGTACCGCGACAACCGACGGTTCGTTTATGATGATACCTTTATCTTTTACTAGAACTAGCGTATTTGCCGTGCCTAGATCGATTCCCATATCGCTTGAAAAAAATCCTATTAGTTGGTCTAGAATCATCTGTATCCTTATGCGCTTATTTTATTATTTTTTACGAAAATCGGCTTTTCTTTGCCGCTTACGACCTCTTTTGTTATCACCACGTCGTAGCCCGCAAGCTCCGGTAGCTCATACATTATGTCGGTCATCACCTCTTCCATTATGCTTCGTAGTCCCCTAGCCCCCGTCTTTCGCTCGATAGCTAACCTCGCGACCTCTTTTAGAGCCTCGTCATCAAATTTCAAATTTGCCCTATCTATCGCGAAAAGCTTTTGGTACTGCTTTAGTATCGCGTTTTTAGGCTCGGTTAAAATTCTCACCATATCGTCCTGCGTGATTTTATTCAGCGTAGCGACCACGTGAAGTCTGCCGATTAGCTCCGGGATTAGTCCAAAATGCACCAAATCATCGCTCTCAAGCGCGTCTAGCAAATTTTCCTTATCGTCTTTTGAGCGTTTATCTTGACCAAAGCCCAGCACGTTTTTACCGATCCTGCGCTCGATGATATCGGCTAGTCCGTCAAACGCGCCGCCGCAAACGAAAAGGATGTTTGATGTGTCTATCTGGATAAATTCCTGATTAGGGTGCTTTCTGCCGCCTTTTGGAGGGATATTTACGAGGCTACCCTCAATGATTTTTAAAAGCGCCTGCTGCACGCCCTCGCCGCTCACGTCGCGCGTGATCGAGCGATTTTCGCTCATCCTGGCGATCTTATCTATCTCATCGACGAAAACTATGCCCTGCTCGGCGCGCTTTACGTCGCCGTCTGCGGCCTGCAAAAGACGAGTCAGGATATTTTCCACGTCTTCGCCGACGTAGCCGGCCTCCGTTAGGCTCGTAGCATCGCAGATAGCGATAGGTACGTCTAAAAATTTAGCCAGAGTCTGCGCCATCAGCGTCTTGCCGCTGCCGGTAGGGCCGACAAGTAAGATATTTGATTTTGATATCTCCGTATCGTCCTCGATCTCGCCTTTTCTAAAAATTCTTTTGTAGTGATTATAAACGCCGACGCTAAAGACTTTTTTGGCCTTATCTTGACCGATGACGTAGTTATCTAGCACGGCCTTTAGCTCTTTTGGAGTTAAATTCGTATAGTCTTTGTCGGTTTTGTTTTCAGGACTTGATTCTTGCAGGCTCGTATCGCCGCAAATCATATTATAAGCGGCATTCACGCAGTATTCGCAGATGAAAGCCTTATTGTCCAAATCCGCAAAAAGACGTCTATCGTTTGACTCCGTCTCGCCGCAAAAATTACATTTTCTCGCCATTATTCTCTTCCTTTTGCCAATGGGATACCGCGCTTAGTGCTTAGGATAAATTCGCACATTTTTCGCACCTGTTCTATCTGTGTGCCCGCTAAAAGCTCGCCAGCTGCGGCTTTTAGATCCCCGCTTTTTCTAAATAAAAATTTATACGCCCTGTTTATCTCTTCGACCGTGTCTTTATCGAACCTGCGCCTGATACCGACTAAATTTAAGCTTCTGATATAGGCTCGGTTGCCCTCAGCCAGGCAAAACGGTACGACGTCCTGAGATAGCGCGCTAGCACCCGCTATCATGCAGCTCTCGCCGACTCTCACAAACTGATGTATAGGCGTCATTCCGCCCACGACGCTGTAGTCTCCAAGCTCCACGTGGCCCGCTAGAGTCGCGTTGTTTGCTAGGATGATGTTATTTCCTATGATGCAGTCGTGCGCGACGTGACAGTAGGCCATGATAAACGCATTATCGCCGATACGCGTGATCCCGTCGCCTTTGTGAGTGCCCGAGTTTATCGTGCAAAACTCGCGGATCGTCGCGTTTTTACCGATGCGAACGCCCGTATTTTCCTCAGCACGGTAGCTCACGTCCTGCGGAATATCGCCCACGATAGCATAGCTGTAAATTTTACCGCTCTCGCCGATATGCGTGTCGCCCACGATCCTGGCGCCTTGCTTTACGAGTACGCCGTCGCCTAGCACGGCGTCTTTGCTGACGTAGGCATAGGCCTCGATCGTTACGTCTTCGCCGATCTTCGCGCCGTCCTCGACGACGGCTTGCGGATGGATATTTCTCATTTTGGCTCGCTTATTTATCTACGATCATAGCTTTTAGCTCGGCTTCGCACGATAGCGTGCCGTCTACGTAGGCTTCGCCTTTTAGCACCCAGATGTTGCCTTTGTGTTTTAGCACCTCCAGGCGGTATTCGAGCCTGTCGCCAGGGCGTATCGGATGGCGAAATTTCGCTCCGTCGATGCTCATAAAATAAACGACTTTATTTTCGATGTTTGCTTGATGCTCGTCGTTCATGCTCTTAAACGCGAGCACGCCGCCGGCCTGCGCCATACCCTCGATGATCATCACGCCGGGATATATCGGGTGGCCGGGGAAGTGCCCCTGAAATACGGGCTCGCCGATCGTGACGTTTTTATACGCGACGATGTGTTTGGCAGGCTCGAGCTCGGTAACTCGGTCGATGAGCAGAAATGGATATCTGTGCGGGAGTATTTTTTGGATTTCAACGATGTCGATCACTTTAAACCTTGTGAGTAAAATTTAAAGCCGATTTTAGCCAAATTTTGCTAAGAAAAAGATTATTGATTTGGCCGGGGCAAAATTTAGCAGCTAAATTTTCGCGCCCGCCTTTTATCTCGAGTGCG
This sequence comes from Campylobacter showae, assembly GCF_004803815.1. NCBI lineage: Bacteria > Pseudomonadati > Campylobacterota > Epsilonproteobacteria > Campylobacterales > Campylobacteraceae > Campylobacter > Campylobacter showae. The sequence goes on along the minus strand of NZ_CP012544.1, from coordinate 232,063 downwards.
CTAAATTTAGCTCAAATTTGCGCTACCAAAACCTCGCGGCTATCGTTATAAAGCTCGTCTTTAGCGTAGATTTCGTACCTGCCCGCGCGAATTTCATCCAGCACGATTATAGGATTTTGGCTAAATTCTCCGCACAGCTCGCGGCGGATTTCCAGCTCGCGCGAAACTTCGATAGGCTCTCTACAAAGCTCGTTTACGCTAGCGAAATTTTCGCCCGAAAGCTCGTTAAATTTGGCTAAATTTAGCAGCGTCACGCCGTCTCGCAGCTCGTCGCAAATTTGTGCCGCCTCGCTCACGCTAAATTTGACGTTTTCGCGCTTAAAATGCGAGTAGAACAAAAAATGCGACGGTACAACGCCACCTCCAAATTTGACGTAGGCGCGTAGTAGGCGGTAGTTTAGAAAATATTTGCGCGATAGGTGAAACGGCGCGCCCTTTTCCTCGCACTCGCGCACCTTTTCATAAAGCTCCAACCGTTCCTCGATGCCGCCCGGCATCACGCGACCGCCCACCTCGCTCATCAGCTCGCTAAGCGGCAGTTTTTGCGCCTCGCGCTGCTTGCTAAGCCCGAAAATACAGCCGCAGTAGTTTTGATGATAGAGTTTATCTTTTTTCGCAAGCTCAAACTGCACGTTCGTGCCGCCGCCAGCGCGGTAGTCCACGGCAAAGGTTTCAAGGCCGTATTTCCCCGCAGCCTTATTTAGCGCGGATTCAAGCTGCGAGAAGTCCTTTTTCGGGCTCATCAGCAGCGTCGTGGTGATCGATTTTTCGCCTAGTTCGCGCGCTTTTTGAGCCGAATTTCCCACGCGAAAATCAAAGCAATACGCACAGCGCTTGCCCTTTTCAGGCTCGTTTTCAAGGCCCTTTGCGCCCTCCAGCCACGCCTCGTATTCGTATTCGCCGCAGATGAGCTCGACGCCTAGCTTTTCGCAGCTTCTTTTTACGTCGCGAAATCTCATCAAAAACTCGCTGTACGGGTGGATGTTGGGGTCGTAAAAATAGCCGACGAGACGCTCGTGCGGACGATCGGCGCGTAATCTTTGCAAAAAATAGTGGCTGTCGACGGAGCAGCAGATATGAACTAACATTATAATCCCCATAAACGACGGATTTTAGAATAAATTTTTCTATACCCGCCGCAGTCACAGACGGCCAGTCCGCTCCTTTGCGGGCAAGAAAAATTTATTTAAACTACGCCTATTTTGTCTTGAATATTTTTGCCGATTTTACTAAATTTAACTGCAAATTTGATTAAAGTTGAGTGGTTATAAATTTTAGAATTTTCAAGGTGCGGGTCTCGACGACTCAAATTTATAAACTTGAACGTAAAACGATAAGGCGAAGTATCTTGCGATGAATTTAAATGTTGCGACGAAATTTTCGACCGAAGATAGAACATTCAGTTCATCGAGGGAGGAAATTTCTAGCTCATTTAAAGGCGCGCAAGAGACAAGCCGCAAATCAGAATCAATCACTCAAAAATTCTATTATTTTCTCTTCACACTCCCCGACACTGCCGCCAAATTTACCCTCAAACTGCGATCCATTAAACGTCCGCTGACGCTTAGCCAGCTGCGCCGTGTGCGTGCAGATGAGCTCCTCTAGCTCGGCCTGGGTTTTGATCTTGCCTCGCAAAAACTCGCCGCACTCTTTTAGGCCGACCGAGTTTAGCGGCTTTGGTCGCTGTGGATACCGTGCAAACAGCTCCCGCGCCTCATCCAGTAAACCCTGCTCGAACATCGCCCTAGTGCGCTCTTTGATGCGCGCTCTTAGCTCGTCCCTATCCCAGCTAAGCTCGAAAATCGCCAAATTTGACGCGACGGGGGCTAGGGTATTTTCGCGCAGATACGCGCTCACGACATCATCGCGCCCGCTAGAGCGCAAAAATGAGTGGATATCAAACCACTTTTGCAAGCGGTAGGTATCGTTTGCGCTAAATTTGGCGGCAAATTCGGGATCGAGGCTTGAAACTAGCTCATAAATTTGAGCGTTGCTTAGGCCGCTTTCTACGCGCTCAAATTTGGGCGTGAGACCCGACAAAAGCGCCTTTAGATAAAATCCGCTGCCGCCCGTTATAAATAAGTTTTTGCCGTTTTTTTGCGCAAATTCGCGAGCTGTTTTATAAACCTCAAAAAACATACCGACGTCAAAATGCTCATCCGGCATCAGCAAATTTACCCCAAAATGCGGCACCGAGGCTAGCTCGGCTGCGCTGGGCTTGGCGCTTGCGATATCGATAAATTTATAAACGCAAAGCGAATCAAGACTCAGAATCACTCCGTTAAATTCGCTTGCGAGCTTTAGCGCGAGCGCCGTTTTTCCGCTAGCCGTGGTGCCGATGATGGCGAGTTCTTTCATAAAAATGCCTTAAAATTCGTGAATCTGCTCAAATTTTATCACAATTTACGCTTTTATAAGATAAAATAAAGCAAAAATTTCAGGAAGATTATGCAAAAATTTATAAATATTTTAAAAGATATTAACGAACTAATCGTCTTTAAGCACTCGATTTTCGCGCTGCCTTTTATATTTACCGCGATGATAACGGCGAGCGCGCAGGTAAACGGCTCGGCTTGGTTTGGCTGGAAATTGCTTATTGTGGGCGTTCTTTGCGCGGTTTCGGCGCGAAATTTCGCGATGGCTTTTAACCGCTACAAGGACGAGGACATCGACAAACTAAACCCGCGCACGGCAAATCGCCCAAGCGTGGACGGGCGTATCGGCAAGACGAATTTGCAGATTTTTATCGCGGCAAACGCCGCTATCTTCGTGCTTGTCGCCTATCTCGTAAACGATCTTGCGTTTTGGCTGAGCTTTCCGATCCTGGCCGTACTTGGCGGATATTCGCTTTTTAAGCGTTTTAGCGAGCTAGCGCACCTAGTCCTTGGCCTCTCGCTAGGTCTTGCGCCCATCGCCGGAGCTGTCGCCATTACGGGCAAGATACCGCTTTTTAGCGTGCTGCTCTGCCTTGGCGTGATGTTTTGGGTGGCGGGATTTGACCTGCTTTATTCGCTTCAGGATATCGAATTTGACCGCGAGCACGGGCTTTTTAGCATACCTAGCGTTTACGGCGAAAAGGCTACGATGTTTATCTCGGCGATATTTCACGCCACGGCCGTGATCTTTTGGCTACTTTTTGCGTGGGCTGGGGGGCTTGGCGCGGCGGCATATGTGGGCATTTTGCTCTGCGGGGGTATCTTAGTGGCCGAACACCGCATCGTTAGGCGAGATTTTAGTAAGATCGACCGTGCGTTTTTCACGCTAAACGGCTATCTGGGCATACTTTTTTTCGTTTTCGTTTGGGCTAGCTTATGAGACTGGTTCCGGCAAATTTAGACATAGTTTTTGAGGAAGTGGGCGGGCGCGAGAGCGAGTTTTTGCGCGAATTCGACAAACTAAGCGGCAACGAGGACGATCCGCTGGGAGCGTGGATGAAGCGAGCCAAAGCAAAGGGCGACACGAAGGAAAGTGATCAGGTGATACTGACGCTACTTGTCGAGCTTCATCGTAAATTCGACGACCTAAACGCCTACATAAAAAATGAAAAATTCATAAAACTCGAGCTTGCGCAATCTAGCGCGCTGGACGGGATAAATTTTGAAAATTTTAGGATAAAAGAGGCTAAATTTAAAGAAGGCGTCGGCTATTACGGACGCATTTTTATGCCTATTTTCCCAAAGCGAGACGTGGCGATATTTTTTGAAGCGCTAGATGAAAAAACCGCCAAAATCACACGCATAAACGAGAGTGACGAAAGCGACTACAACGGCTACGTGACGGCTAGAGAGCGCGCAATGATAAGAGAACTAAAGGAGATGAACGATGAGTAACGATTTGATAATATTTGTAATTTTCGGGCTGATTTTGACGGTGCTTTTCGTGCTGGTTTTTATAAAAGATCTAGAGGCGGCAAGGAAATTTTCAAGATACGAAAAGGCGATCGAAAGCCTAATACAAGAGCTTCACGCCGTAAAAAAACAGGTTGCAAATTTTAGCCAAAGCGAGCCTGCCGAATTTGACGTAGTGCAGCTAGAAAGCAACCTCGAACAGCGTTTAAATGAAAAAATCAATCAAAAAATAACCCCGATAATAAACACGCTCCAAGGCATCGAAAGCTCGATAGATAACTTTCAAAGCCAGCAGCAAGATAGGTTATTTACGCTTGAAGAGCGCACCAAAAGCATTAGCAAGATCTCCGCTCCAAACGGCGAGGACGACGAAAAGCGCATAGTGCAGATGTATAGCGAAGGCAAAAGCGTCGAAAGCATCGCAAAAGAGCTGTGCGTAGGCGTCGGCAAGGTCGAGCTGACGCTAAAACTACGAGAGCTAATATAGTGTTAAAAGCTAGGCGCGAAATATAAAAAAATAACATTATTTTCATACGCAAATTTTAAAAAATTTTAAAGCTTAACTTCCTATAATGCCTTTTAACCAAATCAAAAACAATTCTTTTTGATAAAATTAAGGGCGAAATAATGTTAATAGACGGACACGGAAGAACTGTTGATTATCTGCGTATTTCTGTCACGCAAAGATGTAACTTTAGATGCAAATACTGCATGCCTAAAACTCCGTTTAGCTGGGAACCGAGAGAAAATTTACTGAGCTTTGAAGAGCTGTTTTTATTTGTCAAAGTCTGCCTAGACGAAGGCGTAAAAAAGATCCGCATAACGGGCGGTGAACCGCTACTGCGCAAGGACTTGGACAAATTTATCGCGATGATAAACGAGCACAGCCCAGACGTCGATCTAGCTATCACGACAAACGGCTTTATGCTCAAACACTACGCAAAAGCCCTAAAAAATGCGGGTTTAAAGCGCATAAATATGTCGCTTGATAGCCTAAAAACAGAAAAAGCTAAATTTCTCGCGCAAAAAAGCGTCCTACATGAGGTTTTAGCGGGCCTTGACGCTGCGCTTGAAGCCGGACTAAAAGTCAAGCTAAATACCGTCGCGCTAAGAGGCGTAAACGACGATGAGATCGTATCTTTGCTAGAGTTTGCGCGCTCTATGGGCTGTCAAATTCGCTTTATCGAGTACATGGAAAACATTCACGCGACGGGCGAGCTAAAAGGCATGAAATCGGCTGAAATTTTGGACGTTATAGCAAAAAAATATCGCTTTGAAGCGGCCGAAAAGATCCCGACCGGCCCAGCCAGCATCTACAGACTAGAGGATGGCTATACTTTTGGTATCATCGACCCGCACAAACACGACTTTTGCGAGAGCTGCAACCGCATACGCCTCACGGCCGAGGGACATCTCATCCCGTGCTTATATTTCGAGGATGCGATGAGTATAAAAGATGCCGTTAGAAAGGGCGATATCGCGGGCGCTAGCGAGATCTTGCGACAAGTGTTGCAAAACAAGCCCAAAGAAAACAAATGGGCGATCGGCGCTCAAAACGAGACCTCAAGCCGCGCCTTTTATCAAACGGGCGGCTGAAATTCTGGCTAAATTTACGTCAAATTTGACGTGGGTTTGGCCTGCTTTTATCAAAATTTAACCGCTCTTTATTTTTATCCGTAAATTTATCGCCGTTTTTATCAAAACCAGCTCAAATTTAACGTAAAATCCGCCTAACTCCATAAAACTACCCTTCAAATTTTGCTATAATCGACCAAAATTAAAAGGCGAAATTTGAGTTTAAACCTAGTCGAGAGTTTTTTGAGCATACAAGGCGAAGGCGCAAGCAGCGGCCGTTTGGCGATTTTCTTGCGATTTGCGGGCTGCAATCTAAACTGCGCAGGCTTTGGAGTGCGGACCGTTTCTCCTAAAACCGGCGAGACGCTAACAGGCTGCGATACGATTCGCGCAGTTTTTACGGGACATTTTTCGTATCAAAAAATCACCCGTGCCGACGAACTTATAAAAATCATTCAAAATTTGAGCGCAAATTTACGCCGCAAACCCATCGTCGTCATCACGGGCGGCGAACCGCTACTACATCACAAAAATCAAATTTTGCTAGATTTTTTAAATTTTGCGACTAGCGAGGGCTACGAGGCGCATTTTGAGACGAACGGCACTATCGAGGTGGATTTCGGCAAATTTGAGATTTATAAAAAATGCCGATTTGCCGTCAGCGTCAAACTCGAAAACAGCGGCGAGAGTGAGGCTAGACGCATAAATCAGGTCGCGCTAAAAGCCATAAAACAAAACTCCGCAGGTAGTTTTTATAAATTCGTCCTAGATAAAAAAAGCGCGGAAGACGGCTCGGCGATAGCGCAAATTTCGCGTATTTTAGAGCTTTGCGACGCGGAAGTCTTTTGTATGCCGCAAGGTTATGATAAAATAAGCCTCGAACAAAACGCCCTATCCGTTGCGCAGTTTGCGATCAAGCACGGTTTTAACTATTCCGATCGCCTGCACATCAGGCTTTGGGGTGCAAAAGAAGGAGTTTAAAGCGTAAATTTAGCCCGCATCTTTACGGCACAAAACGCAAATTTAATAAACGGAGCTAAGATGATAATAAGAAAAATGTTTAAATTTGAAAATGCCCATATCGTTAGATTTTGTAGCTCGAGACGCTGCAAAACCAGTATCCACGGGCACTCTTACAAGGCTGAAATTTTACTTGAGTCAAATTTTCTCGATAACGCGGGGATGGTGTATGACTTTGGCCTGATGAAGCGTGACATCGGCTGCATCATCGATAGCTTTGATCACTGCACGACGATATTTAGTGGCGACGGAGCCGAGTACAAAAACGACCTCAAAAAGCACTCCGCGCGCTGGATCGAGATCCCGCTAAATCCCTCCGCAGAGCAGTTTTGTAGGATATTTTTCGTGATGATCGATAGGCTTTTGAAAACTACTCAAATGCAAAACGGCGAGCGTGAAGTGAAGCTTCACAGCGTCATCGTCCACGAGACCGACACGGGCTATGCGCAGTGCTTCAGAGAGGATGCGTATAACGCCAAAATGGGCGAGGTAAATTTGAACGAGATCGTCTTTTCCGAGGGCGTTAGAGCCGAGTGGGAGGATGAGGAGTTGTTTGAGAAAATCAAGCTAGGCAAAAAAATAGTAAATCCAAAGGAGGTCTAGCGCAAATGAGGAAAATTTTTGCGATTTTGACGCTGGCGGCGCTGTTTTTTGGCGGTTGCGAGGAGAAAAAGGAGCCCGCGTCGCTGGATCTTGGCGGCACGGTGCCTAGCGACGTACCTATCGCGCAAAGCGACGCAAACGTAAGTATTGACGAAAATATGCCGCCAGAGCCGGTGCCCGAAAAATGAAATTTAACGAGCATCTATCAGAGCTCTACGAGCTGGCGCGCTACATCCACATCGAGCTTGCCTTTGCGCTTTTGGCCTTAGTCGCGGCGCACTTTTGCCTGATAAATTTCGGCATAAACTCGCCAGCCTACGCTAAACGCATCAGACTGTTTTTGCCTACCTACTACGCGTTTTTGGCCGCGATGATGCTTACGGGGCTACTTTTGATGAGCGTTTTTTACTTTTATCTGGGCCTCAAGGCTCTCGTAATGATCGCGGTTTGGACGCTGCTTATCGGGCTTGGGGCGATGGAGTTTAAGCAGCTAAAAACGGCGATGAAAACTAAAAATTTCGCCGCCTTTAGAGTCAAAATGCGCCTAAAAATCGCGGCCGATTTTGTTTTGATACTAATTGCAAGCGGGGTGAGATGAAATTTTTATATTCAAAAGAGGCAAAAAACGAGCAAATTAGGCTTGATGGCGAGGCGTTTTTGCACCTAAAGGCGCGGCGCGCAAAACTTGGCGAGCGCATCGACGTGCGAAATTTGACCGACGGACAAAACCACATCTATGAAATCGTAAATTTAGACAAAAGAGGCGCGGAGCTAAATTTGATATTTTCGCACGACGTGGAAGCACGAAATAGCGATCTAACGCTAGCCTGGGCCGTCGTCGATCCAAAAACGATCGAAAAAACGCTGCCTGGCCTAAATGAAATGGGTGTAGCTAAAATCGTCTTTTTTTACGGCGAATTTTCGCAAAAAAACTTTAAGCTTGATTTTTCGCGCCTAGAACGCATTTTGATAAGCTCGTGCGAGCAGTGCGGACGAAACGATTTGATGAAATTTGAAATTTATAAAAGCCTGGACGAGCTGGTCAAATTTTATCCAAACGTCGCTCTTATCGACTTTGAGGGCGAAAATCTAGACGGCTATGCGGGCAAAGAAATTTTAGCGATCGGGCCCGAGGGTGGATTTAGCCAGAGCGAGCGAGAAGCCGTCGCGAAAAAATACGGACTGAGAGCAAAAAATATTTTGCGCTCGCAAACGGCGATTTTAGGCATAGCGGCCAAAATTTTGATTTAAATTTGATTTTTTACGAAGTTTTTTGTATAATCTCGCCTTACTTTAAATGAAAATTAAAAAATCAGACGATAAAAGGACAAAAAATGAAAAAAGAAATTCATCCGGAATTTGTTGAGTGCAAAGTAACTTGCGCTTGCGGCAACACCTTCACTACGAAGTCAAACAAAAACGAGATCAGAGTGGACATCTGCTCAGAGTGCCATCCGTTTTTCACGGGCAGCGAAAAGATCGTAGATAGCGCGGGCCGCGTCGATAAATTTAAGAAAAAATATAACTTAAAATAATCCTTTGCTATATTTCGTTCCTACGCCGATAGGAAATTTAAGCGATATCTCGCTTCGCGCTTTGAGCGTTTTGCGCGAATGCGAGATACTCTTTTGCGAAGATACCAGAATCGCAAAATCCCTCATAAACCTGTTAAATACGCGTTTTGACGCAAATATAAATATACAAAAACTTATTCCTCTACACACGCATAACGAAGATGAAATTTTATCCAAAATCGAGCTTGAAATTTTTGATAAAAACGTCGCATTTTTAAGCGATGCGGGTATGCCGGGCATCAGCGATCCGGGAGCTGCACTCGTAAATTTTGCTATAAAAAAAGGTATCGCGTATGAAGTATTAAGCGGTTCAAATGCCGCGCTTTTAGCTGTCGTCGCTAGCGGTCTTTGCGAAAAAGAATTTTGCTTTCTAGGATTTTTACCAAACAACGGCAAAGAGCGAGCCGTAGCGGTGCAAAATGCGCTAAATTCGCCGTTTCCCACAGTTATTTACGAAAGTCCAAAACGCATACTTTCGCTCATTTTAGACTTTGCCAAGCTTGAACCAAATAGAGAAATCTTTGCCATAAAAGAGGCGACGAAAAAATTTGAAACCAAATTTAGAGCCACGGCAAGCGAACTCGCACAAAAGCTACAAGAGGCAAATTTAAGCGGCGAGTGGTGCGTAGTCGTGCAGAAAAATCCAAATTTTACCTTTGAGAAAATCACTCAAAACGATATTTTGGAACTTGAAATTTCGCCCAAAGCCAAGTCTAAACTGCTAGCCAAAATCACAGGTCGAAACGCCAAAGAAATTTACTCCGAGCTCACCCGCTAAAACTTGCTCGCAGACTCAAACAAACAGCGAATTCATCCGAAAATTTAGCTAAATTTTACCGATTTTTAGCTATTATCAGGCGATGATAATATACGGAAAACAGCTATTTTTGCACATCATAAAAAACTACAAAAAAAGCGTCAAAACGGTCTATCTCGCCAAAGAGTGCGACAAGGCGCTATTTTCGCAGATCGTAGGCGTCGGCGCGCCGATAAAGCGCGTGGATAATCAAAAAGCCCAAGCTCTCGCACACGGCGGCAATCACCAAGGCTTTTTAGCCGAAGTTGAAGAGTTTGAGTTTAAAAGTATCGACGAGATAAAAAAACAAAATTTTATAGCGGTTTTATACGGACTTAGCGACGTGGGAAATATCGGAGCCATCGTCCGAACGGCGCATGCGCTGGGCTGCGGAGGTATCGTTGTCGTCGCTAAAAATTTGGCGATGGAAGGCGTACTGCGAGCTAGTAGCGGAGCGGCCTACGAGGCAAATATAGCTCTTGTCGAAGACGGTCTTAGCTTGCTAAACGAACTAAAACAGGTCGGTTTTAAAATTTACGCCACGGCAAGCGGCGGCAAAAACGCTCATGAGGTCAAATTTGATCAAAAAGTAGCACTCGTGATGGGCAGCGAGGGCGAAGGCTTACACAAAAAAGTCCTTGCCAAAAGCGACGAAATAGTAGGAATAAAAATGAAGAACGACTGGGACAGCCTAAACGTCTCGGCTGCGTTTGCTATACTTTGCGATAGGATTATAAATGAATGACATAAGTTTGCTAAAAGAATTAGGGCTTAGCGAGGTCGCCAGAAGAACGCACATCGAGGCAGAATATCTAGGTTACATTGCCGATAAAAATTTTGAAAAGTTGGCACGTTTTAACGTCAAGGGTTTTGTTAAAATTCTGGAGCGCGAGCTTGATATCGACTTTACGTCGTGGATGCGAGAATACGAGACGTTCATAGCCGAGCACGAGAGCGAGTTAAAGCACAAAACCATAACCATATCGCCTAAAATTCCGGCCTATACCGCAAACGATAAATCGTCTTATGGCGGTATGCTGGGTGGCATCATCGCTATTTGCGCGATCGGCGCTTTAATTTACTTTTTCGAGCCCCAAAAATACATCGGCGACCTCTCGAGTTTCTTTGAGGACAAAAACAAAAGCGTGACTTACTCCGATACAAACGTAGTGCAACAGGCGACTAAAAATTTAGACTCCATCAAAGACGCAAATATCACGATAAGTGTCTCCTCTGCCCCTAAACAAGAAGACGAGATAAATAAAATCGAAGAGAACGCTTCAAATTTTGCCGTTACCCAAGTAGAGCAACCCTTGCCAGAGTTTAATGTGGCGGTTTCTACAAGTACGCAATCAAAACCCGCAGAGCAAAACGTCAGTAAAAATTTACAGAATGAACAGGTTTCAAATTTGGCCGACGAAAATGCATCCACCGCAGTCCAAGTAACGCCTAAAAGCGGCGATGTATACCAACTAAACGGACTAAGCGAGATAAAAGTCGTTCCGCGCAGAAAAGTTTGGCTTGGCGTGATAAATTTGGACGACAACAAAAAGAAATCTCAAAATGCCTCAAATGCCGTTTCCATTGAAATAGGCAAAAAACAACTCATCGTCACAGGACACGGAGAGATAAATTTAGAAATCGGCGATCAAAATATCAAATTTAGCGGCGATAATCCAAAGCGCTTTTTGGTCGAAAAAGATAAAGTTACGCCGCTCACATACGACGAATTTGTAGCACTAAATAAGGGCAAATCGTGGTAAAAAAGCTTTTAGTTTTGACTGCTAGCGCGGCTTTTTGCCTTGCGGGCAGCGTGGTGGATATAGCAGGCGGCTTGCTGGGTCAAAATAGCGCAAAAGCAACTCAGCTCTTTGGCGACGGCTCTGCATATCTAAACGCAAACGGCAAGCCCGATATCGCTAAAATTTCAAACGTTTTAAAGTCAAATTCGCTCCTACGCCTATCCTACAAGCAAAACGTCAAGGTAAATATCAAGTTTATCTCGCGCCAAAACAACCCGCTACTAATCATGAAAATCGCCAAAGACGCTCTCAACGGCCTTGGCTACAACAACATCCTAACGAGCGAATTTTCTAACGCCGGCGGCGCTCTTTGGGGCGTGACGATCGATACCAAATTTATCCCAGATCCCGGCTCGCTCTACGCCGCGCTTAAAGAAAGCGGCACCGAGATAACGGACATCAACAGACCAGGCGAGCTATCCTACGAGTACGTCATCGACGCGTCAAATTCCTCTATAAACCAAACTCCGGTGCAGTTTTCGCAAGAAGTTCAGCTCTCAAAGCCGCTCGAACCCTATCTCATCGACATTAGCGGCGCAAAGAGCGCGACGATAAGCGCTAGCGCAGAGGATCGTTGGTCCGCCGTCGTGAGAATTTTAGATAAAAATTTAAATTTGCTTGACGAAAAGCAAACTAGCAAGCCCGTAAATAGCCTAAAAGTATCGCTCCCTCAAAATGCAAAATACATAATGATCGATGATGCGGTTAGCCTAGAAAATATCAAACGGGGACTCAAAATCTACCTAGAATAAGGAGAAATTTATGTTTGACGAGATTAGATTTAATACGATTGAAAGACTTCCAAACTACGTATTTGCCGAGGTAAACGCCATAAAAATGGCCGCGCGCCGAGCGGGCGAAGATATCATCGACTTTTCGATGGGAAACCCGGAGGGTCGCACGCCTCAGCACATCGTCGATAAACTCTGCGAAAGCGCGCAAAAAGACAAAACCCACGGCTACTCGGCAAGTGCCGGCATCTACAAACTTCGCCTAGCCATCTGCAACTGGTACAAGCGCAAATACGGCGTAAATTTAGACCCCGATACCGAGGCCGTCGCGGTTATGGGTAGCAAAGAGGGCTTCGTGCACCTAGCTCAGGCCGTGATAAACCCGGGCGACGTCGCCGTAGTGCCGGATCCCGCATATCCGATCCACACGCAGGCGTTTTTATTCGCCGGCGGTAGCGTGGCGAAGATGCCGCTAAAGTACAACGACAAATTTGAACTTGACGAAAATAAATTTTTCGAAGACCTGCTTCACACGATCCGCTCAAGCTCGCCGAGACCTAAATACGTCGTCGTAAATTTCCCGCACAATCCTACGACCGTAACCGTGCAAAAGAGCTTCTACGAGCGGCTAGTCGCGATGAGTAAACAAGAGCGCTTTTACGTGATCTCGGACATCGCCTACGCGGACCTCACGTTTGACGGATACAAGACGCCGAGCATCTTTGAGGTAGAAGGCGCAAAAGACGTTGCCGTCGAGTGCTACACGCTATCGAAAAGCTACAATATGGCGGGCTGGCGCGTCGGATTTTTATGTGGAAACAAGCGTCTTTGCGCAGCTCTTAAAAAGATAAAATCATGGGTCGATTACGGTATGTTTACTCCGATCCAAGTCTCAGCAACCGTTGCGCTAGACGGCGATCAAAGCTGCGTCGAGGAGATCCGTCAAATTTACGAAAAACGCCGCGACGTAATGCTTGAAGCCTTTGCAAGTGCAGGCTGGGAGATGCATAAACCAAGCTCAAGTATGTTTATCTGGGCAAAAATCCCGCCGCAAGTTGGAAACATCGGTAGTCTCGAGTTTTCAAAGCAGCTTTTAACAAAAGCTAGTGTCGCGGTGAGCCCGGGTATCGGTTTTGGCGAGGGTGGCAACGACTACGTACGCCTCGCTCTCATCGAGAACGAAAATCGTATCCGCCAAGCGGCGCGAAACGTTAAAAAATATCTGAAAGAATTTGCATGAATATAGCCATTTTAGGCGTCGGCACGGTCGGAGAAGCCGTAGCTAAAATTTTACTCCAAAACAAAAAACTAATCGCGGCAAGATGCGGCGAGGAGATAGTCCCGGTTATCGGCGTCGTTAGAAATTTAAATAAAAAAAGAGACGCCGCCATCCTGCTCACGGACGACATAGATAGCGTCATAAAGCGCGACGATATCGACGTTTTCGTCGAGCTCATGGGCGGCGTCGAGGAGCCCTTTAGGGTCGTCAGTCAAATTTTAGAGCGCAAAAAAGCCGTCGTGACGGCAAACAAGGCGCTACTAGCCTACCACCGCTACGCCCTGCAAAATTTGGCGCAAAACACGCCGTTTGGCTTCGAGGCTAGTGTCGCGGGCGGCATACCTATCATCAGAGCCCTTCGCGAGGGCCTTAGCGCAAACCACATCCTAAGTATCAACGGGATTTTAAACGGCACGAGCAACTACATCCTAACCTCGATGATGAGCAAGGGCTCAAATTTCGCTGACGCACTAAAAAAAGCACAAGAGCTAGGCTACGCCGAGGCCGATCCGACCTTTGACGTCGGAGGCTTTGACGCGGCGCACAAGCTACTGATCCTGGCTAGCATTGCATACGGTGTGCACGGCAACCCAGAAGACATCCTGATAGAAGGTATCGAAGGCATCACGCCCGAGGATATCTTTTTTGCTAACGATTTCGAGTATGTTATTAAGCTGCTCGCTATCGCCAAAAAAACCGGCGAGAAGGTCGAGCTGCGCGTGCATCCTGCACTCGTGCCAAAAGATAAAATGATAGCCAAAACTGACGGCGTGACAAATGCAGTAAGCGTAGTGGGCGACGCAGTCGGCGAGACGATGTTTTACGGTCCTGGTGCGGGCGGTCCTGCGACGGCGAGCTCGGTCATCAGCGACCTCATCGATATCGCCAGAGACGGCAAATCACCGATGCTAGGCTACAAAGCGCCGTTTGAGCTAAACGCGCTTGAGCTTTTAGATCCGAGCGAAATTCGCACGAAATATTATTTTAGGCTCAGGGTCGAGGACAAGGTTGGCGTGCTAGCTAAAATCACGAATTTAATGAGCGAAAACAACCTCTCTATCGATAGCCTGCTGCAAAAACCGAAGGACGAGAGCCCGTATGCAACGCTATTTTTCACGACGCACACAAGCGTGGAAAAGGACGTAAGGCGCACTATGGAAATTTTGCAAGAGCAAGAGTTTGTAAAAGAAAAACCTTTTATGATGAGGATAGAAGAGTAAAATTTGGGGCTTAAGGCGTATATTTTCGGCAAGAGCTCGGAGGATCTAGCTTGCGAGTTTTTGCTAAAAAACGGCTGCGAGATACTCGCTAGAAATTTTAGCTCCAAATTCGGCGAGATCGACGTTATCGCTAAAAAAGACGGCATCTTACGCTTTGTTGAAATCAAAGCCACGCAGGGCGACTATGAGGCCGAGTATCGCCTCACGCCCGCTAAATTTAATAAAATTTTAAAAACTATCGACTTTTATTTGCTACAAAACGGTGCAAATGCCGATTTTCAGGTCGATTTGATCGCAATAAAAAAGAGCGAGATAAAGTGGATAGAAAATATTAGTTTGTAAAAATTCTTATTTAGCTAAAATTTAAATACTTTCGTGTATAATTACAACTATCTTTAAAAGGGAGAATAAAATGGGAAAATACATAGAACTAACGACTGCGAATTTTGACGTCGTTAAAGAGGGTGTCGCGCTAGTAGATTTTTGGGCACCTTGGTGCGGACCTTGCCGTATGCTTGCTCCGGTTATCGACGAGCTAGCTGAGGAGTTTGAGGGCAAAGCTAAAATTTGCAAAGTAAACACCGACGAGGTACAAGACCTAGCCGTAGAATTTGGCATCCGCTCGATCCCTACGCTTCTATTTTTCAAAAACGGCGAAGTCGTAGAGCAAATGGTTGGCGCGCAATCAAAACAAGCCATCGCCGATAAGATAAATTCGCTTCTTTAATGGTTTTTAGACGAGGAGGAAGCCTGCTTCCTCTCACCTCCGTTTTTGCGTCCTTTATAGGTGCAGCGCTGGTAGCAGGCGTATTTGCTTACAATAATTACAGATTTTCGCAGTATAAATTCGTAAATTTTAACGAGCTGGTTTTTTACGAGCAGGCTCAAATTTTCGCACCGCAAGACGATAAATTTTTACTCGTGGTTTTTAGCTCCAACCAATCAAATTGGAAGGAAATTTTAAAAACTTCAAGCAAGGATTTAAAAATCGTCGCCGTGGACTTGCTCCAAAAACGCGCGCCTAGCGATGGAAATATAAATTTCGTCGCTTCGGATATAAATACGATTTTAAAGCTGATGCACGTCCTAAATATCACGTCTTTGCCCGCAAGCGTGGAGCTAAAGGCGCAAAAGGGCGGCATTTATAAACAAGATTCTAAAATAAATAAAATTTAAAGGAAAAAATATGTTAGATTTAGCGATCATCGGAGGCGGTCCTGCCGGACTTAGCGCGGGACTTTACGCCACTCGCGGCGGACTAAAAAACGTCGTAA
Source organism: Campylobacter showae (assembly GCF_004803815.1). Taxonomy (NCBI): domain Bacteria; kingdom Pseudomonadati; phylum Campylobacterota; class Epsilonproteobacteria; order Campylobacterales; family Campylobacteraceae; genus Campylobacter; species Campylobacter showae. The sequence goes on along the minus strand of NZ_CP012544.1, from coordinate 216,341 downwards.
TGTTTGAAAAAGGAATGCCCGGCGGCCAGATTACGAGCAGCTCCGAGATAGAAAACTATCCCGGTCAAAAAGCGCCCGGCGAGAGCGGCATCGACTTCATGAGTACGTGGGTCGCGCAGTGCACGCATTTTGGGTTAAAGCACGAGATGGCGGGCGTAGAGCGCGTGGTAAAAAACGTCGACGGCAGCTTCACCGTCAAGCTTGAAGGCGGCAAAGAAGAGCAGGCCAAAGCAGTCATCGTAGCCACCGGCTCCACTCCGCGCCGCGCAGGCTTTGCGGGCGAAGACGAGTTTTTCGGCAGAGGCGTGAGCACGTGCGCGACTTGCGACGGATTTTTCTATAAAAACAAAGAAGTCGCGGTTCTAGGCGGCGGCGACACGGCGATCGAGGAGGCTCTATATCTAGCCAACATCTGCTCTCGCGTCTACATCATCCACCGCAGAGACGAGTTTCGCGCAGCACCCGTCACGCTAGAAAAGGCTCGCGCTAACGCCAAGATCGAGTTTATCACGAGCGCCACGATCAAGCAAGCTTACGGCGATAAATCAGGACTTGCCGGTCTAATCATAAACACAAAAGAGGGCGAGCGCGACCTAAAAGTGCCTGGCGTTTTCGTATTTGTCGGGCTTAACGTAAACAACGACGTCCTCCGCCAAGAAAACGGCGAGTTTTTGTGCGATATGGAGGCAGGCGGCCAAGTGGGCGTCGATCTAAAGATGCAAACTAGCGTGCCTGGACTATTTGCCGCGGGCGACATCAGAAAAGACGCGCCAAAACAAGTCATCGTAGCCGCAGGAGACGGCGCCGTAGCGGCCCTTAGCGCGCTTAGCTACATCGAGAGTCTACACTAAGATTTCTCAAATTTAGCCGAGTTTTTCGGCTAAATTTTCTCTTTTTACTTCAAATTTTTCAAATTTACCGAGTTTTGCCTTATCCTTTCAAATTTAGCCAAATTTGCCTTGATTTAATTTTTCCGCATTTTCCAAATCCCCTGTCCCCAAATTTCACTCAAATTTAACCGCCATTTGGCTAAGATTTCGCAAATTTAATAAAGCAAAAGGATCAAATTTGCACGACTTGCTGAAAATATTTAAAACTATTTTATACGCCGCGCTGTTTTTAGGACTTTATCTTTTGGCGGATAAGTACGGACTGTTTTCTAAATTTAGCTCGCCCACTCGCTTCGTCGTTACCGCCGACACTAAAATAATCCCAGGCTCAGAGCTAAGCAAATACGTAACGCAAGAGGAGATAGACGATTTTGCTTTTAGATACTGGGATATAGATAAGCAGATAAAAGACGACGCATTTGCTGAAAATTTCCGCAAACTTTTAAAATCAAAGCAAACGGATCAAATTTTAAAATTTATGCAAGACAACAACATCAGCGTAGAGCACAAGCTCATCTACGGTACTACGCCGATAATGTATTCAAGCTTTTTTGACGATGAAAACACCACAAAAGAGTTTATAAAACTAGGAGCAAATATCAGACAAAAGGATAATTTCGGTCTCTCGCCCCTGGCCTACGCCATAGAAAATAACTCTACAAAGACCCGCTAAGCTGCTACTTGATAGCGGGGTTAAATTTGATGAAGTAAAGACGGTGCAATACTAAATATATCCTCCGTTTTATAACAACATCGAAAAGCTTATCATAGACGGAGACGACGTAAAGATAGTATTTCGAGATAATTACCAAGTCAATAAAGAATCCAAAGACGCAAATAACCCCATGAGGTATATAGTATGGCATAACTATGTCGAAATGGCTGATATAGTCCTTGCTAGCGGATATAGACCAAAACTTAAAGAAACGCCGTCTTTATTTGCCGGCATAAGGGATGAAAATTCAACCTTTCTACGCTCTTTATACGTGGCGCTGCAAAACTACCCAAACTACGAACCCATGCTAGAGCTTCTTTTAAAGCATGGCGTCGTAGGGCAACCTACTAAAGAGGAGCTAAAGAAGGCGTATGAGGAGTGCTATAAAAAGCGCAAGGGATTGATTGATTATAAAGAAAACTATATCTATAAAATGAATAAAGGTATAGACGAAGAAGGCGAAGCGAAGTTACGCAAAAACAAGAAATATGAGCACTTATGTACCGAGTGCTTATATCATGAAGGTCTTTTACAATACAAACCACAGCCGATAGACCCGAAACGAATAAAAAGATTTGACAATCAAATAAATTTTCATTCACATTTTTGCCCCGACGAAAATGCTACGTTTAAAGATATTAGGGCTTTCATAAAATGGGCAAACGAAATGGAAAAGCAAGATGGGATCAATAGCGCTATAGGTAGAGCCGAAAGCGGCATGGCTCAGGTGATTTACGTAGATGGCAACCGAAGCCAATCAGACTCAAACTCAAATTTACAAAGCAAATAGATAAAAGGGAACAAAAACGTCAGCGAAAATTTGAGTTAAATTTGAGCGAGTTTAACTCAAATTCCATTTGGCAAGATGCAAATTTAGCTTCAAATTTAACAGCTCCCAGCCGAATCTAAAGCCAAATTTGCGCTCGTCGCCCGGGCAGCAAATCAAATTTACCGCCGAGGCTCAAATTTTACTTCGCCAAAGCGGGGTTATTCACGCTTATCACGACGTTTTTCTCGTTTAGATAGAGCTTCGCCGCGTCTTTCACGTCCTGCTCGGTGAGCGCATTTACCGCGTTTTCGTACTCGTCAAGACTCAAAACCTCATCGCCAAAAACCAGCTCGCGCATGAGCGTGCGCGTCCAAAATTCGCCCTGAACGTAGGATTGGCGCATTTTTACGAGGGCTGATTTTTTGAAATTTTGCAGATAGCGCTGGATATCCGCGCCGCCTTTTAGCTCGGCAACGTTTGATTTTATCTCGCCTAGCACGGCATTTACGTTATCAGGCGCAGCCGTAAATCCAAAATGCGCGGTGAAGCTTTCGTAAGGGTATTTTGCGAGATTCATATGCACGCCCAGGCCGTAGACCTGCCCGCGGTCCTCTCGCACGTCCTCGCGCAGCATCATCGAAAGCACCGCAGATAGGGCGTTTACGCGCAGTAGCTCTGGGCGCGAATACTTCACTTTTTCGTTTTTCATTATCATCGCGGCGTCGCTTCGTTGCGTGGTTTGGTAGCTTCGCTTAAACTCCTGCTCGCCTGCGATCGTCCTCACGCCGTCATCTACGAAATTTTCGCGTTCCGCGCGTGCGGGTAAATTTGCCAGATATTTTTGCAAAAGCGGCTCGGCGGCGGTCAAATTTAGATCGCCGACCACGATAAAATCATACGACGCCGCGTTGGTAAATTTCTCTTTCACTATCTTTTTTACGTCGCTCATCTGCAGCTCGTTTATGTCCGCGGCCTCGAGCGGGTTCGTTCGCGGGTTGTTTTCGTAGAAAAATCTCGCAAACTCGTCGCGAAATTTGCGCTCGGGCAGATTTTTGGTCTTTTCCAGCTTTTCAAGCTCGTTGATTTTTGTCTTTTTTAGCGCGTTTTCGTCAAATCTAGGCTCGCTAAACTCCAAAAACAGCGCGCGCAAAAGCCACTCAAAGTCCGCACTAGCCGAGCTTGCGCTATATCCTTGCGAAAGCTGATCGATAAATTTACTATAGCTTAGCTGCTTGCCGCTTAGGATTTTAGCCAGATCGTAGTTGCTAAACTCCCCTGCCCCGCTCTCGTTTGAGACCTCTACCGCCAGCGCGCCCTGCTTTGGCTTGGCTAAATTTGACGTGCCGCCGCGACTAACCGCGCTTAGCCAGACGACGTCTTTTTTGGTTTTTACCTCCTTAAATGCGACGCGCGCGCCGTTTGGTAGCTCGTAAAGATAAAAATCAAGCTTTTCGTTATGCTTTTTCGAGACGAAATTTTTAGGTTTTAGCGCTCCGTAGTCAAAAAGCTCGCTCTTTGCTTGATTTGAAGCTAGCGTATCGTACGGCTTTGCCTCCGCCCAAATTTGATCAAATTTAGCCTCATTTAGCTTCGCTCCTTTGGCGCTAATCACGTTTAAAGTTTTTGCGTCGATGGCCAGTATCCGCCTAAATTCTGCATTCACGTCATCCAGGCTGATCTCATCAAGAAGCGCCAAAGTAACGTCGCGCAGGTCTTTTTCGCCAAGCAACACTCCGCCGATCCTAGTCGTCTCCTCGATATCTGCCGCGACCGCGCTCGAGCGTTTGTTGCCCGCTTGCAAATAGGCATTTTTAGCCGAGTTTATAAAATCTTTTTTCGCGCTCTCAAAGTCCGCCTTGCTAAAGCCAAATTTCTCCACGCCCTTTAAAACGCTCGCCAGATCGCTAAGCGCGCCGCTAAAATCATCATCCACGGCGTTTATCTCAAAGGCGTAAAGCACGTTTTGATCCTCGATGATCGGCGAGTAAAATCGCCCGCGCAGAGCTAAATTTCGCTGCTCGTATATCATCGCGACTAGGTCTGAGATATAGTTTGCGAGCAAATTTTGCCTGAGCCTTTGGATCTCGCCGTCAAATTTGTACTTTTGCGTAAAGATCAAATTTAGCGAGTTTAGCCCGATCTCGGCGGAGTCGTAGTTGTTTACGCTAAAACCGCTTTTTACCTGGATAGTTTTATCGGGGCTCGCGTAGTCGTTCGTGTTTTTAGCCGAGCTAAAGCTTTGCTTTATCATCTCCTCGATGCGCTTTTTATCAAAGTCTCCGACCGCGATAAATTTCATAAATCTAGGCTGATACGTCCTCTCGTAAAAGCCCTTTATGGTCGCTACGTCGACGTTTTTTACGATATTCATATCGCCGATGGGCGACCTTTTGGCGTAGATGCTATCTCCGTATAGCTCGGGCACGCGGTTTTTGATGTAAAATCTATACGCAGGCGTATTTCTAGCGCGCTCCTCCTCGACGATGATGCCCCGCTCTTTATCCAGCTCGGCCGCGTCAAAGCTCACGCCGTCGATCCAGTCGCGAAAAACGCGGAAAACGTCCTTTAAATTTTGCTCGTTTACGTGGATTTCCAGTAGATAGCTAGTCTGATCGTAGCTAGTCTGTGCGTTTAGATCCGCACCAAATGCCACTCCGAGGCTCTCTAGTTTTTTCACCAGCTCGTTTTTACTAAACTCGCGGCTACCGTTAAACGCCATGTGCTCGGTAAAGTGCGCCAGCCCCAGCTCGTTTTCGCGCTCATCGGTCGAGCCGATGTTTACGACTAGATAAAAATATGCCGAATTTGCAGGCTGTTTGTTTTCCTTGACGTAGTATTTTAACCCGTTTGCTAGCTCGCCGCTCGCTATAGCTGGATCCTGGGTCAAATTTATATTTTGAGCGGTTTTATCTTCCGCCGTCAAATTTAACGCACTCAAATTTGCGTCCAGCTGCCGCGTTTTGGCCGCCTGTGCGACCGGCGCTTGTTTGGCTAAAACGCTCGCCGCAAAAACGGCTAGAAATAAAAATAAAATTTTCCTCATCGTCGTCCTTTAAATTTAAAAAGCCGATTATATAGCGCAATTTTTAATATTTTTGCCCGCGCGTAGCGAAGTCGGCGGCCGTGCTAAATTTATTTTTTATAAAATTTATGCTAAATTTAGCCCAAATTTTAAAGGATAAATTTTGGTAAAAATAGGAATCCACGGCGCAAGCGGCAAAATGGGACGCATGATCATCGAGTGCCTAAAAAACGAGCCAAACGCGAAACTCAGCGCGGCTTATACGATAGAGCCGCTTGACTTTGCATTGCCCCAGGACGTCATCCTCACGGACAAATTTGACGAGCTTTTCGCAAACTGCGACGTCGTTATCGATTTTACGATCAAAGATGGCGCGATAAATCTGCTAAACTACGCTCGCACCGACCCAAAACCGTTAGTTATCGGCACTACGGGTCTTGGCGAAGACGGCGCGAACCTGCTAAAGCTAGCAAGCGCGGCGATGCCGATACTTTACGCTACCAATATGAGCCTTGGCGTCGCGGTTTTAAACCGATTGGCGGCGCTTGCGTCAAAGGCATTGCGCGAATTTGACGCCGAGATCGTCGAGCAGCACCACAGACACAAAAAAGACGCCCCAAGCGGCACGGCGCTGACGCTTGGTGAACGCGTAGCAGCGGCTAGAGGGCTAAACCTAAAAGACGTTTTGGTGACTGGTAGAGACGGCATGGTCGGAGCTCGCAGCAAGGACGAGATCGCGATCCTAGCGGTGCGAGGCGGCGACGTCGTGGGCAGGCATACGGTCGGATTTTACAACGAGGGCGAGTTTATCGAGCTAAATCACACCGCAACTAGCCGAGCGACCTTTGCCAAAGGCGCGATAAAGGCGGCTATTTGGGTGGCGGGGCGAGAGAGCGGGCTGTACGGGATAGATGATTGCCTGGGATTGTAAAATAGGCGGCTTGGCTTTTTCTACTTACTTTGCGTTGAAATTTAATTTTCAAGCTCGGCAACCCACGCGGTTAGCCTACGCTTAAAAATTAAATTTCGCCTTAATTAAGCGAAAAATCCTGCGCCTTATCATTTTGCGTTCAAATTTTTGATAATTAAATTTTAGCATGAGAGGCAAAGTATCGCGAGATGATTTTTGGGGTTGCGCAGAAATTTTCGTCCAAGACTAGACATGTAGTCTGTCGCAGGGCGGAAATTTCAAGCTCCGCAAAAAGCGCTCGCGAGACGAGCCTCAAAAAGGAAAAATTAAAATGTGTGCGATAGTTGGAGTGATTAATTCTAAAGATGCGGCAAAAACGGCATATTATGCGCTATTTGCCATGCAACACCGAGGCCAGGAAGCAAGCGGCATCAGCGCATGCGAAAACGGCCGTATAGAAACCGTCAAAGGCCGCGGGCTAGTTACCGAAGTCTTTGACAAGACAAACCTCGAGAGTCTAAAAGGCGATATGGCGATCGGCCACAACCGCTACGCCACCGCAGGCAAAAACTCCGCCGCCGATGCCCAGCCCATCGCCGCGAACTACTCGCTAGGCCAAGTCTCTATCGTGCACAACGGCAACCTCGTAAACAAAGACGAAGTCCGCAGCGCGCTAATCGCCGAAGGCGCGATATTTCAGAGCAATATGGATACCGAAAATATCGTGCATCTCATCGCTAGAAGCCGAAGCGAACATCTACAAGACCGCATCGTCGCGGCGCTAAAACAGATCAAGGGCGCCTACTGCCTACTCATCCAGTCGCGACATAAAATTTTCGCCATCCGTGACCGTTGGGGCGTGAGACCGCTCTCTCTGGGACGCCTAAAAGACGGCGGCTATATCGTAGCTAGCGAGACGTGCGCGTTTGATTTGGTGGGCGCGACCTTTATCCGCGACGTGGAGCCCGGCGAGATGCTGGTTTTCGAGCAGGGCAAAAGCGAATTTGAGAGCGTGCGCCTTTTTGAAGCCGAGCCTAGAGTTTGCGCGTTTGAGTATATCTATTTCGCACGCCCAGATAGCGTAATCGAGGGCAAAAGCGTCTACGAAGTGCGCAAAAAAATGGGCGAAACGCTAGCTAAAAAAAGCAAGATTGGCGCTGACTTCGTCGTGCCGGTGCCTGATAGCGGCGTGCCGGCGGCGCTAGGCTACGCAAACGCTAGCGGGATACCGTTTGAGCTAGCTATCGTGCGTAATCACTACGTCGGACGCACTTTTATCGAGCCGACGCAAGAGATGCGCAATCTCAAAGTCAAACTCAAGCTAAACCCGATGGCAAGCCTACTCAAGGGCAAAAGCGTAGTCGTCGTGGACGATAGCATCGTACGCGGCACGACTTCTAAAAAGATCGTTGAGCTACTACGTCACGCGGGCGCGAGAGAGATACATTTCAAAGTCGCTTGCCCCGAGCTAAAATACCCGGAGCGCTACGGTATCGATACTCCAAGCTTCGAGGAGCTAATAAGCGCAAACAAAACGCCGGAGGAAGTGTGTAAATTTATCGGTGCGGACAGCCTCGAGTTTTTAGACGTGGACGAGCTGGTTAGCAGCATCGGCAGCGAGCGCAAGTACTCGCTGGTTAGCTTTGACGGAGATTATTTTATCAAGTAAATTCGGCTTTTGCCGTTTCAAATTTGACCTATTTAGGCAAATTTGAGTCTACCGAATTTGAGCGGCAAAACCCGCACCTTGAAAATGCAAATTTTTGTTTTTGACGTTTTTGCCTCAAATTTGGATTTTTGTTGATTTAAATTTGACAAATTTGTGACCGAAAATTGCAAATTTAAATTTTAAAATTTGACTTTTGGGCGCCCTACTGCGCAAAAATGAAAATATTTTATCAATATATAAGCAAACGTTGAATATAATTGCGAACTTTAACGTCACGGTAGCTCAGCTGGTTAGAGCGCTGGTCTCATAAGCCGGAGGTCGGGAGTTCAAGTCTCCCCCGTGACACCATAAATGCCCTATTCATCGGTATTTAAACCGCCTCTTTTGAAGTTTCCCTTTCTTTGAATTTTTTCTTAAACTATGGTATACTTTTGATAAAAAGTGGTACAATTTTTCAGAATTGTTTTATTTTACTAAAAGGATCCTATAAAATTACTTTGGATTCATATTTAAAAATCTAGTCTTTATCTCTAATATCTTCTAATTAAACCAAAAGATCAAATTTATCCTATTGTTTATTGTTGGCAAATATTATCAAAAATAAAATATTTTGTTATTTATATTAAGATAGTTCAATTCTTCACTCAAACCCATCTACATAAAACCCTATATTGCTTATCGCTCTCGCCTATGCGCCACTTACAATTATGACCACATTTGTATCATTAAGATCAAATGGTATAAAACAGAAAAACAACAAATTTTCTATCGTTATTGTGCACTTTTATCTTAAAAATTCTATAATAGCGAAATGAAATTCAAGCAAAATTATTTTTACATTTTATTAGTCGCCGTTGCTGTGGGATATTTTTATCTAGTTTTTACAAACTATGATGAAAACAAACAACAAACCTACGACTCTGCCGTCTTAAGTCAAATAAAAACCGTACAAAAATACAAGGCAATCATAAATGAGCGTATCGAGCAGCAAAAGCGACTGCTTGAGAAGACAGCAAAATTTGTTGCGACAAAAGATTATACACAAGATTATACTACGATAAAAGGCGTGCTTAGCATTGTTGCTAGAACGGGTAGCTTTTTAGCAGTCTATGCCGGATATCCGGATAGCTACAGATTTGTCGCAAGTAACGAAATCGAGCCGCAATATAATTTCTCAGACCGCCCTTGGTTTGTGGCTGCAAAAGAGAGTATGACAACAAGCTTTACTGAGCCATATATAGACCATCAGCTTGGCATCTACGTCATCTCTGTCTCAACGCCGCTTTTAAAAAATGGTAAATTTATAGGTGTTTTGACGGCTGACCTTGACTTTGAAATTTTTCAAAAGGAGCTTGCCGCACTCTTTCCGCTTGCAAATGGCTCAGCGTTTTTAATGGTAGATGGCAAAAACATCCTCGATCAAACAGAGCAAATTTTAGACTTTTCAGGCGCTCAAACCAAAGAGGTATTGCAAAAAATTTCAGTTAAAAAACAAGGAAATGAGCAAATTCTTATCAAAAATAAGCCTTATATTTTTGTATATGATACGCTCGCAAATAGCAAATGGATGCTAGTTAGCGTGCTTGATGAGGGCATGATTTACAGGCAAATCGACAAAAAAGCATTAAAAGATCTTGGTATTTTTTTGGCATTGGCATTTTTTGGTATTTGCGCCTTTGCTAGTCTTTACGTGGCACAGCGAAAATTTTACAAAAACAAACACCTTCTAAATCTTTTTGCCAAAAATCCAATAGGTGGGCTTGTTATCACGGATAAAGACGGCAATATCGCCTTTATCAACAAAGAATTCGAGAAAATTTTTGGCCTAAAATTTAAGGCAAATATCGGTAAAAATTTAAAAGAACTCTCTAATATTTTTTGCTCAAATAAAACCACACAGAGTATATTTACGCAAATCAGCAGCAACCCAACCAAGAGCTTTAGCCTGACTTCAAAAAAGGGCAAGCTGTTTTATAAAACAGAGTTTTTGCCGCTGCTTAACAAGCAAGGCGTATTTGAGGGTGTTTTTATCATGTCGCACGATATTACGCATGAAGTGGGTTTGGAACAAAATAGGCAAAAACAAGAGCAAATTTTACTGCAAAACTCCAAAATGGCAGCACTTGGCGAGATGATAAGCGTGATCTCGCATCAATACAAGCAGCCCCTGAATACCCTTTTGCTTCTTGCAAGCGATACGCATGAGCTGTTAAGCGGCAAGAATGGCGATAAAATGGCACTAAAAAACATTGAAAATATACGCATGAACGTTGAGCTTATGAATGAGACTATCGATGTTTTTAGGGATTTTTACAAAGAGGATTTTTGCGAGAAAGAATTTGACTTAATCGACGTGCTTGATGATGTTTTATACATTTGCCGACCACAGCTTCAAGTAAAAAATATCGAGTTACGCTTTACATACGACGATGGACCTCATGAGATCAAAGGCTATGCAAACTACATAAAACATGTGCTTATGAACCTTATCACAAACGCAAAAGACGAGCTGGCCAAAAAGGCAAAAAGTACCGACAACTTCATTCCTTATGTAGAAATAAATCTTCGTCAAGATGAGAACAAATTTATTATCACTATCGAGGATAATGCAAATGGCGTAGATAGCGAGCTTTTAGATAAAATTTTTGAACCGTTTTTTACAACAAAAGGCGACGATGGCACCGGTATGGGGCTTTATCTTTGCAAGCTGATTTTTGAGAAAAAACTACGTGGCGACATAAGACTTGCAAATGCTAAAAACCCGACAAAATTTGAAATAGAGCTGTTAAAATGAACGAAATTTTTAAAGAGTTAGCACGCTTAAATGTGCTTTTAGTTGAGGATGACACGCAGCTGCAAGGAGTTTTGGCTGGACTTCTTGCACCATATGTAGGGCAAATTTACAAGGCGCAAAACGGGCAAGACGGTCTTGAGAGCTTTAGCAAAAACGACATCGATATTATCATCACTGATATAAATATGACCCATATGAGCGGAACAACGATGGCAAAACGAGTTAGAGAGCTTGACGAGCGTGTGTCGATCATTTTTATTACGGCCTATGATACCGATGAAAATTTACAAAACTCGCTAAGCATACAAAATTCAAATCTGCTTAAAAAGCCATTTGATAAACAGCAGCTTTTAATCATGATATTAATGGCCACAAAAAACGGCGTAAAGACTAGTAAACGTTTAAATCTAGGTCGTGGATTTAGCTACGATACACAAGGCAGATTACTTTATAAAGAGAGCGAAACCATCGTTTTAACTAGAACCGAACAGCGACTTTTGCATATCCTAGCGATAAATAAAGAGCGAGTCGTATCGTTTGATATGATAGAAAATTTCGCATGGAACGGTAAAGTAGCGTCATTTGAAACGATACGAAACTACATAAACAAACTACGCACCAAAACCTATACACAACTTATCAAAAACGTTCAAGGACTTGGCTACAAGCTCTCGCTTGATGACGAAGTTTAAAAATTTGCCTTTAAAGCAGCGTGTAAAATTTAAATTTAAGCGCAAAAAGTCAAATTTGAAAAATAATAGTACTATGATTTGATTTTCTAAAAGCGAGTTGTAGAGAAAATTTCGTCCTAAGAGTAGATATATAGTCTACCAAAGGCCGAAATTTTCTAGCTCATGAAAGACGATGCACAAAATAAAGTTATTCTATTGGAGCTTTACTTTGTAAAAATCTAGTCAAAGTTTGCGTTTCTGTCTCATCAAGTCCAGCGTTGCCAATCATAGTTTTTATAACACTTGGCCAAACATTTACGTTAAACTCATCGTATCCGTGTAGTGCATGACATGCCCCACATCGCTCTTTAAACAACTCTTCGCCAGGTTTATAAACTTCGTCTAAATTTGATTTTAAAGCCTTTTTGTCAACTACTCCCTTAACGCTAACCTTGATCCATTCGTTGTCATAGTCATCTTTTTGGACGCCATTTTTCTTGAAATTTTTATCGTTTTTAACACTTATGTCGCTCTCTAGGACACCTAGTCTAGCATAAGCCGTATTGCCCTCGCCAGGCACAAAGCCGTTATATTCGACTTCGGCGAAATTGCCGCTATCTTTTAATACCTTGACTTTTGCGCCCACAAAAAGCTGACCGATCTCTTTGCCGCCAACCTTATCTAAAATTTTAGCTGGCGTACCGACATAAGCATCGTTAGCAAAAAGCGCAGCACTAAGCCCTAAAAATATAACTATTTTTTTCACTTCTTATCCTTTTTTTGCAAATTTTGGCTGAGAAAAGACCTCTAGGCTTGGCAATTCACCCTCAAATTTCTCGATTTGCACGAGTGCAGTTGCTTGATTTCCCATAGCAAGGCTTGAGGTTGGCTCGTTTGGTATTAGGACGTTTACGTTTCCGTGCCTGCAAAGTCCGTTTTTATCTGGATCCCACCAGCTGCCCTCTTGCATTCTAACAACGCCCTGTTTTACGTTTTTAGTCACGATAAGTCCTGCTAAAGTTTGACCTCGATCGTTAAAAATTCTTACCACATCGCCGTTTTCAAGACCTCTAGCTTTTGCATCGTCTGGATGCATCCATACAGGCTCTCTGCCTTGAACTTCTTCAATGTTTCTAAGCCATGTGTTGTTTAGTTGGCTGTGAAGGCGGTATTTTGGGTGTGGAGTTACTAAATTTAATGGGTATTTTTTTGTTTTTTCCACGTCTCCTAGCCACTCCATCGGCTCCATCCAAGTTGGGTGCGCCTTACAGTCATCATAAGCCGCTTTTGCAATCTTTTTAGACAAAATTTCAAACTTGCCAGATGGCGTTCCTAGGCGGTTGATGATAGGATTTTTTCTATATTCGGCCATAGTTACGTATTCGTGAGCGTGAGGCGGGACTTTAAACTCAACATAACCTTTCGCCCAAAACTCCTCAAAACTTGGCATGCCTAGTTTTGCATCATCGCCCTTTTTCTTTGAGGCATTATAAAACTGCTTGATCCAGTCCATTTCACTCTTACCCTCGCTAAATGCCATGTACTCTTTATCGCCAAATTCTTTTAAAATGCCGCAGTAAATTTGGTAGTCGTTTTTAGCTTGCTCGTATGGCTCGGCAATCTTGTGCATAGCTATAATAAATTTGTTTGTATGAGATTTTGTGATGTCATCTCTCTCTTGCTCGGTGGTAGCCGGCAAAACGATGTCAGCCATGCGAGCCGAAGCCGTCCAGAAGCAATCTTGCACGATAAATGTATCAAGCTTTTCAAATGTTTTGGCCATTAAATTTGTATCTGGCGCATGATGGAATGGATTGCCGCCAGCCCAGTATGCCATTTTTATAGTCGGATAGGTAATCTTTTTGCAGTTAAAATCGACCTCTTTGTCAGGGTTGTTTATGCAATCAAGGATTCTTGAAACAGGAATAGCAATATTACTGCGGTTTTTCCACTCGCCCTCAGTTGATGGTACGATGCCGATAGCTCCTAGTCCTGGGAAAGCCGTAGATGTCGTAGCAGAGCCGCTTGCAAGTGCAAGTGCGCTACCGTTTGGCGCAGCTGGACTTGGGCAACCGCCGTCAGAGTAGTGGTAACCAAAGCCATATCCGCCACCAGGCAAGCCGATCTGTCCAATAAACGCAGCAAGCGTTATCATCATCCAGTGAAACTGCTCACCGTGATGTGCGCGCTGTGGTCCCCAACCGCCCATTAACATAGTACGTTTTGAGCCAAAAATTTTAGCCAAATTTATAATATCCGCCTCGCTTACGCCACAAATTTTTGCTGCCCAAGCCGCATTTTTCACGACTTTATCCTCACTCTCGCCTTTGAGATAAGCGATAAATTGTTCTGAGCCGCTTGTATATTTTTTTAGAAATTTCTCATCAGCCACGCCAGCGTTCATCATCTCGTAACATATCGCCATCATCATAGCAACGTCGGTTGTTGGATTGACAAAAATGTGCTCTGAGTTTAGGTAGTTTGCGGTGTTGTTATAAACTGGATCGATCGTTATGACTTTGATGCCACGTTTTTTCATCTGCTCTTTTAACTTACGAAAATAAATGTAGCTCTCATGATCTGCCACGCCCCATGCGATCTGGTTTGTATTGATCGGATCAGCTCCCCATATGACGACAACCTCGGTGTTTTTAAGTATCACAGGCCACGCAGTAACAAGAGAGTTGCCCTCGTCAGAGCCTGCAACGTGTGGCGTAATCGCACTAATAGCATGCTGCGAGTAGTTTAGCGTGCGAGTCGTGTAGCCGCCAATGATATTTAGCATACGGCCAAGAAGCGTTTGCGGGTTATTAACGCTACCAACGCTATACCAACCGTAGCTACCGCCGTAGATTGCGCTACCGCCATATTCTTTATTAACACGTTTTAGTTCGTCGGCTACTAGTTTAAAAGCCTGCTCCCAGCTTATCTCAACCCACTCGTCCTTACCGCGCATTGATTTATCGCTTTGATAGCCTTTTTCAAGGTATCCTTTGCGCACGCTTGGACGCGCGATACGAGTTTGATCGTAGGTTCTAGCAACCACGCCTTGAGTTAGACTAACTGGGTAAAAGTCAATCTCGCTGGCATCTAATACACCTTCAAATTTACCGTTTTTAACTAGCCCTTTGATAGCACCAAAATGGCTTGCGCTCATCTTTGCAGGCGTGTCGCTCATTAGGTTGTCACTTATGAGACTTGTTGCGTTTAAGCTACTTGCACCAGCGGCTGTAGCTGCTGCAGCTTTTAAAAAATCTCGTCTTTGCATCTTTTCTCCTTTGTGAAATTTTGTGGTTAGTTTAAAATATAAATATGATTTTAAATCAAAAGCATAATAAAAGTATAATTTTAAAAAAATTTATAAAAAGTGTTCTAAAAAACCTAGATACTACAAATTTTATGCATTAGATTTTGAAAATACCTTTACTCTTGGGGCATTGCCTGTAAACTTCTCGATGTTTACAATATTAGCATATCCTTCGCAGTCATCATAACTGCAAGAAGAGACCTTCTTAAAAAGGACCTGAATTCTGTCAGACGGAGTTTCTAGCTGATTTTCTATCGGATATTCGATGAATTTTCTTTAAAAACCACATAATTATCACACCTTTTTCCATTTTTGTAAATTTATAGTATTCCTTCCCCAAAATGCTTCAAATTTTGGCTTTTGAGGTAAAACTTAAAAGCTCAAAGTTTTTGGTCGTAGTTACCTCTTTTATTTTAATGCTATAAGGCTCAAGATAAGTTAAAAACTTTCGAAGGAGTTTTTCTCAAAGAGAGTGCAAGCACAAGAGCGAATTAGACGAGAGTGTAATTTACTCTGATTGCTGGAAGGCTTATGATGGATATTAGTGGATTATGGAGCCAAGGCACACTACAGAGTAAAACACTATAAAAATGAATTCGCTAATGGTAAAAACCATATAAATGGCATTGAGAATTTCTGGGGATATGCTAAACATAGATTATCTAAATTTAAAGGGATCAAAAAGAGAGCTTCCTGCTTCATTTAAAAAAATGTGAATTAAGATATAATACTAAAACTACACAGAAAAACTTATATCAGAAACTATTAAAACTGATAAGAGAGAATCCGCTTAAGTTTAATTGAGCCAAAGCCAATCCCATTTTCTTTTTTTCATTTAAGTTTTAGATTTTATCGGATTATTTATAATGTCTCATATAGTTTCATTTATATTTTTTGCCAATTGTACATCTTTTATTTTACCTATATAAGGTATCGTAACATCATTATTCCTTAATCCCCCAATCTCTCTACCGGCCTGGACACTACCATTTTTATTGTTCAAACTATGCTCGTTGCGCTTTAAATTGGCGTTAGAATTTACAATAGTATCATTATTTACATTATTTTCTTTTAAACTCTCATCAAATTTCTTATTTGCTTTACCTAAATTCTTAGCTCCTTTCATAAGAGCAAAAGGACCCGAGATTGCTAAAACGATACTAAAATCAGCTGAAACATCTGAAAGAGTATGGATGGCTTATTTTTGAGTATTTTTCCAGTAGTCCTCGTATTATTGACAACGGTGGCAAGCTTCTTAGCAACTTTACTCATTTAAATCCAAATAACATAAATTTGACCGTAAACCGATAGTAGCTTGAAAATCCGTAAAACCAAACAATTATAGTATTAAATCAAAAATCATCGCAATCAGTATTGAGCGCCAAGTGCGAAATAAGCCAAGAAGTAGTATAATCATTTTATTTTTATTTATACTGGATTAGTTTGATAATGCCAAATAGCCCCAATAAGACATTAGAAGAAGAATATATTGAATTTAGAAAAATAACTATTTTGGTAAATGCTTCATTTCTTCGCTGTATACGCACGTAGCTTTGTTGCTTATTATTTTTATTTTACCAAACCACATAATGAGCTTACTGCCTTTACTAAAATTTTTTACACAATTCATGAAAAATATTTTTCCAAATATAGAATACTATTCTAGTGTGAGCAATTTACCTGAATTATGTGAATTTTATTTTAGCTACTTATGGCTGGCATGCATTATGATATCAATATGGTGCATTATGCAATCGCCACAATTAAATAATGAGGCCAAGCAGTTTTTTGGAGCATACGAATATCTTAATAAAGGAATATTTCCTGAAAATTTTATTAAAATTGAAAGCAGTAAAAAAGAGCGTATGATAACTATCTTTTGTGTTATATTTATTGGATATGCTCTGTATATAAATTACAATGGCTACTTAATAAATAGCAGTATATTTTCAGAATGGCTAGCGGATAGACTCGAGATACTTGCTATGGGCGTTTTTCAAAATTTAACTATTCATGTAGCAATAGTGTATATTATGATTAACATATATACTATTATACATATTAAATGGCTACATAAAAATACAAATATAAATTTTAGGCCCAATTAAACTTAAACGGACTCTCTCTTATAAATTTCAACAGTTTATGATATAGCTTTCCTGTGTATTTTTAGCGTTATATCTAAATTCTATTCGCTACGCTCATTACTTTTCAAGAATGCAGTTCTAAACGTAACTTACCGCTCCCTTGCGTGAGCCTAATTTAAAAATATATCCTTTCAGTCAATCTCAGCAAGCGCTCAAAATAATTCAGTATAAAATATTTATATTTGCCAAATTTCGCAAAAATAATACAGATAAAGAAAACATTAAATTTATCCTAAAAATAACCTCGTTATTAGTAAAATATAGCATAATCAATAATAAACAAATTCCATACAAGGAGATCGCTATAAAGAAACTAGTTTTCATCTTTTTTGTTGCGTTGCTTGCAGTATCCGCTCATGCGGAAAGCAGTACTGTAATCGCAGAGCAACTAAGATCGGCCGGCAAAACCGTAGAGGCCGTCGCCTACGATAAAGAGGGTTGCCTGAAAGAGAAAAGTTGGTTGTCTTGCGAACGACTCGCGAAGCATTACGACACTACGAAGCCGGATATGCCTTGCGATTCGGAAATAGTCACGGAGTACTATAAAAAGTGTTGCGATTATTCAAAAAACAAGGTCCAGCTATGCTGCGAAAAGGGCTATCCAAAAGAGCTTGAGGAAAAGCGCGATGCGGCTTGCAAAGCAAAAGATGCTAAAAGTTGCGGCACGCTAGCCTCCATCGCACACAGACAAAAAAACTATGAAAAGTCGTTTAATTACGCAAAAAAGGGCTGCGATTCCGGAAAGGACGATACTTCTTGTAAGCTTCTTGCCTATATGTATTATTACGGTCAGGGCGTAGAAAAGGATTATAAAAAATCGTTTAATCTATATGAAGGATTGTGCGATAGAGATATATACGATATGTGCGCTATCCTGAGCCACTTCTATACGGATGGCGTAGGCATAAAACAAGACATCAAAAAGGGCAAGAAAATTTTAGAAAAACTTTGCTACGATAAATATAAAGAAGGCTGCGCCAATCTAGCTGTACTCTATGAAAGCGATCAATACGGCATGAAAGACGAGAAAAAAGCGACGGAACTCTACACTATCGCTTGCAAAGACGATCCAAAAAGTCCGTCGTGCGACAAGATAGGCGGCACGAGCAAGAGGCTTGAGTTTTTTTGTACCGAAAAAAAGCGCGGTTATAGTTGCGTTGAGCTGGCAGATACTTATTACAGAAACGATCTGGAAAAAAAGTTATATTTTTACAACAAAGCTTGCGAAATCGGATTTGAACGCGCTTGCGGCCAAATTGCTAGTATCACCGAGCAAAAAGAAGTTTCAGAAAAACGAAAATCTGCTTGCGAAGAAAAAAATGACGGCGAAGCTTGCTTCCAGATAGCAAGCTCCTACAACTACGATCCGAAAAATCAGCTATATTTTTACGAAAAAGCTTGCGAATACGGATATGCGCAGGGATGCTATGAGGCCGTAAAATACACTAACGATCCGGAAAAGAAGTTGTATTTTTTTGACAGAGGTTGCGAGTACGGGCTTGCGTATACGTGCCTCTATGCTTCAGACCTCGTAAGAGGAGATAATAACAAAGCGATGGAATATGGATACAAAGCATGCAAGCTAGGTGATACTGCAACTTGCAAAAGAATTGAGGGAATCGCTAAGAAGGCTTGCGACGGAGGCGATCAAGACGGTTGCAAGTGGCTAGATACAATAAAAAATCGTAAATAAATTTAAATTTGAGCCGAGTTTAAATTTGCACTCGGCTCAAATAAACTAAAAGATTGCGAAATTTTTAGTTAAATATGCGACTTTAAATTTCTACTAAAAAACGGTTTTAGTTTAAGCAAGACGCATAAAAAAGAGAGTAATCTAATAAAAAAGAAGTCAGGAACCGATAAAATTTTCTATAAGGAGAGTGTTTTATGGTTTGCAAATATTTTATTTTACTGCTTAAAATTCTTTTCGTTTTTACCGCTTTTTTCTTTAGGGAGGCGACCAAATGAATCCCACACCGCATCTAAAAAAATTAACCCTACTTCACTCCAATGATTTGCATGGAGACTTTTTGGCTGAGCAAGTGGACGACAAGCTAGTAGGCGGCGTCTCTATGCTGTCAGGCTATATAAATCAAGTTCGTCAGACCGAGAAAAACGTCATCTACGCTATTGCCGGTGATATGTTTCGAGGCTCCATTATCGATTCGGAGTACAAAGGGATTTCCACGATCGAGATCATGAATGCTTTAGCGCCAGATATCGCTACAGTAGGCAATCACGAGCTAGATTACGGTATTCCGCATTTATTATTTATAGAAAAGTGCGCCCAGTTTCCCATCATAAACGCAAATTTGTTTATCAAAACCAATCACGCCCGTCTATTTCCGCCTTGCTACATTATGGAGCTTGACGGCATGAAAATCCTTTTTATCGGTATCATTACCGATGCGGTTTTGGCGCAGGCCAAGCAAGACCACCTGATCGGTTCTTTCATCGGAATCGAAGAGGCGGCGCAAGAGGTCGGGCGAATCTGCAACACATACAACCGAATCGATATCGATTTTACGGTTTTGCTGACCCATATCGGTTTTGAATCAGATAAAGAGCTAGCCGCCATGCTACGACCCGAATGGGGCGTCGATCTGATTATCGGAGGGCATTCTCATACCTTGATGGAGCAACCATATGTCGTCAATGATATTTTGATTGCGCAAGTAGGCGTAGGCACCGACCAAATCGGGCGGTTTGATATCGTAGTTAATACCGACACCAACAGCATCGAAAGCTATAAATGGCAGTGTATCCCTATAACCGACAAGTACTGCCCGGTCGATGAACAAATAGAGAATTTGATTCGAAAATATAAGAGCGTAACCGATCAAAAATATACTCGCGTCATCACCCGCTTTAGCTGTCCGCTAACGCACCAGCAGCGCAACACCGAAACGGCTTTGGGAAATTTGTTTGCCGATATTTTCAAAAACAGCCTAGGCATAGATATTATGTTGCTTGGCTCAGGCAGTATTCGCGGCGAGAAGCTGGGGCTGATTGTAGAATACGGCGGTTTGGTCGAGATTTTTCCATACGACGACGGCGTTTATATGCTAAAAGTGGACGGCCGAACCTTTCGCCAAATGATGCGCTATATGCTAAGGGACGACGCCTTTTTGGGTAAAACGGAATTTTATCAGTTATCGCAGGGTATCAAACTTGCCTATTCACGCTCCCGCCAAGAAATCGTAAGTCTAACTTATCAGGGCGTGGAAATGCCCGATGATGGTATTTTTACGGTCGGTTTGCAAAACTATCATTACTGTAACCTTGAAAGCTTCTTTGGCGTCAGTTTTGAGCACGTGAAAACTTTCGGCGCTCCTAAGATGATTTCTACTTCTTGCTTGGATATTCTGGCGGAGTATTTAAATTCGCACAAAGCTATTCGGCAAGACGTAGAGGGGCGATTAACGATTTTGGATTAAAAGTATTTTCGGTCGCCCATGCGACTTTTTAATATTTACCACACAACTGTGGCTATATTTCCGCCGCATTCAGCGATAAGCGCAAAAGAACCGTCAAATGACTACGGGCTTGATTGCGGCAAATAAAGCCCCAATACTTAATGTCTAGAAGCTTTTTACGATCAACCCGGCTCTTATCGCAATTTTGTTCAAGATAATTCTTCGCGTTTTTAATTTTTGTTTTGATTTTAAAGGCTTATATTTAAGGATACTTTTTGCTTTGAATTATGATAAAGGCAGCGACGGTTTTAGCAAATACGCTCTTTTCGGACAGCATACAAATCGTGGTCTATGAGTAAAATTTAACAACTTAGATGATAACTAATAAATATGCAAATAATCGATTTAACGGTACGTAGAGAACAACAAAAACGTAAAAAATATGCGCTTACGCTAGGTGCCGCACGCCAAGCTCGGAGAATCTTGATATCGGTACTGCTAAGTTTTCAGCAAATTCGAGACGCGAGTTAAATAATCGGAACAAATACTAAAAAGCTCATGAGACATTATGTTATAAATTTAGACTATAAAATATTTTGCAAAGTTACAAATTTATGCTAAAATCGCGCGCTTTTAAATTTACCTAAAAGGGAAGAGATGAAAAAATATTTAGCTGAGTTTTTTGGTACATTTTGGTTAGTTTTTGGAGGTTGCGGCAGTGCAGTATTTGCAGCGGCTTTCCCAGAGCTTGGTATCGGATTTGTCGGAGTTTCGCTAGCATTTGGCCTTACGGTTCTTACGATGGCTTACGCAGTTGGTCACATCAGCGGCGGCCACTTCAATCCAGCTGTATCAGTTGGCCTACTAGTTGGCGGAAGATTTGACAAAAAAGACTTCGTGCCTTACGTCATCGCACAAGTTATCGGAGCGATCGCAGCTGCTGCCGTGCTATATCTTATCGCTTCAGGTAAGGCTGGATTTGACGCTACTGCGAGTGGTTTTGCTAGCAACGGATACGGCGAGCACTCACCAAATGGCTACAGTCTAGTTTCAGCGCTAGTTGCTGAGGTGGTTTTAACTGCGTTTTTCCTTATCATCATCTTAGGTGCGACTGATGAGCGTGCGCCAAAAGGCTTTGCACCGATCGCTATTGGCCTTGGTTTAACACTTATCCACCTTATCTCGATACCTATCACAAACACGTCAGTTAACCCAGCTCGTTCAACCGGCGTTGCGATATTTCAGGGCGGTTGGGCATTAGAGCAGCTTTGGCTTTTCTGGGTTGCGCCTATCGTTGGAGCGATCATCGGAGCCATCATCTATAAAGTTATGGGCTGCACATGCGGCTGCTGCAAAAGCGCAAAATAATTAAATTTATACTTCAAGGGCGGTCTTCGCCCTTTCTATTTTCATAAAATTTTTAAAATTAAGATCAGTTAAGCGAATATAATAATCTATTTAACATATTACCGTTATTACATCTAACCTCTACTTCGCTATCCTTCTAGCTTCGTCTTAACAAACGGTAAGCGCATCGCAATTAAATTATTCTTTGAGTTCTTTGTGTCACTATAACCTCGTCTCCGCAATCCAACAAACCATCGTAAGCCTTCCCAGGTAATCAAAATAGATAGCGGGCAATTAAAGTCGCTACATCTAGGCGACATCGGCATCAATTCATTTGCAAAATAGTTTTAGGCTATATAAACAAACTTGAACGTCGCACTTTAGTATGCCGTTTTACTAGCAACCACAAGCCAAGAAATGTTATAAAATAGTAAGTTTTTAACCAAGTAGGCATACGAGCCAGAAATCTATTCTAAAATTAAATATTTTATCATGCACGCCGGCCATAAAATTCTGATATTTTTGGCTATTTTATCGATTTTTTTTATGAAATTTTAATAAACTCCGCTATTTATACCACTTCCATATCGAGCTAAAAACACTATAAAATTTCTCTAAATTTCTTTTTCGGAATTTTTGAACGGACTATATATGTTTATTTTTTATCTCTACGCTTGTTATTTTTAAGAACATCGACAAGATCGTGATTTTTGTGTTTATACCTACCTTCAACAAAAAGCTCCTTTGGAGGTTTTTATATCGCATTCGAGTAAATTTGCCCGCGCCCTATCTGCACTCCAGCTTTGTTATCGTTTGGGTATTAGCAAAGTACGACGGATACGGCATCGAGAGGCTAAAATTTCGTATCTGCTTCGGCGCGATATTTTTAGCGACGCTAGCGGTGATCTCCGCGACGTTTGAGCGCTCGTCGCTGCGCGAAGATAGCGATAGTCCGCTAGGCTTAAAGATGGAACCTGCGATCGTGTCCTTACTCACGGGATTATTGATGAGCTTAACAGTCAGATCGCAGTTTGCGATGCTAAACTCGCCCGTATTTCGCAGCAAGCCCTTAAACACGATGGTTTCGTTTCTTAGTACGCGGTGGCCTGAAAACTCCGTCAGCACGGCCTTTTTGGTGTATTTATCCACGATCATCATGAAAAAATATCCAAGCGTCAGCGTCGCTATTACGTTTATCGCAATGTAAATTTTAAAAAATTTCGGGTTTTTTTCGCCGCGCGATATCAGCGCGAAAAGCATCGATAGTAGCGCCAAAACCGCAATCGCGATGAAGTGAAATACGTTAAAATACCCTTCCATCAAAAGCACTCCGAACTTGTCGTTACGTTGTAGTCCTGTGCGCGAAAGTTATTTACCACGTGCGTGATCTCGCGCGTCGCGTTTATGTCTAGCGCGTCTTTTAGCACGATATTTTCTCTCAAAAACGGCTTTAGCTCGTTTGCGTATCGGCGCAGCGTATTGCCCGAGTTTTTGTAAAAGCTAAGCCCGATTTCGCAGTAGTTAAACGGTTTTTTGGAGAGATTTGTGAGGCGCAGATCCACAAGCAACGTGTTTGAGTACTCAAGCTGCTTGGTTGAGACTAGCTCGAGCGAGCGGGTTCGCAAATTTTCATCTAAAAGCTTAGGCATAAAATACGCCCCGCATCCAAGCCCCGCGATAGTAACGATCATCAGCGCAAAGCCCGCGAAAAAGGACTTTGACGCGACGTAAATGCAAAGCGAAACAAGCGCTAAAAAGGTCAAAAACATCCAGATATAGGCGGCAAAATCCACCCAGCCAAGGTGCGTCAGATAGAAATTTAAGCCTTGTTTTAGTTCGTTTATCATCTTGCCTCTTTGCTTCGTTTGCCTTGCGGCGAGCCAAATTTAAAATCCTCCTGCACAAAGCGTGCCAAATTTGACCACCCTAGCCTTTTCGCGAGTTTTTTTCCTCGATACCGCTTAGTCCGAAACGGCGCGCGAGCTCGGCCTTGACGCGGTCAGGGTGAATGCCGTGTAGCGCTAGTGCCACGAGCGAGTGAAAGCACAGGTCGGCCGCCTCGTAGATGATCTCCTCGGTCGGCGTTTTTGGCTTTTGGTTTTGAGATGTCTCAGTTTGGCTGTTTTTGTTTGCGGCGTTTTCGTTTGAAATTTTAGCAAAATTTTCGTTTTGGGTTAAATTTGACGAAATTTGACCACCGTTTGCGGCAGAGTCAAACTGCGAAGTTTCGTTTTTGCGCACCGAGGCGTCCTTGCACGCCATCACGAGCTCCGTGGCCTCCTCGCCAACTTTTTTTAGGATTGCGTTTTCGCCCTTTTTAAACAAGCTCGCGACGTATGAAGTCTGCGGATCGGCATTTAGCTTGCGGTCTAATATCGCGTGATAAACCTCGTCGATTATGCCGTAGATCGGCTTTTTGGCTTGGTTTAAATTTTGCTCTCGCGTCAAATTTTGCCCATCATCGCTAGCTAAATTTGACTCGCCGCCGTCTCCAGAAATCTTTCTAAAAAAGCACGATTTTGCGCCGGTGTGGCAGGCTATGCCGCCGTTTTGAACGACTTTGAGCAGTATAGTGTCGTTGTCGCAGTCAAGGAAAATCTCATCTATGGCCTGCGTATTTCCGCTCTCCTCGCCCTTTTTCCAGATACGGTTTTTCGTGCGCGAAAAATAGTGCGCAAAGCCGGTTTTTAGGCTCAAATTTAGCGCCTCTTCGTTCATATAAGCAAGCATCAAAACCTCGCCGCTCGAGCTTTCTTGAACGACGGCAGGCAAAAGGCCGCCCACTTTTTCCCAATCTATTTTCATTTTTATTTCCTTTCGGCTACGGGTTTGGCTCGGCGCACGGGCAAAATTTAAAGCTCAAATTTGACTTCAAATTTGAGCATAAAAAGGCGAAGTTTTTTGCAAAAATATTTCGCTTCGCAAAAAACTACACCTGTTTCGAGATGATTTTGGAGTTACTCAGGTAAATTTAGCGGCGGACCTGACTTTGCTTGCGATTACAAACGGCAACGAAGCAAAGCCATCCAAACTAAATTTAGCCGACCTCGCAAAAAGCGTTCGCCCGCAAAGCGTAAAAAAGGCGAGTCGCTCCAAACAAAAATTATTGCGTTATCGCGCTTTGCTTCTCTTTATCCTTCGTATCCACCCAGATATTCGGCACCGCTCCACCAGGCGTTAAGAATATCTTCGCGTCTTTATTTTCGCGCAACGCCTCGTTAAATTTGGCCTGCGTTTCGATCTGCTTTAAATTTAGCAAATTGTGATCGAGGCTTTTTGCGACCTCTTTGTTTGCGTATGCCTGCGCGTCGGCTTCGATCTTAGCGGCGTCCGCGCGACCCTGAGCCTCGATGATAGCAGCTTTGGCCGTACCTTCTGCGAGGGCTGCTTTTTTGAGCGCCTCTTGATTTGCGCGCTCTACTTCGTATTTGGTTCGCTCGGCCTCTTGTTTAGCGATTTGCACGCGCTCGATCTGCTCTTTTACCTTTTCAGGTAGGATGATCTCGCGAAGCTGCACGGTTAGTAGTTCGACTGGTTTATTTGGCTGTGCGTCGATGTCCTTGCGGATACCCTCGTCGATAGCCGTCGCTAGGTCATTTCGCTTTGTCGGAAGCTCCTCGGCGGTGTATTTACCTGCGATACTGCGCACGACGTCGCGCACGACGGGATCAACGATCTTGTTCTCCCAGCTAAGCCCCCAAGACGCGATCGTTTGAGGCGCATTTTCCGGATTTAGGCGGTACTGCACCGTGATGTCGATGCTAACAGGCAAGTTTCTCGCGTCCAAAACGGAGATCGAGTTTTTGCGGATGATACCGGCTTGGGCCTGCGCGCCGTACTTTTGCGCCGCCTCGCCCATATCTTCGCCCGAAGTGTAGTTGATGAGGCGCACGCGCGTATCGACTACGATGACCTTTTGCAAGAACGGGATAAAGAAGTGCAGTCCCGGCTGCATCGGAGACGGGTCATATTTACCCAAATTTGACTTGATGCCCACTTCGCCCGAGTTTATCGTGACGAAAGGCTGCGTGAGCGCGATCACTGCCACGAGCGCGATGATGACGTAGGCAAAGGCCGAAATTTTGCCAAATCCTTTAAAATCAGGCGTTTTAAAATTCACTTTTGGGCCCTTGCTCTCGCCGCCGTTATCGTCTCCGCCGCCGGAGCCTCGTTTTTTATTAAAATAATCGTTCAAATCTGCTGGCATTTCGTTCCTTAAATGTAAGTTAGCATCGAGGCGTATTTTGGATTGCGTCCATAAACTACATCAAAATACGCGTCTTGTAGGCGTTTGGTTACCGCGCCGCGCTCGCCCGCGCCGATCACGCGGTTGTCGATGTTGCTTATCGGAGTGACCTCGGCCGCCGTACCCGTGAAAAACGCCTCGTCCGCAGTGTATGCGCGGTCGCGGGTGATGCGCTCTCTGCGCACTTCGATGTCTAGATCGTGAGCGATTTTGATGACGGTGTCTTGCGTGATGCTAGCTAGGCTGCTGTCGTTTGGAGGAGTGACGAGCGCGCCGTCTTCCACAATGAAAAAGCACTCGCCCGGTCCCTCGGAGATGTAGCCCTCACTATCAAGCAGCAGCGCCTCGTCGTAGCCGGCCTCTTTGGCTTCGTAGTTTGCCATTTGCGAGCAGAGGTAGTTCGAGCTTGATTTTGCGCGGCTCATTTGACCACCGACGTTTAGTTTGGCAAAGCTTGAAATTTTCACGCGGATGCCCTTTTTTAGCCCCTCTTCGCCTAGATATGCGCCCCACTCCCATGCAGCGATTGCGGTATTTACAGGAGCTTTGGTGTGAGCTAGACCCATCACGCCGTAGCCTAGGTAAACGATCGGGCGTAGATAGACGTTTGATTTAAATTTATTTGCGCGAAGTAGCTCGACCTGCGCGTCTTCAAGCTCTTTTTGCGTGTATTTGACATTTAGGATCGTCATTTTGGCCGATTTTAGTAGGCGCGCGGTGTGGTCGCTCAAGCGAAATATCGCTAAGCCCTTATCCGTCATATAGGCTCTCGTGCCCTCAAATACGGCGTTTGCATAGTGAAGCGAGTGGGTTAAAACGTGGACTTTAGCGTCCTCCCATTTGACTAATTTTCCGTCCATCCAGATAAATTCGGAAGGGTTCATTTAATATCCTTTTTTATAAAATTTGCTGAGTGTAGCTAAAATTTCTTTAAAATTTTGTAATGTTTAAGATTTCGTCCTAAAATTTTGAGCTTGCTAGGCAAAATTTACTCCGATTTTACAGCTCATCCGCTACGGTGTCTTCGATATTTTCGGCAAACGGTAGCACGAGCGTATTATTAGAGCCAAACACGTTATGCCACAGAGCTTTTTTGATCGCTTCGTAAGGCGTATCGTAAATTTTGGCCAGCTCTTGCAGTAGCTCCTCGGCCATGGCGTCGCTTAAATTTTTGCGGCGATAAAATAGCATCAGAGTCGCGCCGATACCGATAAACTCAAACCCGAATCGCTCGTTCATCATCAAAATAAACACATACGTCTGCTCAGGTTCAAAATCATCGGCAAAATACCCCTGAATCATTCTCGCAAATACGTCCGTACTGCGCTCGCAAGAGCACAGATACACGTCGATATCCTCGTCAAGAGCGTTATAATCGCGGGTATTCAGGTATTCTAAAGCCTTTAATTTATCTGGATAATTTAGGCTAAATTTACCGTAAAATTCGCCAACTTCAGTCTTGTATTCGGGGTTGCGCAGGATACTTAGCATCAAACGAAACTCCGCAGCGGGAAAGTCGCGCGCGTCCGGATTTTGCGCATTATACTCCTCCTCGTCAAGCGCCTCGTAACTAGAGCTTGCGTGCATATTCGTGTATTCGCACTGAGGAGCGTTTTCGATGATGAAAAGCGGCTTAAACCCCGCATATTGCTCGCACAGGCGATCGTAGGCGATCGTGACGGCGTTCATATTTTGATGAGCGTGAAGGACGCCGTATTTTAGGGTAAAATTCGCTTCGCGCGTGTAGCGCGGATCGGGCTTTGCGAGCCTAAACGAAATAAGCTTTTCGGGGCGACAAATCGTGTAAAAAGCTAGCTTTAATTTTTCAAAAAATGACATATTTTTTCCTTTTTAAATAATTTAATTCTTTAGTTTAAAGGGGCGATTTAAACCAAAAACGGCTTAAATCTCAAATTTGACCGCAAACTTTTAATCCAAATTTGACTTCAAAATTTAAATAAAAAACAATATAGCGAAGCATTTTACTTTTTACTTTACGCTTATGCTCGCAACAAATATACGAGGCAGAAACTAGCCCAGCAGGATACATATAGTAGCAACCGAGTTTGGACGTTATTTCCTTCCGTTTGCAGTTGCGACCGCAAGCATAAGTATAAGTGAAAATACGAGTCGGCAAAAACCGCTATTTTTCTAAAATTATCCTAGTCGCGACAGGATCTACGCACTCCTCGTCCATTATAATTTCGCTTATCTCGCTTGCCTTTATCACGCCTGAGAGCGGGTTTTTCACGCTAGCTATGCCGCCCAAAATTTCCACGTCCACGCTTGAGTATTCAAAGGCTAGCGTGGTATCTATCGTCTGGCAGCCGCGCATCACGAGATTTTGCACGTAGCAAAGCCCTTGCAGGCTTTCTATCACGCAGTTTTCAAAGGTCACGTTTTTGCTGTTCCACGCGAGGTATTCGCCGCTTATGAAGCTATTTCGCACGGTCACGTTCTCGCAGTTCCAAAAGGCGTCTTTGCTAAGCAACTTGCTATCCTCGACGAGTAGGTTTTTGCAGCCGTCAAAGCCGTAGTTCCCGTCCAAATTTAGCCCGTAAACGCGCACGTTTTTGCAGTTCATCGCAAAATAATCCCCTCGCGCGCAGACGTTTTTTATCTCCACATCCTCGCAGCTCCACAGTGTCTCCTCGGCTTGGGTCAAATTTACGTTTTCTAGCCTCACGTTTTGGCACCTTCGAAAGGATTTTGGCGCCTGGATTAGCGTATCTTTAAAGCTAACCTCCTGCGCGTACCAGATGCCAGCGCGCGCCATCTGCATCAAAAATCCGTCCTCTACGGCGACGTTTTTAGTGTACCATAACGGATATTTCCACTCGAAAGTGCAGTTTTTTAGGCACAAATTTTGCCCGTGCTTTAGCGGCGACTCTCCCGCTGCGAACCCGCACCGCTCAAACTCCGCGTCCTTTGCGCCAAACATCGCGCGCTCGCCGATAAATTTTTGCTCGACAAATTTTTGCATATTTCGCCTCCGTCGTTTTTGTTGATTATATCGGTTTTACGGCAACAAGGGTGTAAATTTTAAAAATCGGAGCGAAATTTATGAAGCAAACGGGTAAATTTAAGCAGCAGTAAAAATCCAAGCGTTTAGGCGTTGCTATTGTCTTTCGGAGTCCTATTTTCCCAAACGCTTGGCAGGAAAAGGTAAGATTTAGACTAGCGCAAAGGATGGAAACGCGAGCCTAAATTTTACCTCTTACAAGATCGAATTTGATCTAAATTTAAAACCTGCGACCCATCAATTTGAGCGGGCAAATTTAACCGAGTCGCAAGCGCAAAATCCAAACTTACCAAAAAGCAGCCCCAAAGCGCACCGGCCGGGAGCCGCTAAATTTTAAATTTTACTTCTCAAACGCCTTTTCTAGGCTAAACGGAAACGCCTGATAGCCCATCGCGTTAGTCATTTTGATTTCGATTGACGGCTCTTTTGCGCCCCATTCAAACTCGTCGATGTGAGGGCTAGGCACGCCGACCGGGCGGCCTTTGGCGATGTCAAACTGCATACCCGCAACCGCCGAGTAAACCATCACGCTATCAAGGTCGTCTTGATACTGCGCTAGCGAAGTGACCGAGCTATACCACTCGCTGCCGCGCTGTTTGCCGTACTCCCAGACCTGCTCGACGGTTTTAGCTTTTTCGTCGATTTTATAAACGACCGCGCGGGAGTATTTCATACCCGCCATCGCAGGCTGCTCCATGCCGCGGGTGTCGCCGTTGTCAAAGACGGTGAGATACACTACGCCCTTTTTAGACTTACTATCGATGCGGAATGCCGTGTGCTGCGTCCACTGCCAGTCAAATCCGCCCTTTTCGCTCTCATATCCCGGACATTTTGAGTACTCGTCCTCGCAGACGATCTTTTTGCCGTCTTTATCTACCGGCTGGAGCAAGTAGCCCTTAAACTGATCCTTCCAGCCCTTATGCGCGCCCATTATCCATTTGACTTTTTTGTCGCGGCCGATCTTGATGACGGCGTCTTGGTGGCGGCTGGAGATGATGATGCTATCGTCGCTTGGATCATAATCCACGCTATTTACGTGCGCCCAGTTGCGTCCAGGGCCCGAGCCCACGATGTCGCCCCATTTTTCGTTCGTATCCATCGCGGCTAGCTCGTCCGTGCTCGCGGTGTGGCCTGCCTTGCTAGCGTCGATGTTTAGGCACACGGCGCCCTGATCGAGAGTTTTTAGCACGATGTCGCGGTACGGATCTAAGATTTCATACAGCCTAAAATCATCCACGACGTTGCCGTCGCGATCAACCTCGACGATGACGTCGCGCACGGTGCGGACGTTTTTGCCGTCGGCGCGTTTATAGTTGGCGTTTGCCGCGCGGAGGAAATAATGCCCGTTTTGCGCAACGTCCATAGAGTGCGAGAAGTCGTTGTAGCTCGCAGGTAGCTCGCGGTTAAAGATTTCGCGTCCCATTATGTCGTATTTGGCGTATCTTTGGCCGTAACCCCATGTCATCGCGCCGTCGTCGTTTTGCTTAAAGCCCATCATGACGCCTGCGCTAAACGGCTGCTTGAGGTCGTAAATTTTACTCGGCTCCAGATACCAGCGCACTTCACCTTTAGTGTCTAGGATGAAGTTATTGGGGCTGTAGTTCCACTCGATCGCGCCGCCGGCCGGGTTGTTCCACACGACTTTGGTGCCCTTGCCGGTTTTATTTACGAAGTTATTTACGTAGTAGAGGCGGTTAGCGAATTTCGCGCTCGGAGCCTTTATCACTTCGATTTTATCAAACAGCGCGCCCTTTTGAGACGGCATGCCAGAGCTCTCTAGATAAATCGCCGGAGCGTAAATTTTATAGCTTTCTTTTACGTGCTCGGTTTGGCCCTTGTAAATTTTATCGTACTCGACCTCGACGGTATTTTGATAGTCAGGGTAAAGTCCGAAAACAGGTATTCCGCCGTGCGTGCGCAGGTGCTTGTCGGCGACTTTATAGCTGATAACCTGACCGCCCGGTTTTGGCACGATAGTGACTTTCGCGTTTGCTAGCGTGTAGCCGCCGTTTTTGATCACCGCCGTTAGAGGCGCGATGTCGTACGGATTTACGACCACTTCGCCGATTTTGCCCGGGATGCCGTAGTCTATGTGCGCGCCGCTAGGTCCGCCGATAGCAAGTGCAGCCGTGCTTAGACCGCCGAGTAACGCCGCAGCTAGGGCGAGCGATGATAGAGTTCTTTTCATCTTTTCTCCTTTATAATGGTAAATCGTTTCATTGCCGTAATTTTATTGAATATTTCTAACGTGAAAATCACGCTATTATTATAAATAGCTTAAATCCAAAAAATAATTTAAATTTTTATATTTTCCGCTAAAATTTAACCCAAATTTTACGAATTTAATCTAAAATTTATCTTAGCGTGAGTTTTGCGGCGGCGAGAGGATATAAAATTAACCCAAACGAAATCATTTTAAGGAGCACTCCATGAATCTACTTTCTAAATTTAGCAAAGGCTTTCTAGCCGTAGCGATGTTTGGCGCCATAAGCGCAGCCGCGTTTACCGAGGGCGAGGACTACGTAAAGCTGCAAAAACCGCTGCCTGTGGAGCAAAACACGCTGGTTAAGGTCTTTAGCTACGCATGCCCGTTTTGCTACAAATACGACAAAACCGTCACGCCGAAGGTCGTAGAAAAGGTCGCAGGGCTAAAATACGTGCCGTTTCATCTAAAAACCAAGGGCGAATACGGCGAGGCAGCGAGTAAAATTTTTGCCGTTTTGGTCGTGATGGATGAGGAAAAGGGCGTGAGCCTGCTAGATGAAAACTCGCTGTTTAAAAAGGCAAAATTTGCCTACTACAAGGCCTATCACGATCAAAAGCAGCGCTGGAGCGACGGCAAGGACGAGGCTGCGTTTTTAAAGACGGGGCTTGATGCGGCGGGCATTAGCGAAGCGGATTATCAAAAGAAGCTAGAAGATCCGAAAGTCGCCGAACTGCTTAAAAAATGGGACGAGAGCTACGACGTAGCCAAGATCCAAGGCGTGCCGGCCTTCGTCGTAAACGGCAAATACCTCATCATGACGAAGTCCATCAGCTCCATTGACGGAATGGCGCAGCTAGTAGAAGAGCTGCTCAAAAAATAGGGCGCGAGCATGAAATTTGCGGAAAAAATAGCGAAATTCGGCGATAGCCGCCTGCCGTGGGCGATCCTCATAGCGGTGAGCGTGGGACTCGTGATCCTCGCGCACTCGCTGTTTCAAAACTACGTCTATATGCCTCCTTGCGAGCAGTGCGTCTATATCCGCTTTGCCTTTTTGTGCATGGCGCTAGGAGGTCTGGTCGCGATCGTAAATCCTAAAAATTTACTTCTCGCCGCGCTCGGCTACCTACTAGCCTTTTGGGGCGCGATCCAGGGCATAATGTATAGCGCCAAACTAATCAAAATCCACGACGCCGTGCATGGAGACGATCCGTTTGGCGTGCAGGGCTGCTCGACCGAGCCGCACTATCCGTTCGGCCTGCCGCTTGAAAAATGGGCGCCTGATTGGTTCTTGCCTACGGGCGACTGCGGCTACGATAATCCGATGGTTCCCGACGGCGTCACGCTAAGCGGCTTTCAGAAGTATCTCGTCGATCTTTACGAGGACGGCTGGTACCTGATCCCATCCAGCAAATTTATGTCGATGGCCGACTGCACGCTGATCGGCTTTGGCGTCTGCTTCGTCGTGCTTGCAGCGATGTTCGTTTGCAAAATTTTAACTCTGAAAAAAGCTTAAATCGGTCTAAATTTAGACCGATTTTTGCTATACTCGCCGTATGAAAGCCTTACGCGAACATAATTTTAAAATCTACTTCATCATCATTTTCGCAAGCCTTTTCGTGGTGCTTTTGGGCGTGAAAAACTACGAGGACGCCAAGACGCAGATCACGGCGCTCGCGGATAAAAACAAGATCGTCGCGAGCGAAAATATCGTCGGGAATTTCTCGTTTTGGCTGGACGAGCGACTGCACTCGCTGGTGCGCGCGGCTAAATTTATGCAAAACGCGGGCATCTCGCAAGATAGCGAAAAGCTCGGCGCCTTCATACGACTTTTCAAAGAAAACTCAGCGGAATTTGATGCCTTGCAGTTTTTACGCAAGGATGGAGAAATTTTCGTGGACGGCAAGGAGCTAGCAGACGATGAAGCGATGCCAAAGAGCTTGCGCACGGGGCTTGTGTGGTTTGAGGAGACCAAAAGCACGCTCGCACCCACGGTAAATTTTATGCAGCGCCATAAAATTTTAGGCGAGCCGACGCTAAATTTATGCGTGCCCGTGCTAGACGGCAGCTCGTTTGTGGGGGTATTTTGCGGAGTGGTGAAGCTGCAAAACATACTAAAAAATATGGAAAAATTTAAGCTCGCACCCGATTCCTACGCCTTTATCGTCACTCACGGCGGCGAAATTTTAACGCCGATGAAGGATGCGGCGCTAAAAAAGCAGATCGAGGATAAATTTAAAGAGCTTTTTCTGCGCGATGAGGACATCACGAGCCTAAATATCGGCTCAAATTTCATCTCCGTCGCTGAGATCCCCACGCTAAACTGGTTTATAGGAGCCGGCACCGATAACGAAAAGGAGCTCGCCGCGCTGCTTAACTCCGTGCTAAAAAACGCCCTCATCTTGCTTTTTGCGTTCGCGGCGCTAGCGCTGGTGGCAAATTTCCTCCACAACTTTATGTATTCAAAAATCAAAAACCTGCAAGACGACTACGAAGCTCTGCTCAAGCACAAAGCCCGTATGAGTGAGGCGGGCGAGCTAATCAGCGGCATAAATCATCAGTTTATCCAGCCGGTTAATTCGCTAAATTTGATGATATCAAGCCTACTTATGCTGCAAAAAGACGGCAAGCTAGATGCCGCGACGCTACAAAGTATGCTACAAAAAGGGCAAGCCGCGACCGTGCTTTTAAGCGATACGATCGAGATTTTTAGAAATTTTTATAAAACGAGCGACAGCCCGCAAAAATTTAGCGTGCAGCGCTGCATAAAAGACCTACTAAAACTCATGCACACCGAGCTTAGCAAAGCAAACGTCGCAGTAAGCCTGCGCGAGTTTCAAGACGAAGAGGCCACGCAGCGGATGGGCATCGTGCAGCAAATTTTACTCATCCTCATTCACAACGCTAAGGACGCAGTCGTGGAGCGATACAAAGACGAAATCGCCAAGCGGCAAATTTTTATCGAAGTCAAATTTGAAAACGGCATGTGCAAAATATCCGTCACGGACTACGGCAGCGGCGTGAGCAAGGAGCTTCGGGATAAAATTTTAACCCAGCCAAAAACTACCAAAAAGCAAGGAAGCGGTATCGGGCTGTATTTTGGCAAAAAGCTCGCAAACGAGAAGCTTTCAGGCGACGTCAAGCTACTAAGCGCGGGCGATCCGACGACGTTTGAGTTAAGTTTTGAGATAAATTTAAAGGAATAAGATGCAAGAGCATTTGAAGCTGCTTAAAGACCTGAGCGTCCTCATCGTCGAGGACGACGAGATCGCAAGGGAGCTGCTAATAGGCGGACTAAAGCCATACTGCCTAAGCGTCTGGGGCGCGGGCGACGGGCTAGAGGGGCTGGAGCGCTTTAAAAAGCTAGCTCCCGCCATCGTCATCACCGACATCCACATGCCCGCGATGAACGGCTTTGAAATGATGAAGGAGATGATGCGCATAAAACCCGCGCAAAAATTTATCGTCTTTACCTCATACGACACCGACAACAACCTCATCAAAAGCATCGAGCACGGCGCGGCATCGTTTCTAAAAAAACCCGTCGATATCGCCGCTTTGTGCCGTCTGCTAGTGGCTCTAACCTACGAAAAGGGCGAAAAGCTCGTGCGCCTGGGCCCGCAAACTAGCATAAATCTCGCCAAAGAAAAGATCTACAAAAACGGCGAAGAAATTTATCTCTCCTTTTTGCAAAATAAGCTCTTTTGGCTCTTTGCGTATAACCTAAACAAACTCGTGAGCTACGAGATGATCGAGGAGTTCGTCTATGAGGGCGAGCTGCCTAGCAAGGGCGCGATACAAAACGTCGTGCTGAGGCTGAAACGGGAGCTGGGAGTTAAATTTAAAAATATTAGCGAGAGTGGGTATATACTGCTAAGCGGCGAATAGTCTAAATTTGGCGGCTTGTCTCGCAAGCGTCTTTAACGGAGCTAGTAAAAATTTAGCTTGATAGACTACGTGTCTTATCTTCGCTAAATTTTTACGTCGCAACCCTTAAATCCATCTCGCGATACTTCGCCTTATCTTTTTACTTTCAAATTTGAAGTCAAATTTGTAAATTTTAGCTCAAATTTTACTCGTCAAGACCCGCATCTTGAAAACGTTAAATTTGTAAATTTAGTAAGCTATAAGATAAATATTCCAGACGGATTGTGTGTAGTTTGAATAGTTTTTGGCGGATACGACGGGAGCGGACTGGTCGTCCGTGACCCGAGTATCCTAGCCGAAAACTATTTAAAATCCAGCCGAGCCGGGGAATCTTAGATTTAAATTCGATTGATTTCGCTACTGCGCGCGTTATACACAAACCAGCTCAAAATCATCACCAGACAAAACGCCCCAAACACCGCAAAAAACGCAAAATTCGCCCACGAGTAAATTTTGATAAATCCCGCCTCGTTCGCCGCACTAAAATCAGACGCAAACAGGCTCGGGTAAATTTCATTTAGCGGTAGCGCAAAAGGAAAGCTAATCTCGCTAACGCCGCTAAAATCGCTAGTGGAGTAATCAAGCCCAAATATCACGCCCAAAAAAATCAGGAAAAATCCCGCCAGCTTGACACCAAAAACCTTAGGCGCGCACATCGCCACGCACACGCCAAACGCCGCAAACAGCGTCGCAAAGCGCAGCTTCACAACAAGCGCGTCCGCAACCGCACCACCCAAAAACAGCTCGCACAAGATAAATTTAACCGTTAAAACTGCGAGCAACGCCGCCCAAAACGCCCGCCTTCGCTGCAAGTTATACACAAAGCAGACAAAGCCCTTGTTTTCGATATTGTAGTCCATTATTTTGCCAGCAGCTCCTTGACTGCCGCCGCCATCGCGTCTACCGAGCCGATCGCCTTCACGTTTATGAGATACTTGCCACCGACCACGTACGCAGGCACGCCCTGGATCTTCGCCACGTCGTAGCTATTGTTCCACGCTTTTAAAATTTCTTGAGCGCGCTCGCTAGCTAGAGCCTTGTCGTAGTCTGCGTCGCTCACGCCTGCTGCGCTAAGAGCCGTCTGGATAAATCTCGCCTTGTCCTTGCCGTCGTTAAAATCGTCGTTCTTGTCG
Source organism: Campylobacter showae (assembly GCF_004803815.1). NCBI lineage: Bacteria > Pseudomonadati > Campylobacterota > Epsilonproteobacteria > Campylobacterales > Campylobacteraceae > Campylobacter > Campylobacter showae. The sequence goes on along the minus strand of NZ_CP012544.1, from coordinate 180,153 downwards.
TGAGTAGCCTTGTAGATCGCAAATTTGGCTTTTTTAAATTTAGACTTGTCGCTTAGCAAACTAACGTCGCTAACCTCGTCTAGAGCGATCATCGCGGCAAAAATTTTGCTCGCCGTTTCGCCCAGCTTGCCTTTGGTTTTTAAGTGATACGGGATAAATTTGACTCCGTCTAGCTCGCTAAAGAGTTTGGGCGTGACGGTTTTATCGAATTTATAGCAGTGCGGACACTCATAGCTAAAGACCTTTACGACGCTATCTTTTGGTGCGTTTAACGGCTTTTCTAGCACTTGGTAGTCCGTGCCCTCCTCTAGCGCGTTTGCGCCGATGCCGAGCAAGCAAACGGCAACCAAAATTCGTATAAATTTGGAAACCCTTTTCATCAAATTCCTTTGCGGTAAATTTGAAAGATTGTATAAAAGAAAGGGTAAATTTGAGATTAAGCGAGCTAAACTCGGTAAATTTAACGAGCTAAATTTAAACAAAGCGGCGAGTCAAATTTCATTTCAAATTTAACTCGCCGCACAATTACCGAATCCAGCCGCGCGCCTAGTTTTAGCGGCGGCTAGAAAAACTAAACCAGAAAGGTTAAATTTAATATTCAAAGATATTTGGATCGATCACCATCGCGCGGTATGCCACGTCGTCTCTAGACGCAGACTCAACGTCCATCTCAAATTTGATATCGTTTGTTTTCGGATCGATCTCCACTAGCACCATTTTGATCGTTTTATCGGGCTTTAACAGATAGACGTTCGAGCTTGAGATGAAGTACGTGCTTTTATCCTTTTGCCACTCCACGACGCTAGTAACCGCGCTGTAAAAGTCAAATCCGCGCTCCTTGCCAAACTCCCACGTCTGTTCTACCGTGCCTTTTTTCTCGTCGATCTTATACTCGACCGCGCGAGAGTATTTTTCCTCTTTTAGCGCAGGCTGCTCCATACCGCGGCCGTCACCGTTGTCAAATACACTGATGTGCTTTACGCTGCCCTTGTTATCGTAGCGCGGAGTGAGCCACGCGGTGTGCTGCGTCCACGACCAGTCGAAATCGCCCTCGCATTTTGAGTTTTCGCATTTGATTTTGTTGCCGTTTTTATCCACCGGAGTTAGCACTTTTTCTTTAAAGTCCGCGCTCCAGCCCTCAGGCGATGCGAGGATCCATTTTACCTTTTTGTCGCGGCCGATCTTGACGATGCCTTGGTGGCGAAGCGAGAGGATGATGCCGTCGTCGCTAGGATCGTGCGAGATCGAGTTTACGTGCGCCCAGTTGCGTCCAGTGCCGGTCGAGGTCACGTCGCCAAAAGGCAGATCGTCGCTGATTTTGATCTCTTTGGCGTCCATATCGATATTTAGGCACACGGCGCGAGCGTCAAGAGCCTTGATTAGGTTGCTGCGATAAACGTTTTTGCCGAAAATTTCATTCAGATCCCACTCGTCCACGACCTTGCCGCTGCCGTCCACTTCGATGATGTGATCTCTGATCGTGTGCGAGAGCCTGCCGTCTGCGTGGTGGTAGTTGTATTTACCGACGCGAAGCAGTAAGTGATCGCCTTTAAGCGGCATCACCTCGTGACTAAGGTCGATGTAGCCGCGCGGTAGCTCGCGATTATACACCTCCTTGCCCATCATATCGTAGCGCATATATCGCTGCGCCATGCCCCAGCTCAGATCGCCGTTTGGCAGCTGATGAAAGCCCATCATCATGCCGCCGTCCATCACTCTACGCTCGCTGCGGTCGTAAAATTTCTGATAATCCAGATACCATCTGACCTCGCCCTGCGTATCGACGACAAAATTTTCGGTGAAGTCGTTCCAGCTGGCCGCGCCGCCGTTTTTCCAATCAAGCGGCTTATAGACGCTCGTGATCGTGTTGTTGATGAGATAGAGCCTGTTTTTAAACGCAGGATCGACCTTTTTGACCTTCATTTTTTGCATGTGGCTAAATCTATAATCGCGGCTATACGTCACGATCGGCTGAGCGTAAATTTTATACTTTTCGACCTTCTTTTCGCCGTTAAAAACGTAGCTTACTTCGACCTCGTTTAGATAGTCTGGATACAACCCCCAGATCGGCACGCCGTCATGCGTCAGCAGCGCATGCTCGGAGACGTTGTAGGCGATGTCGATGCCGCCATTTGGCTTACCCAGCACCCGCACGTGGATATCCTTGATGTCCTTGCCCGCGCGATCGATGATAGCGGTTAGTGGCGCCACGTCGTATGGGTTGATAAACACCGAACCAAGCTCACCTTGGGTTTTTACCTGATGCGCCAAAACGCCCGCACTCGCAGTCTGCGGCACCGCTATAAACGCGCTGCCCACTAAGGCCGCAGCCAAAACGATAGAACCGAAAAAATTCTTACGCATATTCGCTCCTTTTGGATAAATTTAGCTAATTTTACTACTACCAAATCACATAATAATCATACTAGCTTTAAACTTTACTTAAATATAAAATTTAAAGCTATATTTTAATAAAAGGGCTTAAATTTTAAAACAAAAGCGAGCCGGATAACGGGTCAAATTTTGATATAATTAGCCCGAATTTATCAAATTTAAGGAGAAAAAATGCCTTTCATAAACGTCAAAATGGCAGGCCCTGAGCCGACAAAAGAGCAAAAGCAAAAGCTGGTCGAGGAGATGACCGACACCATGGTGCGCGTGCTGGGCAAAAATCGCGAGCGAGTGCAAATTTATATCGAAACATACGACGCAAGCTCGATAGGCTCGGGCGGCAAGACGCTTGAGGAGATTAGAAAGGAGCAAAAATGAGCGAATTTTCAAAAGAGGATTTGGAGCGCAAGATCACGCTAGCAGCGGGCGATACGGCGCCAAATTTTACCCTAGAAAACAGCGACGGCGTTAGCATCAGCCTAAAAGACTTCGTCGGCAAAAACGTCGTGCTGTACTTTTACCCAAAGGATAACACCCCGGGCTGCACGACCGAGGCATGCGAATTTAGCGCACTTTACGACGATTTTATCGCCAAAGACACCGTGATCGTGGGCGTTAGTCCCGATAGCGTCAAATCACACGCCGGCTTTGCGCAAAAACAGGGCCTAAAACACATCCTGCTAAGTGACCCCACGCACGAAGTCGCCAAACTCTACGGCGTCTGGCAGGTCAAGAAAAACTACGGCAAAGAGTATCTGGGTATCGCGCGCTCGACCTTTGTGATCGGCAAAGACGGCAAAGTCGCGAAGGTGTATAAGAGCGTGAAGGCAAAAGAGCATGCGGCGAAGGTTCTCGCCGATCTTGCAAAGTGATTGCGGCTTGTCTTTTTCCTTTATACATCGTTAAAAATATCGCCGAAGCTCGGTTACATAGTACTTGTATGCGCCCTCGCTCGGCTCATTTCCGCCTCGTCTAAAGAAAAAATACTTCGCCTTAACTTTTTGCGTTCAAAATTTGAAGTCAATTTTGTAAATTTGAGTCACTGAGACCCACATTTTGAAAATGCAAATTTTAAACCTGCGACGCTGCTTTGCTCGCAGAGCAAAGCAGCGTCGCCACCTCTAACGTGCAGTGGGGTTGGAGAGGGCTTGGGAGAGGGTCTGTCTCGGACAGTTACGAGCGCGAAGTAAAGGAAGGCGACGCTTCGTAAGTAGGTTTGCTTGCGGTTACGAGCCGCAGGCGAAGTAAAGCCCCTTCCTCCTTAACAAGGAAGATTGATTTGTGCAAAAAAATCTAATTTATAATGCCAAATTTGACAAAACCAAATTTAGCATTGTAAATCTGCGGGTCTCGGCAAGTAAAATTTAAAATATTCCCCGCAAATTTAACCTAAAAATCCTGTCAAATTTCCGCTCAAATTTTTGATAACGATTATTTTCTAATTATCAAAATATTTATAATGGAGGAGTAATATTTCAGTTATTAAATAATTTTAAAGGAGAAAAAATGGTTAAGTTACAAGAAAAATACGGCCTTTTTATAAATGGCGAATTCGTCCCCGCAAGCAGCGGCAAGACGCTAGATACGTTTGATCCCGCCACTGGCAAAAAGCTAGCCGCGATCGCGGACGCGAGCAAAGAGGACGTGGATGCGGCGGTTAAGGCCGCGCGCGAAGCGTTTAAGACGTTTCGCCATAGCACCGTAAGCGAGCGAAGCAGAATTTTGCTCAAAATCGCCGATATAATCGACGCAAACAAAGACTTTTTGGCTACGGTCGAGACGATGGATAACGGCAAGCCTATCCGCGAGACACTAAACGTGGATGTGCCGTACGCAGCGGAGCATTTTAGGTATTTTGCAGGCGTGATCCAGGGCGAAGAAGGTAGCGCGAACGTACTCGAGGAAAAGCACCTCTCACTCATCTTGCGCGAGCCTATCGGCGTCGTAGCACAGATCGTGCCGTGGAATTTCCCGTTTTTGATGGCGGCATGGAAGCTAGCTCCGGTCATCGCCGCGGGCGACACGAGCGTGCTAAAACCGTCGTCTGAAACGAGCTTGAGCGTGCTAGAGCTAATGCGCCTCATCAAAGACGTACTGCCAAAAGGCGTCGTAAACGTGATTACGGGCAAAGGCAGCGGCGCGGGCGAGTTTTTGCAAAAACACAGCGGCATCGACAAGATCGCATTTACCGGCTCGACCGAGATCGGACGCGAGATCGCTATCTCTGCAGCTGAAAAAATCATCCCTGCAACGCTCGAGCTAGGCGGCAAATCAGCCAACATCATCTACGCCGACGCGGACTTTGATCTAGCTCTAGACGGCGTTCAGATGGGCATTTTGTTTAACCAAGGGCAAGTTTGCTGCGCGGGCAGCAGGATATTTGTCGAGGAGAAAATTTACGACAAATTTATCGCCGCGGCGGTGGAGAAATTTAAAAACCTAAAAGTCGGCGATCCTCTGGATCCAAAGACGCAGATGGGCTCTCAAATCAACGCCAAACAAGCCGCCAAGATCGTCGAGTATATCAACATCGGCGTCAAAGAGGGCGCTAAAATCGCCGTCGGAGGCAAACTAGCGGCTGCGGGCGATAGCTTCGTCGAGCCGACGCTGCTAGTGGACGTGAGCAACGATATGCGTGTAGCCAGAGAGGAGATTTTCGGCCCTGTGGGCGTCGTGATCAAATTTAAAAACGAGGATGAGCTGATAAAGATGGTAAACGACAGCGAATACGGCCTAGGCGGCGGCGTCTTCACACAGGACATCACTCGCGCTATCCGCACCGCTCGCGCGATGGAGACGGGCCGCGTGTGGATAAACTGCTACAACCAGATCCCGGCGGGCAGCCCGTTTGGCGGCTACAAGAGCTCTGGCATCGGCCGCGAAACGCACAAAGTCATCCTCGAGCACTACACTCAGATGAAAAATATCATGATAAATTTGACGGGCAAGGTTAGTTCGTTTTATTAAAATTTGCTAGCATAAATTTGGGTCGGGCGGTTTGCTCGGCCCTTTTTTGGATTTGACGAAGCTCTTATAAATTTGAATAAATTTAGAATCGATTTTTATCTACTTTCGTTTTAAATTTAATATCAAGCCGGTGATTTTACATTAAACAAAATCACTCACCAAACTGCAAATTTAGCCAAATTTGGTTTTATGCATTTTGATCGTTAATTTTCCAAATTTTAGAAGCCGGACTCTCGCAACTCATTACAAATTTTTCCGTAAATTTGCCGAAAAACGATACTCCAAACCGGCCTGCACAATCACGTCTAAAAAATCGCCCACGCGCGTAGTATAAATGCCGCCCGCACAGCTCACGCCTCTATCAAAAAGCGCTTTAGGCGACATCAAAACGGTTGGACCTACGACGATGACGTCGGCACCGCTCTTTTTTAGACTCAATATCTCCTCCAGCGTGTCGTTTAGTAGCGTGACGACGGTTATGCTGAGATTGTCGGCCGCCCCGATCGCGTCCACAGCCTCTTCTTGCGGTAAAAGCACTTGAGATCATCGACTTTTAGCGCGCTCTTATCAAGCTCCAAAATGTAAAAATCCAGGCTGCTTTCATTATAAATTTGATATAAGGCACCAGTGCACCCACGATCACGCTAAACGAGCTGCGCTTGATAGCTAGCTCGTCAAAAGGATCGGCCTTAAATTTAGTCACATAGGACTACCAGAGCGCTCATAACACGTCTGCAAAAGCACGATTTAGAACAGGCTACAGTCATGGGCTTTTAAAAGGCCTGCCGCTAATTAATCCTTTAAAAGCGTTTTTACGTTTTTGCCGCAGATGTTGCCGGAATTTGGCATTACCGCGGTTTGCGACGGACAGCAAACGGCCTGCGGAAAGGACTTTAGTGGGGTGAAGCTCACGCCGCAAACGCCATTGCTTAGCTTTACGCCCGTGAAAAACAGCCCTACCACAACGCGCTGCACGTTTAAATTTTTTATTTCGTCGCCCAAATTTTTATAAATTTGATCTAGGATGTCGCTTAAAATTTAACCTGCAGCAATCTCCTTTCGGCTATGCAAGTAGTTAAATTTTATGAAAATTTTATAGCAAAATATTTTAAATTATATTAATCTATATCATATTTGCATCTAAAATAGATGGCGCCCAACGGCATAAAATTAGTCAAATTTTGAGCCTAAATTAATATCTAGCTTAATTACTTCTCCTTGCGAGTTAAAATTTATCTTGTTTTTTTTGATTCTTTAAATTTTGGTATTGATTGAAAAGTATGTCCGTCTCATGTTTATAATCGTATAAATTTTTATTATAAAATATCGTTTTATAATCGAGATTGTTCCCCTTGTCGTATATTGAAATGAAAGAAAATATATATTCTCTATCGCAATCTATATTTTCATCAATTATCTTTTTATAGTTATAGCAAAACGGGTATATACTCTTTTTTGTTGATAAAATATATCCCTAAATATAGAGTTTAAAAGCCTACTATAACATCTGTTTTCTGGAGTAATTATGTCAAATTTTTTAGTTTTTGTTTCGTGCATAATTGGTAATTGTATGTCATTTTACTTATAAATACAAAATCAGTAAATAGGTCGAATGAGTGGTTGGCGCCATCTCCAAACCTCATATATATAAAATTCTCTATAAAATTTCCATATTCGTCAATCAAATGCTTTTGCTCCCAAGGATAAAAGAGCCGTAGTTTTAAAACCTCGTCGTTTTCTACGATTTCTTCGGCGTTTTGTATAGGTTTGCCGTCTTTGCAAATTTTGGAGCCCAGATTCATAAGATAATCGAAATTTAGCCTTTTATCCAGCTTCCAAAATTCGCATCTGTCATCAGGATATTTATCACCGTTGCATCATGAAAATCTTACTCTCTCATAGCCGTTTTTGTCTAAGTGAATATCTGCCATCTTGCCAAAATCTATTTGCGGATAATTATCTAAGTAGTGAATCTTTTTTAGGTAATCTTTTAAATTTAGCTCTACGAGCTCTCTTTGCGTCAGGTTTTTATCGCTAAAATCAAGCGCTTCTAAGATTGCCGAAATTCTATATGCAGGTAGCAAGGCAATAAATATACAGAGCCAGATTAGAAAAACTATTATATAAAAGTACTTTAGACGCAAATTTGCTCCTATGTGACATATTTATTTTTATGGACTATGCGGTAAATCTCGTATCGATCCATTATATTCTTGCCTTCTTCGCCGTATATAGTATAGTCTCCTTTGCCGCCCGCAAATTCATACGCATATGATATTACTGTCCTATTGGTATCGTGTTTGTGGATAAAAATTTTCAAGACAGCCCAAGTCCAGCTCGTCTCCGGCAAAATTTGACCTTTTAAGATTTGTATCTCCGTCGTCTTAAAGGTGTTCTCTATAAAACATAGCGTACAAAAAACTTGATTTCCCAGAGCTATTGGGGCCATATACTAAAGCTATCGGCTTATATGAAAATTTCTGCAAATTTTCTCCAAATGCCTTAAAGTTATTAAAACCTACTTCTACCTTTTTAGCCCCTCGATATATTTTTTATTTACCGTGATTATACTATAGTTTATTTTTGGTGCTCTTAAATATTGCTAGAATTAAGCGTTATACTTTGCAACGCCTGAGCACCATAGACATAATTACAAAATAGTATTCAGGCGACCTGTCAAAGCAAAACCTCTAGTGATAAAATAGGCCAATATAGGATGCTCTAGAATATTAAATAAATCCGAGAGAAACAAAGTTAAAAATAAAAACAGAATTTTGGGTTACCTTTTGAAAGCTTAAGTCTTGAGATGTCGTGTTTTAAGGAGTTTTGGATGGTGCGGATGAAAGGACTTGAACCTTCACGCCGTGGGGCACCAGATCCTAAGTCTGGCGTGTCTGCCAATTTCACCACATCCGCACAACAATAATAAAATGGTACGCCCATCAGGATTCGAACCTGAGGCCTACGGCTTAGAAGGCCGTTGCTCTATCCAGCTGAGCTATGAGCGCATAAAAACAAAGTGGCGCGCCCGATAGGAGTCGAACCCATAACCTACAGATCCGAAGTCTGTCGCTCTATCCAATTGAGCTACGAGCGCCCAAGTGGGGTGAGTGATGGGAATCGAACCCACGACCCTCAGGACCACAATCTGATGCTCTAACCGACTGAGCTACACTCACCATCTAACAAATGGTCGGGGTGAAAGGATTCGAACCTTCGGCCCTCTGGTCCCAAACCAGATGCGCTAACCAGCCTGCGCTACACCCCGAGGCATTGCGAGTTTAGCCTACTTATTGAAAAGGCGCATTGTAGCCAAAAAAATACTCTTTGTCAAGAAAAATAAGCTTAAAATTGAAAATTTGCAAAAATTTTCGCTTTAACCCGCACAAATTCGGCTAAGAACAAATTTGGTGTAAAAGAAAAAAGTTAGCCCGATCAGCCAAACGTTAAAAAACATCGCCTTAAAAAGATCTTGCAACTCGCCGCCAAAAACATCGGCTACAAGCGAGTAGAGCGCTATTTGTAGCACTATCTGACGGGTAAAATTTAAAACAAAAACCGCCGCCGGTCTTTTTACGCCTTGAAGCGTCGAGCCGGAGAGATTTATGAGTGCGTAACCCATAAAAGCCAGCGAATTGACCGCAAAATAGCTCCTCGCCGCACTCACGACCTCAGGCGTCTCGTCAAAAAACCCAACCAAAATCCCGCCGAGCCCCAGGCAAAAAGCCGCCGCAAAAATACAGTAAACCGTTAAAAATTTGACCGCATAGGCGTAGCAGCCGCGCACTCTGGCGTATTCGCACGCACCTAAATTTTGCGATACGATACCAAGCACCGCCGATGCGATGCCAGTCGTGGGCAGCATTACGATCTGCTCGATGCGAAGAGCTAGGCCATAGCCTGCGACCGCATGCGTGCCGTAGCGGCTGATAAAATGCATGAGCACGAGTCCGCCAAGCGACATCGAGAGGTAGTTTAGGCACGCTGGCAAGGCTTGGGCTAAAATTTTACGGTAGATGGCGAGCTCGGGCGCAAATGAGCGTAAATTTAAAAAATTTATCATACCCGTTTTTGCGACTTTGACGCCTAAAAATAGCGAGCCTAAAAGCTGCACCGAAGCCGTTGCTAGCGCTATCCCGCCGATACCCAGCCCGCAAAAATCCACATAAAAAAAGCAAAAGCCTAAATTTATAAAAAGTCCCGCAAAAAGCCAGTTTCGCAGGCTCTTCGTATCGCCCGTAGCTACCAGCACGCCGTTTAGGGATTTTATGAGTAAGAAAAACGGCGAGGCAAGAAATATCACGCGGTTATACGCCATGGCTTCGCGTAAAAACTCCTCATTCGCGCCTAAAATTTTAAGCAAATGTGGCGTAAAAATAAAGCCCGAAAGCCCCATAAAAAACGCGAAAAGAAGCACGAAAAACACGCCTTTTGCGGCATAAATTTTAGCGAGTTTTTCTTTGCCGCCGCCAAGCGCGTTGCCCACAAGTGCCGTTAGTGCCGAGCCAAAGCCAAGCCCCACGCCAACGACGCTGATATAGAGCAAAAAACTCATCGAAAAGCCCGCCAGCGCCTGCGTCGAGATGCGCGCGGCAAAAAACACGCCCGTAACATTGTAAAGCGTGTTAAAGCTCATCGCGACGCCCGCGGGTGCAGCTAAGCGCAGTACGAGCTTGTTTACGGGCTCTTTAGTGAGATTCACTTGATTTTGAGCTCCAAAAGCGCGTCTTTTACGTCTTTTGGCACGCGGTAGCTGTCGCGGATCTTTGAGATCGTTTTGTTGTGGGTAAATTTACTCAGTCGCCCGCTCTCCAGTAGCTCTCGCCCCGCGCCGTTAAATTTGATAAAGACCTCGGCTAAACACCAAGCGGCAGCCATTTGCACGTAGTATCGCTCGTCCTTTTCCTCAGCGCAAATTTCAAAAAACCGCTCGAGCGAAAGCGCCCCAAAATTGCGCATAAAATAAACGTAAAAAAATCGCTTTTCGTATTCTAAATTTGAGCATAGAGCCTGCTTTAGCAGCGCATCTACGTAGCGCGCCTCGGTAAATTTAGGCTCAAAGCCGTCCGTCACAGCCCAGTTTGGCATCGTTTTGACAAACTCGCTAGCTAGCTTAAATTTAGCTTCGTCGTCCTTAACGAGCATTATCAAAAAGCCCTTTAGCATAAACTCCTCGTGAAAAAACGGCTCATAAGCTGCGATCTGTTCTAAATTTAACCGAGCGAAATTTTGCTTTGCCAAGCGTCTTAGTTCGGGAGTTTTTACGCCTAAAATTTCGGGGCTTTTGATGAGTTTTTGCGAAAATGCCGCTAGCTTTTGGCTCCTAAGTCCATCTAAAATCTCTAAAAATTCGCCTTTTACGTCCACGCTAGTTCCTTTGCTTTTTAAATTTACCGCTCAAATTCGCCCCGTTTAAATTTGACGCCTCAAAAAAGCCGAAGCGTCAAATTTGCCGCCCTGCGCGCCCAAAAGCAAATTTAAAGGCTCAAATTTACTTTTGAGCCTCTTGCGCGCGTTTTGCCGACTTTTTACGAGCGTAGATGTTGATGAGCTCCACGCCCAGAGAAAACGCCATCGCAAAGTAAACGTAGCCCTTAGGTACGTGCATACCGAGCCCCTCGCCTACAAGCGTAAAGCCGATCAGGATCAAAAACGCAAGCGCGAGAATTTTGATCGTCGGATTGTTATCGACAAAATTTGAAATGCCCTTAGACGCAAACATCATCACGCCCACGGCAAGTATCACGGCTAGGATCATGATCTCGATGTGGTTTGCCATGCCCACCGCGGTGATGACGCTATCGAGCGAAAAGACGATGTCAAGCACGGCGATCTCGGCGATAACGACCCAAAAACTCGCATGCCCCTTGCTTGCCGAGCGCTCCTCGTGCTCGCCGCTGACGCTTGAGTGGATCTCGAGCGTGGATTTGCCGATAAGGAAAAGCCCGCCCAAAATCAGCACCAAATCGCGACCCGTGATCGTGAAATCGAATACGCTAAATAGCGGCTTTGTAAGCTTCATGATCCAAAATAGCGAAAGCAGCAGCACAATCCTCGTTAGCATCGCAAGCGAAAGCCCTAGTATACGGCCTTTGTCGCGCTGCTCGGGCGGGAGCTTGCCGACTAGGATCGCGATAAATATGATGTTATCGATACCAAGCACGATCTCAAGCCCAGTTAGCGTCACGAGCGACAGCCACGCCTCGGGCGAAAAAATCCAATCGAACATTTTTTTCCTTTTTTATAAATTAGGGCGCGATTATAGCCAAAACGGGTTTAAATTTGATTAAGCAAGCAAGAATGGGAGTTTGGTGATCAAATTTTACGATTAAATTTGACGAATTTTGGTTTATTTGGCAGTGGTTAAATTTGCCGCGATGAAATTTGATTTCACAAAATACGCCGCAAACGGTTTTGAGGTTAAATTTTAGAAAATCCAAATTTAAGAAAAATTGTATTTAGATAAAGGGCATTTAAGCGATAAGCGGATAAAATTAAAATCTTTTGTGAAATTTAAAATGAAGTGGTGACCCCTACGAGACTCGAACTCGTGTTACCGCCGTGAAAGGGCGATGTCCTAACCGCTAGACGAAGGGGCCACAAATTAGCGGAAATGGGATTTTACATTAAAGATAATAAAAAATAGCTTAAACCAAGGATAAAAAATCATGAAAAAATTTTCCAAATTTGCTTTGACTGCGCTCGCTTGCCTTGCATTTAGCGGCTGTGCCGCGCTACAAAGCCAAAAATCATCAGACAAATTTACCGTCACCATCCTCACTCCGCCGCTAAAAATCAACGACGTGGGCTTCCTGCATAAAACCGCAAACCAGCTAAATTTGCAAATTTACAGCTCGGGCGTAAATACGGTAAATCTCAAAATAAACGACAAAATTTGCATGAACGGCGCGTGCTTTGAGAAAAAAGAATTTAACAAAAAGTTCTTTTTAGAGGAGAGATACGACGACTTTTTTGCGGAAATTTTAGAGCGCAAGCCGCTGTATAACGGCATAAATGTAATGACAAATTCGTGCGGTTTTATACAAGATATAAGTAAATATTCAATAAAATACGAAGTTTGCGGTAAAAATATCAGCTTTTTCGACGCTAAAAACCGCATAAAAATCATCATAAAAGAGCTTCAATGAAATTTATCGGCGCGCACGTCAGCATCGCGGGCGGCGTAGAAAACGCTCCGCTAAATGCGGCAAATATCGGCGCAAACGCCTTTGCGATGTTCGTCAAAAATCAGCGCCAATGGGAGGCCAAGCCGCTTTCCCAGGAAAATATCTCCAAATTTAAGCAAAATTTAAAAGCCTCCCATATCGAGCCCAGGCACGTTTTGCCTCACAATGGCTATCTTATAAATTTAGGCCATCCAAACGATGAGCAGCGCCAAAAGTCCATTAACGCCTTTTTGGATGAAATTTACCGCGTAGAGGCGCTCGGTCTAATGATGATAAATTTTCATCCGGGCTCGTATCTAAATGAAATTTCGCCAGAAATTTGCCTCGAAAATATCGCAAACTCCGTAAATTTCCTACTCGAAAATAGCCAAAACGTAAGGCTAGTCATCGAAAATACCGCCGGCCAGGGCTCAAATTTGGGCTTTAAATTTGAACACCTAGCCTACATCATCAAACGCTGTACCGATAAAAGCAGGATCGGCGTGTGCCTCGACACCTGTCATACCTTTGCCGCGGGATACGATATCAGAGACGACTACGAGCGCGTGATGAGCGAATTTGACGAGATAGTCGGGCGCGGTATGCTGCGGGGTATGCATATAAACGATACGAAATTTGACCTAGCCAGTAAAAAGGATCGCCACGAGAGCCTAGGCAAAGGCTTTTTGGGCTTAAAAACATTTGAAAACATCATAAACGACCCCCGCACGGACGATATCCCGCTAGTTTTAGAGACGATCGACGAAAGCATCTGGGCGGACGAGATAAAAATTTTAAGAAACTTTAAAGGAGAATAAATGAGAAAATATATCGGCGTTTGCCTAGCGGCTTGCTGCTGTCTAAATGCGGCGGGCTTTAAAATCCCCGAGCAAAGCGGCGATAGCATCGCGCTTTTAAACTCAAACGTCGCGACGAGCTTCGGTCCCGACGCAGCCTATAACAACCCGGCGAATATGATATTTCTAGACGGCGGACACTACCTAGAGAGCTCACTAACCTACCTGCGCATGTCAAAGACGAAGTACAGGCACTATAACGGCGACAAACTCACCTCCAAAAGAGCGAACGCGCTCGTACCTACGTTTCACTTCGTGACGCCGCAGTTTGATGACTGGCGCTTTGGTCTATCAGTCGTCGTGCCTGCGGGAATGTCGATGAGATGGGACGAAAATTTGCCTAAAGCCACTTCTAAAAAATTCGACCTAAAAGTGATCGAGGTAAATCCTAGCGTCGCCTACGCGCTAACCGACAACATCGCGTTAGGCTTTGGCCTGCGCGCAGTTTACGCTAGAGGAGAGGCCGTGCAGGAGGTCTCAGGCGCCCTACCCGCCTCGCAGGATATCAAAGGCGACCGCATAAATTTCGGCTACAACGCGGCAATCACCTATAAACCTACTTCAAATTTGAGCCTAGCGGCCACCTACCGCTCGAAAGTAAATATGAATCTAAAAGGCGACACCGACATCAGCGCGCCGGCGCACCCGAGGGGGGCGTTTCCGAGCGGCTCGTATAGCGGCAGCGCAAAGCTATCCGTACCGCTACCTGCGAGCTTAAATTTAGCCCTATCGTACAAAATCGCAAACACCACGCTGTTATTTGACTTTGAGCGAACCTATTGGTCTGCGTGGAAAGAGCTTGACTTCAACTACCCTGGCGCCTCGGCCGCTCACTACCGCAACCCGTTTTTTGCAGCATTTGATGCGTCCAAAAAACGCGACTGGAAGGACAGCAACGCCTACCGCATCGGTGTAGCACACGACGCGACGGATAAACTCCGCCTAATGGGCGCGGTTACGTTTGACGAGGCCGCATCTAGAGCCGATACTACGGGCTTTGACCTGCCAGATACCAAAGCCGTCATCTACGCAGCGGGCTTTAACTACAAATTTACAGACGCTTTGGAGCTTGGAGCTAGCTACTTCTACCAAGACAGAAAGGCGCGCGACGTGAGCTACTACTCAAACGCGTCAGGACTCTATCCAAACGGCAAATTTGAACGTGGCAATGCTCAGGCGATAAATTTGAACGTAAAATATAAATTTTAAGGCGCGGCTATGAACTACCCTTACGAAAATTTCGAGGATATGCTAAACGCCGCAGTCGATAAAAACGGCGGCGGTATCGCGATCTATACAGAAACTAGCAAAATAAGCTACAAGCAGCTACGCACAAACGCCTTTACGCTGGCTGCGTTTTTGCAAGGTATGGGCATAAAAAAAGGCGACCGAGTCGCGATGATCGTAAATAACTCGCCCGAGTTTATAGCTAGCTACTTTGCCATCACTCTGCTTGGCGCCGTGGCGGTGCCGATAAATACCTTCTTAAAATACGAAGAATTCGAGTACATCATAAACGACTGCGGGGCGAAATTTCTCTTTGCTTCGGCCGAGCTAGCCAAAGAGATACGCGGACTAGAGAGCAAAACCGCAATCAAAAAGATCGTCTGGATCGGCGATAGGGCCGAATTTGACGGAAACAATATCGCCTACGCTCACGCGCTAAACTGCCGTATAGAGCTAAATTTGACCGACCGACCAAAGCTTAATGACCTAGCCCACATCATCTACACCTCAGGCACCACGGGCAAGCCAAAGGGCGCGATGATCAGCTACCGCAACCTCATCTCAAACGTCCAGGGCGCGCACGAGGTCTTTCACGTACGTATGAAAGATAGATTTGCCGTGTTTTTGCCGATGTTTCACAGCTTTACTCTCACGGCGATGGTGCTGCTACCGATATTTTCGGCGTGTTCGCTTATTTTAGTAAAGTCCATTTTCCCGTTTTCAAACGTCCTAAAACAAGTCCTGCTCAAGCGCGCGACCGTGTTTTTAGGCGTGCCGGCGATCTATACGGCTATCGGCAAAGCTAAAATCCCGTGGTATTTTCGCTGGTTTAACTGCATTAGGATTTTTATCAGCGGCGGAGCGCCTTTGGCTGAGCAGACTATTACCGATTTTCGCGTCAAATTTCCACGCGCGGTGCTAATAGAGGGCTACGGCCTTAGCGAATGCTCGCCTATCGTCTCAGCAAACACGCTGCAAAAACAAAAAATCTCAAGCGTCGGCTTGCCGCTGCCGGGCTACGAAGTAAAATGCATAAACGACGAGATGATGGAGCTGCCAGCAGGTGAGGTCGGCGAGCTAATCGTAAAAGGCGACTGCGTGATGCAGGGCTACCTAAATATGCCAGACGCCACAGACGAGACGATCGTAAACGGCTGGCTACGCACGGGCGATCTAGTCAAGATCGACGAGGAGGGCTATATCTTTATCGTCGACCGCAAAAAAGACCTCATCATCTCAAAGGGCATCAACATCTACCCGCGCGAGATCGAGGAGGTGCTATTTAAACTGCCCCAAGTCGAAGCTGCCGCAGTTATCGGTGTCAGAGACGAGCACGCAGACGAGGAGGTCACGGCCTTTATCCAGCTTAAAGAAAACATGAGCCTAGACGAAAAAGATATCCGCGCGCACCTCAAAAAACACTTGGCGAATTTTAAAATTCCAAAGACGATTTATTTTAAAGACGAGCTGCCTAAAAACGCGACGGGCAAGGTGCTCAAACGCGTTTTAAGGGATCAGATAAGGGGTGAAATTTAGTGCGGTTTTTGATAGAGTTTATCGGCGGCGAGCAAAATTCTAAAATTTCCTCGCTCATAAAATGCAGCGAAAACGAGGCGAAAATTTTACGCCACCTGAGCAAAAACTACGTCGAGGGCACTCCGCAAAGTAGCGCTTACGACGTGCTTTGCGCGGTTTTTGGTAGCGAGGAGTATAAATTTTTAGCAGGCCTTGCAGACGTAAAGAGCCTGCTAGAAAGCGGCTGGATCGTGCAGGGCTTTTCTATATTTAAAAACCCTAACGCAGAGAGCGCGGGCTCAAATTTACTCGGCCTACTTCACAGCGAGATCTCGCTTTCGCCGCTTTTTCTTAAAATTTTAGAAGAGGGCGAGTTTGGGCTCACGCTGCCCGCAGTCGCGCCCTACGCCGATCACCTTGATTATCTAAAAGACCAGTTTTTGCGCGTGGAACTTTACGGCAAGCTCTCGTTTTTTAGCAAAAACGTCTCAAGCGACGCCAAAAGCCGCCTCGAAAAAGATGTAAAAGAGCTAGAAACCATCATCGAAAAACGGCTAAATTTAAGCAAAATTTCGATCTCCGTCGAGCAAATTTTTAAAGATAACGCGCTAAACGACAAAGAACAGCTTATTTTTCTCGCGCTTTTAAAGGAAGAGTACGTCGGCGAAACGGACGCCAACCGCGATTTAAACGCGCTTGTTGGGATTTTGAGCGCAGACGAATTTGAACGTATCAAAAATCGCTCCCTACTAGATGAAGGCTCAAAGCTAATCGAAAACGGCCTCATCGACTACGACGAGTCGCTAAATACCTACGGCGGCTTTAGCAGAACGTTTTACATAACCGACGAAATTTTACAAAGCGTAATGCACCCAAAAACCGAGAGCAAAAGTAAAAAACTAGCGCTAGAAACTCTCGTAAAAGAGCAAGAAATCTTTGAGTTAATCGAGCCCTCGACCGACATAAACGACGTCGTGCTAGACGTCAAGGTAAAGGAGCTACTGGACGCAATCCTAAAGCAAGTAGACCGCCGCGTGCTAGCGCGTCTATCTAGCTGGGGCATCAAGTCGCGCAAAAACGTGGACGCCAAAATCATCTTTTACGGACCGCCGGGTACGGGCAAAACCATGAGCGCGCTAAGCCTCGCAAAGAGCCTAAAAAAGCAGGTTCTTAGCTTTGACTGCTCTAAAATTTTGAGCAAATACGTCGGCGAGAGCGAGCAAAACGTGCGTAAAATTTTTGACACCTACAAAGAAATCTGCGCTAAGAGTAAGAGCGAGCCCGTACTGCTGCTAAACGAGGCCGATCAGTTTCTAAGCACGCGCGTCGAGGGCGGCAGTGGGGCGGATAAAATGCACAACCAAATGCAAAATATATTTTTGGAGCAAATCGAGCGCTTTGAGGGCGTACTCATCGCCACGACGAACTTCTTGCAAAGCCTGGATATCGCGTTTTCTCGCAGATTTGATTATAAGATCGAGTTTAAAAAGCCCGACCTCGCCGCTCGTCTTGCGATCTGGCGCAAAGTGCTGCCCGAAAATGCGAGCTTTGAGGAGAATTTTGACGTCAAGCAGCTGGCTAAATTTGAGCTAAGCGGCGCGCAAATCATGCTGGCGCTCAAAAATACCGCGCTAAAAGTAGCCGTGCGCGAAGACGGGATATTTACGATGAGCGACTTTGAGAGCGAGATCAAACGCGAGATGAGCTCAAATTTCGGCGAGGATAAAAAGGTCGGGTTTGACGGGTAAAAATCGGCTAAATTTGGCTTGCTGTTTGGCTAAGACGCGTTTTGCTAAATTTACGCCACTTGCAAAGCTTTATCGCGTATTCTTACAAATTTAAGCGTTAAATTCGTAGCTCGGCAGACGCAAATTTGATAAGCGATTTAAATTTATCGCAGCCCTAGCTACTCAAATTTGAAAAGGTTATCAAGCATGAGTGATTTTTTACTACGCCAAGTCAAGTTATTTTTAGGTATAGCAGCCGTTTGCGCTCCGCTATGCACGGTAATCTACTTCATATCAAAAGAGTATTTTGATGAAATTTTAGTCGGCATTTTCATCACGTATATTTTCCTGCTCGTTGTTTTCGTTTTTAAATTCATCAAGCTACTTTTAGGCTTCAAAGACGAGAACAAAAAGCCAGTTTGGGAGCAAATTTTAACTTGGCTGTCAAATATCGCTTAGATCGCCGCGCTCAAAGCAGGATTTGCCGGCCAAACCCCTCGCCCGCTTTTAAAATTTCATCCCTTAGTTTCTTGTGTCCTGCCGATAGAGCAGCGATTTTAGCTAGTTTTTCGTCTTTTATCTTTGCAAATTCGCTCTTTAGCGCCGATAAAATTTTATTTAAAAATGACGCACTACCAAGCATCTCGTTTTCAAATTCGTATAAATTTAGCGACGTCAAAACGCGGTCTTGCACCTCGTCAAAGCTCGGGATAAACAGAGCAAAGCCGTTTTGCTCGTGCGCGCGCATCGAGCCTGCGATCTTTTCTTTTAGAAAATACACGGCGATTTTGACGGCGTTTTCGTAGTTTGCGGCGACTTTGAGGTTTAGCTTTTCAAAAAACAGCGCCGTCTTTTGCAGCCCTTTAAATTTCGCCGTCTCATAGTCCCTCAAAAACGTCCTATACACCTGCCCTGCATACGTTCTAACATCGGCAAACACGGTCTCGGAGTGCGTTTCATCCTCTTTTTGCGCGTTTTCAAATTCGGATTTATAAATCATAAATTCGCGCTCCAACCGCTCGTAAATTTCATCCAGCGCAGCGCCGATTTCTTCTTGCAACGCGCTTAAACCTCGCTTATACGTCCTAAAAAATTTAGCAAATTTCACGTCGTTGTAGATGAGTTTTGAAAATACCTCGTCGCTGTCAAAATCCACCGCCTCGTACGAGCTAGCTTCAAAATACTCGCCCTTTAGCAGCGTTTTTCGCGGCGCGTATTTATACTTTTTCACGCTTTTTAGACTAGCTAGGATCTCGTCTGCAACGAGCTTTGCGACGTGTTTTAGCTCGTTAAAGGCTAGCTCGATTTTCGGTTTAAAATTTTCTTGCACGGCTTTTAAATTTGACTCTAGCTCGGCGTCAAATTTGGAGATTATCTCGCCCGCTTTTTCGTAAATTTTAGCGATTTTTTCGTGCTGCTTGGCATTTACGGCAACCAGTCTAGAGCACTTTTCGCGCACGAATTTTTCCTTTATATCTTCGCTGCCAAAAAGCTCGCGGATAGCGCTTATCACTTCGCTAAAATTTGACTCTGTCAAAAGTGCCGCATCGCCCTCGGCTTGCGCCGTTACGGCTTGTTTGGCGGAAACTGCGATGATACGCTCGAAAAATCGCCCGTATGTCGCCTGCGCGTGAGTTTTGAGTCTCTCAAGCTCGTCCTTGCTTAGCTTATCTTTTTGATTTAGCAAACAGATCGCCGTTTTGCCCCCGCCAGCCAAAAATTCCTTGATCTGCGCGGATTCGCTAGCGCGCGCGGCGTTGTCGGCGAGGCTTAGCCAGATGACGCCCGCGACGTCTTTTAACACCTCGTGCGTGACGGCGGTGTCGGCCTTTGAGAGCGAGTTTAACCCTGGCGTATCGACGAAATTTACCAGCTTTAAAATTTCAGACGGCGCATAAACGCAAAGCCTGCTCACGTCGTCGCCAAACACGCGCTGATCGACAAAGCGCCCTATCTCCTCGACGCCCAGATACAGCTCTCTGCCGTTTTCATAAAGCACGCTAAGCCCTGGTGCGGCGCCGTATCTGATAAAAGTCGGCTTTGATGTCACCGGAGTTAGGCCCGAGGGCAAAATTTCGCTGCCCAAAAGCGCGTTTAAAAACGTCGATTTGCCGCTAGAAAACTGCCCGACGATAGCGACCGTAAGCGGGCTGGATAAAAACAGATCAAGCTTGTTTAGCTCCTGCTTTAGCTCGGCGCTTGGGTGAAATTTGGGCTCGGTTAGCTCGTTTTGCAGCCGTCTAAATCGTCCGTGAAAATCGTCCGAAAATATCTTAAAATACCGCGTTTTATACGCGTTTATAAACTCCTCAAACACTTTGCAGCTCCAAATTTATAGCATTTAACGCCTCGCTTTGCGAGTTTAGTCGCTCTAGCTCGCGCGAGTCCCGACCGCTAGTTTGCGCTAGCTTGGCAAGCTCGTTTTTTAGGGCTTCTTCGCTGATTGCGAGCGCCTTTTCTTTATCTTTTAGCGCGGCTTCGATACGCTGTTTAAACTCGCTTTTTTCAAATTCGCTAAGCTCGAAAACGAAATTTTTGATCCGCTGGGCGCCCAAAAACTCCTCTGCGGCTAGCTTGGCGGCTTCAGATACGCCTTGCGCGCCCGAGTTTGCGGCGCCAGCCACCGCATCTGCAACCTCTATGCACTCTAAATTTATCCCTCTTGATTGCAGATAGTCGTTTATGCTAAAGACCTTTGCCGCCGCCGTTTTGCCCTCAAATTCGCCGAATTTTAGCGCGATATTTTGCGTGCACGCGGTGATTTGCTGCACGATCTCGTTGCGGTTTTGGCGCATTAGGACGACGACGCCGTCTTTGATCGTCGTTTGCGCGATACGAGCCAGACGCTGCGGGTCGATCTTTTGTTTTTTGGCGGCCGAGTAACTTACATCATCTGCGATACGCTGCTTTAGCGTTTGCGCCAAAGACCTTAGCCCCAGTTCGTAGCTAGCCGCGGTTTTAGCCGTATCTAGGCGCTCTAGCTCCTCTTTTGCCGCGTCTCTTACATCCTCTAGGTGGCTAGCTAATGCGGCCTTTTGTTCGTTTAGCTCGGCGAGCTTTTGCGACAAGCTCAAATTTGAGCCCGTTAGCTTTAAGATATCGCTTTGCGTATCCGCCGCAAACTGCGCGCAGACGCGCCCTAGCTCCTTTTTATATGCTTCGATACCAAGGCAAGATTTTTGGCTACTAGGCCCAAAAAGCGTCTCGTAAAGATACTGCTTAAACTCCTCGACGCCGCTGTTTTGCCCGCCCTCAAAATAGCTTTTAGCACTCACGGCGAAAAACTCCGCTCCGATACCCAGCTCCCGCGTGCGCTCCTCGACGCTCTTTTTGGCGTAGGCGGCGACCTCGTTTAGCTCGCCTTCTTTTAGCACGTCGGCGTGAGTTAGCAACACGGCGAGCTTTACGGCGTGGGAGTTTTGCAAGCTTGAAACGATAAAGTCCAGATCCTTTTGCGTGGCGCTTTGCGAGACGTTCATCAGGTGCACCATCAGATCGCACTCTCGCATAAATCGCCGCACCAGCTCCTCGCGCGCAGCCACCGCGTCATCAATGCCTGGAGTGTCAATTATGCGTACGTTATCTTTTAAAAGCTCCAAATTTTCGTAAAGCTCGACACTTTTTACGAATTTAGCGTATTTGGAGTCCGCCGAGGTGTAGAGCTTGATCTCGCCCGTTTTGACCGTTTTACTAGCGGGCTGATCGGAGCAAATTTGTTCCGCGTCAGGGCTTTGAAATTTAGCTTCTGCCTCATCGCCGTCCGCATTAAATTTGACGTTTAAATTTTTCGCCGTTTTACTCTCAAATTTGACGCCCAAACCGCCGTAAATTTGGGCTATTTCATTATCTTGATCTTGCGCTATGCCAAGCTCTTTTAGCTCCGCTTCGCTCCAAAAATTTACTTTTGCAAAAGGCTCGGGCGAATATTTTAGCACCGTTAAATTTACAGTCTCGGGCACGTTTGAAGCGCCCAGGATTTTCTTACCCAGCAGCGCATTTAGAAGGGTTGATTTGCCCGCGTTTATGACGCCCGTGACCGCGACGTTAAACTCTAGCTCACGCGCTTTTTGGCGCGCTTTTGCTGCTGCGTTTGCGACATGCGCGTGCGGGTTTAGCGATAAAATTCGCTCGCAGATATCATTTAGCGCGTCTATTTTTTGATGAAAGACGTCTGATTTTTTAAAATTTGAGCCCTCTTGCTCGTTCCCTGCGGTCAAATCTGCGCTAAGAGAGCGTAAAAATGCCGCAAGCCTGCTAAAATGCGCGGCGGAGATTATGTTTTCGGTTTGCAGGATTTCTAGCGCGGCGAGTAGTTTTGATTTTGAGATTTTTGCGGATTTTAGAGCGTTTATCGCGCCTAGCTGGGCACACTGGAGGCTGTATATATTGGCCTTTAGCCCAAGCGCGTGAAGGATATCTCTAAACTCCTTTAGCGCCATAAATCTATCGAAATTCTCCGCATCCGCCGCGAGTAAAACGGCGAGGTTTCGCTCGTCTGCGAGAATTTGCGTTTTGGGATCCAAAAAAAGCTTAAGAGCGCCCCAAATTTCGCTTAAAAATTTATCCGTATCCACCGCTTCGCCTTTGGTAAAATTTGCGTCCGCAAGGTCGCTTTCGGGGCGAAATTTAGCATAAATTAAATTTAAACAAGCTTGGGCGGGTTATTTTCGTGATAAATTTAAAGCAGTCCGTAAGAGGATCAATTTTGACGGTAAAATTGCATCAAATTTACCCGAAATTACATAGCGGCTCGCGGCTGGATAATATTTTGTTCAAATTTTTGCTCGGTGTCTTCGCTCATTATGCGCAAAATTTTGCTGCGTTTGATCTTCGCGTCGTTTTTAAATATCGCGCGCACTTTGTCCATGCCCGCGTAAAAGTCACGCATGAGCACGACGCAGGTGTATTTGCCAAAAAACGTCGGCTTTATGACGCCGTTTTCTTCGTAGATCGCGTTTACCAGCTTTAGCAAGCTAAGCTCGACAAATAGGTCTTTGTTGATGTTCGCATCGTTTTGTTCGTTGTAGGCTTTGATATCGACTGCGCCGTCAAAAAGCCTTGTTAAAAACGTATATTTTAGTCTCTCTTTTTTGCTAAATGCGCATTTTGCGATGACCGGACTTTGTCTATCTTTGACCTTTCTGCCGTAGTCAAGCAGGTTAAAGGCGTTTATAACTAGCTCGCCGTCTAGGAAGCTAAACGCACCGCTGCCAACACCAACGTACTCTAAATTTGAGCCCACGTATTCGTCGCGAAGGCCTGCGCTTTTTTCATTTGAAAATGCCCAAGCGTTGCTTTGTCTGTAGCCGCTTTTAGCAAATTCGCTCACGATGATCTCGTAAAATTCGCGCTCGTTATCGACGTTTGAGACGCCGAGCGAGCGAGCGATGTTCTCTCTTGTTAGCTCTGATTTCATGAGCGGATAGAAGGTGATCTGCTGCGGAGAGATCGATTTTGCGACATTTATGTCGTTTATGAGCTGCTCTTTTGTTTGATTTGGCAGGTTAAATATGAGATCTAGGCTTATAACCGGGATCTTGCCAAGAGCCTTCTCGAGCTTTCTTTTCGTCTCTTCTGCAGAGCCAAATTTCTCATACCTGCCGACTCTTTTTAACGTCTCGTTATCAAAGCTTTGCACGCCTACGCTTAAGCGGTCAATAAGCCCGTCAAAACGGGTTAAACTCTCCGGCGAGATATGGTTTGGATCGCTCTCTGCCGAGACATCTTCGATACTAAAGAGCTCTTTTGCAAGTTTTAGCGTCTTTTCAAGCTCGGGTTCGTTGATAAGCGTCGTGCCGCCGCCGACATAAAGCGAGCTAAAGTCAAAGCCGGCCTCTTTTACCTGCCTCATCTCCTCGCGTAAATTTTCAAAGTAAATTTTCGCAAGCTCCTGTTCGTAGTGATACTTGTGAAACGAGCAATACGGGCAAAAAGTGTGGCAAAACGGCACGTGAGCGTAGAGCATGTATTTTTTATATTTTTTTGGAGTTTTTGTGTAAGTTGTGGTCAAAATATCTATGTTAAATTCGTTGTATAGTGATTTTTGAATAGAATTATGAGCGTAATTTACCGCAAATTTTTCTATAATATTCTTAAATCCCACAATTAATTCCTTTTCTTAATTTTTATCGCGTATTTTACTTAGGTTTTGCTTAAAATAAAATTTTAAGGCCCTAGCCTAACCTATTTAAATAAATTTTACGTAAATTTTGCCGGAGAAATTTACGGGTGAGCTTATATATCTTTTTGTTGTATTTCGTTAAATTTTATCCATAAGCTTGAATATTTTACTCCTTAGCCCTTGAGATGATCTTGCTCGAGTCAAGCTCAAATTTCACTCCGTCTTTTGCCTGCAGATAGTAAAATTTACCGATATTGCAAAGCGACTTAATGCCATAAATTTTAACCGTCTTTTCATCTATCTCACAAGGTCTTTGATCTTTGCCTTTCGCCTTGCAAAGAGACTTTGGTAGGGCATTTAGCGCACTTTTATCAACTAGTAGAAATTTATAATCCACATCGCCTATATTAAATATTTTGGCTGAGTATTTGATAAACAAAAGCGAGTTTGAAACTATCATAAGAGTGAGTGCAGCGTAAAATACAAACGAAAAGTCCTTGGTTTCTTTGATGCTTGAAACGCCTAGCATAAACGAGAGCATGAATGAGCAAAATAGCATCCAAAGCGCCAAAAATTCGCTATTTTTTGAGATAACAACCGAAATGATAAAGAGTAAAATCATGAGAAACGACAAAAGATAGATGATAAAATTTGGTCTATCTTTAAAGAAAACTGCCAAATTTACTCCGGCGTAGGAGAGTAACAATAGCGATAAAATAGCGCCCCAGCCGTAGTTTAGCTTGAAGGCTGCAAGGGCTAAAACGGCAAATGAGACGAGCGTTAAAACGTAGATGAAATTTGAGTTATAAAAAAATAGAAATTTTGGCTTTTTAAATTTGTACTTTTTATCGTCTTTTTGGTATAAAAATGAGATAAAAACCAGGACTAATATCTCAAAAAAGGTGACAAATGCGGTAGCGCAAAAGAGCAAAATGCCCGTAAATATCATCTCTGAACTATCTAAGCTCGGGAAATATCCGATCTCGGAGCCAAAATACAAAAAGTAGCAAAGCACACTAATAATCGGCACGATGAAATTTGAATGCCTAAAGAAAAAAGCAACGCACTCTTTTATGAAATTTGCCTTTAAATTTGCCGAGTGCTCACTCAAACGACTCTCGAAAAATGAGTTTAAAAGTAGCTCGTTTTTGACCTTTTCAAGCTCGTCTGACTCCTTTGATAGCGCTCTTTTGTAAAATTCATAGTTTTGCTCGCTAAAGTCTTTTTTGATCTCGTCTTTTATGTCTAAGACAATAAGAACGATCTGCTCTTTTATCTCGACGAGTCTTTTTGAAATTTCAGCAAAATTTGTCCTATTTAGCCTACCAAAAAGATCGCTCTCTTCATTTAAAAGAGCGATCAAACGCGCTTGTTTACTATTTCTTATCTCGCAACATGAAAAACTCGCCTTTAAGAAATTTACAAATTTTTTAGCGTTTTTAATGCTCTCGTCTTTTTGGTTTAAAATATCTTGGTAGCTCAAATTTTACCTATCTTATTTAAAATTTATAAATTTAGTTATCTAAGCACCTTTGCGATTTCGCTCCAGCCCAAATGCTCGGCAAAATCAGCCGCAGTTTTACCGCTTTTCGTGCGCGCGTTTTTGTCGGCGCCGTTTGCCAGCAGTATGTTTATGAGCGTTAGATTACCCGCGAGCGCCTCGTGGTGCAGCTGCGTAAATCCGAGCTCATCGGCGTCCGTGAGGATACTTGGGTTTTCTTTGACGTATTGCTCGAACTTCTCGCGTACATTTTTGCACATCGGGTGCTCGATCAAATTTTCCGGGTGTTCTTTTTGCTCGTAAACTACCAAAATATCGTTAAAATCGCCAAAATCAAGCCCCCATGCTTTATCGTGCTCTTTTAGCTCGCCCTTTTGCATACGTGAGCGCATCGCCTGCACACTAAAGCCGCCGTACGCGCGTCCGCCCACCGCAAACATCCAGTCGCTCATCTCGTCTATCTTTGCGCTCACGCGATCGCCGTTTTTTACGTTTTGCACGGCGTCAGGCTCGTTTACGAGCGTGCCAGAGATAGTCTCGCCGTCAAAATCCACGTCGTTTATCCACATATGCTCACCCACTTCCTCGCCGTCCACTACGTCTAAAAAGCAAATTTTAACCATCGCGAAATCAAGCCCTGGCACGACCCTGTGGCGCTCCCAGTAAAGCTCACGCCAAAAATACCTAAAACTCTCACGCGCCTGCTCGAATGAGCGCTGCATATAGTCCTCTTCGTTGCTTGCGAAATAAATCGGCATTTGCTCGCCCAGATCGACTTGTTTGCCGAAAATTTTCTTAAAAAAGCCCATTTTATCCTTCTTTGTTTTTAGATTAAGAGTTAAAATTTAAATACGTTAAATTTGACGAACCGCTAAATTTTGAATGAAAAAATAAAGCAACTGTTTCGCAAAATTAGGCGAGGCGATTTAAATTTTGCGACGGGAGTTAACGAGTGGGTAATGACCGAGCGAAAATTTAAATCAACGACGCATAATGAAGCGAAAATGCCCGCTATTTTAAGTTTTTAAAGCTAATCGGTAGCTCTAAATTAAGCCCCTTCACAAGCCTTATACACTCCTGCAGATCATCGATACTTTTGCCGCTTACTCGCACCTCTTCGCCGCGGATCGCCGCAGTTACTTTTAGCTTTGCGTCCTTGATCGCTTTGGTGATTTTCTTCGCGTTTTCGCTATCTAAGGTGTCGTTTAGTTTTAGCGTCGCCTTTAAATTTGCGCCACTAGCACTTTCGCGTTTGCTTTCAGTCACGGCCACGGGCGGGATATTTCGCTTGATGAGTTTTGAGATGACGATGTCTTTTAGCGCGTCGATTTTGTTGTCGCTAGAGCTAAGAAGCGTGATGATTTTTTCCTTTTCGTTTAGCTCCACCTCGGCCGCAAGCCCCTTAAAATCATATCTCGCCGCGATCTCTTTTTTAGCCGTCTCCAGCGCGTTTTTGACCTCCATCATATCGACCGCCGCGCTTATATCAAAACTATGCTCAGTTGCCATTTTTATCCTTTCAAAAATTCTTTTATATTTTCCGCGATCATCGCCACGAGCCGCTCTCTAGCCTCATAGCTCGCCCACGCTACGTGCGGAGTAAGTATCAAATTTTCCTTATTTTTGATACGAAGCAACGGATGATCCGCGCGCATGGGCTCGGTCTCCAGCACATCCGAGGCAAATCGTAAATTTCGCCCATCTATCGCGCGGGCTACGGCGCTCTCGTCCACTATGCCGCCACGACCGAAGTTCATCAGTATGGCGCCCTCTTTCATCAAATTTAACTCCCGCTCGCCGATCAAATTTCGCGTTTTTTCATTTAGCGGAGCATGGATACTCACGATGTCGCAGCCGCTTAGAAGCTCGCCCAAATTTAGCCTTTTAAACTCGGCGTTTGCGTTTGCGCCGCTAGTGGAGTAGTAGCTCACTCTCGTGCCAAATGCCGCTGCTATGCGCGCCACGCCTCTGCCGATCTCGCCAAGGCCGATGACGCCAAAGCTCTTGCCTGCGATCTCGCCGATACTGCGGTCTAGATTCGTAAAAATTTCGCTCTTCGCCCACTCACCGCTTTGCGCATAGTTGTCGTAAAATTTGACGCGATTTGTCAGCGCAAAAAGGCAAGCGAACGTATGCTGCACGACGCTGGCAGTGGAATAGCCCGCGACATTTTTTACCGCGATGCCTTTTGCTGCGGCGTGCGCGAGATCGACGTTGTTCATGCCAGTTGCACTTATGCAGATTAGCTTTAAATTTGACGCATCCATCGTCTCTTTGTTGATCACGACTTTGTTCGTGATAACGACGTCCGCGCCCTTTAGCCGCTCTACGCGCTCGTTTGCGGCGGTTGTTTGGTAGCTTTTAAATTCGCCAAACTGCTTAAAAACGTCCAAATTTACGTCGCTTCCAAGCGTCGCGGCATCGAGGCAGACTATTTTCATTTTGCATCCTTATTTGATAAAGTGCCCCACGAATTTGGAGTAGTTATCTAAAATTTCACCGCCTCTGCGATAACCCAGCGCGCACGCCTCGTAGGCGAAAAATACGCCGGCTTGGTAGCTATTGCTGGCGGCGTCTTTGTTAAATTCGTAAAATTCCTGATAGATCGCGCGGTTTTGACCGTAGTCGCCGCCGTTTTGCGAGCTCACGCTACCGTTAGCCTCGATCACGCTCACGTTCGCACCCTCTCGGCCGAAAACCGGCTTTTTCACGCATTTTTTGCCCGCGATCGGCTTGTCGCTAGCCTCAAGCAAGAGCGGGTGATTCGGATATAGATCCCATAAAATTTTCAAGATACCTTTGCTTTGGAAAAGCAACGTATATGCGGGATTTAGGATGATGGCTTTTTGATTTTGGACGATGTTTTTTAGGATTATGGCTAGCTCGCCTTCCTCTACGGCGATGTCCTCCCACGGCACGAGTTTGAACCAGTACTCGTAGTTTTCTCCGTCAAAAAATACGCCCTCCTCGTCGTTAAATACGACCTCGTGGACGTAAGCAAACGCCGTGTGAAAGCCTGCCTCCTCGGCGATATATTGCAGTAGCTTCACAGTTTGTTCGTCCTCGCTGCTACCGGCCACCGAGCTAAATAAAATTTTCCAGCCCTCATAGTGCTCGTTAAAGCTCTCCGTCTCCTCATCTAGCGTCACTAGGCGTCTAAAATTTTGCTTTAGCGCGTCATAAAGGTCGTTAAACTGCGCGCTCTCGTCCATGCGGTTAAATTTGAGCGCCGCCCACTGGATGATCGCCGTCTCAAACACCGCAGTCGGGGTGTCGGCGTTAAATTCGATGAGTTTTATCGGTTTGCCATCCAGTCCGCCGGCTAGGTCAAATCTACCGTAAAGATGCCAGTGCACGTCGTTTTCCCAGCTTTCGCGCACGAGATCTACGAGATTAAACGGGATGCCGACCTCGTGGTAGAGGTTGTTATCGATGACGTGTTGGGCGGCTGCGACGAACATATCGTATAGCTCGTTTGCGGCGTTGTAGTATGCCTCGGCCTGCGCCTCGCTAACCTCGACTAGTTCGTCTGCTACGTAGTCGCTGCCGTCTGGATCGGTGTGCCACGTAAAGCCGATCTCGCTTAAAAATTCGCTATTTAGCGGTTCGATTTTTTTTAAATTTATCATTTTATCCTCCGAAACTTGAGCTTGAACTTGAGCTTGAACCGCCGAAAAATCCGCTCTTTCCGCCGCTTGGTTTACCCGCCGAGCTAGCGGCTTTGGCTTT
The DNA here is from genome assembly GCF_004803815.1 of Campylobacter showae. Classification (NCBI taxonomy): domain Bacteria; kingdom Pseudomonadati; phylum Campylobacterota; class Epsilonproteobacteria; order Campylobacterales; family Campylobacteraceae; genus Campylobacter; species Campylobacter showae. Next base: position 150,952 of record NZ_CP012544.1, on the reverse strand, counting down.
GTTAAAGCTATCTACGCTCCTTGAGTACGCGCTTGGGTTTTTATACGCGCTTTGGCGCTGCGACTGATAGCCCGGGTTGTTAAATAGCTTGTTGCCGATCCAGCTACCGATGATCGCGCCCGCAGCCGAGGCTAGAAGCGTCTCGCCAAGGCTCATGCCGCCGCTTGAAAGTTGCGCGTTTTGAGCGTTCGAGCCGGTTAAATTCGATGTTCCGGCATCGATTTTAGCGTTTTCCTCGGCGATTAACTTATCCATCTCCTCTTTACTCAGCACGCGCTCGGTGCCGTTGATATCCTTTAGCACGACGCGCGTTTCGCTGCTTGGGTACTCCTCTAGGACTTTATATTTTCCCGGCGCAGTCTCCTCGATGATGACAAACGCTCCCGTTTTTTGCGCCGCTTCGTTTAGCGCGCTACTTTCGCCGCCGTTATCGCTGCTGCCGCAGCCTGCCAACCCGGCCGCTACCACCGCGCCAAAACCGCCCACGGCAGCGTAGCTGGCTACTTTTTTGATATGCTTAAAAACTCTCATTTTTTATCTAGCTCCTTTGAAATTTTCTTGCTTTTTACCATTATCACGCCTTTTTTAAATTTGATAAATTTTGATTTTCCGATGTTTTTTATGATTTTGTTTTGCGTTTTTTTTAGGCTCTTGCCGCTTAGATTTTGCGATTTTAAAAACTCGGCCAGGCTCGTCCATTTGCCCTCGCTTTCAGACTCACTCTCGACGAATTCGACGTCGATTGGGGCTACGTATTCGCCGTTTTGACGAGCCAGGAGCGGACGCTCCAGCATACTTAAAAATCCTCTTAACTTCTCGTCTCTTTCGCGGTAAATTTGAGCAATTTCGGATTTATTATTTAGCAAAATTTGCTCTTTTTCGCGAAAAAGCCTATCTTTATCGGCTTGCAAATTTTGATTTTGTTCTTTTAGTTCGCTAATTTGCGAGAGTAGAAATTCGTTCACGTCAAATTCGCCGGCCTTAGCGGCTTTTTTTGACTCTGAGCTTTTAGCGGATTTTGAAGTTTTGGGCGCGGTTTGAGGCTCGTAGCCATCCAAAACCACGTATTTTACACCGTCTTTTTCAAAGGTTTTTAACGTGCCGCGACGAATGCGGTTGTAGACGGCTTCTTTGGTTACGCCTAAGATTTCCGCGGCCTCGCTCACGGGCACTTTGGACATATTTTTCCTTTGATCGTTAAATTTGACGTAGATTATGGCAAATTTTGGCTTTGATGCGAGTTAAACGGGAGTTTAAATAAAAAAGGCCGCCGAAGCGACCCTTTTGGTTAGAGCTTTGACTCGTAGCGTCTAAGCATATATAGACGTTTAAGCATTTTCTTACGAGCCGCGATTTTTTGTTTTTTGCGGATCTCGGTCATAGGCTCGAAAAAGCGTCTTGCGCGAACTTCAGTCACGACAAGATTCCTGTCGGTTTGCTTTTTGAACTTTCTGTAAGCTTCGTCAAAAGACTCGTTAGGATGTACCTTAATACCAGGCAACGTCCTCACCACCTTTCAATTAAAATAGACGGCGATTATAGCAGAAATTTAGTAAATTTGAGAATTTATAAAAAATTAATTGCATTAAAACTATAATCCATATAAAAATTATCACTACTTTGTAATCAGGATGAATTATGACTAAAGAAGAGTATAAAAAATATTTCAAATTTGCCAGCAAACGCTATATCGCCTACATCCTGATAACCTGTACCGTGCTTATTTTACCGTTTATATCTATCGGCGGAAATCAATTTTTCCTACTAAGCTTCGAGCGCAGCGAGCTGCATCTGTTTTTTGCTAAATTTAACGTCCAAGAGCTGTTTTTGATGCCTTTCGTGCTCATCATCTTTTTTATTTTTATATTTTTTATGACGAATTTAGGCGGCCGCGTCTGGTGCGGCTGGAGCTGCCCGCAGACGATATTTCGCGTGATTTACCGCGACCTTATACAAACTAAAATTTTAAAGATCCGCAAGAGCGTTTCAAATAAGCAAACGCAGGCCGAGGGCGGCGTCAAAAATGCGCTCGCAGTGGCGATCTGGAGCGTTTTAGCTTTTGTCGCGGCGGCGAATTTTCTCTGGTTTTTCGTCCCGCCACAGGATTTTTTAGTTCAAATTTTAGACCCGGCCGAACATAAAATTTTACTCGGGGCTTGGATCGTTATCGCTGTGTTTTTGATATTTGACGTAGCGTTTTTGGGCGAAAATTTTTGCATTTACGTCTGTCCGTACGCTAGAGTGCAGTCCGTGATGATAGATAACGACAGCATGCAGGTCATCTACGACGAGGCGCGGGGCGGTAAAATTTTTGAGGGGCAAACCAAACTGTGGAAAAAACCGCCGGGGCCGCAAGACGAGTGCACCGGCTGCGAAGCCTGCGTGAAAATTTGCCCGACGCACATCGACATCAGAAAAGGCATGCAGCTAGAGTGCATAAACTGCCTAGAGTGCGTAGATGCCTGCACGAAAACGATGTCCGGGCTAAATTTGCCTAGTCTAATTAGCTGGACGAGCTCAAATTCGCTAAAAACCAAGCAAAAGGTGCGGTATTTGCGCTTTAAAACCGTCGGCTACTGCGCCGCCATCGCTATCGCCGCGACCGCGCTAGCGCTAATGAGCGCCAAAAAAGAAAACATGCTGCTAAATATCAACCGCACGAGCGAGCTATATAAGGTAAATAAAAACGGCGAGATCGAAAACGCTTACGTGTTTTTGTTTGAAAACACCGACGCGCACGCGCATGAGTTTTACTTTGACGTTAGCGCAAACGATGCCGATATCAAAATAAAACGCCCAAAAAGTAACATTGCCTTAAACGCGGGCGAAAAGAAGAAAATCGTAGTCGTATTAACGGCTCCTAAAAATGCCGCTAGACCCGGTAAAAACGCAAATGCAAAGATAACTATACGCGCCTATGCCGCAGACGAAAAAGAGAAAATTAACATCGCAAGGGAGACTATTTTTGCATACCCGAGGGACTAAAAATCATATTTTTATTGTATAATCCTTAAATTATAATTTTAATTTTTAAAGGTATGCAATGAACGGGAAAATCACGCAAAGAAGCGCCGAGAGAAAAGAGAAATTCATCCAAGCCGGACTTGAAATTTTCCTCGAAAACGGCTACGAAAACACGAGTTTAACGGATATCATCAAAAAAGCGGCGGGTCGCTGGCGAGCATCTACAAATTTTTTGAAAACAAAGAAGGGCTCTTTCGCGCCATCGTAGAGCGTGGATTTGACGACTTTAGGACACAGATAGACGAGAAAATCGATCTAAATTTATCGCATAAGCTGGATGATTTTTTAACCAAATTCGCGATGATATTTTTCGACATCATCTGCGAAAAGAAAACCACGCTAATCTCAAGAGTAATGATGAGCGAAGGCGCAAAAAACGACGGACTTTTGGGCAAAGAGTTTTTGGATCAAATTTTAAGCAAAATCGATAAAATTTTAATAGATTTTTTCGAGCGTGAAGACATAAGAATCCAACTAAATCCATGTATCTCTCCTTACGTCGCAGCCAAGGCGTTTGCCGCAGTCGTTAGAGAACCTTATCATTATAATGCTATTTTGCTAAACGAGGACATAACGCTAAGTGCAGAAGAGCGTAAAGAGCACGTAAAAACACGCATAGATATGTTTTTGCACGGCGTAAAGAAACGCTAAATTTTACTCTCTAAAATTTGACTTTTCGTGTAAATAAGAGTAAAATAGCCGACTTTATTTGTAACAAATATTACAAACAAAATTTTTGTATAATATCCCAAAAAATTAAAGGCAAATTTATGAGAAAAATTAAAAATATCTCTGTTTTGTTATTGGCGTTGCTGCTTTTTACAGCATGCTTTGATAGTAACGATAAAAAAAGCGCGGCCGCGGCAGGACAGCAAAGGCAAATGCCGCCCTCAAAAGTCGACGTATTCGTAGCTAAAAAATCAGACGTACCTATCAGCTTTGACTACACCGCGACTCTAACGAGCCAGCAAGACGTAATCGTCTATCCTAAAGTAAGCGGCACGATAACCAAGCAGTTTTTTAAACCCGGCGACAACGTAAAAGCCGGCGACAAGCTGTTTTTGATAGACCCGGAAAAATACCAAGCCAGCTACGACGCGCTTGAAGCCGCTATCGGCGTAGCAAACGCAAATTTAAAAAACGCTCAAACCGAATTTAACAGAATTTCAAATTTATATAAGAAAAACGCCGTTTCGCAAAAAGAGTACGACGCGGCAGTTTCGGCGCTCGAGATCGCAAACGCAACTCTACTAAGCGCCAGAGCAACCGCCAAAAATGCCAAGATCGACCTGGGCTACACAAGCATAACCGCGCCTTTTGACGGCGTTTTGGGCGATAATCTCGTAGATGTAGGCTCGCTAGTCGTAGCAAACACGACTCAGCTCGTGCGCCTAACCAAAATCAACCCGATCGAGGCGCACTTTCACATCTCCGACGTAGATAACCTAAACCGCGTCAAAATGCAAGAAAGCGGCCTATGGGCGCAGACAAACTCGGACGCCGTGCTAAAGGTCGGCCCGGGAGAGTTTAACGGCAAGGTAAATTTTATCGATAACGTCGTAAATACGAACATGGGTAGCGTTTTAGCCAAGGCCGAATTTAACAACGACGAAGGCAAGCTGCTGCCGGGTATGTTCGGCCACGTGACGATGGGCGGATTTTACCAAAAAGACGGCTTTAAAATCCCTCAAGTAGCACTCCAGCAAACCGACGTCAAGACCTACGTGCTAGTCGTAGAGGACGGTAAAGTAGCCTCCAAGGACGTAAAAATCACCTACCAAACCAAAGACGCCGCAGTCATTAGCGAAGGGCTAAACGAAAATGATAAAATCATCTTAAACAACTTCCTAAAAATCGGCGTAGGCGCACCGGTCAAGATAGACAAAGACCTAACCGAAAGCTTTGGTAAAGGGGCAAATTTAGAGCCTAAAAACGAGCAAGAAAAGGCTAAGTGATGTTTTCTAAATTTTTCATAAATCGCCCGATATTTGCCACCGTCGTATCTATCATCATAGTTATCGCGGGCGCGATGGCGATAAAGGGGCTTCCTATCGAGGAGTATCCAAAACTAACCCCGCCTCAAATCTCCGTTAGCGCCACCTACACGGGTGCTGACGCCCAAACTATCGCCGACTCCGTAGCCAGCGCGATCGAGGATCAGATAAACGGCGTAGAAAACATGCTCTATATGCAAAGCACCTCAAGCTCGAGCGGCTCGCTAAATATCAACGTTTATTTTAAAATCGGCACCTCAGCCAAACAAGCCACGATCGACGTAAACAACCGCGTCCAAGCCGCGCTCTCAAGACTGCCTCAAGAGGTGCAAAACATGGGCGTGACCGTGCGCGAACGCAGCGGCTCGATCCTAGAAGTAGTCGGCTTTACGAGCTCAAACATGGACCTAGTAGAGCTATATAACTACGTAAATTTAAACATCGCAGACGAGATCAAAAGAGTTAACGGCGTGGGCGACACGGCGCTAATCGGTAGCAAAGAGTACTCGATGAGAATTTGGCTAAAACCGGACAAACTAGCCTACTACAAGCTAACCCCTAGCGACGTAATCGCCCAAGTAAAAATCCAAAATAGCCAATACGCCGCGGGTAAAATAGGCGAACAGCCATCGGATGGGGATAATCCTTACGTTTACTCCGTTCGCTCCGACGGCCGTCTCAAAAATGCCGCGCAGTTTGGCGATATAATCATCAAAAGCGCCGACGGAGCCGTGCTAAAACTAAAAGACGTAGCGACCGTGGAGCTAGGAGCGGCTAGCTACGCATCAGACGCGATGCTAAACGGCCAAGACGCCATCCCGCTTCTAATCTTTATGCAAAACGACGCTAACGCCCTAGCCACGGCGCAAGCGGTAAACGCAAAGCTAGACGAGCTAAGTAAAAATTTCCCCGCGGGCTTTAAACACACGGTCGCATATAACCCGACCGAATTTATCGAAGTTTCTATCCATGAGGTCGTAAAAACCTTTATCGAGGCGATGATCTTGGTTATCATCGTTATGTATATGTTTTTAAAGAGTTTCCGCGCGACTATCATCCCGATGCTAGCGGTTCCCGTGTCCATCATCGGCACCTTTGGCGGACTGTATGCGATGGGATTTAGCATAAATTTGATCACGCTTTTTGCGCTCATCCTTGCTATCGGTATCGTAGTGGACGACGCCATCATCGTTATCGAAAACGTGGAGAGAATTTTACACGAGGAAAAAGACATCACCGTCAAAGAAGCGACCTATAAAGCGATGGAGGAGGTACAAACCCCGGTCATCTCGATCGTGCTGGTTTTATCAGCCGTTTTCGTTCCGGTTTCTTTTATGGAGGGTTTTGTCGGCGTGATCCAGCGTCAGTTTGCGCTCACTCTGGTTACTTCGGTTTGTATTTCGGGCTTTGTCGCACTTACGCTTACTCCGGCGCTTTGCGGCGTTATGCTAAAAAAACAAGAGAGCAAGCCGTTTTGGTTCGTGCAGAAATTTAACGACTTTTTCGACTGGAGTACGAAAATTTTTACCGCAGGCGTGGCAACGGTGCTTCGCCACGTTATCATCAGCCTTATTGTGATAGGCATTATGGGTTTTGCGACTTACGAGCTGTTTAAAAAAGTCCCTAGCGGCCTCGTACCGTCCGAAGATAAGGGTGCGCTGATGGTTATCACTTCGCTACCGCCGTCAAGCAATATGCTAAAAACCAAAGAAGAGGTAAAAACTATCAGCAACATGGTTCTAAGCAATCCAAACGTCGAATTTACGATGGGTTTTGCCGGATACGATATGCTTGCGGGCGCGCTTAGAGAAAACTCTGCCATCAGCTTTATCAAGCTAAAAGACTGGAGCGATAGAAAAACGCCGGATAGTCAAGCAGACGCGCTAACCGGGCCTTTTAACGGTATGCTTTGGGGCTCGAAGGAGTCGATGAGCTTCGTCGTAAACGTCCCGCCTATCATGGGTCTTTCGATGACGGGCGGCTTTGAGATGTATCTGCAAAACAAAAGCGGCAAAAGCTACGCCCAGATCGAAGCCGACGTGAAAAAAGTAGTCGCCGCGGCAAACGCTCGCCCGGATCTAACCAGCGTGCGCTCGACACTAGAGACTAACTACCGCCAGTTTAAAATCGACGTCGATAGGCAAAAAGCCCAGATGTTTGGCGTGAGCGAGAGCGAAATTTTTAGCGCGATAGGCTCGACTTTCGGTTCTTACTATATCAACGACTTTAGCCTTTTTGGCAAATCCTACCGCGTCTATGCCAGAGGCGAGGACCGATTTAGAAACAATCCCGAAGACTTACGTAAAATTTACGTCCGCTCAAAAGGCGGCGAGATGATACCGCTAAACTCCGTAGCAACTCTAACTAGAATTTTGGGTCCCGATATCGTGGATAGATTTAACCTTTTCCCGGCGGCTAAGATCCAAGGGGACCCAAAACCGGGCTACACGTCGGGAGACGCGATAAAAGCGATACAAGAGGTGGTCGAACAAACGCTAAATATGGAAGAATACTCCATCAGCTGGGCGGGCACGGCGTATCAGGAGGTTAGCTCGCAAGGCACCGGCTCTACGGCGTTTATATTCGGTATGATTTTCGTGTTTTTGATCTTGGCGGCGCAGTACGAGCGCTGGCTCATCCCGCTAGCAGTTATCACGGCCGTTCCGTTTGCGGTTTTTGGCTCGCTAGTCGCCGTTTGGGCTAGAGGGCTAACAAACGACATTTACTTCCAGATCGGACTACTGCTTCTCATCGGTCTATCGGCTAAAAACGCGATCCTAATCGTGGAATTTGCGATGCAAGAAAGACTGGCGGGTAAGAGCGTATTTGACGCGGCCGTCAATGCGGCTAGACTTCGCTTCCGCCCGATCGTCATGACTTCGCTCGCGTTTACTTTGGGCGTTTTCCCGATGGTTATCAGCACGGGCGCGGGCGCTGCCTCTCGCCACTCACTAGGCACGGGCGTGATCGGCGGCATGATAGCGGCCACTACGATAGCGATATTTTTCATACCAATGTTTTACTATCTGCTAGAAAAACTAAACAACAAAGTCTGGGACAAAAAACCAAGCGGAGCACAGGAGATCAAAAATGTATAAAATTTTAACTTTAGCCACGGCGCTATTTTTAGCCGGCTGCTCGTTTCGCCCCGAGATACCAGAGGTCGATACGAAATTTGAATCTACGTACAAATTTGAAACTAGCGACATCAGAGACGAGTGGTGGAAGGAGTTTGGCGACGAAAACCTAAACTCACTCGTAGCTAGCGCGCTAGAGAAAAATACCGACCTCCGCACGGCTTATTTAAATTTACAAAAAGCCGCCGCAAGCCTAGGCATCTCGGAGGCAGATCTTTTTCCTAGCGTAAATTTAAACGTCGGCTACACCAAAGCAAAAAGTAGCGGCGAGACCTATACCAAGCAACCTCAGACGCGCTACCGAACATCGCAGGTAAATTTGGGCCTCAGCTACGAGATAGATCTGTGGGGCAGAGTGAGGAACAGCGTCGAGTCGGCTAAAGCCAGTCTAAACGCGACCAAGCTCGACTACGCTACCGCGCGCCTTAGTATAAGCTCTAGCGTGGCCAAAAGCTACTTCGCGCTCGTGGCTCTAAATATGCGCGAAGCCGTGTTAAAAGACACGCTAAAAACCTACGAGGAGACACTAGCGCTTCGCAAAACGCAGCTTGATCTAGGCGGCATAAACGAGACGACATATCTACAAAGCAAAGCGGCCGTAGAAAGCGCAAAAGTAAGCCTGCTAGAAGTGCAAACCTCGCTGTCTCAGGCTCTAACATCCGTAGCGATACTAACGGGCAAATCAAACGACGAGATCCTAAGCGGCGCCGTGCAGAGCGCTAAAATGCTACCTAAAGAGCCTGAAGTGAGTGCTGGCGTGAGTGCGGACATACTACTGCGAAGGAGCGACGTAGCTAAAGCATACGCCGATCTAAACGCCACCAACGCGCTAATCGGCGTCGCAAAGGCCGACTATCTACCGTCCATCTCGCTAACGGGACTTTTCGGATTTTCTAGCGTGGATTTTGAAAATATCTTTATCAGCAACGCAAACACGTGGAGCATAGGTGGCTCTTTGGTGCAGAAAATTTTTGATTACGGCAGAACCAAAAACAACGTCCGCATCACCGAAACCAACGAGCAAATCGCGGCCGTAGCCTATGAAGCTGCGATCAAAAAGGCTCTTGGCGAGGTTAGAGACGCACTAAATAATCGCAAAAACGCCAAACTAACGCTAAATCAGGTCAAAGAGCTCCTGCCCTCGCAAGAAAAAATCTATAAGCTAGCCAAGGATCAGTTCGAAGAGGGCTACACCGGACACCTGGAGCTACTCGACGCACAGCGCAACCTACTCTCGGTTAGACTCCAAGACATCGCAGCAAATTTAAGCCTCATCGACTCGGTCGTGGACGTTTACAAGGCATTTGGCGGCGGATTTAGGGCCGAATAATTCTACTTTTGGGCGGAGCTTTCCGCCTCTTTTCTTTTAAATTTTAGCTGTTGTTTCGGTTAAAATTTACTTGTTTTGCTTCAAATTTTGCGCTTGCGACTTGGGGTAAATTTGCATTCAAATGCGTAAATTTGTTTCAAATTTGAGCGACGCGCAAAGCCGTCAAATTTACATCGCTTTTTCCAGAGTTTGTATTTTGCCAAATTTCCAAATTTGACGCTTCAAATTTAGCTCGCCTGCGCGGCTTTTAGCAAGCGGCGAGATAAATCGTATTGCCGAAAATTTACGTTTTAAATTTGCAACCAAAAACTAGTCAAATTTGACAAGAAGCAAAATGCCTCTAAATTTCGTTAAATTTTACTCTTTGTCCGTCAAAATTTGCACGATAGTTTCAGGTAAAATTTCATGCTCTATCGCGTGGATTTTGGCTTCAAATTCCTCAAAACTTATTCCTGCACTCTTTTCAAACGCGCGCTGAGCGATGATCTTGCCGCCGTCTAGCTCCTCGCTCACCCAGTGCACGCTCACGCCGCCCACCTTCATATCGCTATCAAAGCTCTCTTTTATCGCGTGTGCGCCCTTAAAAAGCGGCAACAACGACGGGTGCAAATTTATCGCGCGAACTTGGCTTGTAAAAACGGGCGTGAGGATACGCATAAAGCCCGCAAGCACGGTTAGATCTACGTTAGCTCGTTTTATTTCCTCTACGACAGCGGCGTCAAACTCCTCTCTCGAGGCAAAATTAACGTGCTCGATGACGACGCTTTTTAGGCCGTATTTTGCGGCTTTTGCGATGCCGCCTGCGTTAGCTTTATTTGTTAGCGTTAGCGCGACCTCGATCTTGGTCTGGCCAAAAACCTTGCCGTGCAACCTCTCTAAAATCGCCTCCAAATTCGAGCCGCCGCCGCTAAATAAAACCGCTATTTTTTTCGTAAGCATTTGAGTCCTTTGATGACGTCCGCGGCCGTGAGCGCGTAGTCGTTGATTTTGATTTCGCGAGCGGCTAGAGCGTGAGCTAACGTGCCCGAGATCGCGGCATTTAGCGGGTCGTAACCCTGCGCGAGCAGTCCCGCGACGATACCGCTTAGCGCGTCTCCGCTGCCGCCTTTTGCGAGTGCGGCGCTACCATGCGTCATGACGTAGACCTCGCCACCTTGCGCGATTAGGGTGTTTGCACCCTTTAAAACAAGCACGCATTTAAAATTTCGGCTAAAAATTTGAGCGAGTTTGAAGCGATTTTTTTGTACTTCGCCAGCATCAAATTTGCCCAGATTTGCAAGCTCTAGCAGGCTCGTAAACTCTTTTGGGTGCGGCGTTATCACAACCTTTTCGCTGTTTAAAAGCTCAAGCGTACGCGGCTCATAGCAAAGATCGGCGTCGATAACGAGCGCGTCTTTTGTTTTTAGCTCGCTAAAAAGCTCGTCTTTTTGCGCCTCATCAAGCTCGCCAAGCCCCATTCCTACGGCACCGACTCGCATTTTGGGCGCTATGCGCGCGCTTTGCATCAAAACGGGCTCGAGGTCTAAATTTTCGCCCACGACGCTAACGAGTCCCGCACCGATAGTTAGCGCGGCAAGTCCTGCGATACGCGCCGCTCCGCTATACGCGCCGCTCACGACAAACGCGTGCCCGAAGTCGCCCTTGTTAGCGTTTTGTTTTACGCGAAACGGCAAATTTAAATCGCTTTTCCTAAGTTTATAAAAGCTCGTTCCCGTCTCGTAAAGCTCGCGGGGAAGACCCAAATTTGCTACTTTTATGCGCCCGACGAAATCCTTTGCAAAATCGCTATAAAGCGCCAGCTTTAACGCGCCCATCGTCACGGTCGTATCGGCCTTAAAGACCGCGCCTTGCGATAAACCGTTTTTATCAAGTCCGCTTGGGATGTCGCAGGCGAGCTTGTAGCTGGGCTTTGCGTTTAGTAGATTTATCAAATTTATCGTTCGCACGTCTAGCTCGCGGCTAAGTCCGGTTCCGAAAATCCCATCGATGATGCAGTCAAATTCGCCGTTTTGCGTCAAATTTGAAATCAAATTTACGCCGCATTTTAGCGCCCTGGTTAGCTCGGTTTTTGAGATTTCGTTTTGTTTGTCGCTCGCTAAAAACGCAAAACAATCAAATTTGCCGCCCAAAAGCCGAAGTGCTGCAAGCACGTCTGCGCCGTTATTTCCGCTGCCGACTACGCCTAAAATTTTACGGCGTTTGGTCGATGATTTTTTGAACTTACTTCGCACGGCGTTAGCTAATGCATTTGCGGCATTTTGCATCAACACCTCGGTGCTAAGCCCAAATTCGCTCACGGCTCTAGCGTCAAGCTCTGCCGTATCCCAAAATAGCTTTTTCATGCGCTCTCCTGCTTCACTCGGTAGCTCAAAGCCTCCAAAATATGGGGCTTTTTGATGATGCGCGAGCCCTCGATGTCAGCGATCGTGCGAGCTACTTTTAGGGTTTTATTAATAGCGCGGCGGCTGAGCGAAAACCTCTGCGTTGCATTATCTAGCACACCGCTCGCCTCGTCGTCGCAAATGCAAAATTTAGCTATCTCTTCATCGCAGAGCTTGCCATTTAGCTCACTTTGAGAGCGCGAGATTTGCGTCTCAAACACGCGCAGCACAGTTTGCCACATCGCTTCGCTCGTGACATCGCTTTTATCGCTCGCGGCCACCTCATCCATCTGTACATGAAGGTCGATACGGTCTAGTACGGGTGCCGAAATACGCGATTTATAGCGCTTGATCTCAAGCTCCGAGCATTTGCACTCTAGATTTTTTGAGAGTAGATTACCGCATGGGCACGGGTTCATCGCGGCTACGAACATAAATTTGGTCTCATACGTGACTTTTGAGTTTACCCGCGAAATGTTGATTTTATAGTCCTCCAGCGGCTCGCGCAGGCTCTCTAAAATTTGCGGCGCAAAGTGCGGAAGCTCGTCGAAAAAAAGTATCCCGCCGTTAGCCAGCCCAACCTCGCCGATCCTAGCAGAGCTCGATCCGCCGCCAAATATCGAGCTGCGCGTACTCGTGTGATGAGGCGAGCGAAAGGCGCGCAGGGCGGAAAATTCGCTCTCCTGTTGATTTAGCGAGCTGTAAGCGCAGCTGAGCAAAATCTCATCCAAACTTTGCGGCGGCAAAATGTATCGCAGGCGCTTGGCGCTCATGCTCTTGCCGCATCCGGGGCTACCCTCAAAGATAACGTTGTGCATACCGCAAGCAGCCACCAGGCAAGCTCTTTTTGCCCTACTTTGGCCTTTTACGTCGCTAAAATTTAGCTCGAAATTTTGATTTTTTACGAAGTATTTTTCGCCGATTTTGATTAAATTCGAAAAAAGCGGATGAACGGCACCGACTTTGCGCGAGGCGGCAAATTCGGGCTCGAGGAAAAATTTGATCGCCTCGGCCAAATTTGAAACGGCGTAAATTTCTAAATTCGGTATGGCGCCCGCTTTTTGCGCTATCTCTTGCGGGATCAGCACGCGAGAACCCGGCGCTTTCGCGCTCAAAAAAAGCAAGATAGAAAAAAGGCTAGCCGTACTTTTGACACCGCCGTCGAGCCCCAACTCGCCGAATGCAAAAATAGGCTCGAAATCGCGCTCTTTTTGCAGGGCGATTAAAAGCGCGATAGGCAGGTCGAAGTGACTGCCTGATTTTGGCATATCCGAGGGGGATAAATTTATGATGATTTTTTGCGCTGGGAAGGAGAAATTTAACGACAAAAGCGCTGATTTTACGCGTTCGGCGCTCTCTTTGATCGAAGCTCCCGCAAGCCCTACGATATTAAGTGCGGGCAAACCGCGGTTAAAGCTGGACTCGACGTCCACGAGCCGTAATTCGTCATTATAAGTGGCGCATTTTAGGGCTTTCATGTGTTTTTTTGTTTTTTATACTCTTTGTCGAATTTCTTGCGTTTGTTGTAACCGATGCGTTCAATAAAAAGGTGTCCGTCGAGGTGATCCATCTCGTGCTGGATCGCAACCGACAAAAGCCCGTCCGCCTCGAGCTCTTTTCGCTCGCCGAAGCGGTCTTGATACTCAAGCGTTATAAACTCGGCTCTTTTTACATCCTCGTAGTATCCGGGTACGCTCAGGCAGCCTTCTTGGTAGATTATCTCACCCTCTTTGCGTAAAATTTTGGGATTTATGATTTCTAGCAGATCCTCTTTTCGCTGCTCCTTGCTCTCTTCGTCTACTAAATTTATGATCAAAATTCGCTTGGCCTCGCCCGTCTGGATGGCGGCTAGTCCGATGCCGTTTTTAGCGATCATGGTCTCATACATATCGTCTAAAAATTTATGCAAATTTTCATCAAAAGCTTTAACTTCAAGCGATTTGACGAAAAGTTTTTTGTTCGGATAGGTTAGGATTTCTAGTATCATTTTTCAGTCTTGTCCTCTAGTACCAAAAAGTGTTCGCCGTCTCTACCAGTGTTTACAAGCGAATCAAGCGCCAAAGAAAGCATCTCCTCGATAGTTTTTGTCATGTTTAGATCAAAAGTGACCACTCCCATATCAAACTCGTATTTCTCTCCATTTAGCATGAAAGAGGTGTCGTAAAACATATCGGTTATACGTTTGCAGGCTTTTTGTGCGCCGCTTATGTCGGTATGCTTCATCAGCATAGCAAAACATCCTCCGCCGTAGTGCGACAAGATATCGCTACGCCTCGATGTACGAAGCAACATGCGAGATATATTTTTTAAAACGGCCAACTTGCCTTTTGATCCGATGCCATCCAGCGCGCTATCTTTTGGCTTTAGTAGCATAACAGAGGACTTGTAGTCGTATTTTTTTATATTTTCAGACTCGATACCGAGCGTCTTGAGGAAAAATTTTCTATTATATACGTCAAATTTTTCATCATATATAGACTGTTCTTCAACCAGCTTAAAAACCTTACTAATCTCTTCGTAGTTCGTTTTGATAACTTCGATATGCTTGTCCATTAGCGCATTTAGCTTGTTTAAGTCTTCGTTAAAAGAGTTAAAGACGCTTTGTATCGTGATCAAATTTACATTTGGATCTAGGCTTTCCGAGCGTTTTTTGATGATAGTTTTTAAAACTCCCAAATTTTTATATATGAGCGCAACGGCCTGTAGCATGCTTTTTATCTGCATAAAGCTATTTTTGACCTCGCGCTCGATATTGATTTGTCTATCGTCCTCGAGTTTGCCGATCTCGTCTTCGATCTTTATGATCTCGCCGACCTTTTTCTTAAAGTCGTCAGACTGCTTTTCGAGCATCTTTTCAAAAAAAACGGTGTAGTTTTTCGGGATCGAGGGGATATTTTCCTCGGTTAGTTCTTTTATGATCGCCTCGGAAAAACCGTAGATGTTAAACTCGTCCTTTTTAGCTTTTGCGCCTACTTTTTGAGTAGAAGCGTTATTTGCCGCTACGTTTTCGCTTTTTTTGTTGTCTAACTTTATCAAATTCTACTCTTTACTTAAAGCTTTTCTCCAAAACTTTATCTATAAGCCCGTACTCTTTGGCTTCGGCAGAGCTCATGAAAAAGTCTCTGTCGGTGTCTTTTTGGATTTTAGCCAGTTTTTGACCCGTATTTTTAGCTAGGATCGCGTTTAAAATTTCTTTCATACGCAAGATTTCCTTCGCCTGTATCTCAATATCCGTCGCCTGTCCGCGCGCGCCGCCTAAAGGCTGATGGATCATGATACGCGAATTTGGCAGCGCATAACGCTTGCCCTGCGCCCCGCAGCTAAGCAAAAACGCGCCCATAGACGCCGCCTGACCTATGCAGATCGTGCAGACGTCGGGCTTGATGTAGTTCATCGTATCGTAAATGCTAAATCCGCTCGTTATCACGCCGCCAGGACTGTTTATATATAGATATATGTCCTTATCCGGATCTTCAGCCTCTAAAAACAGCATCTGAGCCACGATCGCAGACGCCATACCGTCCTCGATCTCGCCGCTAAGCATTATTATACGGTCTTTTAGCAGGCGCGAGTAGATATCGTAGCTTCTCTCGCCCTTGCTCGTACGCTCGATGACGTAGGGGATGTAGTAGCTCATTACTCCGCCTTTTTCTCTTTCTTATCGCTCTTTAGCGCAAACATCTCGTTAAATAGCTTCTCCTCGATCATCGACATTTTGATCGCAGGCAAAATTCCTTGATTTTTATAGTTTTCAAGGTGCTGTTTCGGATCTACGCCCGAGCGATACGCCTCAAAATAAACCGCTTGGATCAGCTCTTGATCGCTTACTTTGATATCTCTGCGGCGCGCTAGCTCGTCTATTATAAACGTTAGCTTCACGCTTTTTACGGCGTCGTCGCGGTATGTCTCGCGCTGTTTGGTTAGAGCGTCTTTATCCTCTCTAAATTTAGCCATCTGCTCAGGCGTAAAGCTGCTCCAAGCGCCGCGGAACTGCATGTCCATCTCTTGCTCTACGATGTTTTTCGGCACGTCGAAGTTAAATTTAGCCACGATCGCGTCGGCAAATTTAGGCTTTAGCTCCTCGTTTACGTTTTTAGCGTGTTTCTCGGCTTTGATCTGCTCTTTTAGCCTCTCTTCAAACAGCTCAACGCTTACCTTTTCCTCGCCCGGCATGATACGTTTTAGCGTCTCTTCGTCGATCTCTTCAGGCACTTTTTTGCCTTGGATTTCGTGTAGTTTTACTTTAAACGTAGCGTCTTTGCCCGCAAGGTGCGCAGCGCCGTACTCGGCAGGAAATTTAACCTTCACATCGCGCTCTTCGCCGACTTTTAGTCCGATCATACCGTCCTCAAAGCCGGGTATAAACTGACCTGAGCCGATTTCTAGCAAGTAGTTTTCGGCTTTGCCGCCCTCAAACGCCTCACCGTCCACGAAGCCCTCGAAGTCAAATTTAGCAAAATCGCCCTTTTCAAGTGCGGCTTTTTCTATTTTTTCTAGTGGGGCCATCATTTTCAAAATTTCGTTTTTTCTCTCGTCGATCTCTTTTTTGGTTACGCGCGGAGTGCTGACGCTCTCTATCAGCTCCTCGTAGCCGTCGATGTTTATAACTGGTTTAAACGAAAGCTCGATCTCTGTGTCTATCTCGTTTTCGCCTCTATCAAATTTAGTCACGATCGGCTCGCCGATAACCTCTTCAAATTTTCTATTTAGCTCTTTTAGTCCAGCGTCTATGACGTCTTTTAGCGCGTCTTGCTCAGCATCGGCTGTTAGTTCTTTTTCGTAACGTTTTAGCACTACGTTCACAGGCACTTTGCCCGCTCTAAATCCGTCTATTTTCATATTTTTCGCAGCTTTTTTAGCAGCATTTTCGAGTTTGGATTTTACGTCCGCGCTCGGTATTTTCGCACTCAGCGAAGCATTTACGGCGTCGATCGCCTTGGTTTTGATTTGCATTAAATTCCTTTAAAAAATAAAAATTTCCTAGAGTGTAGCAAAATTTTCCTTATTCATAGTATAAATTTAAGCGCGCGAAAGGCGAATTTAAGTAAAATCATTTATCAAATTTAGATAGCGAAATGAATCAGGAACGCAAATGCAAGAAAATTTAAAAAATGAGATTTTAAAAAAAGAAAAGTTTGAAAGCTGCGTCGAGCAGATGCTAAATCTAGTCGGCGAAGACCCGCACAGAGAAGGTCTAGCCAAAACTCCCGAGCGCGTTTTTAAAGCTTACGAGTTTTTAACGAGCGGCTACTGGCAAGACCCCAAAGTCGTGTTAAACGACGCGCTGTTTGATAGCTCAAATAACGAAATGGTGCTCGTGCGCGATATCGAATTTTACAGCCTTTGCGAGCATCATTTGCTGCCATTTTTCGGGCGCGTGCACGTAGCCTATATCCCAAATCACAAGGTCGTGGGCCTTAGCAAAATCCCGCGTATGGTAAATATCTTCGCCCGCCGCCTGCAGATCCAAGAGCAGCTCACCGAGCAGATCGCAGAAGCCGTGCAAGAGGTCATCAAGCCAAAAGGCGTTGGCGTCGTCATCGAGGCGCGCCACATGTGCGTGGAGATGCGTGGCGTAGGCAAGATCAACTCGACCACGACCACGTCGGCGCTGCGGGGCTGCTTTTTAAAGAGCAGCGAGACTAGACGCGAATTTTTCTCCCTCATAAATTCGCACAAAGAAGTGAGATTTTAGTGGGTTTAGATAGCTTAAAATCAAAACTGGGCGCAAATTTATCTCTCTCTAGCGTCTTTGGCGTGATCGAGCGAATTTCCGCTACGACGATAGAGATTTCGGGCCTTCGCCCTAGCATCGGCGACATCGTGCAAATTTGCGCCAAAGACAAGAGCAAAAGCGGACTAGCGATGGTGACTGAGGTGCGGCAAAATACCGCGCTTATCTCGCCCTTTGGCTTTGTAGAAGGCTACAAAATCGGCGACTTCGTCTATCAAAGCGACCAAGGCATGAAAATCCCCGTCGGAGACGCTCTTTTAGGGCGCGTAGTCGATCCTTTTATGAATCCAAAAGACGGCAAAGGAGCGATCGCCGCCACCGAGTACGCCCCGATAATGCGCGCTCCGATCGATGCGATGAAACGCGGGCTGATAGATGAAATTTTTAGCGTCGGAGTTAAAAGCATCGACGGACTGCTAACCTGCGGCAAAGGCCAAAAACTTGGCATTTTCGCGGGTTCGGGCGTAGGCAAAAGTACGCTCATGGGCATGATAGTGAAAAACTCGCAAGCTCCGATCAAGGTTGTCGCCCTCATCGGCGAGCGCGGCCGCGAGGTGCCGGAGTTTATAGAGAAAAATTTACGCGGCGATCTAAGCGGCACCGTCGTCATCGTAGCCACCAGCGACGATAGCCCGCTGATGCGAAAATACGGCGCCTTTTGCGCTATGAGCGTGGCTGAATACTTCAAAAATCAAGGCAAAGACGTACTTTTTATCATGGATAGCGTGACGAGGTTTGCCATGGCGCAGCGAGAGATCGGACTGGCGCTGGGCGAGCCGCCGACGTCTAAGGGCTATCCGCCATCCGTGCTCACCCTACTGCCTCAGCTGATGGAGCGCGCGGGCAAAGAGGAGGGCAAAGGAAGCATAACGGCCTTTTTTACCGTACTAGTCGACGGCGACGATATGAGCGATCCGATAGCCGACCAGAGCCGCTCGATCCTAGACGGCCACATCGTGCTTAGCCGCGAGATGACGGACTTTGGCATCTATCCGCCTATAAATATCCTAAACTCCGCCTCGCGCGTGATGAGCGACATCGCAACCAAAGAGCACAGAGCAAACGCCGCCAAGCTAAAACGCCTCTACTCGCTTCTAAAAGAAAACGAAGTGTTGCTACGCATCGGCGCGTATCAAAAGGGCAGCGACAAAGAGCTTGACCTTGCCATCTCGAAAAAAGAATTTATAGATAACTTCCTAAAACAAGACGCCGAAGAGGGCTTTAGCTTCGAGCAGACGCAAGAGCTGCTAGGCGGGATAAACTAGTCAAATTTAGGCTTCGCGGGCAAATTTGAGCACGATTTATCCTTCTTGCTTTTAAATTTGACGGGTTAAATTTAAGCCAAATATTTTTATCGAGCGGCACACAAAGGATCAAATTTGAGCAGAAATTACGACGAAAATCCGCTGATTTTACAGGATGATTTTTACGTTATCGCGCTTAGTTGCGTATTCTTGCTCGGCTTTAACCTTTTTATGACGTTTTTGATATTTTTTAGCGGTATGGTAGGCTGGCAAAGCGACTCATTTTGGGAAGTTTTCGCAGCGGAAGCAATGCGAACCCACGGGTTTATTTGGATGTTTGCATCCGTGATTCTTGCAAACGCTTTAGCCGCCGCCGACCTAATCAAAAAGCTCAAAAATCCCTCCCCCGTTTACCTTTACGAGGATAAAATTTACCAAACCAAAAAGGGAGTAACGATAAATTTAGCAGATATCGCCCAAATGCGAAAATCGCCCTATCAAATTTTAGGAGCGACACCAAAGAAACCGCTTTCCGCGGTAGTGATCCCGTTTATGTTCGTATTGGCCGCATTTATTTTTTATGCGCTGATTTTTATCGCTAAATGCGTGCTCAGAGCCTTTGATAAGGACGTAAATTTAAGCTACTTTTGCAACCTTGCCCTGTTTAGCCAAACGAGCGTTATAAATATTTATTTCATCTCAAAATCAGACTACGCCGCGGTTCGGGAGTATTTTGCGGCGAAACTGGGCGCCTATATCGAGGATGCGCCCTGGACGATCAAATTTTACGACGCCAGAAACCTTCAACGGCTTTAAATTCGGCGGCCGCTTTGTTCGCCTTGCATTAAATTTACCGAGCAAATATACGCATTTATCCCGTATCGCCGCCAAATTTACATCTTAAAGACGCGGGTTTTAAGCGCCGAGATTTCACCGCCTTTGTCTCAAGTTAGCGGCGCGAGCCTTGATTTACTGCGTTCGGTTGCCGACTTTCTCGGTTTGGTTTCTGCAAATTTCATTGACCTGCTCACCCTCGCTATTTCGTAAGATAACCTCGTAGTCTATGTACTCGCTTCCTTTGTCAAGCCCACCCAAATCTCTAAATTTCGACAATATTATTTCAAAGGATTTTACGTCGTCTAGGGTAAATTTGTCGCTTATTTTGGCGTATTTGAAATTTTTACTAGGAAGCATATAAAAATCTCTAAATTTTTGTTTTAAATTTAGTGTGTAAATCGTCGTGGACGCAGCACCGTTATCGTAGCCATTGACTTTACTCTCATCAAAGGCAAGCGCGAGGCAAATTTCATCCCCGCAAACGACTTTTGTATCTTTAGCGAGGCTATTTACGCGCACGGTTTGTTGCCGTTCTTCCCCCTTAATCTCAAAGGTATTGCGAGCGAGCTTTTTTGCTATTTTATCTCCGCTATAGCCTCTTGCCTCAAGCTTATCAGGACGAACAAGCCAAGGCTCATTAGGATTTTTAGGAAAGCTTTCAAGCGAGATTTGAAGCCCTCTTATGGCATTTAAATTTTCCTCGGTGCCTTGCGGAGCTGCAAAAGAGGTGCCTCTCATAGAGTGTAGATTAAAGAAACCGATAAATTTTCTCACGACCTTATACGCCGTTTGAGAAAATATCTTGGCTTCGTTTTCAAAAAGAGAAATATCGTAGATGCCGTATTCATAATATTTAAGTTCTCTTCTTACCCACATCTCATCTGGCGAGCGGTCGATCTCGTCGTATCCATAGTAGCGCCCGGCATATCTTTTTGCAAAAAAAGGTCTTCTTTCCTCTCGTCTTTATATCTAAGCCAGACTCCGGTTTCGTTTTTAACATATAAATGGTCAAATTTTATGCCTTTTGCAAATCTGCCTTTTCCAAGCCAAAATACGGGTCTTTTTTCTAGGGGAGGCAGAGTGGCAACCGGAGGCAAATTTTGCAGTTCTTTTTCAAATTTTTCATCGATATAGTCGCACGCGCTAGTGGGCATACCAGGATCGCAACCCTCGGGCGTATCGACCGAAAAAAGCGAGGTTAGGATTAAATATACAAGTAGCACAAAAACCACGCAAGCGCCGCCTATAACCCAAGCAATAATTTTTAAAATTCTTTTAAGAGTTTTTATATCTAAATTTTATACCATTTCGCCTGAAAAACCACAAATTGTAACTTTAAATTTGCCTTTGCGCCGCGTCAAATTTGGATTTATTTTGCCGATTTTCATCCAAAATGCAAAAATTTTAATTTTTAAATTTTCTAAAACCTTAAGAAATCAAACTAAGTTTAGGATATATTTTATCTTTTTATATCAAATTTGACTGAAATGGCGACGTTTTGCTCATTTGATAAGGAATTTCAATATATAAACTCTATCAAAAACCGGCTAAATTTGAAAAAACTAAGCTAAAATTTTAATCAAAAATTTATAAAAATTGTTATATTATCCTCGCGAAAATAAAAGGGATAAAATATATCCTAATTGATAAAGGTCAAGCGTGAGAGTATATCTAGACAACAATGCCACGACAATGGTCGATCCCGAAGCTTTCGAGCTTATGAGGCCGTTTTTTTGCGAAAAATACGGCAACCCAAACTCGCTTCATAGATTTGGCTCCGAGACGCACCCGGCGCTTCGCCGCGCGATGGATCAGCTCTATGCGGGCATAAACGCAAGCGATAACGACGATATCGTGGTAACAAGCTGCGCCACCGAGAGCAACAACTGGGTGGCTAAAGGCGTATTTTTCGATCATATATTAAATAAAGACAAAGATCACGTCATAATTAGCGCCGTCGAGCATCCGGCGATCTCGGCGACCTTTGAGTTTCTCAAAAAATACGGCGTTCGCGTGAGCCGCGTGCCAGTCAACGAAAACGGTCTGCTCGATCCAAACGACCTAAGAAAGCTCATCGACGACAAAACCGCACTCGTTAGCATCATGTGGGCAAATAACGAAACGGGCACGATTTTCCCGATAAAAGAGTGTGCGGCGATCGCCCACGAGTACGGCGCGCTATTTCACACCGACGCGACGCAAACCGTCGGCAAGATCAAGATAAACGTGCGCGAGATGGGCGTGGACTTTATGAGCTTTTCGGCGCATAAATTTCACGGGCCAAAGGGTGTAGGCGGCCTATACATCAAGGATTCGCAAAAGCTAACGAGCCTGCTTCACGGCGGCGAGCACATGGGCGGCAGGCGCAGCGGGACGCTCGATGTCGCAGGTATCGTCGGCATGGCGCAAGCACTGGAAAACAGTAACAAGCTAATCGAGTTTGAAAATCTGCACGTTAGACGCCTGCGCGACAAGCTCGAGGACGCGCTGCTACAGCTACCCGACGTCTCGGTCGTGGGAGATCGCGCTCACAGGCTACCAAACACCATCCTAGCCGCCATAAAAGGCGTCGAGGGCGAGGCGATGCTGTGGGATCTAAATCAGGCCGGTATCGCGGCATCCACGGGCTCGGCGTGCGCGTCCGAGACCCTAGAGAGCAACCCGATAATGGAAGCCATCGGCGCTAGCAGCGATCTGGCACATACGGCGCTGAGGCTGTCGCTGTCGAGGTTTAATACCGAAGAAGAGATCGACTATGCGATAGAGCATATCAAAAAGGCGGTGGTGAGGTTAAGAAGCATATCAAGCACGTACGCTTACAACCCTAACGGCAAGTAACGGCTTGTCTTTTGAGCGCTTTTTGCGGAGCTTGCTAAAATTTAGCTCGGCGGACTACTTGTCCAGCCTACGCTAAATTTTACCTGTACAACCCCAAAAATCATCTCAAAACAAGCGTAGCGTTTTTGCGAAGCAAAATGTTTCTATAAAATACTTCGCCTGAATGTTTTGTGTTCAAATTTAAGATTAAATTTAATTGAAATTTGAGCTTTATAAGCCCAAATTTGAGTTAAATTTAAAAGGAAGCGGGCGGCAGTATCGCGAGATGGATTTGAATGTTGTGAAGCAAAAATGAGCAAGGCTAACCAAATAGGTTGCCGCAGCGATATTTTTGCAAGCTCATTCAAAGACGCTCGCGAGACAACGCCTCTAAAAAGGAAATAAAATGGCAAAAAATAATCTAATCGGCGGCTCCATCTGGGACGAATACTCCCAAAACGTCCAAGACCGCATGAACAACCCGAAATTTATGGGCGAGATAACGCAGGATGAGGCAAAAGCAAGAGGCGGCAAGCTCATCGTGGCGGACTTTGGCGCAGAGAGCTGCGGTGACGCGGTGAGGCTATACTGGCTCGTGGACGAGAAAACCGACCGCATCATGGACGCTAAATTTAAAAGCTTTGGCTGCGGTACGGCGGTGGCTAGCTCAGATACGATGGCCGAGCTTTGCATCGGCAAGACCGTGGATGAAGCGGTCAAAATCACCAACATCGACGTAGAAAAAGCCATGCGCGACACCCCAGACGTCCCAGCCGTCCCGCCACAAAAGATGCACTGTTCGGTCATGGCCTACGACGTTATCAAGGCCGCCGCGGCGCAGTATAAGGGCGTGGATCCTGAGCATTTCGAGGACGAGATCATCGTGTGCGAGTGCGCGCGCGTGAGCCTAGGCACGATCAAAGAGGTCATCCGCCTAAACGACCTACACACGGTCGAGGAGATCACGCAATACACCAAAGCAGGCGCCTTTTGCAAATCCTGCGTGCGCCCGGGCGGACACGAAAAGCGCGAGTATTATCTCGTGGACATCCTCGCAGACACCAGAGCCGAGATGGAACAGGAGAAAAAGCAAGCCATCATCGACGCGCAGGTTTCAGGCAAATTTGACGACGTGAGCTTTGAAAATATGACCGTCGTGGGCCAGCTAAAGGCCATCGAGAGCGTCATAGATAGAGATGTTCGCCCGATGCTGATGATGGACGGCGGTAATATGGAAATCCTCGATTTGCAAAAAGACGCCGAGGGTAAATTTGACGTCTATATAAGATATATGGGTGCTTGTAGCGGCTGCGCGAGCGGTGCGACTGGCACACTATACGCGATCGAAAACGTATTGCAAGAAAACCTCAGCCCAAATATCCGCGTCCTACCTATCTGATCTGCTTTACATGGCAAATTTGACGCGGCTTAGGGCTCAAATTTGATTAAATTCGGGGCGGTTAATTTAGCCACCCTACTCTACATTATTTACAAATTTAAACATCGAGTTTAACCTCGCCGTTTTTAAATTTCACTCTTTTATTTCCTTATAAAAGCTTAAGTTACGAGCCAAACAAACAACGATCGTTATCAACAGTATCGGTATCAGCGGCAAATACAAATAAACAAAAGTCGCTGCTGCATCACTACTATGAACAGCCTTGCCTTCCAAAAACAACGAACCCACTGGATAATACAAAACCAGCGTCATGATCGCAAAATTTTCTATCGCGAAAATCGTATTGCTTTTTTCGGGATTTTCGACGAAAAGTTTGCTATATCTGCGTCCTGAAACAAAAAATGCGCCTACGCAAATGGCGCTAAATATGAACGCTCCAGATAATCCCTTGTCGGGGTTTGAAGATATAATCAAAAAAGCCATCGCCGCAAAGCTCACGAAGGCAAATCTAACTAAAAGATGAATCTGATATCTGCGCTTTAAATTTTCGGGGATTTGAGCTAGAGCTTTGCCGTATTCTAGCGCTTCGGCCTCCTCGTCGCTTTGGCTTGGCTCGGTTTCATGGCTCGCGCCCTCAAATTTCGGCTCAAATTCGGTTGCGTCGCTTTGATTGGCTTGCACTTGGCTTAAATTTTGCCCATTAGTCGTCTCGTCTGCGACTACTTCGCTGATTTTCTCTTGCGATTTTAGTACTCTTTGCGGCAGATATACGGTTTCATCGGCGGCAAATTCGTCGTTGGCATTGTGGGCTATTATTGCAACGGGCGTCATTATGATGGTAAAAATCATAAGCGAGCCATCAGGACCAGCACCTGATTTTATCTGAAAATACAGCGCTATTACGCTAACCGTGATGAGAAAAAGTGCGATAGTTTCAGCGCTTATCAGGCTAAAAGCTTTGCCCTCGTCGCTAAACAAAAACACGCTGTATCGCTTATGCCTAAGCGCACTCAAGCAAACAAGTGAGATCAAAGCCGATACAAAAAGCGCCATCCCGAATGCAAAAAGCGAATACGGATGCGTGTGGTCTACATTCCAAAGCGATAAAAGAAAAACGATAAAACTCATAAAAATACCCGCAAAAAGATACTTGAAAAAACGCCACCTATCGTAGCTTTTTAAAATCTCTTGCGGAATTTGACTGATGTCGACGGCGACTTTATCTTTTTGAGTTTGCATTTTTGCCTCCTTTTTTGTTATTTTAGCCTAAATTTTAATTCTATCATCACCAAAACCCATTTGCCCCGAATTTCAATTTACGAAATTAAATTTTTCTACTTCATTTATCAAAATACCTAAAATTCCGATAATCGTTAATGTAGAATATTTTAGTGACAAAGTTAGAATTTTGCATATTCGTTTTTTAAGTTTTATAAAAGTTTAAGTTGTTAATATTCGCTCAGATTTTAATACGAAATCAAATTTAATCACAAAGGAAAACACAATGTTTAGCGCAAGAAATCAACTGTCAGCACAAATCACAGAGGTAAGAGAGGGGGCGGTAAACTCTCTAGTGGTAGCAAAATTGCAAGGCGGAGAGACAGTAAAAGCAACCGTAACCGTAGATAGCCAAAAGGCTCTAGATCTAGCAGCAGGCAAAAAGGTAGTTTATCTATTTAAAGCTTCTTCTATCATAGTAGCTAAAGGCGAGAACGGTCTAAAACTAAGCGCTACTAACCAACTAAAAGGTAAGGTAGTAAAAGTAGTGGAGGGTGCGGTAAACGCTGAAGTAGATATCGAGATAGCTGGCGGCGATAAGCTAAGCGCTATCATCACTAACGAGTCTGCTAAAAACCTAGCTCTAAAAACAGGTGATGAAGTAACTGCTATAATCAAAGCTAGCCACATTATCATAGGCGCTTAATTCTTTTAAATAGCGAGCGGATTAATAGGGCGCTCGCTGAATTTTAAATTTGATTCAAATTTATATCGCTTAACCCAAAATACTAAATTTATCCGCTCAAATTTAACCCCTGTTTTCTCTTATTTAGCACTTGTTTGCTCTTTATTTTTTCTTAAATATTTTGATATATAATTTGCCTAATCATTATCAATATTAAGGAGAAAATTTTGAACGCTCAATGCAAATTTGTGGGTTTATCTATGTGCCTTGCTTGCTCGCTTTACGCAGTCGATGCAAACCTCGGCGAGGTGACCGCCTACGGCAAAACAGACATCTCGGCCACCGAGGGTACGGGCTCATATACGACGCAAAACATGAACACTGCGACGGGGCTTGATTTAACTATCCGCGAAACGCCACAGACCGTCACCATTATCCCCGATCAGCTCGTTAAAGATCTAAATTTAAACGACGTAGATAAGGCGCTAAGCTATGCGCCGGGCATTACGACTACGAGCAGGTTTGGCATGAATCTACCGATGTCTAGAGGCTTTAACATCGATAACATCCAAGAAGACGGCATGCAGTCCACCACTGCGCTTGCTGCGCAGGGGCTCTACGGCCAGTCCAAAGAGCATACCGACATGGCGTTTTATGACCGCGTGGAGGTACTTTGCGGCGTGGCGGGTTTGACGCAGAGTAACGGCGAGCCCGGCGGTACGATAAATTTGGCCAGAAAGCGTCCGCAAAAGACGTTCGGAGCAAATTTATCCCTAGGTATAGGCAGCTGGGATACATACCGTAGCGTAGCAGACGTGACGGGCGGGCTAAACTCCGACGGCTCAGTCCGAGGCAGAGTAATCGGCGCTCTTGGCAAGGATGGGTCGTTTAGGGATATAAAAGGTAACAAAAGAGGCGCAGTCTCTGCGATGATAGAAACCGATATAGGCGACTCCACGAACGCGCTTGCCGGGATAATCTACCAAAAAAGTAGAGGCGTCTACGATCCGTTTGGTGTACCCGTGGTCGGCAAGAACGGCGAGGAGTTAAATTTAAACCGCAAAACGACCTTTATATCAGACTGGAGTCGTGCGATCTACGAAAAATATAACCTATTTTTAGATCTTGAGCACTATTTTAACGACAGCATCAAGGCTTATGCCAAATTTAACTATACCGATAGCAAGAGCACTCTCAAATTCGGCGGCTGGCACGGAGTAAATCGCGATCCGATTACCAGATATATCGGCTACGATAGATACGACAACGCAAGTAAAGAATTTAGCTTTAAAACCGGTATCGACGCAAACTATGATTTATTTGGTCAAAATCACGACTTTTTCACCAGCATTACGATGTCTCGCGAGACCTTCACGCAGCACGACAGAGACGTATTTACGGGCGCGGCAAATCTCACCTATAATACCTTCAACAAAGGCCTCATAAATAACGAACCAAACTGGGGAGATATGACGGCTCTTTGCGCGCTGGGTACCAACTGCTACAATCTACACTATAACACTAAAATTTACCAACAGATGTTTACGATCGGCACTAGGTATAACTTTAGCGACGACTGGCATTTACTCCTTGGCGCTAGATACTCGTGGTTAAAGAGAAATAGCACTACCGACAACTACCGCCGAGGCACGCATACGGTCACACAAGAGGTCAAAAAGCACAAACTAACGCCGTATATCGGCCTTACGTGGGATTTTGCCAGAGATCACTCGCTGTACGCCAGCTACACCGAGATATATAAGCCCCAAACTGCTACAGATAGAAATGACGAGATACTGAAGCCTATCGTGGGCTACAACGCCGAGATCGGTCTAAAGTCCGAGTTTTTTGACGGCGCGCTAAACACGACCGTAGCGCTGTTTCAGATCGAACAAGAAAATCGCGCGATACAAGACTACGAGTACTACGTCGCCACGAATAAAAACAGAAGCGTAGCCGAGGGTAAAGTACGAAGCCGCGGCCTTGATATCGAAGCAAACGGCGCGATCACCGATAGGTGGAAAATTTTCGGCGGATATACGTATAATAAAAGCGAATACATGAAAGACGAAACGCACAATCCTACAAGTGTCGACTACCGCAAAGGCGCAAATGCAAAGCCTTGGATACCAAAACATATTGTCAAGGTCTACACAAGCTACGAGCTGCCTCTAGTCGCGCAGCAAAAGCTAGTCTTTGGCACGGGCGTACGCTATCAGACCAAGACCAACAACATGTACTCAAGATACAATATCACGACCGGCGCGTATTATCCGGCTAACGACATTCCGGACCAAAAGGCCTACGCGCTATGGGATGCGAATATCGCGTATTATTACGACAAGCACTTTAACGTAAATTTATCCGTCAAAAACATAACCGACGAGAAGTATTTTATCAATCAAAATAACCGCGTGGCCGGACAAAATAACTTCTACGGCGAGCCTAGGAACTTTATGGTGACGTTTAATTACGCATACTAATCAGGCTATTGCGCACCTGCTTTTCGGACTTAGCTAGGCTCGTAAAATTTATAAATACGAGCCTCTAGCGTAAATTTGTTTTACTTATTTACGGAGCTAAATTTGCTCAAATTTAACCTTTCTCGGCTTGCGGGATACGAATTTACTCGTCCGTAAAGCGCGATTAAATTTGCGGTAAAATTTGAAAGATAAATTTCTGCGCAAAAGTCATAATGCACCGTCAAGCAAGGCAGGCGAACATAAAATTAAAAAAAGGCTAAATTTGCAAATTTTAAAGAAGTTTTTCATCATCGCAGGCTGGTTTTGGACGGGCAAGCGCTCACTAGCGGCGTGGGCGATGCTGGCCGTGACGCTGGGAGCTAGCCTAGCCATCGTCAAGGTCGCGACGCTCATGAACGCATGGGATAAAAAATTTTACGACGCGATCGAGAAATTTCAAAAAGATCTCATGCTCCCGCTTGTGGGCGAGTTTCTTGTCTATACCGCGATTATCGTGCTATTTATCGTGATCGGAAACTGGTTTAAAAAGCTGCTTGTGATCTCGTGGCGCGAAAGTCTAAGCGAAGAGATGGAAAATCTATGGCTAAAAAACGCAAATTTTTACCGCTTGTCCGGCGCCACGGGCTTTGATAACCCGGACCAGCGTATCGCCGAGGACAGCCTCCTACTCGCCGATAAAAGCGTAAATCTAATAAAATCCATGGTTTACAACCTCTCCAAGCTTTTTGCTTTCGCCTTTATCCTCTGGGAGGCGTCAAAAGTACTGCGCTTTAGCGCGTTTGGACACGAGTTTGCGCTGGAGGGCTTTTTGGTCTACATCGCGCTCGTTTATACACTTTTTAGCTCGCTAATCACGCACCTAATCGGCCGCAGTCTAAAGCGCCTAAACTACGAAAAACAGCAGGTCGAGGCCGACTACCGCGCAAATCTACTAATCACTCGCGAAAACGCCGAAGCCGTCGCGCTGATGAAGGGTGCGTGCGCTGAAAAAACGCGCTTTAGAACAAGCTTTAGCGAGGTAGTGCGCAACTGGCGCGTCATCATGAACACCGAGTTTCGCCTAGAGTGCTTTTCGGCTAGCTACTTAAAAATCACGAATCTAATCCCCATCTTCGCCTGTTTGCCGCTTTATTTCGCGCACGCGATGACGTTTGGCGATATGATGCGGGCGCGCTCGGCGTTTTACAGCGTGCAGGACGGCTTTGCGTGGTTTATGGACTACTATAGGCAGATCATGGAGTGGGCTGCGAGCGTGGAGCGCGTGTATAAATTCATCGAGATCGCGCAGGCAGCGGACTCTAAGGTCAAATTTGACGCTAAATTTAGAGAGCATAACAGCGATCTTGACGACGTCAACAAACCTGCCCAGGTAACGGCGGCAAATTTGGCGCAGGATAAATTTAAGAGCGTTAAATTTGACGAAAACGCCGAAGCAAACGAGCTGAGGTGTAAAAATTTACAAATTTTTACCCCGAGCGGCGAAAGGTTAGTTTGCGGGCTAAATTTGAGCATAAAAAGCGGCGAATGGGTGCTGCTACGCGGAGCTAGCGGAACGGGCAAAAGCAGCGTATTTAGGTATATCGTGGGCATCTGGGATCACGGCTCGGGCGATGTTTGCTTGCCGTGCGGGACGATGGTCGTGCCGCAAAAGCCGTTTTTAGCGCGCATGAGTCTAAGGCGGCTTATCGCGTATCCTAGCGATTTGCAAGGCGCCGATGCCGATTTTGAAGGAATTTTACGACGAGTGCGGCTAGAGAAATTTATCCGCGAACTAGACGAAGTTAAAGATTGGGGCAAGATTTTAAGCGGCGGCGAAGCACAAAGGCTTGCATTTACTAGGGTTTATTTTGCGCGGCCCGCATTTTTACTGCTTGACGAGGCAACTTCGGCGCTTGATAGCGTGCTGGCAAAAGAGCTTTTAACCGCCCTGAAGCGCGACTTTACGCACCTTAGCGTACTAGCTATCACACACCAAGAGGAGCTTAAATTTATTTTTGACAAGGTTATAGATATAGATAAAATTTAAAAATTATCGCTAAATTTTTAGTCCTATATTAAGCCCGTTTTGTTAAATCAATACACTTACGCGCCGGAGCGTTTTATATTTTATTTTTTATCAAAACGACCGCATTTTATCTTTTTGTATCGGTTCAAAGAGCACGATTTAACGCAAGTTCCAAATTTACGGTTAAACGGTCTCCCAAAATCTCGGTTTCGTTTTGATCGTATCCTTATTTTTCTCGTGCAAAATTTGCAAGAACTCTTTAAAATTTGGAGTAAAAATCGAAGCCGCTGGCGCAAATTT
Source organism: Campylobacter showae (assembly GCF_004803815.1). Classification (NCBI taxonomy): domain Bacteria; kingdom Pseudomonadati; phylum Campylobacterota; class Epsilonproteobacteria; order Campylobacterales; family Campylobacteraceae; genus Campylobacter; species Campylobacter showae. The sequence continues at coordinate 120,364 of NZ_CP012544.1, read as the reverse complement.
ATACTCGCTCGTGCCGTCTTTCTCAAACTCGTCCGCAAAACAAATCCGCCAAATTCTAGCGCTATTTATCCATATTTTCGTACTCTCAAGCGCTGTAATTTGCTCAAATTTATACCTAGACGCGAGTTCCTGCCCTCTAAAAACATAGATGTAATTTTGATCAAACCAAAGGCTTTCACGCGAGATGAAAAACCGCTCCAACCAAAGTAAAAATGGCCGTACGGAAAGTCTTTTTATCGCGCTTGATTCGCCTATTGCAGCGAGCTGACGCGGGCTAAGCTTGCTAGGATTTCGCCAAAATATCGTCCAAACAATCCCGCCAAAAAGTAAAACGTTAAAAGTTATGATTAAAATTGCGGTTATTTTTAAAATTTGAGCCCTTTCAAAAATATGAATTTAGCCTCCGTGTCGCTTGCGCCGAGCTCACGCTGCTTTTATGCCGCCATTAAATTTAGCGCCTTTAAATTTGAGTTCGCCGCAAAATCTTTTGCCAAATTTTGCCTCGACGATGAGAACTAGCACGAAAAATATCTTTTCGTCGTTTAAAAAAGAAATTTGGCGCAAGGTTTGATTTGCTCCATTAAATTTGACGCCGTTTTCGCGTAATGTGCGGCAAAACTCGGCCTCATCAAAGCCTAGTTTTTGCGAGATTTCAGCGATCGTATAGGGCTCGAGCGAGGCGATGATGCGGTCCATGTTGCACATGCTAGGATTTTTGCGACGAGTGATGACGTCTGTAAATTCATTTGCGAGTTTGATGAGCTTTTTCTTGCGATTTATCACGTGTAAAACGGCTGCAAGCGCAACCAAAAAGCCCGCAAATTTATGTGCGCCCATCCAAAATTCGCCATACTCTCCGAGCGCGAAATTTACCCCCGAAAACGCGAGCAAACTAAGCCCCAAAATCAGCGTGCAAATGAGGCAAAATTTATAAACAATCTCGAATTTAAGCATAAAATCCCCCAAAATATATTTTCGTAATTATACATTTTTAAAATAAGCAATATTTTAAGGACAGATTTTATCCTTTTATTGATATACATCATTTTTGTGCAAATTTATTTTGGATAAACTTTATACGAATTTTTCAAAAGGAGACAAAGTATGCGTGAATACAAGAAGTATTGGTGGGCGCTGGTAGCAGTCGTTACTATCGCCTTCGGGATACTGGGCTATTACGGCGTAGAGGTTTATCGCGAAGCGCCGCCGGTAGTGAGTTTTGCCGATAAAAACGGCAAAATAATAGTCGAGCAAGAGCAAATTTATAAAGGCCAAGAGGCCTGGCAAAGCATCGGCGGTATGCAGGTGGGCTCGGTGTGGGGACACGGAGCGTATCAAGCGCCTGACTGGACGGCTGATTGGCTACATAAAGAGCTAGTCGCGTTTATGGATATAAAGGCAAATCAGCTTTACGGAGCCAAATTTGACGCTCTAAGCGCCGAGCAACAAGCCAACATCAAGGCTCTAACAAAGAGCGAATATCGCACGAATACGCTAAAAAACGGCGTTATAACGATCAGCGACGAGAGGATCGCCGCAGCAAAGGTAGTACGCGACGAGTATAACGGGCTTTTTGGCAACGATCCGAAATACCAAAAACTACGCGAAAACTACGCGATGAAAAACAACACGTTAGCCAAAGAGGAAAACCGCGAGCAGCTAAATGATTTCTTCTTCTGGGCGACCTGGGCTACGGCGACGAATCGCCCAAATAGCGAGGCTACGTACACGAACAACTGGCCGCACGAGCCGCTAATCGACAACGTTCCGACGAAAGAAAACGTATTTTGGACGATTATCAGCGTTACGATTTTGGTTGCGGGCGTTGGCTTACTAGTTTGGTTTTCAAATTTCTACGGAGAAAAAGATCACGAGAAACTCGCTCCTATCGACGCCGATCCGCTCTCAAGGCTAAATTTGACCCCGTCTCAAAAGGCGCTTGGCAAATACCTTTTTGTAGCGCTAGCTCTTTTTGTTTTCCAGATCATGATAGGCGGCTTCGTGGCGCACTACACAGTCGAGGGGCAGGAGTTTTACGGCATAAATTTATCCCAGTACATCCCGTACTCTTTGGCGCGCACTTGGCACATCCAGGCGAGCATTTTCTGGATCGCGACGGGCTTTTTGGCAGCCGGACTTTTCCTAGCGCCTATCATCAACGGCGGCAAGGATCCTAAATTTCAAAAACTAGGCGTTGATTTGCTATTTTACGCACTACTTTTCCTAGTCGTGGGCAGCTTTATCGGCGAATACATGGCGATAGCGGGCAAGATGGATACTAGCCTGAGCTTTTGGCTTGGTCACCAAGGATACGAGTATATCGAGCTTGGCAGAGTTTGGCAGCTTATTTTGTTTGTCGGTCTTGTTATCTGGATGGCGCTTGTGCTTCGTGGATTCGTCGGTGGATTTAAGGCTGATGGCGATAAAAACCTGCTAGCTATCTTTACGGCTTCTGCTATCGCGGTGGGACTTTTCTACGGCGCGGGGCTATTTTACGGTCAAAGAAGCCCGCTACCGGTGATGGAATACTGGCGCTGGTGGGTCGTTCACCTTTGGGTCGAGGGCTTTTTCGAGGTGTTTGCGACCGCTTCTCTTGCGTTCGTGTTCGCATCTTTAGGCTTAGTTGGCAAAAAATTCGCGACCTATTCGACCTTGGCAAGCGCTAGCTTGTTTTTGATTGGCGGTATCCCTGGCACTTTCCACCACCTTTATTTTGCGGGAACGACCACTCCGATCATGGCTGTGGGCGCTAGCTTTTCCGCGCTTGAGGTCGTGCCTTTGGTGCTTCTTGGAGCCGAGGCGTTTCATCAGTATTCGCTTCAGTTCGCGCAAAGCTGGGCGAAAAATCTCAAATGGCCGCTTTACTGCTTTATAGCGGTGGCGTTTTGGAATATGCTGGGCGCGGGCGTGTTTGGCTTCCTTATCAACCCGCCGCTATTTTTGTTCTACATCCAGGGTCTAAACACCACCTCGGTGCACGGACACGCGGCGCTGTTTGGCGTTTACGGATTTTTGGCTTTGGGCTTTGTTTGGCTCGTGGCGCTTTACCTTTTCAAAGGGCAAGAATTTAACGACAAGCTTATGAAAGTGGGCTTTTGGTCGCTAAATGCGGGTCTAATGCTAATGATTTTAGCGTCGCTGCTCCCGATCGGTCTTTATCAAGCCGTCGCCGCGATAGACGTTGGCATGTGGTACGCTAGAAGCGCAGAGTTTTTGCAGATGGATCACTTGCAAAATTTACGCTGGCTAAGGATGATCGGCGATACGATCTTCATTATCGGCGGCGTTTGCTTCTTTATCCAGATTCTTAAATTTATCGCGGGAAGCTGCGGCTGCAAGGCCAAAGCCTAATCCGCCTAAGCCCCTGCTTTAGGGGCTTAGCTTCTTCTAAACTTCTATCTTGTACAATTCGCCCCAAAGGACGAAAATGCAAAAATTTAAAAAATACCTCCGAATTTTCATAATTAGCTTTCTGTTTGCTCTGCATGCCTTGGTATTTACGGCGATAAACTACGCTTTCCCGCACTACGACGAGGCGATCATCACGGGCGGCGAGGTCAAGCGCATGGACAAAGACGGCTTCATCGACGCGCAAAACCCGGCCGACGGCCCGACGCGCGACGTGTACTTCATCTACACGCGGGAGCTAAACGGCACGAAGGTGATGCCGTATCGCAACGAAGACACGGGCTGGGGCTTGTCGCTTTATTTTAAATTTAACTCCGCCGACGTCCAAGCCGCAGCCCAGAGTCTAGTGGGCGAAGGCAGGGCGCAGATCAAATACTATGGCTGGCGCATCGCGATGTTTGATATGTTTAGAAACGCCGTTTCGGTTAAAAAGCTAAAAGAGGGCGAGACCCGCGCAAATCCTATTTCTAGCTATATATTTTACGCTTTGACGGCAGTTTCGTTTGTGGTTTGCGCCACTTTTGTTAGAAGGAAATTTAAAGACGAGCCAAGCTCAAATTTATAATCCAAGCTAAATTTGAGCCGCTTTTTAATGGCTCACTCAAATTTGACTCTGCGAGGGCGGCAAATTTGACGTAAAATTTGCGCCCAAAGGATATGCGTGAGCGAGCTATACATCTTTATTTCCGAGCTTTGCGCTTTGATAAACGAAAATTTAAAAAAGAATTTCTATTTTCAGGCGGGATTATTTTTGGTTATATTTTTGCTCGGATTTTTGGCGGTCTGGATACAGGATTAGTCAAATTTGAGCGGGCAAATTTGACTAAGACGAGCTAAATTTAACGGCTCAAAGCCACCGCGCGTTTTACTCCTCGATATTGCTAGGCGAGGTCGGCTTGCCCAGCAAAAACCCTTGCGCGTATTTGATGCCAAATTTCTTTATCTCGGCGAGGATCTCCTCTGAGCTAACAAACTCCGCCACGACGTTGTAGCCCTGTCTTCCGGCAAAGTCGATGATAGTTTGCAGTAGATACCTAGCATTTTTGTCGTAAGGTAGCTTTTTGATGATCGAGCCATCGATCTTGATCGTGTCGATATCAAGCTCTAGGATGCGGTAGTAGTTTGAGTAGCCGCTACCGAAATCATCGATCGAAATTTTGCAGTCGTAGGCGCGGATCTTGTTGATGAAGTCATTTACGATCTTATAATCATCCACGCCCTCGCTCTCTAATATCTCAAAATACACGTGCTCAGGCCTTGAGCAGACGCGTAGCTTTTTCTCGATGAGATCCCTTATGCTTTCGTTTGCGATATCGCTGCTAGAAAGGTTCATAGAAAAGCTTGTATTCGTAAACTTCTCAACTAGCCTAAATACGTGCTCGATGACCTTTTTCGTGATATCGTTATAAAGCGAAATTTTCTTTGCTATGTCCAAAAACTCGCCCGGATAGCGGATCTTGCCGTTTTCGTCGATGAGGCGCACGAGCACTTCGTAGTATTTGACCCGCGCCGTTTCACCAGATACGTCGTAGATCGGCTGACACTCGACGATCACGGTATCGTTATATAGCGCGTTTTCGATGGTGCGCGACATGATTTGGTTGTGGTAATACTGCTGCTCTATGTGGCTGTTTTCGGTGTAAAACTGCACCGTTTCGCCGTTTTGCTTAGCTTCGTGGTGAGCTAGCATGGCTTGAGTTAGGCGGTTTGTTTGCGGAGTGTCTTGAGGCAGGCTAACGCCGATGGTTATTTTGATATTAGGGATAAACTCGCGTGCCCCCTCAACCGTGATATAGAGATTATTTGCCTTAAAATAATCGATAAATTTACGTACGACCCGCTCTGCATCGTCACCGCCGTACCAGATACAAAACTCATCAAACTGCACTCTATAAATGTTCGCGTCAATCTTATAAGTGTCGATACAAAGCTGAAGCGTCGTCGCAAATGAAGCAATGATGGCGTCCACGGTCTTTGTTTTATAAAAAAACCGAAAATCCATAAAGTTGTTAATGTTTATATAGATGATCATGCCGCCCGAGCCCTGCTCCATCCTTTGCGTCAGAGCAAAATAACTACCAAGCCCCGTTAGCTTGTCTTTTAGCGCTTCGTTTTTCAGCTCTTTGTTTTTGTTTTCGAGCTCTTTTGTCATCGCGATCTCTTTGGTTTTATCAAATTTGATCGACATGTAGCCGTCTTTGTCGCCGCTTTCGTTAAAAAGCGGAGAGAAAATAACCTGCTCGTATATGAGTTCGCCGCTTTTTGTTCTGCTTATTAGCTCGTCGGCTCGCCAAATTTGATCCGATTCTATCGTTTTTAGCATATCTTGATAAAATTCGTTTGAGTGCTGATGGGACTTTATGATGTTTATATTTTGATCTTTTAGTTCCTCAAATTTATATCCGAAATTTTGCTCGAAAATTTTATTTACGTATTTGACCTTTCTATCTAGGTCGGTAAAGGTTATGGCGTTAAAGCTATTATCGACGGCTTGCTCGAAACGGTTTAGTAGTCTGATATTGTTTCTAGCTCTAGCATAAGAAATATAAACAAATATCGACGCAAGCCCAAACAACACAAATACTAGCGCCATCGTCCTACGTAAATTCGATAAGACGTTTTGTATGTAGCGCTCGCTACTTTCTTTGAGGTCGGATAGTTTATTGTAAATTTCAAGCGAAATTATATCGCGGTAAAGCTTTTGCGCCTGCTCGTAGTGGCCGATCAGTTTTTGTGCGCTCGATAAAAAATCTGCGTCGTTTTTAGTTAGTTTTGGGTTCTTTAAATACTCGTTTAAAAGCTTTTTGGGTGCCGCTAGATCAGTGTTTAAGTCGTATCTAAACATCAAAATTTGCGACATCAGCTCGTTAAAATACAGCCCGTCTAAAGCCTCGAATTTTAAGATTATTTCGTTATAAACGAGCTTTGCCATTATCGTAACGGAGTTAAATTTATCCGTTAGCTCGACTCTTTTTTCAACCGCTTCCTCTAGCTCGCTAAAAGTTTTTTCGTTTAACGCTAGCTTTTCAAAGGAGATCAGGTTACTTGAATCAAGCTTTTTTAGAGCCTTTTGAAACTCAGCCGTATGGCGCATGATCGCGTCGTAGTCGGCCTCTAGAAGGCTTTTTTCGAGCAAGAAATTTGCCTCGTCGTTAGCGTCCATTACGCTTTCTATCGTGCCTTTCCACTCATAAGCAGTTACTAGGTCTTTGGTGGCCTTATAGGTCATCACGGTACCGAAAAATACGATACAAACGATAGTAAAAAACAAAATTTTATGAAAGATTATCTTGTGTTTCATTTTAAAATTTCCGGTTTTTCGCCGCTTAAAGTCAGCAAAAATTTATAAAGCTCGTGTGTCTGCTCCTCGCTTAGATCGTAGTTTAAAAGCATTTTGCCAACGTCTTTAATCGTGTCTTTTAGATCCATAACCTCGCCGCCATAAAAGTACGGCGCGGTTTTTTCGATGTTTCGCAGGCTAGGCACTTTGTAGCGGCCGGTTTTGTTGCCATCTGCGTGAAACCTTAGCTCGTAGTAGAGGTTTGCGCCCATATTCGCGCCGCTGTGACAGTTTATGCAGCCGATTTTTTTAAATAGCTCAAATCCGCGCTTTTCCTCATCGTCGAAAACGCTCTCGTCGCCGCTGATAAATTTGTCGAATTTAGCGTTTGGCGTGACGAGGGCTTTTTCAAAATTTACCAACGCGTCGACGATGTTGTCAAAGCTCACCCCGTTTTTGTAAAGCTCTTCAAATTTTTTCCTATAAACGGAGTTTTGATTTATCTTCTGGATTAAAAATTTCGGCTCGCTGGCAAGTTCATTTTTACTCGTTAGACTCTGTCTGACCTGCCCAGCCAGATCCTTAACCTCGCCGTTTTTAAAAAAGATAAAATTTAATGCCGAGTTTAGAGCAGTTGGCGGGCTAATCTCCTCGTCGGCGGAAATTTTTACGTTTTTTTTGCTCGTGCCGCTTAAATCCCAGTAAAGGCTGTGGCATCTCTCGCAAGACAGCGTGCCGCTCGGACTTATCGACGCATCAAAAAACAGCTCCTTGCCCAATCTGGCTTTTTGTTCGTCAAATTTGGGCTGGGTGACCGGAGATAAAACGTGTGAAGCGGCGAAAGCTTGAACGCAAAAGAAGCATAAAACGCACGAAAATATCTGCAAAAACGCTCGCGGCAACTAAAATCCTTTTTAAATTTTAAATAAATAAAGCGATTATATCTTAAAAAACTAAAAGCTTCATTGAAGAGACGATTTTTTCCGTCACGTAGCCGTCCTGTGCGATGCTTTCTAGCCGCGATCTGACCGCGTTTTCCTCGTGCGCAAAATTTGCTATTTCTAAATGCCAAAGCGCGTTTTGCGTCATCTCTTCAAGCGTGCGTTTTTGTTCGCGAGACTCTTCAAGCACGCAGGAGTTAAAAATGATATTTTCTCGGCGCAAGTACTCTTCGAAAAAATTTGCCTTTTCTTTAAAGCACCCTCTCTGCGAGCCTTCGTAAAAAAGCTCCAAAACGCTTGAATTTCGCGGTTTGTTCCACCAAAGATAGACCCTTTTTTCGCCTAAATTTATAAATTTGACAAAATCCTCTTCGTCCGCGATCGCAGGACTCATCGTGCTAAAAGCCACGTCGTAGACGCGGTTTGGATTAAAGTTTTTAAAATCGCTTTGCACGGCGGTTAAATTTGAAATATTAAATTTAGCCGCGTCTTCGAGCATGACTTTTAGCATTTCGCCTGAGATATCCATGCCGGTTATCTCGCGGCAAATTTGCGCTAAAAGCAGCGTATGCACGCCCGTGCCGCAGCCGATATCCACGACGCTTTTGCCCTCAAATTTGACGCCAAACTCCTCGATTTTAGCGTAAAGCCCCCTCTGAAATTCGCTAGGCTCGCCCGTAAATCTCGTATAGCTCGCCGCCTTTTTGTCCCACATCTCTTTCATTTTGTTTGCCTTTAAATTTTTGCTACAATTTTAGCGTTTTTAGGAGTGAAAATGAAAATTTTTTATTACGAATTTATCGTGGGCGAGGACGCCATCGACGTGAATCATCACGCAAACAACGCTCACTACGTCATCTGGATGCAAGAAGCGGCAAACGCGCACTCAAACGCCGTGGGTGATCTCATCGAGACAAATCTCGCGCAAAACCGCACGTGGATGGTGCGCAGACACGAGATCGACTACCTCGGGCAGCTATTTTTGGGCGATAAGGTGCGCGTGAAAACCTGGACGCAGCCCGAAAAAAGAAGCTGCTCGAAGCGTTTTTACGAGTTTAGTAAAGACGGAGCGCCGGTTGCTAGCGCGGTGACGACTTACGTATTTTATGATCTCGCGCGCGGTCGTCCGATCGCTATACCGCCGGAGATCGCAAAGCTTTACGAGGATTAGTTTTAAATCACCCGCGTCAAATTTGATTTTTAAATTTGACGTAGCAATCGCTTTTTATAAATTTGCGGCGAAATTTTTTCGGAAGCCGTTTTTTAAATTTAATGCCGGTAAAGCAAATTTGAGTTCGGAATTTATCGCCAAATTTAAGAGTAAATTTTAAAAGCAGTCGTCGCAAACGCCCTTAACTACGACGCTTTTGACGTGATTTTGTTTTAGGCGCGGCATGTCGATATTAGTCATCTTATGGCAGACGTCGCAGACGAAATACGCCTTTGCCCCGCTTTCAAGTTCGTAGAAATTTTTGCGGTTATTTTCGCTTTTTAGCACGATGCCCTTAGCTTCAAAAAGGTCCATACAGCGGTAAAACGTGGTTTTGTTCGCGCCCATATGAGCCAAAATCTCATCATAGCTAAGCGGTGCGGCGGCGGCGCGTAAAATGTGCAAGATCTCAAGTCTAAGTGGAGTGATTTTGATATCATTTTTCGTTAAAAGCTCCTCAAAACCGGCTTTTTCTTCCAAATTTTCGCTCATATTTTTCCTCCGCGTTAAGAATTTTAGGGTATTATACCCTGAGCAAAATTAATTTGCAACTAAGTTGCTTTTGATATAATTTCGCCCAAATTTTAACACGGAAAGGATAAAAATGAGAAAAATTTTCGCGTTTTTATGTTTGGGCTTAGTCGCGCTATACGCCAAAGGACAAGTTAGCGTCAGTATTTTGCCGCAGGAGTATTTCGTCAAGCAAATCGCGGGCGACGCGGTCGAGGTAAACGTCATGGTAGGCAAGGGAGCCGATCCGCATACGTACGAACCAAAACCCAAACAAATGACCGCGCTTGAAAAAAGCGATCTTTATTTTGCTATCGGGATCGAGTTTGAGGAGGCTTGGTTGCCGAAATTTCAAAAATCATATCCAAACCTTAAAATCGTAAAAACCGATGCGGGCGTGGAAAAGATCAAATTTGAAGGTCACCACGAGCACGCGGACCACGATCATCACCATGACGCCAAGCACGAACACGCCCACCACGAGCATAAACACGAGCATGCCGGTCGCGATCACCACGATCACGAGCATCACCACGGCGAATTTGACCCACACATCTGGCTAGATCCCGTTTCCGTAAAAATCCAAGCTAAAAATATCGCCGCCGCGCTAAGCGAAAAATATCCTGAAAACAAGGCGCTTTTCGAAGCGAATTTGGCTAAATTTGAAGCCCAGCTGGGTGAGCTTGACGGCTTTATCAAAAGCACTCTAGCAAACGTCAAAAACCGCGAATTTATCGTATATCACCCGTCTTGGGCCTACTTTGCTAAGCGCTACGATCTGGAGCAAATCGCGATCGAAGTGGAGGGCAAGGAGCCAAAACCGGCCCAGCTAAAAGAGCTCATCGAGGAAGCCAAAGAGCACGGCGTGAAGGTTATTTTCGTCGCTCCGCAGTTTTCTAAAAAAGCCGCGCAAACCATCGCTAAAGAAAGCGGCGCTAGCGTCGTAGAGATCGATCAACTGCCGCTTGATTGGGACGCCGAGCTACGCAAAACGGCACAAATTTTTGCAAAGAGCCTGTAAATGAAATTTGGACGCATACTCGCTATTTTCGCGCTTTTTGCGTCCTTTTTTAGCTTTGCGCACGCCTGCGCTCTGTGCTCGCTTTACACTCCGACCGCGCACGCCTCGGTCAAATTTGACGTCCAGGGCGATATGATAAAAACAGCCGTCGTAACCTGGACGTTTTCTGAAAATTTCACCGAACTAACACTACAAAGCTACGACGAAAACGCCGATAAAGCGCTTAGCAAAAACGAAGCGTGGAAGGTGCAAAAATCCCTGCTCGACTACATCGTGCCGCGCGGGTATCTAACGAGCGTGGGCTACTACGACGGCGCGGGCGAGACGGTAAATTTGCACGCCAAAACGCTTTCGCAGCGGGTTTATCTGGATGGGGGCAGGCTAAATTTCGAGTATATTTTAGAGCTAAATTTGGCGGTCAAGGACGGCCGCGTCGTCACGGTCGAGGTTTTTGACCGCGAAGGATTTTTTAACTTTAAAATAAACTCGCCCCAGCCATACGCGCTCACGGATAAAATTTATCTCGTGCCAAACGTAAATTTAAGCACGGCATTTTTTGAGATGACCTCAAAAGCGCCTAAAATAGAGCCTGCAAAGCCTGAGCTTAGCTCGCTGGTTAAGGCGCAAAATAAGCAAAATTTAGAGCAAATCGACGCCGAGGATAGGGCGAAATTTGACTCGGTTTCCGGTATGAGCCTTCAGTTTTTAGAGCGCCTAAAAGAGCTCATCAAGATAAATAGCGCCGAGCTAAACGCGCTAAATTTCGCCCTGCTGGCTGCGGTTAGCTTTTTTTACGGATTTTTGCACGCCGCTGGCCCCGGTCATGCAAAGATGCTAACGGCTAGCTACTTCATCGCAAACGGCGGCAGCTACTCGCGCGCTCTAGTTTTTGCGATGAAGGTCGGATTCGCGCACGTGGCGGGAGCGTTTTTGCTCGTGCTTTTTAGCTACGTTTTTTTAAACGCGTTTTTGACGAACAAAGTCAGCGACATAGCGGGCGCGATGACGAAAATTTCGGCCGTAGCGATCGTTTGTGTGAGCCTTTATATGATCTACGCTAAGCTTAAAAAAACGGCGCTAAAGCCTAAATTTAGCTTTGCCACCGCACCTGTCTCGGACGAAAAAGGCGCAAACGAGGTGAGTAAAGTTTTTGGCTCAAATTTAAACTCCACGTCAAATTTGAGCGTAAATTCCGTCAAATTTAGCCCTATCGCCCACGAGAGCGAGTGCGGCTGCGCAGCCTGTAGGGCCTCTAGTGAGGCGCCAAAGACCGCTAGCGAGTGGCTGGTGGTGCTAGCAGGTTCGCTAGTGCCGTGTCCGGGCACACTGCTAGTTTTCGTGCTGGCTTTTAGCCTAAACAGCTACGCGGCCGGGCTTGCTAGCGGCGTGTTTATGGGCCTTGGCATGGGCGCAGTGATATTTCTCGCGGCCGTTTGCGGCTTTAAGCTAAAGGGCGCGATGAGATTTCGCGCGCTGCGGACTTGCTGCGAGTTTGCCGCGCTTTTGGTGATGCTGGGGCTTGGCGTTTTTATGTTTTATATTTCGGGTAAGGTGAGCGTTTTATGAGCGACATTTCGGTGCGAAATTTGAGCTTTGGCTACGATGAAAACCTCGTGTTTGAGGGTATAAATTTAGAATACGACTGCAAAGATTTTCTAGCTATCATCGGCCCAAACGGCGGGGGCAAAAGCACGCTTTTAAAGCTGATGCTGGGTCTAAATAAACCAAGCGGCGGGACGATCGAGGTGTTCGGTCAGGAGCCTGCTAGCGTGAGCAAGACCGTGGGCTACGTCCCGCAAAATATCCCGATAAATCAAAGCTTCCCGATGCGCGTGCTCGAGGTCGTGTTGATGGGGCGGATAGATAAAAAGCTGTTTGGATTTTACGGTAAGGACGACAAGATAGAGGCCGAAGCGGCGCTGGAGCGCGTCGGGATGGGCGAATTTACGCGGCGAAAGATCGGCGATCTAAGCGGCGGACAGCGCCAACGCGTCTATATCGCGCGCGCGCTTTGTGCAAAGGCTAAAATTTTGATGCTAGACGAACCAACCGCCAGTATCGATACGAAGGGTCAAGCCGATGTTTATAGGCTGCTAAAACAGATAAATGAGGACGGCACGGGCGTTGTGCTCATCAGCCACGACGTAAATTTGACGCTAAATTTCGCTACCAAGGTCGCCTACGTCAATCACGATCTTTTCATGCATGAGATCTCGCACGGCTCCAAGCAGGATTTTATCGAGCATTTGGCGAGGGAGCATAGGCATTTTTGCGATGTGGAGGTGGCGTTGAAAGAATGCGGCTGCGGACATCGTTAGGGGGATTTGCGGCTCGTCTCGCGAGCGCTTTTCCGAGATTTCGCAAAATTTTCGCTCCGTAGGCTATATACCTAGCGCACGCTCAATTTTGCTTCAAAACTCGAAAAATCATCTCGCGATACTTCGCCTTAACTTTTTATGTTCAAATTTGCAAATTTGAGTCGCCGAGGCCCACTCCACAAAAACGCAAATTTAAAAAACGTGCGGCGCGACAGCGCGGTCGCACCCTTTGAACGTGCAGTGGGGTTGGAGAGGGCTTGGGAGAGGAAGGGGCGACGCTTCGTAAGTAGTACCCCCTCCTCTCCCGAAGAAAATAGAAAGGTGGATACAAAAGGGAGCTCTTTTGCTTCAGCTACGCTTCGCAACTGCAAAGCAGAGCGCAATTCAAGCCCCTTCCCCCTTAACAAGAAAAATTAAATTTATGCGCGACGATAAATTTGACTAATTCAAATTTGACACCTTAAAGGTGCGGGTCTCGGCGAGTAACACCAAAAAGCGCCGAAAAAGGTAAAAAAGGAAACAAATGCTAGAAGCTCTTAGCTTAAATTTTATGCAAAACGCCCTGCTGGCAGGCATCCTCGTTAGCATCGCTTGCGGCGTGATCGGTACGCTCACGGTCATAAACCGCATGGTTTTCATCGCGGGCGGTATCGCTCACGGCGCATACGGCGGGCTTGGCATCGCGTTTTATTTTTCACTCGAGCCGCTGCTTGGAGCGAGCCTGTTTTCCGTATTTTTGGCGCTACTCATCGCCACGATCACGCTCAAAGACAAGAGCAAGATGGACTCCGTCATCGGCGCGCTGTGGGCATTTGGCATGGCGTTTGGCATCATCCTCACCGACCTAGCGCCGGGCTACAACGTCGATTTGATGAGCTATCTTTTTGGCTCGATTTTGGCCGTGCCGCAGGGCGATCTTATTTTCATGGCGGTCGCAAACTGCGTCATACTCGCGTCCGTCGCGCTATTTTACCGCCAGTTTGAGGCGCTTAGCTTTGACGCGGAATTTGCGCGTCTTCGCGGCGTGCGCACGACGCTGCTCTACTACGCGCTAACGTGCATGATGGCGCTAAGCGTCGTGATGACGATACGCGCGGTCGGACTCATACTCGTTATCGCGCTGCTCACGATCCCGCCCTACATCGCGGGCGCGATATCAAGCCGCCTAGGCATGATGATGCTAAACGCCGCGCTCATCTCGGCCGCGTTTTGCGTGAGCGGGCTGTGGCTGAGCTTTGAGGCGAATCTCACTAGCGGCGCTAGTATCATCCTCATCGCTTCGGTTTGCTTTTTTATATTTACGGCGGTTAAGAGGCGGTAGATTCGGCGTTTTGGATTAAATTTGATCAAATTTGACTCACGATCTGCGGCTTAAATTTGATGTCAAATTTGCAGTCGCTAGCATATACGGGCAAATTTGACCAAGCAAAGCCGAATCAGATAAATTCCTTCTCCAAAGGCTGCATCGCGTTGCCGTCTGCGTCGAAAAGCACCCGCCCGCACACCTCGCAAACCTCGTCTCTAGGAGAGGGCTCGTCCGCGTCCAGCTGCCACGCTGACATCTCGCCGCACTCGCAGTTTATGACGTAAAGGATCTGCCTTTTGCGGCGCTTGCCCCATGGCGCGATATCCCAAAACAGCTCTTCACGCTTGCCTAGCTTTTTAAAATCTTTCTCGGCGTCCTTATGCGCGACGAGCAGATAATAAGCGTCGCTATGAAGACCCAAAGTAAAGAGCCTAAAATCGCTCTTCTTTAGCGCCTTTTGAAACTCGTTCATCAAAAATAGGCTCGCATCGCCGCGCTCGAAATCCTCTTTTTTCGCTTCTTTTTCGAGCCTTGCGTAAATTTTATCGCACTCTAGTGACACGCCGCTTTGCAGCGCACCTAGCCTAGAGCTGATAAATTTGCCTACATCGCCCGTCTCGTCCTCGCCGGCCCAGTCAAGCATCCAAACAAGCCCTTTTCCGATAAGCGCATCCAAAAACTCGCCGTCGCCCAGCTCGCCCGCTTTTTCAAAGCCACCCGTTTCGCCCACCGTCAAATGCTTTAGGACGCAGCACTGATCTTTCGTCATTTTCGCTCCTTTGATTAGATTTGTCAAATTTAGCCGCCCTTACGAGCCAGCTACTCGCGATTTTTTGTTTTTATAGTAGCTGCCCACCTCGCTAACGACGATGCCAAAGAGTATGAGCCCGGCTCCTGCTATCTGCACGCCGCTTAGTATCTCACCGCCAAAAAAATACCCCACGATCCCAGCACTTACCGGCTCAAATGTAAAGATAAGCGAAGTTTTAACGGGCGTCGTGTAGCGCTGCGCCGCCGTCTGCACGAAAAACGCCAAAACCGTCGCAAACACCGACGTAACCGCAACCGCGACGAAAAATGCCTCGTCTAAAACGGGTACGACGCCGCGAGGCTCAAAAATCTGCGCCGCGACAAAACAAAGCGCCGCCACGACCGCAAACTGCGCGCTCACCATCCAATAAAGCTCGCACCTGCGCACCAAAACGCCCGTGAAAATGATATGCAGCGCAAAGCCCAGCGCGCAAACGACGCTAAGCACCTCCCCGACGCCAAAGCCCAGCTCGCTGCCCGTTAGCAAATAAAGCCCCACCGCCGATAAAAACGCGCCGACAAAGGCATAAACCACGACCTTTTGTCCGAAAAACGCGAGCGCGATAAATGGCGTAAAAACGGCGTTTAGCCCCGTGATAAAGGCGACGGTAGAGCTTGGGGCGTATTTTAGGGCAAAGGTCTGAAGCGTAAAGGCCGCGAACAAAAGCGCGCCTAAAAATGTGCCGAATCTTAACGAATTGCGGTCGATTTTTCGAGTAAATTTGAGGCTTATTAGCGCCATCAGCGCGGCCGCGATCAAAAACCTCCAAAACAAAAGCGTAAAAACGCCGTTTGTTTTTAGAGTCTGCGCCATCGGCAAAAACGTCACGCCCCAGACCACCGCGATCACGAACAGCGCGAGGTCGGCCTTAAATTCGGTTGATTTTTTCATCTGATTTCTTTAGCTAAATTTAAGGGGCAAATTTAACGCAATTTGACTAAATTCGGGCTTTATCGCGTCAAATTTGAGAGTCGTCGCCCTCTTGCTAGCTGGCAAACGACGATAAATTTAAATGGGATAAGATCGCCGCGAGAGTAAATTTGGCGGCGATTTGATAAATTTGATCTTACGGCGGGTCGGCGCTTTGAGCGAAACACCAAGCAAAACTCGCCGAAATTTAGGCTAAATTTTCCTTTTTAGCGCGCAGGTAGCTGCCTATCTCGCTGATCAAAACTCCGACCAAGATAAGTGCCGCGCCGTAAAGCCTATATGCGCTGATGTCCTCCGCGCCGACGAAATAGCCCATCGCTCCGGCGGTTACGGGCTCGAGAGTGAAAAATATCGCCGTTTTAACGGGCGTGGTAAATTTTTGCATCAAGGCCTGCGCAAAAAACGCAAACGCCGTACCCAGCACGCCCACGACTAGCATCGCTATGATAAACGCGCTGTCCACGACGGGAGCGATTTTAGCGTCCTCAAAAACCAAAATAGCCGCGAAACAAAGCGCGATTAGGGTCAAAATTTCAAAATAAACCATATTTACGAGGTTGCATTTTTGCACCAAGCGGTTGGTGAGCACGATGTGAAATGAGTAGGCGCACGCACAAACCAGAGCCAAAATCTCGCCCAGGCCAAAGCCAACTTTCGTATCGCCTATCATATAAAGCCCCGCCACCGCAAACGCCACGCCCACATACGCGTAGGAGTAAATTTTATGCCTAAAAAGCCCCGCCGCGATAAAAGGCACCAAAGCCACGTTTAGCCCGATGATAAAGGCTACGGACGAGGTGTCGGCGTACTTAAACGCAAAAGTCTGGCTAACAAATCCCGCAAACAAAAACAGACCCAAGATCACGCCCGATTTTATATCGGACGCGCTTACGTTTTTTAGCTTTTTATAAAATATCGCGCCAGCTATGATCGCCGCTAGCAAAAATCTCCAAAACAAAATACCAAAAACCCCGTTAGTCGCAAGCGCTAGCGAGGTAGGCAGATAGCCCAAACCAAAGACTATCGCAACAAAAATCATGCCTACGTCGGCGCGAAATTCCAAACTATTTTTCACTATTCTCCCTTATTTTACTTGAAAATGCCCTGCAGGATTTTCGTGCCCTGCTCCACGGCGCCGCCTCGTAGCGAACTTTCCTTTTCGCTCATCACGTTAAATAGCCCGTCTAGCGTCTTGCGCGTGATGTAGTCGTTTAGATCCTCGTTTTCTTGAGGGATGTATTCGCCAGCGCCCATGCTAGTTGCGATGCCTTTTAGCTGCTTTGCGGCGTCTGATTTTGCCAGCGCGCTACCGGCGACGAACGAATTTAGCCCGTTATATGCAGTGGCAAAGGTATTGTCGCTCATCATTTTGGTAATGATCGGCTTAAACACGGCTTGCAGCTTCTGGCTCGAGTTTTGTTGCAAAAACTTCGTAAAGCTATCCTTGCCGCCTTCTAGCACCTTTTTCACGTCCGCGTCGCTCATATTTTTTATCACGCCCGAAAATACATCCGCAGCCCCCGGCACAGCCGCGCTTGCAGCGTTATTTATCGAGGTTACCATCTCGTTAGCCCACTTTTCGCCGCCAACTTTTTTAGCCAAATTTGCCGCCGTTTCCAGGCTCTTTGGCAGCGGGATTTTAGCCGTAGCGTTTTTTAAAAATCCCCCGTTTGATAGCTCCTTAACGGCCGCGTTTAGAGCCGAGCCGACCGCGCTTTTGTAGTCGCCCGAGTTTGCCGCGCCCAGTATCTGCGCGCCTTGATTTAGCGTCTCTTGCCAATTAGCCTGAGCCGAAACGGCGAGCAAAACAGCGCATAAGATCAAACTTTTCTTCATCGTTTTTTCCTTAAAGTAAAATTCGGCGGTTATGATATTAAAACTCGGCTTTTAAACGGGTAAATTTTGTCCTTTTTAGGGCGAATTTACCCGCATCTTTACGGCACGGAGGGCAAAATTAGCAAATTTAAATCCCAAATTTGAACTGCGATTTAAGGGCTAAATTTAAGCGCAAATTTATAAGCTGCGATCATCTTTGCAGCGGGCGATTTAGAGCGTCAAATTTGGGCATAAATTTGAGCGAGATTATCCGCAAGAAGTAAATTTTAAGCTAAAATTAGCCTTTTTGAAAGGACGAAATGGAGCTTTTACTTCTCTCTATCGCGCTTGCTATGGACGCGGCGGCGCTTAGCATCGCAAACGGCGCAAAATACCGCAATCTCGCGCTATCAAAGATTTTATTTATCGCGTTTATTTTTGGATTTTTTCAGGCGGCGATGCCGCTTGCGGGCTACTTTTTGGGTGCGGCGTTTGCGAGATTTATCGCGCAGATCGATCATTTTATCGCGTTTGCGATTTTGGGCTTTTTGGGCGTAAAAATGATCCACGAGACCTGTAGAAACGAGCCCTGTGAGGCCGTGAGCCTTGATACGAAGATGCTGCTCTCAGGCGGGTTTGCCACCAGCATCGACGCGCTAGCCGTGGGCGTGACGCTCAGCTTTACGGCTACTGATATCTGGTTTAGCGGCGCTGTTATCGGGATAGTTTGCTTTGCGCTTAGCGTTGCGGCCTTTTACGTCGGTAAATTTGCAGGAGAGTTTTTGGAGCAAAAGGCGCTGATTTTAGGCGGCGCGATCCTCATCGCTCTTGGTTTTAAAATCCTAATCACGCACCTTTTGGATCACGGGTTTTTGAGTCAAATTTGACGGCGCCTCATAGCAAGCGCCGTTTTTCTTGCATAAATTTTCTATATTTATGTAAATTATATTTCTTTTACTTGTATTATGTTTTCTACCGGAATTACTTTTTCATATTCTGCCGCCTCTTTGTGCGTCATATATTTATCTTGCAATATTTTTTCTTTATACGGGTTTGATTCGATTCTGCATGTAGGTTCTTGCATTTCTAAATGAACGTTTGAAAATTTCGTTTGCGGAATAACTAAATGTTGAATTTGATAATTTGTTGTCGTTGTTCTTGCCGTAATTTTAAAATCTTGGCTATCTTGATCGTAAAAGAAAACCCATTTATCGGCTTTATCATTTACTTCAAGCATTTTTACTTTTAGATCGGCTACCAAAGCGTCGTATTTAGTATTTGGATTGTCGCAAACCTCTTTTAGGCTTTTTGCTATCTTTCCGCTAGGTTTATCTACTTTGGCGGCCTTGCTTCCGCTAGCTCCCGAATCAAAGCAACCGCTTAGGGTTAAAACGGTAGCTCCTGCTAAAATAGCCGATAAGATAGTTTTGTTTATCATGTTTTTTCCTTTAAATTTGATTACGTAAAAGCCTTTAGGCTCGCCTTTTTGTCGTTTTTTTCGTTAGATATTATAATTATATACGCATATATCGCGGCTTAAATTTAAGCGTTTGGTTTTTAAAAAGCGGGCCCAAAATTTGGACTTAAATTTGGCAAATCGCGCGACGAGTCAAATTTGACCCCAGTTTTGCTCGCAGTAAAAAGCGTAAATTTAGCTCAAATTTAACCTGCACCGCTAAAAATAAATTTAAATAAGCCCCTCCAAATCGATCTCGATACCGACGGGGCAGTGATCCGAGCCCGTGATATCGCTCAGGATAAACGCGTCTTTTAGGCGGTCTTTGAGGCTTGATGAAATGAAAAAATAATCGATCCTCCAGCCGACGTTTTTGGCGCGAGCGTTAAAGCGGTAGCTCCACCACGAATACGCGTCCGCCGCGTCGCCGCGCACGTGCCGAAAGGTGTCGATAAAGCCGCATGCGACGACCTCGTCCAGCCACGCGCGCTCGATAGGCAAAAAGCCCGAGGTTTTGGCGTTTGCTTTTGGGTTTTTTAGGTCGATCTCGCGGTGAGCGGTGTTTACGTCGCCGCAAAATATCACGTCCTTGCCCTGTTTTACAAGCTCCTGGATGTAGGCTAGAAATTTAGCGTAAAAATCCATCTTGTAGGCTAGGCGCGCGTCGTCTTTTTGGCCGTTTGGAAAGTAGATGTTAAAAAGTACGACGTTGCCGAATCTATGCTCCAAAACCCGCCCCTCGTCGTCGTCAAAAAACGCCGCCTTTTGCGTAGCGGAGCTAAATTTAGCCAGACTCATCACACCGGAATACCCCGCTCTTGCCGCCGAATTTACGCTGATCTCGTTAAATCCGAGTTTATAAATCTCCGCAGGCACGTCGCTCTCGCGCACCTTTATCTCCTGAAAACCCAAAAAATCGGGTTTTTGCTGCTCTAGCCAAGCAAAGCCATCTTTTGCCGCGACCGCGCGCAGTCCGTTTACGTTCCAGCTGATTAGTTTCAAATTTGATCCTTTGTTAAATTTGGCGTATTTTATCGCAAGAGCCGTAAAATAAGCTAAAATTTAGTAAAATTAGGATCATTTTAAGGAGTAAAAAATGAAAAAAGTCATCGTTTTGACGTTCGCGATTGCCGCGTTTTTAGGCGCCAAAGAGGTAGATA
Source organism: Campylobacter showae (assembly GCF_004803815.1). NCBI lineage: Bacteria > Pseudomonadati > Campylobacterota > Epsilonproteobacteria > Campylobacterales > Campylobacteraceae > Campylobacter > Campylobacter showae. The sequence goes on along the minus strand of NZ_CP012544.1, from coordinate 100,198 downwards.
ACGCCGAGATATTTTTGTCAGACGTAAAGTCTATGCACGCGCTAAAATCGTTTTTAAAAAAGAATAAAAACGATATCGTAAAGCTAAAACTCAGCTACTGCGTCAATGAAAACAGTATGCAATACTTAGAAGCCGAGGAAAGCAAGCGTAAAGAGGGCGAAAACTATAGTCATCTAAGCGAAGATTTCGTTATGGCAGACGGCAGCAAAATAACCTACGAAGGAAAAAATTACGACTTTGGCGAAGGGTATGACGGAGATGTAAACACCGGCATAGAATACGGCGAACTAATGCTGGACGAGCCTAACGGCAATCATCTCAAAAATATATTTTTAAAAGTCGGAAATTCAAATTTAGGTCAAACATACAAATGGGAATACGAATGGCCTAATGAAGAAAGCGAGAGCAAAAAATGTAAATTTGGACAAGTCGTCCTAGACGGCGCGTTTTACGTTTATCATGAAGACGAAAATGAAAATGGTCGAGAAATGTATAAATACAACATGAGACCGGAGCTTATGGGAAATGACCCGGGCGATAAATACGATGCCTTTTTTCTCGATCCCGTCGCGAAAAAATACTTTAAACTGCTAGAATACAAGTAAATTTAGCGCGATGACGGAGCTAGCAAGGGAAATTTTCGCTCAAATTTTGGGCGAGAAAAAGATGGAAATAATTTTATTTTTAGCGCAAAATGCCGACGAAAACGGCTTCATAACCGTTAAAATTTCAGATATCTGCGAGCGGACGGACGCCAGCAAGCCCACCGTCACGCAGACGATAAAACTGCTTGAAAATCGCAAAATTTTCGAGCGAGTGAAAAACGGGATTTATAGATTTAAAAACTTAAAGGAACTAGAGAAAAAATGAGGAAAATTTGGATACTCGTCGCTGCGGTTGCGCTCGCAAACGCCGCGATAGACGAGGTCAGGCTAAATGCCTGCATAAACAAAGGCGACGCCGCAAGCTGCGAAAAAACGCTCGCCGCGCTAGAAAAAAGCTGCTCGAGCGGCGACGCTCTGGCGTGTTACTTTTCCGCGGAGTTTTACGCCAAAGGGCTAACGGGCTACAAGGACGGCGCAAAAGCCTTTGCGATCTATAAAGACGCCTGCGCCGCTGGGAGTGCGGAGAGCTGCTACGAGGAGTCGGTGTTTTATCTAAAAGGTGACATCGCGCCGCAGAGCTTTGAGCTATCGGGCGAGCGACTCAAAAAGGCCTGCGAGCTAGGCTCAAAGCGCGCGTGCGATATACTTGAGCTAGCAAAGTGAAGCTGTTTTGCTTGCTAAAAAACGAGCTTTAATATGCGGCAAACATGTGAACGCGGAGTCAAATTTTAGCTTCGGCGTGAAATTTTAAATTATTTCTAGTTATTAAATTTGGATAATTTGCTGCAAAAACTTCACTCAAATTTTACAAAGCCGCTTGCAATAAATTAGACGCCTTGTTTATGGTTATAAATTTGAGAAATTTACGGGTTTTTGATTTTAACAAAACCAGATTTCAAGTCCCAAATTTGGCTTTATTTTGAAGTGCATTTTTTTGGCGTGTTGACGGCGTATTGGATTGAAAATTTGATAATTTTGGACTATTTACATAAATTTATCCAGCTTGGCGCTTAGTAAATTCGACTACTTTGCGCATTTTTTACTCGGCTTTTCGTGCGAGTTAAATTTTACATTCAAATTTAACGAAAACAGCGTGTCAAAAATGCCAAATTTTGAGTTAATTTTAGAGCTTTTTACAGATCGGCGTCCGAGATTGCTTCAGCTTGATAATGCGCAATCAGCGGCTCAATAATCTCGTCGAAAAGCCCTGCCGCCATTATCGCGTCAAGGCGGTAAAGCGTCAAATTTATGCGGTGGTCGCTGATGCGGTTTTGCGGGAAGTTGTAGGTGCGGATACGTCCCGAGCGGTCGCCCGTGCCGACTTGGCTTTTGCGCTCGCTGGTTTCTTTGGCTAGGCGCTCTTCTTCTTGTATCTCGTAAAGGCGCGCTTTTAACACTTTCATCGCGGCTTCTTTGTTTTTGTGCTGGCTTTTGCCGTCTTGGTTTGTGACGACTATACCCGTCGGGATGTGAGTGATGCGCACAGCCGAGTCCGTCGTATTTACCGACTGTCCGCCGTGACCGGAGCTGCGCATAACGTCGATACGAAGGTCGTTTGGATTTATCTCGATCTCGCTATCTTCGACCTCGGGCATGATAGCGACGGTGACTGCAGAGGTGTGTACGCGGCCTTGGCTTTCGGTCTCGGGTACGCGCTGGACGCGGTGAGTACCGCCCTCAAATTTGAGCCTCGAGTACGCCCCCTTGCCCTTTATCAGCAAAATAATCTCTTTAAAGCCGCCCGTGTTGCCCTCGCTTTGGCTAACGATCTCGAATTTATACCCGCGAAGCTCGGCGTATCTGGTGTAGGCATTAAACAAATCGCCCGCAAAAAGCGCAGCTTCGTCTCCGCCCGTTCCAGCGCGGATCTCTAAAAATACGTTTTTATCGTCGTTGGGATCTTTTGGAAGGAGTAAAATTTTAATCTCTTCTTCGAGATTTTCTTTTTGGGATTCGAGATTTTTGAGTTCGTCTTTGGCTAGCTCGCCAAGCTCGGCGTCATCGAGCAGAGCCTTGTTCTCCTCGATATCCGCGAGAGTTTGTAGATAGGACTTTGCAGCCGAGGCGATATCTTCTAAATTTGATTGCTCTTTTGAGAGCTTTGTCATATTTGCGATATCGTTTGTGATAGACGGATCGCTAAGTAGACGAGAGAGCTCGTCGTAGCGATCCAAAAAAGGCTGCAGTTTGTCGGCTAACATTAAAATTTAGATTAAGCAGATAGTTTGTTTACGAGTTTTGCGAGGCGTCCTACGCGGCGAGAAGCTGTTTGTTTTTTCAAAAAGCCCTTGCTAACGAAGCTGTGGAAATCTTTGTTTGCCACTTTAAACGCGTTTAACGCTGCTTCTTTATCGCCTGCCTCAACGGCTACGCGCACGGCTTTAGTGATATTTTTAAGCCTAGTGCGGTAAAATCTGTTTCTTTCAGTCCTTTTGATAGTCTGTCTGGCTCTTTTTTCAGAAGATTTATGGTTTGCCATAATGTCCCTTTTGTCATAATTTTAGTCCGTGATTATATAAAAATCAGTTTTAAAATCCGCTTAATTTAAGTAAAATTTAAAGCGAGGAAATTTACAACTTAAATTTGGATATTTTTTGATAAAATAGGTCGGAAATTTAATAAATTTATGGAATTTGCCAAGCAAAAAGCTGTCTGGCAAATTCTGCGGTGCAGTATTTTGAGATGGATTTGAATGTTGTACGGAAATTTTCGTCCCAAGGCTAGACAAGTAGTCTGCCGCAGGGCGAAAATTTTAAACTCATTCAAAACCAGCGTAGCGACGCCGCAGGCGGGGTTTCTATAAAGATGCTCAAAAGACAAGCCGATATAAGCCATAAAAGGAAAGATAATGAAACTATTCGGTACCGACGGCGTCCGCGGCAAAGCCGGCGAAAAACTATCCGCCGCAACATCCATGCGCCTTGCTATGGCTGCAGGGATATATTTTAGACAGTTTGCGTCGCATACGAACACTATTTTACTAGGCAAAGACACGCGCAGAAGCGGCTACATGATCGAGACCGCCATCGTCGCGGGGCTCACGGCCGTAGGCTACAACGTCCGTCAGATCGGCCCGATGCCTACTCCTGCGATCGCGTTTCTCACCGAAGATATGCGCTGCGACGCGGGCATCATGATCAGCGCCTCGCACAACCCGTACTACGATAATGGTATTAAATTTTTTGATAGCGAAGGCAATAAACTGGGCGAAGAGGCCGAAGCGCAGATAGAAAAGATTTATTTTGACGACGCGCTCATCGAGAGATCGCAAAAACAGATGCTAGAAATCGGCGCCGCAAAGCGCATCGACGACGTCATCGGCCGCTATATCGTGCAGATCAAAAACTCATTTCCTAAAAACCTAAGTCTGCACGGATTGCGCGTGGTTTTAGACGTCGCAAACGGCGCTGCTTATAAGGTCGCTCCGACTATCTTTAGCGAGCTGGGAGCTGAAACTATCGTCATAAACGACGAGCCAAACGGCAGCAACATAAACCTAAACTGCGGCGCGCTCTATCCGCAAAATTTAGCCTCCGAGGTCGTGCGATTAAGGGCCGATCTGGGCTTTGCGTTTGACGGCGACGCCGATAGACTCGTAGTCGTCGACGAGCGTGGCGAGGTGGCAAACGGCGATAGTTTGCTAGGCGTCATGGCCGCATTTTTACAAGAAAACAAAGCCCTAAAAGGCGGCGCGGTCGTGGCTACCGTGATGAGTAACGCCGCACTTGAAGACTACCTAAAATCCCACAAAATCAAGCTCCTGCGCGCAAACGTCGGCGACAAATACGTGCTTGAAAAGATGAAAGAAAACGGCACGAATTTCGGCGGCGAACAAAGCGGTCACATCATCTTTAGCGACTACGCCAAAACGGGCGACGGGCTTGTGGCGGCGCTACAGTTTGCGGCACTGGTGCTAAAAAAGGGCAAAAAAGCGAGCGAAATTTTAAGCGAGATAAAACCGTATCCGCAAATTTTACTAAATTTAAAGATAACCGAGAAAAAGCCGCTTGAAAGCATCGCCGGACTAAAAGAGCTTGAAGCAAGCCTCGCAAAGGAGGGCATCCGCTCGCTATTTCGTTACTCTGGCACCGAAAACCTCATTAGGCTTTTACTCGAAGGCAAGTGCGCCGACGCGCTAAAAACCCGCATGGACGAGGTCGAGAAATTTTTCGTAAAAGCGCTAAATGGCTAAAATTTTAGGCGTTTTTTTTGCGGCGTTTTTCGTCGTTTTTGCGCTAGATCAGGCGGTCAAGCAGATATTTTTGGGCGGTTTTTCGTGGCAGGGCGAGTACTTTTCGCTAGTGCTTGCATACAACCGCGGCGTGGCGTTTTCGATGTTTGCGTTTCTTGGGCAGTGGCTCAAATTTATCCAGCTAGCGCTGATCGCAGGCGTTTGCGGTTATCTGCTTTGGCGGCTTAAGCGCAAATTTGACGCGCGGACTGCGGCGAAAACGGAGCCAAATTTGACCCAAGATAGCGAAAAAAAGGAAATTTTAGAGGAGCACGCGCTAGGAGCGGGTATAATCCTGGGCGCGGGTAGTTCAAATTTGCTCGACCGCTTCGTTCACGGCGGCGTCGTGGACTACGTCTACTGGCACAAATGGTTTGAGTTTGCAATCTTTAACCTCGCAGACGTCATGATCGACGTCGGAGTCGTACTCATACTCTGGCAGAGCTTCGCCGCGGGACGAAAAGGGGCTAAAAATGGGCGATAACGTTTATATAGCCTACGCGCTTTGGCTGCTTACGGGCTGGTTTGGCGGGCATAGATTTTATCTGGGCAAATTCGTGAGCGGCTTTGCGATGATGGCGCTGTTTTTCATCGGATATAGCCTAGCTTGGGCGATCGTAGGTTACGTATTTTGGGCGCTTTGGGGCGCGTGGTGGCTCTTTGATCTGCGCTTAACCGGCGCGGCCGTCGAGAAAAATCAGAAAAAAGAAGCGCTAAAGGATAAGCTGCGCGCGCAAGACCTCGAGGAGCGGCTTAGACGCCTCTACGAGCTGTACGAGAGCGGCGCGATAAGCAAAGAGGAATTTGAAGCTAGAAAAGAAATTTTGCTAGGGTGAGGCTCGGTTAAATTTACGAGAATTTGATCGATTTTCTACTCACAAATGGTCAAATTTGGCATTTTCAAGATGCGGGTCTCGGTGAATCAAATTTGTAAATTTGACTTCAAATTTGAATAGAAAAAAGATAAGGCGTAGGATTTTTCTACTTCGCTGCGCTCGTAGCTTTTCAAGAAGTTCTAGACGAGGCGCTTTTAAATTTGGTGACGGGAGTTACCTGGTCGGTAATGACCGAGCCAAATTTTAAAGCCTCTGCTTGCAGTTGCGACCGCAAGGGAAGCAAAGCGAAGTATAGGGCAAAAAGACAAGCCGCTAAAATAAAAATCAAAAGGAGAAAAAATGGCAGAGTATTACAACCTCATCAAGTATTTCCACTACTTGTGCTTCATCTCGTGGATGGCGTTTTTGTTCTATCAGCCGCGCCTCTACGTCTACCACGCGGAGAATATGGACAAGCCGGACTTCGTGCGCGTCGTCGAGGTGCAGGAGTACAAGATGTACCACTACATCGGCTGGGTCGCGCTTATCGGCACGTTCTTGACGGGCATTTTGATCATCGTCGCGATGCCTGAGCTTTTGCGTAGCGGCTACATGCACGTCAAGCTCACAGTCGTCGTTATCCTCGCGGCGTTTCATCTGGATCTTGGCCGCTACATGGTGCAGCTACGCGAGAAACGCTGTAAAAAAAGCGGTATGTTCTTTCGCGCTTACAACGAAGTGCCGACTATCGCGATGGTCATCATCATCTGGATGATGGTGTATAAGCCGTTTTAACCGCGATAAATATGCGTTCCGAGGCGGAGCGAACCTGCTTTGTCTCGGGATCGAGAAGTTAAATTTATTCTTATATTTTTTGAATTATATCTTGCAAATTAGGCGTATAAAATTGGCGCCTAATTTTGATTTTATTCGATCAAATTTAGACCTTGGCCACATAAAAGACAATAATCCAAAATTAAATCGCTAAAATTTAAAAATCTCTCCGACCTCTACATTTAAAATTTTTGAAATTTTATAAATGTGCTCAAGGTTAAAATGCTTATCATATCGGCAACTCTCGCAGTTTGAATAAAATGCGACCGATTTTATATCCATGCTTAAAGCCATATCGAGCTGACTAATGCCTTTATTTTCACGCAACTTGCGGACGTTTGTAGAAATTTGCAGATAAAAATTTCGTATCTCGTCGGCGCCAAAAAAAGCTAAATTTTCGCCCATTATTTTTATCCTATAGGTAAAGTTAAACTTAAACTTTATTTAGATAAAATCTACAAATCTATATCCTATAGGATAAATAATTTTCAAGGAGGCCAAAATGGCGGTAAATTTATCAAAGGGCGGTAGAGTTAGTTTGAGCAAAGAGGCTCCAGGGCTAAGCAAAATTTTAGTAGGACTTGGTTGGGATACGAATACTAGCGATACGGGAGCGGAATTTGACCTGGATGCAAGCGCGTTTTTAGTAGGAGCTTCGGGAAAAGTAGAAAACGATAAGAATTTCGTCTTTTACAACAATCTAATTAGCGCGGACGGCTCGGTAGTTCACACCGGCGATAACCGCACGGGCGAAGGCGAAGGCGACGATGAATCCATAAAAATAGACCTAGCTAAAATTTCGCCGAGCGTCAAAGAGATCGACATAGTCGTCACCATCCATGAAGCAGTCGCTAGAAGGCAAAATTTCGGCATGGTAAGAAATTCGTTTATGCGAATCGTCGATGAAAGAAGCGGCAAGGAAATAGCCAGATACGATTTAGAAGAGGATTTTTCTACCGAAACCGCAGTATCGTTCGGTAAAATTTACTTTAAAGATAACGAGTGGCGCTTTGCAGCTAATGGAAGCGGCTTTAAAGACGGACTAGTCGGATTTTGCAGGCAGTTTGGACTGGACGTATAGGGGCAAGCCATGGCGATAAATTTGGTCAAAGGACAAAAAATATCGCTCGCCAAAGACGACGGCGGGCATCTGCACAGCTTTTGCGTAGGAGCGAACTGGGGCGCCATAACCGAAAAGGGATTTTTTAGAGATAAGATAAAGCCGGTGGATTTAGACTTAAGCGCTGCTATGTTTGACTCAAACAAACAGTTTTGCGATGTGGTTTATTTCGGTAAAAAATCAGCCCCGGGCGTATTTCATAGCGGCGATGACTTGGTCGGAGACGTAGGGGGCGACGACGGACTGGATAACGAAATAATCAGCGTCGATCTTAGCCGTTTAAACTCAAACGTAGAGCAGATATTTTTCGTGCTAAATTCTTATAATCAAATCGACTTTGATAAAATTCCGTTTGCTAGCATTAGACTTTACGAAGGTACGCCCACGCGCGTAAATAAAGTCTTTGCGTCGTATAATATCGTACGATATAGCGCATTTGCATATAAGGTTGCGATGATTTTAGGCGCATTTGAGATAGAGGGCGGTTACGAGATCCCGCCCTCGGCGCAAACTTACGGCAACGCACCTGTAATAAGCGATGAAATGATGCAAGAGTGCGTAAAAATTTACAACAAAGCGCTTGCGATAGAAAGAGCGTTAAATTCTACTTTCGTAAATCGGTATTCAAGCGAAGAGGTAAATTTATACAATCAAAACGTCCGTATGCATTCGCAGCTCATAGACTGGTTTAACGCAAATTGCGCCGGCAAGCAATCATACTCGGCATGCAAAGCGGCGCAAGAGCTAAACCGCCAAAGAGGGCTTCCCGAGCAAAGTTGCGGGTATTAAGGAGAATTTTTGGATAGTTTAGAATTTCAAACAATGATCGTTTTTATCATATTTGCCGTGGCGGCATTTGCGATAGACTTTTTTGCGCACAAAAAAGACGAAAAAATCTCGCTCAAACAAGCCACACTTTGGTCTATTTTTTGGATAGTCGTTTCCGTAGCCTTTGGCGGATATCTGTATTTTGCGCGCGGAAGCGAAACGATGAGCCTATATTTTGCAGGGTATATTTTAGAAAAATCGTTATCCGTAGATAATTTATTTGTTATGATGGCAATATTTTCTTGGTTCAAGATTCCTGAAATTTACCGTCATAGAGTGCTGTATTTCGGCATTATAGGCGCAGTTATATTTAGACTCGTCTTTGTAGCCGTCGGAACGAGTCTACTTGGGATTTCTCCGTGGATGGAGTTTGTTTTTGCTGCCATGGTAGCTTATAGCGCGGTAATGATGATGAAAAAGGATGATGATGAAGAGGAGATGGAGGATTATTCAAATCACCTAGCTTACAGGGCGGTTTATAGATTTTTCCCTGTTTTTCCGCGTCTTCTAGGGCATAGCTTTTTTGTAAAAAATAACGAGATTTCGACTCAAATTTCAGCAGACGAAAAGGCAAAACTGCAAAATCAAATTTCCAAACTAAACGCCAAATGGATAGCTACGCCGCTATTTTTGTGTCTTTGCGTTATAGAGCTTAGCGATGTTATGTTTGCTTTTGATAGCGTTCCGGCCGTCATCGCCGTTAGTAAAGATCCGCTTATCGTTTATTCGGCGATGATTTTTGCGATCTTGGGGCTTAGAACGCTTTACTTCGTACTAGAAGCGCTAAAAGACTACTTGGCGTATTTAGAAAAAGCCGTTATAGTACTTTTATTTTTTATCGCGGCAAAGCTCGCCCTAAACGCGTCGGCACATATCTTTCATAACGGATTCGAGATTTCGGCGCAGGCTAGCTTGTGGGTCATTTTGGCCGTTTTAGGCATCGGGATTTTTGCTAGTTTGTTTAAAGCAAAATAGCCACGGACTGATTTGCCGACAATTTATAAATTCGTCCGCCTTGGCGCCGGGTGCCGCTTTAGCAAACTAGGCGCACCCATTTTGCCCGCCTAGCCAAGGCTAAATTTGATAAATTTAGCCCGAGCGATAAAGGGCGCCAAGACGGCAAGCAAAGTTAAATTTTAGCCTTATTTATCGCCTGAGCTATATCCGCGATCAAATCATCCGAATTTTCGATACCGACGGCAAGGCGTAGCAAACCTTGCGTAATGCCGATTTGGGCTTGCAATTGCGGCGAATAGGACTCGTGCGTCATCGAGGCCGGGTGGCAGATCAGGCTCTCAACGCCGCCAAGGCTCACGGCTAGATCGAAAAGTTCCAAGCTTTTGGCAAAAATTTTATAGTCGTATTTTTCGTTTAGCTCTAGGGATATGAGTGCGCCGATACCGCTGGCTTGGGAGTTTTGTATACTTTTCTCCTCCGGCGAATACGAGCCTGCATAATGTACGGTTTTGACGGCTGAGTTTTTTTCTAGAAATTTTATGATTTTTAGAGTATTTTCGCTTTGCCTATCAAATCTCACGCTAAGAGTTTTAAGACCCCTTATTAGATTATAAGCATCGGCAGGGCTTAGCGTCGCGCCTAGAGTATTTTTCATGAAAGCTATACGCTCGGCTAGCGCATCGTTGTCGGTCGTTACGACTCCGGCGATTACGTCTGCATGCCCACCGATGTATTTCGTCGCGCTATAAACGACGATATCGGCACCAAATTTGAGGGCTTTTTGATAGTACGGCGTCAAAAAAGTATTATCGACGACGACAAGCGCGCTGTTTTTACGAGCCAGTTCGGCTAGTCGCGCGATATCCGTTACTCGCAGCAGCGGATTTGACGGCGTCTCGATAAATATCATCTTAACGTCCTCGTCCAAACGAGAGATTTTATTTAGATCGTCGACGAGTTCAAATTTGATCCCAAAATTTGCGAAAATACCGTTTGCGTAGCGGTAAGTGCCGCCGTAAACATTGCTGTTTAAAAGCACTTTGTCGCCGCTTTTTAGCAGATTAAAAACCGCCGAGGTCGCCGCCATGCCCGAAGCTAGAGCAAAGGCGTATTTGCTGTCTTCAAATTTAGCAAAAAGCTCTTCAAATGCATTTCGCGTCGGATTTGCGCTACGAGAATAAGCATACTTTTGAAAGTCGTCCAAGCCATCTTGCGCAAACGTCGTGGCTAGATAAATAGGCGGAACGACCGCGCCGTGAGGGTTGTTTTTAGCTTCGATACCTTTTACGATTAGCGTATCTATTTTCATTTTTTTCCTTTAAATTTAAAAATCCATCGCCGAGATAAATTTGACTATACGCGGCGAATCGCTGCTGAAAAATTCCTCCGCCGTACCGTCAAATTCGATATTGCCGCGCTCTAAAAATAAAATTCGATCCGCGACTTTGCGAGCGAAGTTCATATTATGCGTGACGATGATGAGCGAGTCGCGCTCCTTGCTAAGGCTGCCGATGACCTTCAAAACCTCGGCCTCAAGCTCCGGATCAAGCGCGCTCGTAGGCTCGTCCAAAAGCAAAAAATACGGCTTCATCGCAAGCGCTCGCGCTATCGCCACTCGCTGCGACTGGCCGCCCGAGAGCCTGCTTGGATACTCGTGCTCCTTGCCCTTTAGCCCGACCTTTTCAAGTAGAGCCAGGGCCTCAATTTCTGCCTGCTCTTTCGGGATTTTAAGCACCTGCACGGGGCCTTCGGTTACGTTTTGTAGAGCCGTTAGGTGTGGAAATAGATTAAAGCTCTGAAAGACCATCCCTGTGTGCTCGCGAAACGGCAACATATCTTTTTGCGAAATTTTACCGGCGAAATTTATCTTATCGCCTCCAAGCTCAAGCTCGCCGCCGTCCGGAATCTCGAGTAAATTTATGCAACGCAGCAGGGTTGATTTACCAGAGCCCGAGCTTCCTAAAATAACCGTCGTTTCGCCGTCTTTAAATTCTAAATTTAAGCCGTTTAAAACGACATTATCGCCGAATTTCTTAGTCAAATTTTTAAATTTTATCATCACACGTACCTTGAAAATCTCTTCTCGAGCTTAGCTTGCAAAAACGTCAAAAACGTGCATACTATCAAGTAAAAAAGCGCGGCGAGCACGTAAAGCGTGAGCGGATCGAAGGTGCGAGCGGCGATGCGCTGAGCGACCATAAACATATCGACCATCGTGATGGAAGCCGCGAGCGAGGTGTCTTTTAGCGTGCTGATAAAGATATTTGAAAGCGGAGGCAGCGAGATACGAGCGGCTTGCGGAGCGATTATACGGCGTAAAATTTGCGTATAACTCATCCCAAGCGCCGTAGCGGCTTCCCACTGACCTTTAGGTACCGAAAGTACGGCCGCTCTGACGGCCTCGGAAGCGTAGGCGCCGATATTTAGGCTAAAGGTGATAATAGCCGCGCTCCAGACATCGAGCGTAACGCCCACGATCGGCAGACCGAAATATACGATAAAAAGCTGCACCAAAAGCGGCGTGCCGCGAAATATCCAGATATAAAACTCGCTAAGTTGCTTTAAAATTTTGATATTTGCTATGCGCGCGATCGCCGTTAGTATCGCGATAAGAAGCCCGAGTGAAAAGGAGATCGCCGTAAGAGGCAGCGTCACCTTTATCATCGCTAGCGCCATAGGTTGTAGCGAGCTTAACAAAAGCTCGCTTATACGGTCAAATTCATTCATCGCCATCTACCGCGAGACATCTTTGCCGAAATACCTGATCGAAATTTCAGCCAGCTTGCCTTCGTTTTTTAGCTCCTCTATCGCTTTGCTGATCTGCTCCGCAAGCTCCGTATTGCCCTTTTGCACGATAGGCGCGGTATAGTCGGTATCGCTTCCCTCGGCGGCTATCTTAACCGGAGCGCCCGGGCGCTGTTTGATGAAGTCGTAAAATACGATATTATCGCGCACGACGGTATCTACGCGCTTGCTAACGAGAAGCTCCATGCTCTTGCTAAAGCTATCGACCGTGACGTTTTGCGCTCCGTAGCTAGCGGCCACCTTCGCCCAGTTGCTGGTAGCGGAGTCTGCATTTTTCTTGCCTTTTATATCATCAAAGCTTTTGATATCGTTGTTATCTTTATGCGTGATGATAGCGCCATGTACGACCGTATAGGGCTGTGCATAGTCGTATTTTTTCTTGCGTTCGTCAGTAACGCTTACTTGATTAAATACCGCATCGGCCTTGCCCGCATCAAATGCCGCAAGCATCGCATCCCACGGAGCGGTTAAAAACTCGATCTTTAAATTTAGCTTCTTAGCGACTTCGCGGGCGATATCGACGTCGTAGCCCTTTAGTTCGTTTTTATCGTCGTAGTATGAAAACGGCGCATAGGTGCCTTCCGTAGCGATCGTTAAAACGCCCTCTTTTATGGTTTTGGCGTTTAAATTTAGCGTCAAAAACGCACTCAGAGCCAAAATTTTTAGTAGTTTTGAAACCATCTTTTATCCTTTAAATTTAGTTGCTTTTATGCGAGTAAAATTTACTCCGAGATATCTTTACCGAAGTATTTGACCGAAATCTCTTTTAGCTTGCCTTCGCTTTTTAGCTCGCCAAGAGCCTTGTTTACGTCGTTTACGAGCTCTTCGTTACCCTTTTTTACTATGGCTGCGGAGTAGATCGGCTCGCTACCGCTAGCGGCTATTTTTAAAGGTGCGTTTGGACGCTGATTTATGTAATCATAGAAGGTCACGCTATCGTTTATCGTCGCATCCGCGCGGCGGCTAATAATGAGCTCTACGCCCTTGCTAAAGCCGTCTACAGTGACTATCTGCGCGCCGTATTTTTGCGCGATACCGGCCCAGTTGCTAGTCGCCGAATGCGCGCTTTTTTTGCCTTTTAGATCTTCGAAGCTTTTAATTTCATTATTGTCTTTATGCGTGACTAGCGCGGCGTAGGCGACGGTGTAGGGAACGGTGTAATCGTATTTTTTCTTACGCTCGTCCGTGATACTTACTTGATTGAATACGATATCGGCCTTACCCGCATCAAATGCCGCCAGCATCGCATCCCATGGAGCTTCGACGAATTCCGCTTTTAAATTTAACTTTTTAGCCACTTCGCGTGCCACTTCTACGTCGTAGCCGGTTAGCGCGTCGTTTTTATCGTGGTAGGAGTAGGGCGAATACGTGCCTTCGGTCGCGATTTTCAAAACGCCGTTTTCGAGAGTTTTTGCATTTGCGCCGGTTAAAAGAGCGAGGCTCGCCAAAGTAAGTAGAGAAGATTTTAGTAGTTTTTTCATTTTTTATCCTTTTTAAATTTATCGTTAGCTATTCATCTAAAAAGGTCCGCGAGTGCGGAGTTGAAAATATCTTTTTAAATGTTTAGCGACCTGCTAAGCACTTAAAGAGATATTCGTGCCTAGCGCCCTAGCTTTTCATTTCGCAACAACACATGTCGCACATATCGTTTTTCATAGCGTACCTTTCGAGTAAAATTTGGCGGTGATTTTATGCAAAAAAAGTTTAAGATAAAATAAATTTATATCAAAATTTCGGATTTTATTTTTTTAAATGATATAAATTTTAGATACAAAATCGGCTCAAATATCGACAGGGCCGAGCTATAAGTTAAATTTTAAATTTCATGGAAATTAAAATTTTGATTAATCTTTTTAAATTTAAGTCGCAATCCAGAATAGATCGCGTCTATAAGTAAAAATCCACGCCTTTAAACTCCAAAAATCATTTCTAAGCGTCGACTAAAGCAGTAAATTTACTTGCCTCTCGCTTTTTTCACGCATGCATCCACCGCATCCATCACCGCCGCGCGAAACCCGCCTTTTTCCAGCGCTTTGACCGCTTCTATCGTCGTACCGCCGGGTGAGCAAATTTCGTCTTTTAAGGCTGCAGGATGTTTGCCACTTTTTAGCATGAGCCGCGCAGAGCCCGCGACGCTAGCTGCGACGGCTTCATACGCCAGCGCTCTAGGCAGCCCCTCGAGCACTCCCGCGTCCGCCGTTGCCTCGATAAACATAAAAACATAGGCTGGCAAGCTACCCGCGATACCCGTAAATGCGGCAAATTTAGCCTCCTCCAGCTCATAAACGGCGCCGAAATTTTCTAATATCTCTCGCACCGCCGCCCGCTCGTCCGCGCTTAAATTTTCGTTAAAACACAGCGCGCTTACGCCCTCTGCGATTGCCGCGGGAGTGTTTGGCATCGCGCGCGCGACCTTAGCCTGCGTGCCCAAAATTTGCGCGCTTTGCTCCAGGCTAAAACTCGGCGCAAGCGTGACTACAACCTTGCCTCGCGCTGCGTCTTTTATCAAATTTAATATACCCTCATACGCCGCGGGCTTGGTCGCTAGCACCGTGATATCGGCCGCCGACGCGACCGCAGCCTCGCTCTCGCAGGCATTTACGCCGCACTTTTCGCGCAGAGCCGCCGTTTTGCTCCTGGCATAGACAAATACTCGCTCGCCGCCCAGCCTTTGCGCCAAATTTTCGATCATAGCGCCGCCCATATTTCCGCCGCCGATAAAGCCGATTTTAGGATTTTTCATTTTGCCGCCTTTCTTAGAGCTCCGATTTTGACCGCCTTGCCGGCAAGCGCCTCGCGTATCGCGATATTTTCCGCCCAGATGGCGCCCGTGACCTGCCCCGGCGCCAAGATATAAACGCCGCCCGTCTCGGCCTCGTCGCTAGCCTTAAAGTCGTTGCCCGAGATCATCTCGTACGTATCCTTCGTGTCGTTTTCAAATTTGATCGCCGCTTTTAGCGTCGGCGCTTCGCCCTGTTTTGCCGCGCCCGCATACTGCTCGAGTACGTTTTTACTAAGCCTGCCGTAGACGCCGCCGTCTGGGCTTAGATATATCCGCACGGCGCGCTTGTCCGAGTTTTTGCCGCCCTTTTCGCCCTTGCCGACGCTCACGCTCATCTCGTAGGCGGTTTCACCCGTCGGAAAATCCTTAAATTTAGCGTCCGGGACGAAAATGCGAACGTTGTCCGTTACCGTCTTCGTTTCGTGCGTCTGCGGCGTTATGCCAGTTAGCACGATCGTGGATTTCACGTCTGCGCCTTTATCCGAAACAAGCGTAGAGATCGGCACGCGCGTAAGTAGCGTCGTCTCGTAGCAGCCGCTAAAAATAAACGCCGCGGCAAAAGCAAAGATAAATTTTAGTTTTTTCATCGGTTTCCTTTAAATTTACGCCGATTTTAGCATAAATTTTGCCTTGCGTGCCTGTGCGCCGACTCGCGATGGGTCAAATTTCATCGCCGAAAAAGTCGCCGCCCGCGTCGCAAATCTAGGTATCTTGCCGCACCGAAAAAATACTAATTCGGTTTTAAATTTGACCCCAAATTTAAACGCAAAACGATAAGGCGAAGTATTTTTGTCATAGACGAGGCGGATAAGCAAGGGCAAAGGAGCGTATATGTAATACGCGACTACAGCCCGCAGCGAAATCGGGCGCTGTATATGACAAAAAGACAAGCCGCTAACGAATTTGCCCGCCTCCGCGGACGACGTATTTATAGGTCGTGAGCTCCCTCACTCCCATCGGCCCTCTGGCGTGTAGTTTTTGCGTGCTTATGCCGATCTCGCCGCCAAATCCAAACTCGCTGCCGTCGCTAAAGCGCGTCGAGGCGTTGGCATAGACGACCGCGCTGCCGACTTCGTTTAAAAACCGCTCGACGTTTGCGTAGTTCTCACTTAAAATTGCGTCCGAATGCCCGCTGGAATGCGCGTTTATAAAACTGATCGCCTCCTGCGTATCCCGCACGGCGCGCACGGCTAGCACGAGATCCAAAAACTCGGCGCCAAAGTCGCTCTCGCCTGCGAGCTTTACGTTTGTCGCGCCGCACAGTTCCGCTTCGCACTCGCCTAGTAGCTGCTCGCTCACGCGAAACTCGACCTCCGGCATTTCGTGCATAAGCCACGGTAAAATTTCGCCCGCTATGCGCTCGTGCAAAAGCACGCACTCTACGGCGTTGCAGACGCTTGGACGCTGGGTTTTGGCGTTTTTGACTATCCTTACAGCATCGCTTAAATTTGCGCTCTCATCGACGAAGATATGACACACCCCTGCACCGGTCATTATAATCGGCACGGTCGCGTTTTGCGCGATAAAATCTTTTAAGCTTTTGCCGCCGCGCGGTATCAAAACGTCGATATACTCGCTCATTTTCGCCATTTGCGCTACGACTTCGCGTTCGGCGCTCTCCACGAGCTGTACGGCGCCGCCCGGTAAGCCGAATTTCGCCCCCGCCTCGTTAAATAAATTTACTAAAAAAATATTTGAATTTAGCGCGCTGGCACTGCCTCGCAGGATCGCCGCGTTGCCGCTTTTTAGCGCCAGAGCCGCCGCGTCAATGCTGACGTTTGGGCGGCTCTCGTAGATGATACCAAGCACCCCCAGCGGCACGCGCACGCGGCTGATTTGCATGCCGTTTGGATGGCTCCATCCGCCTAAATTTTCGCCCACAACCTCTGCAAAGCCCGCCACCTCGCGCACGCCCTGCGCCATAGCCTCGATGCGAGCGTCCATTAGCCTTAGACGATCGAGCAATGCCGCACTAAGCCCCGATTTCTCGCCGTTTGCAAGGTCTTTGGCGTTTGCCGCTTTTATCGCGGCCTTTTGCGCGAGCAGCTCGTCCGCCACGGCATTTAAAATTTCAAATTTAGCCCTGCTATCAAGCCTCAAAAGCTCGCTACAAGCGGCCTTTGCGCGCTTACAAATATCTAAAATCTCGTTCATTTTCTCTCCTTAATTTATAAAGCGCCCTCTCTTAGGCGCAAAGAAGTAACAAGACAAAGCAAAATTTAGCGATGCGTCTACCAAATTTTAGCTTTAAATTTGACCTGATTATAGCTAAATTCGCCCAAATTTCATGCGGCCGTAAAAATACGCTATAATCTTTAAAATTTTATGAAAAGGAGGCAAAATGGGCGGGATAAAAGAGTTTTTAAAACACGAAGCTAGCGGCGGGATTTTGCTGATGATCGCTACGGTCGCGGCGCTGCTATGCCAAAACACGTTTTTGAGCGATTTTTACAACGAATTTTTAAAGACCAAATTTACCGTGAGCTTCGGCGAATACGGGCTAAGCAAGCCGCTAATCTTGTGGGTGAACGACGGGCTGATGGCGGTATTTTTCTTTCTCATCGGACTTGAGCTAAAGCGCGAGGTGCTGGAGGGCGAGCTAAAAAACCCGTCGCAGATCGCACTGCCCGCTATCGGCGCGGCCGGCGGCCTGATAGTGCCTGCGGTTATCTTTTATCTTTTTACTAAACACGACTCCTTCGCGCTTGGCGGCTGGGCGATACCGACTGCGACCGATATCGCATTTGCTCTGGGTATCTTGAGTCTGCTTGGGCCGCGCGTACCGACTAGTTTAAAAATTTTCCTCATGACGCTAGCCATCGTCGACGACCTCTGCGCGATCGTGATTATCGCGCTATTTTACACGAGCGAGCTTAGCGCCCAAATGCTTGCGGTCGCGAGCGTTTGTCTAGGCGCGCTTTTTGCGCTAAACAGACTCGGCGTAAAGAGCAAAGCGGCGTATCTAATCGTAGGCGCGGTGATGTGGGTAGCGGTGCTAAAATCGGGAATTCACGCCACGCTTGCGGGCGTCGTATCGGCCTTTTTCATACCGCTTAGCTTTAAAGATGAGCCCGGCAAATCGATGCTAAAAAGCATCGAGCACGACCTGCACGGCTGGGTGGCTTTTGGCGTGCTGCCGATATTTGCCTTCGTAAACGCAGGCATCTCGCTGCGAGGCGTCGGACTGGACGAGATTTTATCTCCAGTCGCGCTAGGCACGGCACTGGGGCTTTTCGTCGGCAAGCAGATCGGGGTATTTTCTTTTAGCTTTTTAGCGATCAAATTTAAGCTAGCCAAGCTACCGGAAGGCTCAAATTTCATCCAGCTTTACGGCATCGCGGTGCTTTGCGGCGTAGGATTTACCATGAGCCTTTTCGTTAACGGCTTAGCCTACAACGACACGGACGCCTTTGCCTACACGGACAAGCTCGCTATCTTGCTAGGTTCGGTAGTTTCGGGCGCGGTCGGATTTATATTGCTAAAATTTAGCACTGAAAATCCGGGCGCGATAGAAAAACGGTAGCGAGCAAAACGGCTCACTCCCGCCGGTCGCCTCGTAATCCATAAATCAAATCGCACGCTACGTGCGCAAAACTCGCAAATACAAAGCCGATACCCAGCCTGGCGGCCAGGTTGTAAAGCGCGCTGTCGTTTGCAAGGGCGTAGGCGTCAAACCGCACGTAAACGCCCCATCTGCCGCCCATCCCCTCCGGCGCAAAGAGCAGCCCGCTAAAGGCGAGAAAACAAAATCCGCCGAGCAGAACAAACGCCGCCGTAAGTTTGACTAAATTTACCCGCCTAAAATCCTCTTTGCCGTAGTTTAGGCAAAAAACGGCCGCGAAAAAACACAGCCAAAAACACGCGGCGCAGGCGTAAAAGGCTACGACTTCGATTTTTAATCCGTTTTTAGCCAAATCATCCAAAAACGGCGCAAAAACCCGCACGGCGCGGATAAAGCCCGGCCAAAAATTCGACCGAAAAATCTCTTCCGGGCTTAAATTTAGCGCCCAAACTCCAAGCGCGGCAAAAAATATGACTCCGAGCGAAAACGGCGCCCAGCCTGCTAAAATCACTCTCTCAAACAAGCTTTTACGCGCCGCAGGGTCGCGCCCGAATTTCGCTTTCGCCGCTTCTTTTTCATTCATCGTTTTCCTTAAATTTATCCATATTTTAAAGCGCGCTCAAAAATCAACCGTCAAATTTAGCGGCGACCGCGCGGTTGGTTTAGACAGTCAAATTTGATCAAATTTAGCCGCCACGTCCGCTTAAATTTCATCCACCATGCAGAAAAATTTGCTCTAAATCTAGCGTAAATTTGACACGCTCGAGGCTAAATTTAGCCGCCAGCAAACCATCAAATTTAACCTAAATCAGCGCGATGTTGTCGATATGCAGCGCCTCGTCCTCGTATTTGTATCCAAGAGCCGCCTCGATCTCCTCGCTCTTGCGCCCTTTTATGAGGGCTAGCTCGGCCGAGGAGTAGTTTGTTATGCCGCGAGCTAGCAATTGGCCGCTTGCGTCTTTGATAGCTAGCGTTTCGCCGCGCTCAAACTCGCCAGTCACCTCGCAGACGCCGACTGCTAGCAGGCTTTTGCCCTCTTTTAGCGCCTTTGCCGCGCCCGCGTCGATAGCGACGGAGCCTTTGTCCGCGGCGGAGTAGGCGAGCCAGTATTTACGCGAATTTATCCTATTTTTGCCCGCCAAAAAGAGCGTCCCGACCTCGCAGCCCTGTGCTGCTCGCACGATGTTTCGCGGGTCGGCGCCGTTTGCGATGATGAGGTGTGTGCCGTTTTTGGTCGTCATCTGGGCTGCGGTGATTTTGGTGCGCATGCCGCCGGTGCCAAATTTACTGCCCTCCGCGCCCGCAGCGGCTCTAATGCTATCATCTAAATTTTCGACCAAATTTATAAATTTAGCGTCCGCAAAAATGCTGGGATTTTTATCGTATAGCCCGTCGATATCGGTCAAAATCACGAGCAAATCAGCTTCGATTAGTCCCGCAACCAGCGCGCTTAGCGTGTCGTTGTCGCCCACTTTTACGCCCCTTATTCCCTCGCCCACGACGGGGT
The DNA here is from genome assembly GCF_004803815.1 of Campylobacter showae. NCBI lineage: Bacteria > Pseudomonadati > Campylobacterota > Epsilonproteobacteria > Campylobacterales > Campylobacteraceae > Campylobacter > Campylobacter showae. Next base: position 80,152 of record NZ_CP012544.1, on the reverse strand, counting down.
CGTTTTCGTTGATGACGGGGATGATTTTTTTGGCAAGCAGGGAGCGCAGGACGCTGCGCATATTTAGGTAGCGGCGGCGGTCGCTAAAATCGTCCTTGGTTAGCAGCAGTTGCGCAATCGTCTTGCCGTGCGCCCAAAATAAAATTTGATAAAGATGTATGAGTGAGACCTGCCCGATGGCCGCAAGCGCTTGCTTTTCGACGATAGATTTTGGCTTGTGCGCGAGCTTCATCTGACCCATGCCAGCCCCCACGGCGCCCGAGGTTACGAAAACCACTTCCGCGTTTTCGTTTAGTTCGCTTAAATTTGCTACGATTTGCTTGATTTTGTCCTCGTTTAGCGAACCGTCCGCGTTTGCCAGCGTCGAGGTGCCGACCTTTACGACGATGCGTTTTACGCCGCCTAGAAGCTCTTTTCTATCCATTTTACCGCTCCGAAATTTTTGAAAATTATACCCAAAACGGCTTATTTTAAATTTTAGCTTTATAGCGCGGCGATGGCGCGAAATCTAGGTAAATTTAATCAGGCGGCGCGGAGGTTAAGATCGCATCTCCGCTTGAGAGGGTCGCTACGATCGACGACGGGTTCGTCGAGAGCGTCATGACACATCTTGGCGTGATCGACAAGGTAAAGCTCATCGGCTCGTGGTCTATGAAGAGAGACTACAAATACGACTTCACCACCAAAGCGGGTGAAGCTTATACGCTTCGCGGATGGAACGTTATGAAGTACCTCCATCCGTGGCTAAATGACCTGCCGTGCGTAAATTCGCCGCAAGGAAACGTCATAAATTTCGAGGCCTTAGCAAATGAAAATCCGCAGCTAGTGATCCTTCGTATCGGAGACTGCACGCTACGCGGCTCAAATAAAGACGCCGTAGAAAAAACGATCGCCACTATCGAAGCGCTAGGTATCCCGCTTGCGGTGATCTATGCTCCGAGGGGTGCTGAAATCGCAACGATGCAAGAGGAGATGCGGGTGCTGGGGGAGATATTTAGACAAAAGGACAAGGCTCTAAAACTCTTTGAATACCTCGACAAAACCCAAAAACTCGTGCAGGAGCGCACGGCAAATTTAAAAGAGGATCAAAAAGTCAGCATGCTCTACATGGGGCTTAATCCAAACATCCGCAAAAACGGCGGCGTGGCGAGCGCTTACGGCGTAAATACCCCCGAATCCTTCATCATCGAAAATATCGCGGGCGCTAAAAACGCATTTAGAGGCGACGGCTCAAACGTGATCCTAAGCACCGAGCAGCTCTACGCGATAGATCCCGACGTCATAGTGCTGCCGACCTCAAACGGCTATCATCCGGCAAGCGAGCTTTTAAATTCGGCAGATTTTGAAAAACTAGAGGAGCTAAAAGCGATCAAAAACAAGCGCGTTTACGCTATGCCGTGGTCGCCGATGAACTGCGCGCGCCGCGTGGAGTATCCGATAGATATCCTCATAATCGCAAAAGCGGCCTATCCGCAGCTCTTTTCGGACATCAAGGTCCATAAATTCGTCCTTGATTTTTACAAAGACGTTTACGGCGTGAGCGAGGAGCAGGCAAAGGCGCTTAGAAGCGAGCAAATTTTAGACTGGACGGTAGAGAATGACTTTTAAGCCCGGCGCTTTTAAGTCAAATTTACTATTTTTATTCGTTCTTTTGGGCGCGCTTTTAGTTTGTATGATCGCGGCGCTCATGCTCGGGGATTATAAAATTTCGATCGCTAAAATTTTAGACGTTTTAAATTTGAAAATTTTTGATATCCCCGCCGTAGGCATCTCCAAGATGGATCAGACCGTCATATTTGAAATCAGAATGCCTAGAATTTTAACCGCCGTGATAGTGGGCTTCGCGCTTTCAAATGCGGGCGCGATATATCAGGCCTGCTTTAAAAACCCGCTCGTTGAGCCTTTTATACTGGGAGCTAGCTCGGGCGCGGCTTTGGGCGCGGCGCTAGCGATACTATTTTCCGGCATATTTTTTAATATCTCTTTAAGCGCGTTTGTTTTTTCGTTTTTCGCGGTGTTTTTATCCTACACGCTCGCAAAAAACGGCGGCATAGTGCCCGTGGTGGGACTTATCTTGTCGGGCGTCATCGTAAGCTCGATATTTTCGGTGTGCGTATCGATCGTAAAATACGTAAGCGAGGACGCGCAGCTAAGAGAGATTACATTTTGGATGATGGGCGGGCTGTACTACTCCAAATGGCAAAGCCTAGGTGAGATCGCCTCGGTCACGGGAGTTTGCTTTGTAGCACTTTGCACGCTTGCGTGGAAGCTAAATTTACTAAGCCTAGGCGACGATCAGGCAAGAAGCCTCGGCATAAATCCCGAAAAATACAAGCTTATCTTTATAACGATCGCTACTTTGATGACCGCCGTATGCGTGGCAAACGTGGGCATCATCGCGTGGATCGAGCTCATCATGCCTCACGTCGCGCGCCTCATAAGCGGACCTGATAACAGATGGGTGCTGCCGCTATCGGGGCTCATAGGCGCTCTGTATCTACTCGTATGCGACACGCTCGCGCGCACGGTAGCGATGGCCGAGATTCCCGTGGGCATCATAACCTCTTTGGTGGGCGCACCCTTTCTCATCGCACTTTTAAGAAGCAAGGCAAAGGAGCTACTAAAATGATACTGCAAACGAAAAATTTATCCTTTAGCTACGGAGGATTCGGGCTCTAAGACGTAAGCATCGAGATCAAAAGAGGCAGCATATGCGGGCTTTTGGGCACAAACGGCAGCGGCAAGAGCACGTTTTTTAACTGCTGTATGAAATTTTTGCATATCAAAGGCGGCGAAATTTATGTGGGTTCGCAAAACACGAAGCACAAAAGCCCAGCGTGGATGGCTAAAAAGATCGCCTACGTAGCGCAGCATACCGAGCTGCATTTTCCATTTTTCGTAAGAGACATCGTCCTGATGGGGCGTTCCACGCACGTAAAGAGCCTGTTTGGCTTTAGCAAAGACGACAAAAGGGTGATAAGCGAGGCGATGGAGTTCATCGGCATCTCGCATCTAGCCGATGAAAAGATGAACGAGCTTAGCGGCGGGCAGAGGCAGCTCGTTTTTATCGCTAGGGCGCTTGCGCAGGATACGCCGCTGATACTACTTGACGAGCCGACGTCCGCGCTTGATTTTAAAAACCAGATCACGCTTTGGAAAATTTTAAAAAAGATCGCTGCTGGCGGCAAGACGATCGTCATCTGCACGCACGAGCCAAACCACATCCTTTGGTTTTGCGACGAAGTGATAGTGTTTAAGGGCCGGCGGATCGTCTCAAAAGGCAGCGTCGCGCAGGTTTTAAACGACGAGCTGCTGGCTAAAATTTACGGCGATGTCTGCACTTTTGAGAGGCTCGCGCAAAAAGAGGTGATCCTGCCTAAGCTCTAGCTACTCCTCCAAACTGTACCCGATACTGCGCACGGTTTTTATTAGCTCAAAGGGCAGCTTCGCACGTAGCTGACGCACGAGCGAGCGCAGGCGATCGGACGAGACGTTTTCGTCTTTATAGATACTCCACTCAAGCTCCTGGATCGTTACTACGTGCGGGGCGTTTTTGGCTAAAATTTCTAAAAACAATCCCTCTTTTTTGCCCAGCATTATACTTGTGCCGTTTATGTGCAGAGTGAGGCTGTTTTTGTCGTATATAGCGCCGTTTTTTAGCTCAAATTTGCTCCCGAGTAAAATTCGGCAGTTTCTAAACACACGAAACAAAAACTCCTCCGGCAAAAAAGGCTTTACCATAAAGTCGTCGTACTTTGCGTAGTAAATTTTCTTGTAAAGCGCGGGAATGGCCTTATCTACGAGGATCATAACGGGAGTTAGGCTCCCGTTATCTCGCAGAAATTTGACCGACTCAAAATTTGCCAGATCCTTCGTCTTTACGTCGATGACGTAAAAGATGTAGCGGTTGCCGCTATAATAATCCTCTTTTAACTCGCTTAAATTTTCAAAGCGAACTATGCGGATATTAAAGCGGTAAAGCGCGGCGTTGAGGTTTAGTTGCATCTGAGCGTCGTCGCTAACGAGCAAAATTTTCTTCATTTTAGCCTACTTTTTGGTGACGTTATCCTCTTTGTTCTCTACCTTCGGCCCCACATAACCCTCCCCAAAATAAGCCTTTTTTATCTCTTCTTTTTTGATTGCGGCTTTCTTTTCGTAGATTTTGTATTCAGGCTTCCAGTAGTTTAGCATATTGTTTAGCCCGCTGTGGCCTACCTCGGCGTGACAGCTAGCGCAGGTTAGTTGCTTATCCGTATTTAGCAAGCTTTGATAGTGAGCGTGCATTTTTTGAGCTTGCGGGCTCGTTAGTTTATTATCCACCAAATTCGTATGGCAGCTAACGCAACCGTTGTCAAATACGAAGTGCTCTCTTTTCTCTCTGTTTTTATGCCAGTCTATAGCCTCCGGATCTTTAAAGAAATGAATATATCCCTCCATTAGTCCGTTTTTGGCTTTAACTAAGACGTATTTGGCTAGGTTGTCGTGAGGTATGTGGCAGTCTACGCATTTAGCCCTTACTCCGCTTTTACCCTTGCCGCTGTGAACGTCGTTACTATAAGCTATAACCATAGGATCCATCTCGTGGCATACTACGCAAAACTTCTCTCCGCTAGTTTCTTCTAGGGCGTAATGTACGGGCAGTACGACTAAAAACCCTATAATGCCGCTTACTAATATAATAAGCGCTAGTACTTTCTTTGAAATTTTCATGGCGTTACCCCCATCCATTGCGGAACTTCGTGTTCGTGGCACTCCGTGCACATATTGGTTGATTTTTTATGCTCGTTGTGGCACTCGTCGCAGTATAGCGTAGGGCCGTCGTGAACCGAGTTGTGGGGATTTGCTTTTAGCAGATCCATGTATTCTAGTCTTTTAGCTATCTTTTTCTTGTCGCCGTGACAGGACAAACAGCCTTTATCGCCGATAGATTTAAATTTACTAGCGTCGTTTCCTTGTCCTTCGTGACAATCAAGACAGGTGAAGCTTAGTTTTTCGTGATGAGGCTTTAAGGGGTGTTTGGCTCGCAGCTCGTCGGTGACGTTAAGATCTACTAAAGACGTTATCTTTGCGCTTGGTGCGCCTGCGCTAAATGCAAAAGAGCATAGTAGCATAGATGCGCACAAGGCGAGAAACGCTTTATGTTTCATGCGAATTCCTTTCTGTGAGGTGTCGGCTAAAGAGATGCAGTCTCTTTAGCTTTTTCTTTTTTAAATTTCTTCGTCGTTAAAACTCTTTTTAACTCAAATTCGGCGGTTAAATTTGAGGGGCAAATTTGGTATTTAATTTTCATAGCACGTTATACACGGCAACTTTAAATTTGTCTTTTCTTGTTAAGGGGTAAGGGGCTTGAATTGCATTTCAGCTTTACTTTGCAGCTTACTTTATTCTTTCTTTGGGAGAGGAAGGGGGTTCTACTTACGAAGCGTCGCCCCTTCCTCTCCCAAGCCCTCTCTAACCCCACTGCACGTGAGAGGTTGCTGCACTACGTGCAGGTTAAATTTGGCGCTACCACACATCAATTTTGCCATCAGATTTAACGAAATATCGCAAGCCGAATTTAGCCTGTGATACAAAATTAAAACGAATTATCGCGAGATGATTTTAAATGTTTTGAAGCAAATTTCGTCCCAAGACTAGACATATAGTCTGTCGCAGGGCGAAATTTACGAAATCATTTAAAAGCGCTCGCGAGAACTTCGTTTTACCAAATTTAGGCTAGATTTTCTCCGGCAATCATCCCAAACACTATACAATCGGTTATCGCAACCGTACCTAGCCTGCTCGCGCCGTGCGTACCACCCGTGATCTCGCCTGCGGCATATAGGCCTGGGATCGGTTTATTCGTCTTACTTGAGATGACCTCGGCTTTGGTGTTGATCTTTAGCCCACCCATAGTGTGGTGAGGCTTTGGCGATAGGCGGATGACGTAGAACGGTCCTGCCTCGTTGATCTCGCTAAGCGCGCTTTCTTGTTTGCCAAATTCGTCTTTTTTAGCCTTGACGCCTTCGTTATATTTCTTGACGGTTTCTTTTAGCGCATCGGCAGGTACGCCGTATTTTTTAGCGATGTCATCTAGCGTAGCGCACTCGCCAACTAGCTTTCCGCTTGCCATGCCTTTTTGGATGATCTCTTCGCTTAGATCTTTAAACGCCATTTTGGTGTCGGCGAAGGTTATCGGATACGCGCCCGATTTTTCGCGTAAAATTTTAAACTCGGCGTCCGCGCGGGTTTTGCGGTCGGCTAGCTCATTCATAAAGCGCTTGCCGGTGCGGATATCGACCGCGATGCCGTATTTAAAGGTACCTTGCTGAGTTAGGATCGGAGCGGTGCCAAAGCCCTTTTCGTCCGGGCTCGCCCACGGACCAAACTGGATCCAGTCTACCTGCACCGGATACGCGCCGATCTCAAATGCTTTTAGTAGCGCGCCAGCAGTCGCTCCAGGGTGGTTTGTGCTATCGACGTCGTCGGGAATGCGCGGATCTTGAAGCTTGCGGAAAATTTTATCGCGGCAAAAACCGCCGGCTGCCAAAACGACGCCTTTGTTTGCTTTTAGCGTCTTTTTCGTGCCGCTCGTATTTTCTAGATCGTCGCTGTAAAGCTTATCGTCGAATCTATACTCTTCTCTGATCGTTACGCCCACGACTCGGCCGCTCTCATCTAGCACGAAGTCATCAAATTTGGCGCGGCGGCGAAGCTCGCAGCCCTTGTCTTTTAGCGCTTCAAATTTCTCAAGCATCGGTTGGATGTAGCCTGAACCCGAGTCGTTTGTGGTTAGCAGCGAGCGGGCTACGGTGTGACCGCCGAAGTGCGCGCAGTGCTCTTTAAACTGAACGCCGTTTTCAACCAGGAAGTTATACGCGTCCATACCGCGATCGACCAAGGTCTCCAAAAGCTCGGTGTGGTTGATGCCAAGGCCGGCTTTTAGACAGTCGGCGATAAATAGCTCTTTGCTATCTTTGATGTTGGTTTTTGCTTGCACCGGGTTGTTTGCGACCGCCATACCGCCGCCGTTGATTACGGAGTTGCCGCCGATACGACCCATTTTTTCCAGGATTAGTACCTTGCTGCCTTTTTGCGTCGCTTTTAAGCCCGCCGCAAGCCCCGCAAAGCCCGAGCCGATGATGATCACGTCCCACTCTTCGTCAAATTTGACGTCTTTTGCATTTAACGCGCTTGCTTGCGCATTTACGGCACCAAGTGCTAGCGCACCCGCACCCGCCATACCTAGCTTCAACAAATCGCGTCTTGACATTTGCTCTTGCATACATTCTCCTTTGGATGAAATATCATAACGGCATTATAATTATAATATCGTGAGTTTGCTGTGAGTTTTATTAAAAATTTACTCTATTATAAATGTCCCTAAATTTAGGGGATTTAATGCAAATTTGACAAAAAAGATATGAATTTATGAGATTTTATTTTTAAGATTTATCAAGATTTTTCTACTAAGGTGTAATCTTTTATGTAATTTTATTTTCAGATTGTAGAGCGTGATCAAATTTGACAAAATCCGATCGCACTCAAATTTCGCTTTTTACGAAAAATCGCAAAATTTAAGCTAATTTCAATATTATTTTGGGTAAATTTTCATTTTTCGGTCCCGTAGCTCAGTTGGTAGAGCACTACCTTGACATGGTAGTGGTCGATGGTTCGAGTCCATTCGGGGCCACCATTTCGCTTCTTTTTATTCAAATTTCATCAAATTTTACTTATTTAGCATCGTAAATCCAAACGTCAAATTTGCAAACTAAAGCCAAAATGTATTTATTTGCTAAAATTTAACTCGTTAGCGTCAAATTTGTGCAGGTTTTGGGAGTAAATTTAAAGATTAAGGCGCAAAGGCAACCACTCCTTTGCGCAATTTGGGAGAAAAATGAATCAAAATAATGCAAAGACGAGATAAATGCATGATTCATTCAATGAAATATTAGCGATAGTTTTCTTAAAATATAATAAATTATATTGAGAATATTACCGATTTAACAATATTTAAAATTTAATCAATATATTCTATTATATTCAAAACTCAAATTTGACCGCCGTTTAAACCCAAATCAAATAAAACATTAAGTAAAGCTTAAAAACATTTTAGCTAAAATCAAGCCCAATTCTTTCAGCGTAAGAAAGATGTTTCGATAAAAAGGACGAAAAATGAGCGATATCATCGCATACAAACTGGACGGAAACATAGTCGATACTCAGAGTATCAACGGGCGAGAAAACGCCGCAGAGCCGATTTATTTTGACAACTCCCCCGACGCGCTAAACGTCATCAGGCACTCCTGTGCGCACCTCATGGCGCAAGCGATCAAAGAGCTTTATCCGCAGGCTAAATTTTTCGTCGGACCAAACGTCGAGGACGGATTTTATTATGATTTCAAGGTTGATGATGCCAATAGCAAGCTTAGCGACGAAGACCTAGCGGCGATAGAGGCCAAGATGAAAGAGCTAGCCGAAGCTAAGCTTGATATCGTCAAAGCAAGTTCCACAAAAGCCTTTATGAGCGATAAATTTAAAGACGACGAACTAAAACAAGAGGTGCTAAAACGTATCCCCGAGGGCGAAGTCAGCAGCTACAAGCAAGGAAATTTCGAGGATTTGTGCCGCGGACCACACTTACCAAATACCAAATTTTTAAAATTCTTTAAACTAACGCGAGTAGCCGGAGCGTATCTTGGCGGCGACGAGACGCGAGAGATGATAAACCGCATCTACGGCACGGCATTTGCCGACAAAGAGAGCCTAAAAGAGCACATCCGCATCATCGAAGAGGCCAAAAAACGCGACCACAGAAAGCTTGGCGTCGAGATGAAGTTATTTACATTTGATGATGAAGTGGGCGGCGGCCTACCGATCTGGCTGCCAAACGGCGGACGTTTACGCTCCAAACTCGAGCAAATTTTATATAAAGCTCACCGTGACCGCGGCTACGAGCCGGTGCGTGGACCGGAGCTGCTAAAAGCCGACGTGTGGAAAAAGAGCGGCCACTACGCAAACTACAAAGAAAATATGTATTTTACGACGATCGACGAGGCCGAATACGGCATAAAACCGATGAACTGTGTCGGCCACATCAAGGTCTATCAGTCAGATATCCGCTCGTACCGCGATTTGCCGCTTAAATTTTTCGAATATGGCGTCGTGCACCGCCACGAAAAAAGCGGCGTTTTGCACGGACTTTTTAGGGTGCGCGAATTTGCTCAGGACGACTCGCACATCTTTTGTATGCCGAGTCAAATCAAAGAAAATATCCTAGAAATTTTAAAATTTGCCGGCAAAATAATGGAAAATTTCGGCTTCCACTACGAGATGGAGATTTCGACCAAGCCAGCAAAAGCTATCGGCGGGGACGAAATTTGGGAAACGGCGACCAAAGCTCTAAAAGAGGCGCTTGACGAAAACGGCTTTAAATACGGCATCGACGAGGGCGGCGGCGCATTCTACGGTCCAAAAATCGATATCAAAATCACCGACGCGCTAAAACGCAAGTGGCAGTGCGGCACGATCCAGGTGGATTTTAACCTGCCTGAGCGCTTTGATCTGGGCTACATCGACGCAAATAACGAACGCCAGCAGCCCGTCATGCTACACCGCGCGCTACTAGGAAGCTTCGAGCGATTTATCGGCATCTTGATCGAGCACACGGGCGGCGAGCTGCCGTTTTTCGTCGCTCCGACGCAAGTAGTCATCGTGCCGATTAGCGACGCGCACCTAGACTACGCTAAAACCGTCGCCAAAGAGCTTCGCAAAATCGGCGTAGATAGCGAAATCGCAAGCAAAAACGAGAGCCTAAACAAACGCATCCGCACCGCAGAAAAGCAACGCGTGCCGATGATCGCGGTGCTGGGCGACAACGAAGTGGCAAATAGCGCCATTGCTCTGCGCGACCGCACGACTAGAGAACAAAAAGATATGAAGCTGGATGAATTCGTAGGGCTTCTAAAATCAAAACTCGCCGAGGTAACTTTTTGAAATACGGACTAAAATCCGCTAAATTTGAGCTAGGCGCGGCTTTATGCTAAGCCTGGCTTTTACCAAAATCTGCAAAAATTGTCACGGCGAAATAAATTTCTACGAAAAATACAATAAAAACACAATATTTTTGGATATAATCAACAAATTTCAACTTAAAGGAAAAAACTAATTGGCTAAAGAAAACGAAGTGTTGCTCAACGAAGATATCAGAGCGAGCGAAGTAAGATGCGTGGGAGACGACGGCACCGCATACGGCGTCATCCCAAGAGTAGAGGCCTTGAAAATCGCCGAGAAAATGGGGCTTGATTTGGTGCTAATCGCGCCTGATGCTAAACCTCCCGTTTGCAAGATAATGGACTACGGCAAATTCCGCTACCAGCAGGAAAAAAAGCAAAAAGAGGCCAAGAAAAAGCAAAAAACTATCGAAGTAAAAGAGATCAAACTCTCCGTCAAAATCGCTCAAAACGACATAAATTATAAAGTCAAGCATGCGCTTGAGTTTCTAGAAGAGGGCAAACACGTCAAATTTCGCGTATTTCTAAAAGGCCGCGAGATGAGCAACCCAGAAGCGGGCGTCGCGATGCTACAAAAAGTCTGGGAGATGGTAAAAGACGTCTCCGACCGCGATAAAGAGCCGCTGCTAGAAGGCCGCTACGTCAATATGCTGGTAACGCCAAAGAGATGAGAAAAGTTTGTCTCGTTTGCGCGCTGGCTCTAGCTCTAGCCGGAGCCGAGTGCAGTCCGTATCTAAGACTAGCCGTCATCGGCGGCAAATCAGCGTTAAATCAAATGGAAGATGAAAACATAAAGGCTACCGAAGTAAGCTGCAAAGACGAGATAATCGCCTATGAATACGTCTTTAAAAACTCGCAAAACGTAGACTGGGAAGCTATCTCGGACGAATATAAAAAAGAATTTACGTCTACCATGAAAGAGCTTTTGGTGGAGGATTTTTGCTCTGATCAAAATACCCTTATGGTGCTACAAAAAGCAAAAAGTATCGTAATGAACTACCGTATACCCAAACGGCGCGCTTTTTAGTAAAGTAGAGCTAACCGCAAAGGACTGCGAGAAATAAGCGGTATAAAAATTACACAAACCGACAAGATCATAAAAACAGACAAAACGCAAAGCAAAATTTGACGACAAATATCTACTTTTGGATCTCGGTTTTTAAATTTTAAGGCATTTTATAATCATGCAAAAAGAAAATTCAAGCAAGTCAAATCGTTACACAAACGATCAGATCAAAGAAATTTTAAAAATACGTATCGAGCTAGCAAAAGAACTGATCTCCTGCGAAATAGCGGAGCGAGAAACGCTAAAAATCATCCCGACCTACCCCATTCACAATCTAAACTATGACGCCAAGCGAATGCAAAAAACTCTTGCAGGCATAGGCGAATACGGCTTTGGTTACCCTGCTAACTGGGCACAAGCGTTGCTTGAAATAACGAGCGGCAAAGAGCGAGCGCAAATTTTTAAAGCCCTAAAAGAACAACAGCGACTATATCTCGAAAAAGACGGTAAAAATAACAAAAAGCTAGAAAAAGTCCTTCAGGCCGCCAAGCAAAATTTGACCGAATAAAATCCAAAACAAGCTCAGCAAATTTAGAAAATGTCGCTCGAACACAAATTTATAGCCTCATGAAAATAGACCTGCACTACAACACCAAAGAAGTAAAATTTGATAAATTTAAGCCAGAATCAATAAAACAATAATTTTTGTATGCGAACCGCTTGATAAGTCAAATTCGGCCTTTACAAGCGGCCGCATACTTAAAGCTAGAGTTCAGGACAAACCTCGATTACTTGCCGACCTTTTTGCAGCACTCTCTCATGAGGCCACCGCTCTTTTTGCAGCATTGCGCGTAAGCTTGCTTTGAGAGAGCGTCATTTTTTTTCACTCTCTGAGGACCCGCACCACCCTTGCCGTACTCGTATATCACGCCAAGCTCTTTGCAAGAGCCCGCTTCGTTATCATTATAGTTATAACAAGCTGCCGTGAAATACTGCACCGCGTTAGCCCACTCTCCTCTGGATACGGCTCTCAATCCATCGCCGTACTCTTGACCGCCTTGTGCCGAAGACAATGCCAAACAAGTCAAAAAGATCGAGAAAATCAACTTTTTCATGACGACTCCTTTGTGTGGATTTGTAAGGCGATTATACTACAAAAACGCTTTGATGTTTAGAAAATATTTACGCTATATCGTGATTAAATTTACGTAAAATTTTATCATTGCATTCAAATTTGAGCTGCGAGCCACAAAGCCGTCCAAATTTCAAAATTACCAAATTTTGCGGTTTAAATTTAACTCTTTTACTATCTGAGCAAAGCTTGCTATCTCGCTCTCGTAAAGCGCTATGGTTTCGTTGTTTATTAGCGATTTGCGGATATCTGGCTCAAAGTCGTCGCGCCAGGTCTCTACGGCGATAAAGATTTGGCTATCCCTTAAAACAGCGTTTACAGGTGCGTCTAGTCTTAGGCAAAGCTGAGTAAAATTTTCCATCAGCGCCGGGCTAAGCGCGTATCTAGCGCCGATCTGATCGGTCGTATAGACGTCAAATATCTCCTCAAATCTTGCGTCGTCCATATTTGCCTTCTGTCCGCAAACCGCTAAATTTCGCGAATTTACGTGCGCGATTTGCGTTATGGAGCTTAGCTTTTTATTAAAATCCGCCTTAAAAAGCACGCCTTGAAACTGCACGACCGTCTCGGTGCCGTTTTTCTTTTTCACCTTTTTGGCCGCGTAAAAGTCGCTAAATTTGACGCTAACGCCATCTATATCGCCCTCAACGAGATCCTCGCTATGCCACTCATCGACCCTGCAATCGTAAATCGTAAAAAAATCATCAAGCCCTAGCCCGCGATCTTTATCGTAGCTAAGCCCGTGCTTTTTTACGATATTTTCTACGATCTGACGCTTAAAATTCGTCCTAAATTCGCGCCTTTTTGATGCGGTAATGAGCATCGTCGTAAAAGTATAAGCAAGCGCGCCTATCGCCGCACCGAAAATCGCGTCTAAAAGATACGCTATCGCCGCGCCCACGCAAACGCCTAACGCAAGGGCGATAAGAGTTGCCTTTTTGACGGCGGCTACTAAATTTACACGCTCGTTTTCCAGCTCGCTTAACTCGGCGGTAAGCTCGCTTTGGGCTGAGCTTTGAGCGTTCTTGCTTAAATTTCGGGCGGGTTTTTCGCCTAAGGCCGCAAAAAGATTAGAAGCAGCAGGAAGCGCGAAAAGCACGGCTATGGCACCGACAAAAATAAAGGTAAATAAAGTCTCCGTTTTAACTCCTTTACGCGTTTGGCTGCTTATTTTACGGCTTGTTAGCTCGTAAACTAAAGCCGCCGGGTATGGTTAAATTTCGGTGCGGCAATTAAATCCAGGCCGCGCGGTCCGCATTTGCGCTCAAATTTACTCCGCTTTTTTATCTCGCATTTTTGCTTAAATTTAAGCCGTCCGCCGCTTTGTTTCGTTCCGATTGTCTGCAAATTTAAACGATCCGTGCTCCTTTTTCTCGAGATTGCCGTCCCTTTTCGTTTAAATTTCACTCTTTCAAATGTAGCGCCTTACGGAAATTTAGGATTTGGGCAAAAGCATCTAAAATTAAACAAACCTGCGCAAGGGCAAAATTTACTTTGCGGCGCAACCTTAACGCCTAAATTTCGCGCGCTTGTCGCTCGAATTTACCGCCGCGCTTGTCTTAAAGCGACCTAAACTCGCGAGCTAGCTCCAGGCTCGCCTCGATCTCGGCGCGCTTTGCCATCACGCTTTCGATGTTTGCGCTCAAATTTAGCCCGTTTTCGTCGCCGAATTGCTTTAACTCGCGCCAAATTTCTTTGATGATCTCGCAACTTTGCGCCAGATAGTCCTCACTGGCGTTTAGCCGATCTTCGACCGAGCTAGGCACGCTAACGCCCAGCCATTTGATAAACTCCAGCGTTTTTGGATTGCCTGCCGTAGAAAACGTGAGAAATATCGGCTCGGTTATCTTTGCGGCCGCGCAGTCTTCCAAAAACTTACGCGTCATCTGCGCGTCAAAAATCGCCTGCGAGATGAAAAACTTCGCTCCCGCCGCGATCTTTTCGCGCATTCTTTGCGGTTCGTCGCCCTTTTTAGCGTGACGTTCGGCGATACACACTCCGCCGACGGCTAAATTTTCAAATTCGCCCGCGATCTCGTACGCGCGAGCCAAATTTAGCCGCACTTTTTGCGAGCTAGACGTAGCTCCCACAAGCACGTTTAGATTTGAGCTTTGAGCCGCTAGAGCCGCGCGAAATGCGTCCTCGTTGTAGCCGCTAGCCACGCGGTAAAAGACGCTCGGAGTCGCGACGCTTAGGTAGTCTCGGTAGTAAATTTCGGGGCTTAACGTTCCGCTAAACTCGAATGTCCGCTCGCTATCGTTTCTCTCGCTCTCGTCTTGCACCTCGTAAAGCACGAGTCCGTCAGCATTTATACCCTCTATCCTACCCGTCCAGCGATCCGAGATGTCGCGCAGCTTGGACTCCTCAAATTCGGCCTTGGGCGGCGTTAGTCCGTAGAGTACGAGCCCCTTTTCTTTGTTTAAAATTTTTTCTTTTAGCATGAAATTTCCAAATTTAAAATGTAGAAAACCGCGCCGTTTGCGGTTAAATTTACACTGCGACGGCGCGTGCGCAGGATAAATTATTAGCCGCGACCGACAAATTTGCTCCGTGTCAAATTTGAGCGGGTTTTAAAAATCATCGCCCAAAATTTAGCGGACAAAAGCCGCTCTCACCGCAAATTTAAGCGGCAAAAGCGGCAAATTTAGCCGAGTCACAAGCGGCTAAATTATGAATTTCTTACGATTTTGACAGCTTCGACCATATTTTTTAGGCTCGGCTCGACCTCTTCCCATTTGCGCGTTTTTAGGCCGCAGTCCGGGTTGATCCAGAGCTGTTCTTTAGGCAGAACCTCGAGCAGCGCGCGGATCTGGCGCACGATCTCGTCGGTGCTAGGAACCCGCGGGCTGTGGATGTCGTATACGCCTGGGCCGACTTCTTGTTTGTAGCCGACGGATTTAAAGATCTTTAACAGTTCGTTGCCGCTGCGAGCAGTCTCGATGCTGATGACATCGGCGTCCATCGCCTCGATGGTCTTGATGATATCGTTGAACTCGGAGTAGCACATATGCGTGTGGATCTGCGTTTTAGGCTCGGCCGAGCTAACGGAGAGCTTAAAGCAATCGACCGCGAATTTCTCGTACGCGGGGATGTTTTCGGCGCGTAGCGGATAGCCCTCTTTAAATGCAGCTTCGTCCACTTGGATGATGCGGATGCCGGCATTTTGCAGGTCTGCGATCTCGTCAAATATGCAAAGCGCAAGCTGCTTAGCCACCTCGCTGCGAGGCAGGTCGTCGCGCACGAAGCTCCAGTTTAGCATGGTTACAGGCCCAGTTAGCATGCCCTTCATTATGCGATTAGTGCGGCTTTGCGCGTATTTCATCCACTCGACCGTCATCGCTTTTGGGCGGCTCACGTCGCCGAAAAGTAGAGGCGGTTTCACGCAGCGGCTGCCGTAGCTTTGCACCCAGCCGTTTTCGCTAAATGCATACCCTTCGATCTGCTCGCCGAAATACTCGACCATGTCGTTTCGCTCAGGCTCGCCGTGAACTAGTACGTCTAGGCCGATATCTTCTTGAAATTTGACGCAGTCGTCGATGTATTTTTTGATACCGGCTTCATAAGCGGCTGCGTCGATCTCGCCTTTTTTGAAGTTTTGGCGAAGCACTCTTAGCTCGACGGTTTGCGGGAAACTACCTATCGTCGTAGTCGGCAAGATGCCGTAGTTTAGGCTTTCGCGTTGGATTTTGATACGATCTTCAAATTTATCTTCGCGCTCAAATTTGACTAGATTTTTCACGCGGTTTTGCACACTTGACGAGTGGATCAAATTTGACGTTGCGCGCGTTTTAACCGCAGCTTTGTTTTCTTCGTAAATTTTGCTCTCCACCGCGTTTAGCGCTACGCCGTTAGCTAGTTTGGTTATGATTTTGATCTCGTCTAGTTTTTCTACGGCAAAGCTCAGCCAGCTTTTGACCTCGGAGTTTAGTTTTTCTTCGTATTTTAGGGCATAAGGCACGTGAAGCAGCGAGCAGCTAGGTCCGACGTAGAAATCTTTGCCGCCGATTTTTTCGCTGATTTCGCGGACTAAATTTACCTTTTCGTCGATGTTGCTTTTCCAGATATTTCGTCCGTCGATGACGCCAGCAAATAGCGTTAAGTGGCTGTTTTTGATAGTTTCAAGCGCTTCGAAATTTCTTTTTCCGTGAATGAAATCAAGTCCGATACCGTAAATTTTAGTTTTGGCTACCTCGGCGACCGCTTTTAGCGCGTGCTCGAAATACGTCATAAACACGACTTTTACGTTGCCGGCCGCTTCGACTAGCTCGTTATATACCTTGCCGATGACGCTAAGCAGGTTTTCTTCGTTTTTATCGGTCGCAAAAATCGGCTCGTCAAACTGCACTAAAACCTCATCGTCAAGCGTCGAAAGTAGCTCAAGAAGCTTTTTGTATTCGGCAACTAGAGCGTTTAGATTTTTAAACGGGCAGCTGCCGTCGGTGGTCTTTGAAAGCGCCAAAAATGTGATAGGTCCGATCAAATTTACCTTGCCTTTTACGCCAGCAGCCTTTGCTTCTTCGTATTCGGCAAGGATTTTTGACGCGTCTAGCTTAAAAGTCGTCTCGGCGCTAAGCTCAGGCACGATGTAGTGGTAGTTTGTGTTAAACCACTTCGTCATCTCCATCGCTACGCCGGTTTTGTTACCGCGCGCGCAGGCAAAATACTGCTCTCGTCCGCTCAAATTTGCAAATCTAGGCGGTACGGCGCCAAACGCGACGATGCTATCAAGCATCAAATCGTAAAACGAAAAATCATTTACGCTGATGGCCGAAATTTCGGCGTCTTTTTGGTATTGCCAGTGTCTGTTTTTTAGCGTTTTAGCGACGCTTAGCAAATTCTCCTCGCTAAAGCCCTCTTTGCCGGCCCAAAGGCCTTCAAGTGCGCGTTTTAGCTCTCTTTTTTCTCCGATTCGTGGGAAACCCGTAACATAACTTTTTATCATTTTGATTCCTTTAAATTTTGATTTTTTATTTTTAAATTTTAAGCTTATTCAAAGTCGCTCAAAAGAGCGAGCTTAGAAACGGCGGGTGGCAACCCGATTTTCTCAAACTAAAATAAAATTTATAAAAAACTCTACTAAACAAATTTCGTCCAAATTTCAGACGCTGCTTCGCTTTGTTTTTAAAAATACAATTACAATGCGCCCTGCGCGGCGATAGAAATAAATTTATATTAATGTTTAAAAACGTGAAATTATTTAAAAATTCGGCTGTTTTTTTAAAGTCGTTTGCAGTTTTTTTGCTAAGATTAAAGAGTCTCAGGCATGGGGCAAGGCATTAAGCTCATCCTTTTGGGGTCAAATTTGTGCCGTATTATAAAGATTTTTAAAAAATAAATCAAGAAGTTTTTATCAAATTCGGGCTAAATTTGAGGCAGGCCCCAGCCCGCCTCTTAAATTTGCCTAGTCTTTTTTGCCTTTGTTTAGCGATTTTAGCTTGGCGTCGGTGTCATCAGTTAGCATCGTAAAGATTTCGTTCGTCAAATTTTGCGTTAGAGCCTTGGCATCCTTCATCATATTTGTCGAAAATTCGTTTAGCAGCTTGTTTGCTTTGGCTTTGTCTTTTTTGTAGAGTTTGACGTATTCGTCTTCAAATTTGGCCTGTTTGACCGCGAGCGCGTCCTCAAACTCCTTGTATGCCTTTTTTACGACCGGCGAATACTTATCGTAATCCATCATCACGAGAGTTTGTAGCTTTCTATACGTCCAGTAGATCGACTCGTCGTCGGCCTTATACGAGCCTTTGTCGTAGCCGTCGATAAATTTGTCGAGCCCGTAGTAATACGGCAAATAAACGCCAAGATCAGACATGCCAAGCGCCACGTATGTCACTCTGCCGATCTCTTGCGGTAGCCACGGGCGCACCTGCATCACGTGCGACTCGTAGGTTCTAAAGACGCTCACGGCGCGGTAAATATTTTTTTGATTTTCGTCTTTGCTCGCGTAGTTATCGTACGCAGTGCCGTCGTAGTGGGATCTAAGAGCGGTTTTTAGATCCTGTACGCTTAGCTTTTTAGCCGGTTTTAAAAATACCGGATAGTTGCCGCCATCAAGGGTCTGCTTATCTTTTAGCTCGGGATTAAACATCTGCTGCACCCAGCAAACGCGCGGATAGTTGTAGGTCATATCTCTCTCATCGTCTCTGGTGTAGGCCTTGGTAAACTGAAATTCGCCGTCTTTTGCCGGATCGTAGGCGCCGTTATCTTGGGCAAATTTGATTAAATTTTTCGATCCCATGAAATTCGGATCGTTTTCTTTATAGTTTTGCAGTCTGCCCTGGTTTGCGGAGACGAAGTACTCGTCTTTTGGTAGCTTAACCGCCATCCAGTGATGACCGGTGCCCGTTTCAAAGTACCAAAGCTCGTTTTTATCCACAAACACTACGCCAAAACCCTCTCCCGCGCCCGTAGTTTCTACGATCTCGCCGAGTAGCTTCACGCCCTCGGCTGCGCTTTTCATCCTAGGCAGCAAGACGTCGGGGATATCATCCTCCGTGATGCCTGTCGCTTCGTTATACGGATCGATTTTTAGCAGTTCGTCTTTAGCGTAGATGGTCTCGGTGCCGCTGATGCCCACGCCAGCGTCATTGTAGCCGACCGCGCCGTGAAGCTTGGTGTGGGAGTTTGCTATCGTCGTGTATCTCATGCCCTCTTTTGGCAGCGGATAGGTAAAATCATTTGCCCCGTCATGCGCCTTTGAGCTGTGGACGCCTTTTTGATTGGTTTTTTTCGGATGTATCAAAAACACCTGCGCCTTTATCGCCTTGCTATCGGCACTCCTAGCTATCAGCATAGAGCCGTCGTCTGAGGCCCCCTCTCCAACCAAAATAGTCGTGCAAGCTAGCGCGTTTGCGCAAAACATCGCGCTTATTACCGCCGCAGAGGCGAGAAACTTTATCTTCATCGTTACTCCTTGATTTGAGATAATAAATCTAAATGAAATTATAGGACTAAAAATATTAATTAAATCTAAAATTTAAGCTATTTTCAAGATTGTATTGTAAATTTGTTTTGCGTTTTGACGCACGCCCCGTCAAATTTAAATTTCTTAAAGGAATTTTAGGTATAATCCCACTCTTACGCGTAAGGCGTAAAAGAAATTTTAAAAGGATTAGTATGCCTAAGATGAAGACAGTTCGCGGCGCTGCTAAACGTTTTAAAGTGGGCAAAAACAAGATCAAAAGAGGCTCTGCTTTTAGAAGCCACATTTTGACTAAAAAATCTCGCAACCGCAAGAGAGATTTGCGCTCGCCTCAATACGTAGACAGCACAAACGTCGCAAGCGTCAAAGCGATGCTCGGAATTTAAGTTTTTGACGAAAAGTCATTCCAAACTCCCCCAAATTTGGGGCAAGACTCACTCAGTGAGCGCCGATTTGTAAAGGATAAATATGGCAAGAGTAAAAACAGGCGTAGTTAGAAGAAGACGCCATAAAAAAGTTTTAAAACTAGCTAGAGGTTTTTTCAGCGCTAGACACAAACACTTTAGAAAAGCTAAAGAGCAATTAGAAAGAAGTTTGGTCTATGCTTACCGCGACAGACGCCGCAAGAAACGCGACTTCCGCCGCTTGTGGATAGTGCGCATCAACGCTGCGTGCCGCCTAAACGACATTAGCTATTCGCGCTTTATCGCGGGACTTAAAAAAGCAAATATCGAGCTTGATAGAAAAATCTTAGCCGATCTAGCTATGAATGACGCAAAAGCTTTCAGCGAGCTAGCTTCAAAAGCAAAGGCTGCTTTATAATACCCAGGGGCGGTTCCCGCTCCTTTTTCTTTGATTATTTATTTTAATTAAATTTGATCGTTCACCCCCCCCCCCAAAAAAAATCACAATAAAACAAATTCCGCTCCAAATTTTAATTTTTGTTTTTCGTTTTTTCCGATAAAATACCGCCTTAAATTTAAGGAATAAAAATGGACATACAAAAACTAAATCAAAACCTAAACAAACTCAACAAAATTTTATTTATTATCTTAGGCATCGCCGCCGCGGTCTGGATCGGCGTAGAAGTTTTTATAGGCAGTAAAGTAGAATACGCAAAAGAACAAATGAAAGAAAATCTATGCGAAGCGTCAAACGTAAAAGAGATGCTGGCGCGACTAAATTCAGGTCTCCCGAGAAAACTAGACGAGATAAATACGCTAGAAAAAATCGTCTGCGAAAACCGCCGTTTTGTTTATCGTTATGCGCTCGGTAAAGGGCTAGAAACAGATGAAAACGCGTTAAATGATAAAGATATCGCCGAGCTAAAAGAGGAGCAAACAAAGGAACTCAAAAAAGAATTTTGCGAAGATACGCGGTTAAAGGCCGTGCGCGATATAGCTGACGGCGTCGATTTTGTTTATTATATAAAAGACAAAGAGCTTATTCGGGTAAAACTTGAAAGCAAAGACTGCAAATAAACTAAAATAATCAACGTAGCTTGCGTCACAAATAGTAGCAGGGCTGGATATGACGA
The DNA here is from genome assembly GCF_004803815.1 of Campylobacter showae. Lineage (NCBI taxonomy): Bacteria > Pseudomonadati > Campylobacterota > Epsilonproteobacteria > Campylobacterales > Campylobacteraceae > Campylobacter > Campylobacter showae. The sequence goes on along the minus strand of NZ_CP012544.1, from coordinate 59,566 downwards.
CAAACTGCCGTTGCCAAGCGACTAAAGCAGTGTTCAAATAGCATAAAATGCCGTGTCATAACAGGTTAAGCTATTTTTAAAGTCTTATATATGCAAATTTAAGCTGATTTTTTCCAAAAAAGACCCGGTTTCATCTCTTAAATTTTGCAAATCACCGCTATTATCTATAACAAAATCCGCCATAGCGCACTTTTGCTCGATATCCGTTTGCAGCTCCACGCGGTGTTTTGCAGCGGCATGATCGAGCCCATTTCGCTTCATCACGCGTGCGATTAGCGTATCTTTAGGCGCATAAACGACCGCCACTTTGTCAAAAAACTCATATCTCTTGCCCTCAAAAAACAGCGGAATATCAACGAAATAAAGCCTTCCTTTCGCCTCCAAAGCCTGCGCCTGCGATAAAATTTCAGCCGTTATCTTTGGATGCAGCAACGCTTCGAGCTTTGCAAGCTCTGCGGGGCTTTTAAACACCAGCTCTCCTAGCTTTTTGCGATCTACCGAGGCGCACGAATTGGTCAAATTTTCCTCATCGCCGCTAGCGTCAAATTCCACATGTGAACTCAAATTTCTAGCCTGCGCGTCTTTTTGCACGACATATTGCGCGCCGAAAATTTCAGCCACCTGTGCGGCGCAGCGATCTAAAACGCGATGCGAAATTTGATCGGCATCGATGATCTCAAATCCGCGATCACGAAGCAGCTCGCAAACCGCGCTCTTACCGCTACCGATACTGCCTGTAATGACAACGGCGTGTTTAAATTTCAAGGTGAGCCTTTATAGCGTTTTTATTCGATTTTAGCTAAAATCTGCGAAATTATACCATCTTGGAGGATAAAATTTGATAAGCTACAAAGACGCGGGCGTCGATATAGACGCGGGAAATGAGTTCGTAAACGCGATAAAACCGTTCGTCAAAGCGACGCAAACTCCGCACGTTTTGGGCGGTATCGGCTCGTTTAGCGGCGCGGTGAGGCTACCCGCAGGGTACAAAAAACCCGCGATCCTAGGCGCCACCGACGGCGTAGGCACGAAGCTACGACTCGCGATCGACGCGCGTAAATTTGACGGCGTGGGGCAGGATCTCGTAGCGATGTGCGTGAATGATCTCATCTGTAACTTCGCCGAGCCGCTGTTTTTCCTCGACTACTACGCGACGGCAAAGCTTGAGATCGCAGATGCCAAAGAGGTCGTAAAAAGCATAGCCGAGGGCTGCAAACTAGCGCGCTGCGCGCTAATCGGTGGCGAGACGGCTGAAATGCCCTCGATGTATGAAAAGGGCGACTTCGACCTCGCAGGCTTTGCCGTGGGTATCGCGGAGGAGGATGAAATCGACCGCAGCAAGTTTGTCCGCGAGGGCGATGTGCTCATCGCGCTTCCTAGCAGCGGCTTGCACTCAAACGGCTTCTCGCTCGCTCGCAAAGTAGTCGCCGAACTGGGGCTAAAATTTGACGACAAAGTAGACGGTCGCGCGCTCATCGATGTGCTTTTGGAACCGACCAGGATCTACGTCGGCGACTTTTTAAATTTAAAAGACAAGATCCACGCGCTCGCGCATATCACGGGCGGCGGTATCGTGGAAAATCTGCCGCGAGTATTTCCGGAGGGTCTAGGTGCGAAGATTGATCGCGCCGCTATCCGCACGCCCGAAATCTTTAAAATCATCGCACAAAAGGTAGAGCCTGCCGAGATGATGAGAACGTTTAATATGGGCGTTGGCATGATCGTCGTAGCTCCGAAAGAAAATGCGGACTTTGTGCTAGCAAACACTGACGGCTACATTATCGGCGAGGTCGTAAAAGGACAAGGTGCACAGCTGGTTTAAACACTCAAATTTAACTTTGGCTCGTAAAACACATTGCGAGCCAAAGTTTTTTAATGCGGTAAATTTGTTCTGTTTGCCATATAATTCTACAGAAACTATCACTAAATTTATTTACCCTTTTGATTAGACTTTTTGTTAGTCGATTTTTATTTTTGTTTGCTTGCAAAATACGTTTTAAATCCCGAATATAGCGCCAAATTTAAATAAGACTAACGTTAGTATTTGTTGATGTTTACAAGCCAAATGTTAGCCTGCAAATCAAACCAACATAGAATATTTTCACTCAAATTTAATATAACTCTAAATCCTAAATATTAAGTAAAAATATTAAAGTATAAATTTAATGCTTCTTGGCTAAAATTTTGTAAATTTTAAACCTAAGGGAGAGGTAATGAGCATAAATTTAGACAGACTTAAGGCGCTTTTTAGCGAGATAAACGCCATAAACGACGAGAGCTTCGGAGCGGGAATGAGCCGCCTAGCCTACACGCGCGAGGATAAGGCCGCCAGAGAGCTATTTATCGCGCGCTGTAAAGAGGCGGGGCTAAAAGTACGCATAGACGCGATCGGAAATATCTTTGCTAGGCGCGAAGGCACCCAGCCCGAGCTGCCGGCGGTAGCGTTTGGCTCGCACCTAGACACGGTGATAAACGGCGGCGAATTTGACGGGATTCTGGGCGTTTTAGGCGGACTAGAGCTGATTAGAACGCTAAACGACGAAGGCGTACAGACGCGCAGACCGCTTGAGCTGGTCGTCTTTGAGTGCGAGGAGTCGAGCAGATTTAACATCGCGACGCTTGGCAGCAAGGTCATGTGCGGCAAGCTGGGTTATGAAAAGCTAAAAGACGTGCGCGACTTTCAGGGGCGCGCTATCGGCGATATCTTTGCCGAGTTTGGCATCGATCTAGCGAGTATCGAAAAGGCTAAAAATTTGACGCCGAACTATGAGAGCTTTTTCGAGCTACACATCGAGCAAGGGCCGCTACTATATAACGAAAATATCCAAATCGGCGTCGTGAGCGCCATCGCCGCGCCGCACAGATTTAGCGTGCGCGTGCAGGGCCAGGCTCAGCACTCCGGCACGACTGCGATGAAGTACCGCCGCGACGCGCTTTGCGCAGCGGCACAGATAGTGCTAGCCGTCGAGAGCGTCGCGCGCGAAAACGCGGCAAGCGGCGTGATAGCGACCGCGGGCAACTGCACGGTAAAACCGGGCGTTATGAACGTCGTACCGGGCGAAACGACGCTGCTAATCGACCTGCGCGGCATCGACCTGCGCACGCGCGAAGCGGCCTACGAGCAGATCTTAGGCGAAATCTCGCGCATCGAATCACAGCGCGGCGTCAAATGCGAGATCAAGCAGCTAGCCTTCGACGAGCCGTGCGCGCTGGACGGCCGCCTCATCGAGCTAATCGCCCAAAAAGCCGAGCAGCTCGGGCTTAGCTTTGAAATCATGCCAAGCGGCGCGGGGCACGACGCTATGCATATGAGCGAGCTGTGTCCTACGGCAATGATCTTTATCCCGTCTAAAGACGGTATCAGCCACAATCCGGCGGAATTTTCCAGCTGGAGCGATATCGCTAACGGCGTAAATTTACTAAAAAGCGCGGTTTTAGAAACGGCTGGGAGAGCTTGAGTCTAAGGCTAAATTCGGCGGGCGGCGAAAATTAGGCAAAGGCGGCTTAAATTCGCATTTAGCGCAAAAATATCCGCCTTAAGTTTCGGTTTAAATTTTACTCGCTCTTTGGGCGACTAAATTTGGATTTTAATTTTACGAATTTTACGGATGATTTAGCCCTAAAACGGCCTAAATTTAAAACACAGTATTGTCGTTTTCGCTTTTTGGGTATGCCTTGGACGATATCCCGGTACTCGACGATCTTGCCGTCCTTGACGCGAAATATATCCATAGCCGAGCGTCCGCGATCATTCGCGTTTAGTTTGACGAGGCTGCGGATAAAAACCGCTGCCCGTGCCGATATATTTGATCTGCGCGCTTGTTTGCATTTGCGCGAGTTCGTTGCATGAACTTGCGACAAGCTCGCCGCTACAGCCAAATAAAGATGTAGGCCTAGTAGCTATAGCCAAGCGCTTTATTTTGGGCTAAAGCGTAAATTAAATTTAGTCGACCGACTCGGCCGACTAAATTTCATCGCAAAACTACAGCTCTGCGTTAGCCGCGGTTATGTCGTAGTTGTTTTGAAAGCCGCTATTGGTATTTACGATGCCTAGCAGCTTGATGTCGCCCTGGTCTAGCTTGCCGTTGCCGTCGTCCTCGATCTTATAGACGTAGTTATAGGAGTACGAGTTGCCCTCTTGCTTGAGGTTTTTAGCGATAAGCAGGGCTTTTGCGCCTTTTTCAAACGACTCTTCAAATACCTTTTTAAGCGCGTTTAGCTCGCTATTTGCGCCGCCGCCTTGATTTGACGGCGTAAAGCTTAGCTCGGCTTTATAGATCTTGCCGTCTTGTAGCGTCGCTTTTTGCCCGTTTGCGTTTAGGTCAAACTCGCCCGCGCTTAGCTGCTTGCCCTCAAATACCTTTGAAAAATCAAGCTTATCATCTGCGCCGAATTTCTCCAGCTGCCAGTTTTTCTCGTCTTTATCCAGAGTAAAGATATATTTGCCCCCGTCCGCGCTCGCGGTTTTGCCGTCCTTTAGCGCCTCGCTTATTTTTAACGTTTGGCTAGGGGCAAATTTGCCTTTTAGCTCGCCTAGCTGCGAGGCGGTTAAATTTATAGGCTTATCGTCGCTGCTGCTAATGCTTGCTATTTTGTCTTTGTTTGAGATTAAATTCGCCAAATTTTGCTTTATGTTTTCCGCCGTATCTAGCAAATTTAGCCCGCCGGCGCCTTTTGCCGCTTCGGTCGCAAACTGCGCCGCGCTAAGGCTTTTTGACGCGGCTGCTAGCACGATATTATCAGCGCTAAGATTAAAGTCGCGGTTTGCGCTAACGGAGCCTATATATTTTACCTCATCCTTAGTTATTACGTTATCGCCGTTATTTTCGACCTTATATATCTCAAAACCGCTGTAAGTTTTAGCTAGGATTATCGATTTTTCGTTGCCTGCGGCTTTGGTTAAAAAAGCCTTGCCTTCGCCGAAAATCTTATCAAACCCGGACGCAAAGCCTGCCGCCGTACCGCTAACGTAGTAAATTTTGCCGTCTTGTAGCTGCGTTTGCGCGTCTGCGGCAACGTTTAGATCGCCGACAGACGTTACGTTAGAAGCCAACCGGGAGAAATCAAGCTTGTCGCCGTTAGATAAGGCGTTTATAACGACTCTAGACGCGTCTTGCTTAAAGGTAAAGGTTTCTTTGGCGTCGCTTGCGTAGACCGAGCCTGTTACGTTTGTTATTTTTAGATTGTCGTCTGCGGCAAATTTAAAAGTTTCAAACGTATCTTTATCAAGTTCTAAAACGTCGTCTCCTTGCACATCGATCTGTTTTTTGGCATTTCCTGCGCCAAAAGATAGCCCCGCAAAGGCCTTTAGCAGCTTTGAACCGTCCGCGTTTAGCTCTTGCGCGCTTTGCTTTAGCGTGATTTGCGTGCCGTATTTAGTATGCAAATTTAGATCGTTAAGCTTAGCTAGCTCTTCCACGTCGCTCGCGCTAAGTTCGATGTTTTTATCTTTTAAATTTAGCGCTTCTATCTTTGAAACGTCCGCCGTCTTTAAAAATTTCATGATTTTTTTAAAGTCGTCTGCGATATCGAATTTTCCTTTTCCCGCGAGTTTAGCGGCAAATTTAGCGTATTCGTCTACGCTTACTTCTAGCGTTTTGTTGATTTCAAAGCTATCCACCTTGTCGCTTAGCACGGCATCCTTATCGTTTGAGCTAACGCCCGTTAGTTTTATGTTATCGTTAGCGTCAAATTTATTCGCGCCGATTTTATTAAAATTCATGGCCGAGATTTTTAGCTCCGCGCCGTCTGAGGTTTTTATGGATTTTATCTTTTCGCCGAAATAATTAAGCCTGTTTTCTACCGCGTTTTGTAAATTATTCGCGCTATCTTCGATCTCTAGGGCGCCGTTTGCGATTTTATAGCTTGAGAGCTTGTCGCTAGATAAAAAGCCTTTGCCGAAAATTTCGTAAAAATCAGCCGCGCTTAGCTTTTGTGTTTTAGCTATCGCGCCGTCTTTTAGCTTGTCGCTAAACGCGCCTAAAGCTTTTAGAGACTCTTTGCTAAACGCGTCTTTATCCGTTAGCGTTACGGCCGAATTCGCGATTTTATCCGCAGCCTCTTTGTTGAGCGACGTTAGCTCGGCTACGCTTAGAACGGCCGATTTTACCGCACCGTTAGCAAATTTAGCAGCATTTTGAGCTAACGTTTGTAGCTGGGCGTTTGTTAGCGTGCCGTCTTTGCTAAGCTCTACCGCACCGTCTGCGATCCTATCTTTTAGCGTGTCGCTTAATATCTCCTTAGCCTTTTCAAAGCTTGCGACTAAAGATTTTATATCGCCGTTTTGCTTGAGCTCGAATTTAACTCCGCCAGTAGTTATGTTTGAGTACGCGTTAGGTAGGATTTTATCTCCTAGCTTGCCGGATAAAAACGACTCTTTGGTTATGTTTTTGGCTCCGTCTAAATTTAGCGAGCCTAGATACTGTGCGCTGTTTTCAAACGTAAAATCATCGCTTGATATCTTTGCGACATTGCCTTTGTCGAAAAACTCGTAAGTCGTATCGCCGCTTTTTAGCGCGTCGCCTTTTTGCGAATTTGAGCTTAGGCTTTGTTCGTCGTAGGCTTTTACCGCGTCTTTGGATTGCGATTTTTTCGCAGACCTAAAGGTATAAACGTCGCCGTTAGCGAATTTAACGGCCTTTATGTTTAGCGCATCCGCGTCTAAAGGCTTGGTAGCTTGCGCGTCTTGATAAAATTTGCCCTCTTTTTTATAGACGTTTTCCGTGCCGTCTAGCTTAAGAGCAGGCGCGTCGTCAAATAGCTTGGTAAAGCCCTGCGCGTCGGTTGCCTTGATGGCGCCGTCGGCTAAAATATTTTGCTTTAGCGTAAAGGCTCCGTCTTTTGCGGTCGGATCGATACTAACGCCTTTAAATACGATCTTTAAATCATCCGAGTTGCTAAAGCCCGCGTTTTTACCGTTAGCGTAGAGGATAGTGTCGTCGCCGTCTTTGATAAACTGCTTTGCGCCCGCTTGCAGTCCGTCCTCGTTTTGAGCCTGCGTAAGCGAGTCTGCGCCTCCTGCAAATTTGACCTTGTCGCCAGGTTTTGCGCCCTCTATGACGACGGTGCCGGTATGAGAGTTAAAATGCGGAACGGCCTCTTTATTTGTAACGTAATAAGTCGTTTGTCCGTCTTTTACGAGCTTATAAACCATACCGCCCGCGCCTTTATCTACCTTTTGCGCGCTGACGCCGTCTGTCGTGCCCTCTACCAGGCCAAACGGCCGCTCGAAAAAGCCGTTGTCGTTAAATTTAACGCCCGATCTAGGCTGGAGGCTGTGGCTGTAAGGGACGCCGTTTTCTTGATCTTTGGCGCTAAATTCGTGCCCGTCTTTGGTAAATGCGCCAAGTATTGCCGTGCCTTTTTCCGCCTCCAAGCTATCGCCTGTCGGGAAGTTTTTTACCGTATAAACGTCGGCTTTTAGCGTCTTGCCCTCGGCGGTTTTAACCGCGCCGTTTTGGACCGATAAATTTATCTTTTGATCGGCGCTTAAATTTACGCCGTCGTTATCCGCGCTTCTTATGCTTACGAAGTATTTTTTACCGCCGTGTTCTATCTTCGCCGAGTAGCCGATGACCTCGGTCGATGAGGCGGATGCTAGCATCTGTTTTAGCGCGCCCTCTACGCCGTCGTTTGGAGTAGGCTTAGGTTGCGGCTTGGGATCTGGAGTTGGGGTCGGTTTAGGACCCGGCTAAGGTTGAGGTTTTGGATCCGGCGTAGGGTCAGGCTTAGGATCTGGCGTAGGGGCGGGTTTTGGAGCGAGTTCTTTTGAGATTTCATCCTCCGTTTTGCCGGTTACGCCGGAGATGATTTTTACCTTAGAGTTGGCATCTAGCGCAGCGTCTAACTTCGCCTCGTCTACGGTCAAATTTAAGCTTTTAGCACCCGCTAGCACGGCGTTTTTGATGTCGCTTGCGTTTGAGTGGGGCGTAATGGTTTTATTTATCTGGATAAAAGCTTTTAATTGCTCCTTTATATCGCCGCCGTTTGGAACGTCTTTAATGAGGTCGGCTACGACGTTTGAGGCGATTATCTTGTTTATCAAGAGATTATGCGCGTTTTTCGTAGCTTCGTCGGCGGCATTTGAGTGAACGGGGTCGCAAGCGGCCTTTAGCATATCGGCCGCGACCTTCCCTCTATCTTCGCCATCGTTTAGCTTTTTCGTCCAGCCGGCTTTGCCCTCTTTGTCTAGATTAGCTCCGCCTTTGCCAAATACGTTAGCATATATATGCTCGACGAAATTTGCGTTTTCGTTTACGCTATCGCCAAAAAACTCTTTTGCCGCTACGGTGTCTAGCATCGTATTTGCGATGGTAGAAACGCTTAAATTTTGCGTATTTGCAGCACCCAGCCAAGCCTTACTGCCCGCGCCTTCGCTCGATCTGCCGAAGAGCCCGACGTAAAGCGCAGAAATTTGCGTCTGAGTTATATTCATAACGATCTCCTAGATTTAGATTAAAAATATAGGAAATTGTAACAAATCCAACTGAAATCAATTCTTAAAATTACAGCAAAAATATATAAAATAGCAATTACATTAAAATTTTAAGTTTTCTAAAATAAATTCGGCTCTCTTACATAGTTTTTCTGTTCGTATTCCTTGCCCGCATCGTGATCTTTTAGGAGCTTAACTACGACCGGGCTAAGCGCGATGATGGCGATCAGGTTTGGAAGCACCATGAGGCCGTTAAACATATCGGCTAGCTCCCAGACGAAATTTATCTTTAGCAAGCTGCCCGCGAACACAAATCCGACGACTAATATCTGCAAGATTCGCACGAATTTGGCTCCAAAAAGATAGCGCACGTTGATCTCGGCGAAGTAGTACCAGCCCAAAATCGTCGTAAAAGCAAAGAAAAACAAGCAAATCGCTACGAATCCATAGCCGCCCGCGTGTCCCAAAACATGCGTCGAGAAGGCCTCTTGCACGAGCGAGATGCCAGTTAGCACGGCTTTGCCGTTTTCAAAATGTATCACGTCGGCACTAAGCACGACGAAAACGGTGATATTTAGCACGATAAATGTATCGACGAACACGCTCATGATGCCGAGCACCGCCTGATCTACCGGGTGTTTGACGTTGGCCGCAGCGTGCGCGTGAGGAGTCGAGCCCATGCCCGCTTCGTTTGAGAACAGTCCGCGCGCGATACCGTATCTCATCGCCGTAGCGATCGTGGCTCCGGTAGCGCCGCCCCAAGCTGCGGACGGATTAAACGCGGCCTCGAATATAAGCGCTATGACGCCCGGAATTTTATCAAGATTAAAGCAAATGATCACAAGTCCGACCGCGACGTACAGGATCGCCATGATAGGTACAATCTTTTCGGCGACTCTGGCGATGGCTTTGACCCCGCCGATAAATATCATAGCGCAAATCGCAGCCAAAAATAGTCCGCTCGCCCACTGCGGTATGCCAAACGCGCCCTTAAATCCGTCCGAGATCGAGTTGGCCTGCACCATGTTTCCCATAAATCCGAGCGCCAAAATGATCGCTAGCGCAAAAAATGCCGCCAAAACCTTGGCGTAGCGGCTCTTTAGCCCGCGACTGATATAAAACGCCGGTCCGCCGATCATGTGCCCGCTGTCGTCTTTGGTGCGGTAAATTTGCGCGAGGCAGATCTCTGCGAAATTCGTCGCCATGCCTAAAAACGCCGCGCACCACATCCAAAATATCGCGCCCGGTCCGCCCATGATGAGCGCGGTTGTGGCGCCCACGAGGTTGCCCGTGCCCACCTGCGCCGCGACGGCCGTGGCGACTGCCTGAAACGAACTCATGCCCGATTTTCCCGCCGCTTCGCCGTGCAATGAGAAGTTGCCAAAAAGCCTATTAAGGCCCATTTTAAACTTAAAAATCTGCACGAAACGAAGCCTAATCGTAAAGTAAAGCCCCGTACCGCAAAGTAGCGCGATGAGGAAATACGGCCCCCAAAGGAATGAATTTATAGAGCTTACAAGGTCGGTGAGCATGGATTTGCCTTTATTTTTTAAAATTTTTCAAGTATATTTAAAAAAATATAAAACTAAAATAAATAATAAAAATTTTTTAGCCTATTTTAAAAATATAGGTCAAATTTGGATCGAATTTCGTAAAATAGCGATTTTTGAAGCGTTTTTAAATTGGATTTTGCCGTTACGTTTGGAGTTTGAGTAAATTTGCCGAGTAATTTAACGAACTTGGCAAAATCCAACACGAGGCAAATTTGACTGCGATACTTTTTTGTAAAATTTGACGCGATGGCATGGGTAAATTTGATCGGCGCAAATTTAATGTAAGTAATTTAAATTTTGTCATCCGCCGCAATCACTCCAAATTTAACCCTTAGATTTTATTTTAACCAGCCAATCATCTAGCGTCTTTTCAAAGCCGATACCGTTGCTCTCGTAAAATTTAAGCGGCTTTTCTAGGTATTTTTGCTCTACCCAGCCGCCAAAGCTATGCGGATACAGATAGTCCTTGGCCTCGGGCGCGGTGTTGATGAGATAGGGCGGTATGGCTAGCGGCGGCTCGTTTTTGACGTAGGACAGTGCGGCGTTTATGGCCTTGTAGCTGGAGTTTGACTTTGGCGAGTGGGCTAGATACATCGCGCATTGAGCCAGGATTATCCGCGCTTCAGGAAAGCCGATCTTGCTAACGGCAGCTAGCGCGTTAGCGGCTAAATTTAGCGCGTTAGGGTTTGCGTTACCGATATCCTCGCTGGCAAATATCGCCATCCTGCGCGCGATAAAATCAGCACTCTCGCCAGCGTCGATAAGCCTTGCTAGATAGTACATGACGGCATTTTCATCGCTTCCCCGCAGGCTTTTTATAAAGGCACTTGCCAGCCCATAGTGCACATCGTCATCGCTAACGCCTTCGCTAACCGCGTTAGCTCGCAGCGTTTTTAAATTTTCTAACGTTATTTTTTCATCCAGACTCACGGCAAACTCGAGCAAATTTAACAGTCCGCGCGCATCTCCGCCGCTACTTTTTACGAGATAGGCCTTAGCTTCGTCTGAGATGTCAAATTTAACCTCGTCCCTCACGCGCTCAAGCAGTTTTTCAAAATCCTCGCTCGCAAGCGGCTTAAACTCAAATAACATCGAGCGGCTGCGGATGCCCGAGCTTAGCGTGATGTAGGGATTTTCGGTGCTGGCTCCGATTATGGCGGCGCGGTAGTTTTCCATCGGTATCAGCAGGGCTTCTTGCTGCGTTTTGCTTAGGCGGTGGATTTCGTCGATGAAAAATAGCGGCTTAGAGAGTGCATTTTCGTGGTTTTTTAGGATTTTGCGAAATTCCTCGATCTTTAAATTTCCGCCGTCAAATTCGTAAAAATCATACTCCATCGACCGCGCGACGACGCGAGCAAAGCTAGTCTTGCCGCAGCCTGCCGGCCCGTAAAATATGCTATGCGGGATTTTTTTATTTTCGATAAATTTTTTAAAAACGCCCACCAGCTCGCGCTGTCCGCAGATCTCGTCCAAACTGCGCGGGCGAAATTTCAAGGCGAAATTTTGCAAATTTGCTCCTTTTAAATTTTAAGACATTATAGTCAAATTTAAATTAAGAAGCGGATTTGCGGGAACGGGTGGGTCAAATTTGAGCGGGTAAAAAAGCAAAATTTGACGCTAGCGCCCTACCCTAGTAAATGAGAATTTAAACAAAAACGAGCCCTCAAAAACGGTAAATTTAACGGCTAAAGCGAGCCGAATTTAAACCAAATTTAGCTCGCTCGCCGCGTCAAATTTAAAACGTCTTCTCAAAATCTACGTAGAAGTTTCTGCCTTTGCCCACTCTGGTCGTATTTTTAAATCCGTTTGCGAAAATGTACTCTTTGTTAAAGATATTGTTTACGCCAAAGCTGATTTTTAGCCCTTTGTTTAGCAGATGGCTGTCGAAATTTTTCGGCTCCCATCTACCTTTAAAGTTTACGATAGTAAAGGTTTCGTCTACGTATTCGTATTTTTGACCGCGCACGACGTAGTATTTCTCGTCGTTGTTAGGCCTAAACCAATGCGTCATATCGCCGCCCAGACTAAGCCCCCACGGCTGGTATCTATACATCGCGCCCAAAGTTAGCTTATCAGCGTAGACTGTGAGTATCTTTTTGGTCGCTTTGTCGTAAATTTTCGTATGATCATATCCGAGCGAGAATGTAAGGTTGTTTATCGCGTATTTGGACTCGATCTCGACGCCTCGGCGTTTTGCGTTATCTACGTTTTCGTACATACCGTAGCGTCTGCCCGGCGCTTCGGCGTCAAACGGCGGATTGCCCTTGTCCGGTCTTGCTTTTAGATTTATCATATCTTTGATGTTGCCGTCGTAGTAAGTGGCCTTAAAGTACAGCTCGTCATCACCCAAAAGTCCCTGTTTGTCGATAGAAAAGCCCACTTCGTACTCTTTTGCGATTTCAGGCTTTAGGTCGGGATTTGGCATGTACCAGTAATGCGGATTTAGCGGGCCGGCTGATGACGTCTCGTTTGGCGTCGGTCCTCTAAAGGTCTCTGCGTAGCCTGCGAGTAAATTTATGCCGTCAAAGACCTCGTATGCAAGGCCCAGTTTTGGAGAAAATCTAGACTCCGAGTATGAGTTGCGATCGCCGCTTTTGACTCCGCGTTTAAATTTATCGAATCTACCGCCCAGAGTAAACTCGAACTTGCCTACGCTAAATACGTCTTGCGCGTATATACCGAGGTCTTTGTAAAAATTCGGAAATGAGCCAAAGTCGCTAAGCGCGCCGTTGTACCAAAATATCGCGTCCTCTTTTCTGTGTTCGTAGTCGATGCCGGTAACCAGCCTGTGCTCTAGCACGCCGGTGTCAAAGAGGCTTTCGTTTTTGAGCCTGACGCCCCATCTGTCGTCTTTGTTTTTGTAGTCGATGTAGACGGGATTGCCTCTGCTAAAGCCTGTTCTGATCCTGTGATTTAGGGCTTTTGCGTTGTAGTACTGAGCGGAGAAATTTATCCATCTATTATTAAGCGGAGTATACTTATATATCACACTATAGTCTCGCTGTTTTAGCCGTCCCGAGGTAGGCAGCTCCACATCCTCGCTCCAGAAAAGCGACTGCCAAGGCGAGGAGGAAAATTTTTCGTGGTAGTTAAATACGCTAGCCTCCAAAGCATGCTCGTCGGTTATCGCCCACTCGGCTTTGGCAAAGACGGTGTTTACCTGCTCGTCGTTTTCTGCATATTTCACGCCCGAGCGTTTGCCGTCTCTAGCCATCTTTATCTTGCCGAAATCCGCATGCTTGCCGTATAGCAAAATACCGAAATTTTCCGTCGGCTTAGCTGCGACGGCGGCTCGATTTGAGTTCATGTGATTACTTTCTTGGCGGTGGCCGATCGTGACGCCGTAGTCGCTGCCCGGGTTTATAAAGTCGCTCACGTCTTTAGTTTTCATACTCACGATACCGCCGACCGCGCCGCTGCCGTGCAGCACGGAGCTAGCGCCCTTTACGACCTCGACGCGTTTTAGCAAGTCGTTATCCACGCGAAAGGTTGAAATTTGATTAGAAAAAAGTGAAGGCGACCGCTTGATACCGTCTTGTTCGATGATAACGCGCGCTTCGCTCTGATAACCAAAGCCGCGGATGTTGTAGTATTGGCCGACTTGTCTGCCGTGGTCGTTGCCGAGCATCACTCCAGGCACCGAGCCAAGGGCGTCGATAACGGACGGCGATTTAACAAGGTCGTTTTGATTTAGGACGCTGACTTGGCCCGCGTATTTAGCGACGTCTGTTTCACTCCTGTTTGCCGTGACGGAAACCATATCTAGCTTTACAGATCCGGTTGCATTGCTATCGGCTCGCTTAAATTTGCTATCCACTCCTCCTGTCTGTGCGAGAGCCGAGGCTGCACTCAGTAAAACTGCAGCCGCTATAATGCTAAATTTACCCATAACATCCCCTTTATATTAAGAAATTGATAATAGGTATAATTTTATCTATTTTTTATTTAAATTAACTTTTATTTTTAACGAAATTTTTAAATTTCATTTACGAAAAAAGGAAAGAAAAAGGATATAATGCCCGCCTATTTCATCTAAGGAGAATATATGAAAAAGTCATTGTTAGTAATCGCCGCCCTTGGTCTAATGGGCGCAAATGCCGCTGCCACGGTTGAGCTTTCGCCTTCTTGCGAAGAGTACTTTAAGCTAGTTGACCAGTTTGTTGAAAAAACAAAAGACAATCCGCAAATGGCGGCTATGAAATCTACTTACGAAGATCAAAAGGCCCAGTTTGCTCAGCTTCCTCAAGACTCTCAAGAGGCCGCTTGCAAACCTGCCCTTGAACAAATGAAGCAAGTTATAGCTACGCTACCTAAATAATTTTTATCCCTCCGCTTGGAGGGATTTTTTGTTTTTTCAAATTCTTAGTTACTATCCAAATTTTATATATTTATCAAATTTGCCGCCCCAAAGCGCAAATTTAATCCCGAATAATCTTCGCCTTCGCCGTTATGCTCGCGATCTTTAGCTCGTAGATATTCATCGCTTTTAGTCCGTGAGACGCTGCGACGTCAAAGGTACGCATGTAGTTTGGCGTGTATTTTTCGCTAAGTAGCCGCAGCGCGTGCAGCCTCGCCGCTTCGTCCGTCACGGTGTAGGCCTTGGTTATGGCGACGGCGGATTTGTACTCGGTCGTAAAAACTTTCGCGCCAAGCGCCTTGCCGTCGTCCTTGATCGCATCTAGCTGCTCGTCTGTTAGAACCGGTACCCGCGCGTAGCTCACGCAAACTAACGTCACGCTCTTGCCGTCTTTTAGTAACTTTGCCTTAGAACCCGCAGGAGCGCCGTGCAAAAATACGCTCTCACCCTCGCGTACGACCGAGATTGGCACGCTAAAAATCTCACCCGCCTCATCAATGCAAGAGATCGTGCCGTATTCGCACACATCAATGATCTCAAGCCCCTCCTGCGCGGTTAGTTCTCTATCTTTTCGTCTCATTTTCCACCTTTAAATTTTTGAAAATTATAAAATTTAAATCCTAAAAAAGTGTATAATTTCGCAAATTTAAAGGACGGCAATGAGAAAAATATTAATATTTTGCGCTCTGGGCGCACTGGCTTTAGGCGCTCAAAACGCGTGCGAGGAGTACGTGAAGCAAAGCAAAATTTACCTAAACGAGCTTTACGAAACAAAATCCAAGCAGTTAAAAGACGATCCGCAGGCCTTTAGGCTCTTTGAGCTTAAATTTGACGAGCTACAAAAGGCACAGGAGGGCCAAGCGGCGCTAATCATGCAAAGCGGCGACGAGAAATTTTGCGAGCGCGAATCTGCCAAGATAAAATCCATGCTAGACGAGATGAGGGCGGAAAAGTAGGCGTTTGTATAGACAAATTTGAGTTGCTTTTGCCGAGTAGGGCCAAAATCTCTACAATCAAATTTGAAACCCGCCAAACCTAGTCTGGCAAGCTTTTGAATGCAAATTTAATGTAGCCTGGCACAATTAAAATTGTATGCTTACTAAATTTTGCAAACTCGCTTTAGCCAAATCATAAAAGCTCGTTTTGTCGCAGCCGCATAAAAGCACACTAACTAGCGTTGTTTAAATCCCAATCTATCGGCGCTTTGCCGTGTTCGGCGAGATACAAATTCGCCTTTGAAAAGTGCCTGCAACCAAAAAACGCGCCGCGCGCTAACGGACTTGGATGCGCTGCTGTTAGTACAAGGTGTTTGTTAGCGTCGATGAGAGGGATTTTGGCTTTAGCCGGATTGCCCCAGAGCATGAAAACGACGTTCTGGGCGCAATCGCTAAGCTTCCTGATCGCAGCGTCCGTAAACTCCTGCCAGCCGAAATTTGAGTGCGAGTTAGCCTGCCCTGCACTAACGCTTAGCGTCGCGTTTAGTAGCAGCACGCCCTGCTTCGCCCAGTAGCTCAGATCACCTGAGTTTGGCTCAGTTATGCCCAGATCGTCGCGGATTTCTTTGTAGATGTTGGCGAGGCTCGGCGGGATTTTGACGCCGTGCGGTACAGCGAAGCTTAGCCCCATCGCCTGCCCCGGGCCGTGGTATGGGTCTTGGCCCAGGATCACGACCTTGACGGCGTTAAACGGCGTGAGATTAAAGGCGTTAAATATCAGCGCGTTTGGCGGATATACTTCGCCGGCAGCCTTTGCGCGCAAGAAATTTTCCTTTACGCGAGCGAAATTTTCGCTCAAAAACTCCTCTTTTAGCGCTTCTTTCCAACCCGCTTCGATTTGGATTTTGTCGATCTGCATGATTTTTCCTTTGTAAATTTGCTCTTTTTCTTTACGTTTATTTTAAGGCAAATTTACGAAATGATAGCCAAAAAATATTTAAATTTAGACGCATTTGGCTTGCTAAATCTTTAAAATAATCGGGGCGGCAAGGCGGATATTTTAAAATTTGCTGTATAATCAAAACTAAAATTTAAACCAAAGGAATAGCGATGTCCGAGCAAATTTTCGAGAAGATAAAAGAGCTGTTAAGCGCGCAAAACGCAAACTTTCGCGCGGTATCTCACGAAAGCGTCAAAACCTCGGCCGAGGTCGCCGTAGCGCGCGGAACGCAGCTAGGACAGGGCGCAAAGGCGCTCGTTTGCGCCATAAAAGGTGGCGGCGCCAAACGATATGTTTTGGCGGTGCTGCCGGCGGATTATAAGGCTGATTTACAGCTCATCGCGCGCGCACTTGGCGGATCAAGAGCTAGCCTAGCAAGCCCCGACGAGGTCGCGAGGCTAACGGACTGCGTACCCGGCAGCGTTCCGCCCTTTAGCTTTTGCGAGGAGTTAGAGCTAATCGCCGATCCTAACTTATTTACGCGCTACGCCGAGCTTGCTTTTAACGCAGGCTTGCTAGATCATTCTATCATTTTAAATACGAAAGACTACGAGCGTATCGCGCGGCCGAGATTGGTCAAATTTGCGATGACGGAGTAAGAAATTTAGTCTAAAAAGGATAAAATTTGATCGAAAAAATACAGCAAACAACGATAACTAAAGATAATTTTTTGGGTATAAACTTGAACGAAATACTCAAAGACGCAAAATATTTTGACGATTACAGTTTTAAATTTGCGGACTTGTGCAAGGAAAATTTTAGAAATGGAAATTTAAAAGCGAGCAAGGTATTTTATTTATTAAGAAATGCTTGCTCTATGACTTTAAAACCCGGAAGCCTAAACGAGCCGTACGAAGCCGGGTGCATCTGGGGCAATGGCAGACCGGCAATATTGGATGATTTTACCGAGCAAGATTTGGAATTTTTCGAAAGTATTTTGGATGAAATAACCGATTGCAGACTAAAATCAAGGATAGCCGATATTTTATGGATTTTAAAAAGTCCCAAAAATACTAAATTTTTAGAGATCGCCGCAAATGAGTACTCGAAAATATCTCTAGAGCCAAGCTCGCTAAATCAATTTAAGATAGATGCGTTTGAAAGAGCTATTAGACTATCGCAGCTATCTAAAATTACAAAAAATCAATACGCCGAAATATCGAATAAAATTTTAGAATGTTTTAATAAGGCAGAACCGGCCGATAAATACTACTGCTTAAGGATGTCGTATTTATTAGATATCGCTAAGCTAGACAAAAAACTGCAATCAAGCGTAGCTGGAAAATTAGAAAATTTTGCCGATACCTTTGCCAAAGAGGAAGAATTTATTGCAGCAATAGACTATTACCAAGAGTCGCAAAAATGGTATAGGAAGCTCGAAAATAGCCATAAAATAGCCGAAACTGCACTTAAAATAGCTAATATCTTAATAGAAAAAGCAAAAGGAAATGGCGCTATATCGTCAAAAATAGATCTAGAGCAAGCGCTAAAAGAGCTTAGAAGCGTTCCCAAAAAAGATAGAAATAGGCTAGGAATCGATCAAAAAATAGACGAGATACGCGAGCTGATAGAGCAAAATAATCAAGATATCGGAAGTGAAATGAGCTTAATTGCTACCGATAAGATTGATATTTCACGCTATCAAAATAATGCAAAGCTAGCAGTAAAAGGCAAGCAACTAACTGAAGCGATATTATGCCTAGCTAATATCACAGCAAATCCGCTATATGAAGATATCAAAAAGTCATCCGAGAGCATTTTAAAGGAGTCTCTGCTTTCAAATTTTATTACTCAAATTTACGTAGATACCGACGGAAGGAAACCATCGCAAATAACGACAAAAGATGATCGATTAAAACATGAAATGTACCAGGAATACTATATACACGTCAAGTTGGCGGTAGACGGCAGTATACTGCCCGCATTTTGGCAAATTTTAGAGGAACATAGAGTGCCTATACGCTTCATTTATGATATTTGCAGAAATTCTAGCACGGTTCCGGCTGGCAGGGCAGATATCTGGGCGCAAGGTTTATATTACGGTTTTGACAGAGATTTTTTGGTTTCAAGTCATTTGCTGATACCTCAAATAGAGCATTTGACGAGAATTTTGCTACAATAAGAAAAAATTCCTACGACTACTATCGATGAATACGGCGTAGAATCGGAAAAAAGCATAAACTCGCTTTTACAAGAACCAAAAATATATGAATTGCTCGGGAGAGATTTGACGGAAGAGCTAAAATTTCTACTAACGGAGCCGATGGGGCTAAACTACAGAAATAAAATATGTCACGGACTAGTCGGCGAATCTCCAAACGATGCCGATATTTATATTTGGTGGCTTTGCCTTAGGCTAGTGGTTAATAATTGTGTTTTATTCGGGGTTACTCGCTAGAATTTATTACTTTAACTGCAAATAATACACGCGATAAAATCAAAAAAAATTACTAAAATTTAAAAAAATACAACTAAAAGTTGGGGATACTCATATATTAGGAGTTAATACAATAATTAAATAGTGGCCGGGAGATAGGGATTCGAACCCCAGGAGGCTTTCACACCTCAACGGTTTTCAAGACCGCCGCTTTCGACCGCTCAGCCATCTCCCGTAAAAATATTTTGGCTAATTATAGCCAAATTTATTCGGTTTTTTCCTTAACGTAGGAAGCGCCTTTATTGACTTTTTCCTTTGACCATTCAACGGCGTTATTTGTATCCTCTTTGGCTCCGCGCCAAGTATTTGAACAGCCAACCATAAACAAAGCAGCAGATAATAGCACTAGTAAATAACGCATTTTCTCTCCTTATAATTTTTGGAGGCGACACCCGGATTCGAACCGGGGATCAAAGCTTTGCAGGCTCATGCCTTACCACTTGGCTATGTCGCCTAAAAGTCAATGGTGCCCGAAACCGGACTTGAACCGGTACGGTAAAAAATACCGAGGGATTTTAAGTCCCTTGCGTCTACCATTCCGCCACCCGGGCAAAAATTCCCTAAATTTAAAACCGATGGAGCGGGAAACGAGATTCGAACTCGCGACCCCAACCTTGGCAAGGTTGTGCTCTACCCCTGAGCTATTCCCGCATTTTATTTGAAAAATGAGATTTTAGCTGATTTTTGCTTAAAATTTTATTTTATTTCGTCAAATTTCAAAATTTCGTAAGATAAAAATGATATAATTCCAAAATCTTTTCAACAATTGGGGTTATAGCTCAGCTGGGAGAGCGCTTGAATGGCATTCAAGAGGTCGGCGGTTCGATCCCGCTTAACTCCACCAACTTTTAAATTTTTCCCCAAATTTTGCTTCATCAAAAAACTTTGATTAATTTATATTTTATAGTTAATATCTCAATCCTTGAAAATAGTATTTTAAGCTTGCTTGTGTTAGTATCGGTAAAATTTAGTACGAGAAAAAGATGCAAGATTACTCTATTTTAGATGTTTTATCCAACAAAAAAGTCCTTTGCTTAGAAGATGAACCATATATATTAAAAAATATGATCGACTCCCTCGAGCTGTTTTTTGCCGAAGTAAAAGGCGTAAGCGACGGCATCGAGGCGCTAGATGAGGCTATGAGCGGCTCATACGACGCGCTCGTCCTAGACGTCAGCGTCCCGCACATGGACGGATTAGAGGTAGCCAAAAAGATCCGCTGTGCAAACCGCAAAATCCCTATCGTCATCATCTCAAGCCACACTGAGCAAGAGTATCTGTGGCGCGCGGTCGAGCTAAAGATCACGAGATATCTCTCAAAGCCCTACGATAAAGATACGTTTATAAAAGCGCTAGAAGACGTCGCGATGGAGCTCATCGATCATACGCCGATGTTTAGTATCAACGACGACCTCAAATACGACTTTAGTAAAAAAATCATATACATAAAGGAAGAGGCCTGTCGCCTCTCCAAAAGCGAGAGCAAGCTTTTGGAGTATTTTTTAAACAACAAAAACCAAACCATCACTTACGAACAGCTATTTGACTACATGTGGGAATTTGAACAGCCGACCAAAGAGGCCATCAAAACCATCGTAAAAGAGCTGCGCCGCAAGATCGGCAAAGACACAATCAAAAATTTATACGGCGTAGGATATCTATGTGAAGTCCAAATTTAAATTTATCGTCCTGCTGCTCGTCGTTTTGTACGGCGCCATTACCGTTTTGGTTTTTAACTTTTACCGCGATCTTGCGCTAAAAGACGCCAAGCAGGAGGCCGTTTACGTGCTAGATGCGATGAACGGCATACGCGACTACATCTCTACCGTCCAGCGCCCGCTCATAGATGAGCTAAAAGATCACGGCATCATAGACAAAGACCTTTTTGACCCCAGACTCATGTCCTCATCCTACATCACGCGTCAAATTTACAAAATCCAGCTCGCTAAAAAAAACATAAACTACGACTACAGGCTAACGGCGACGAATCCGCTAAATCCCGAACACGAGGGCACGGAGTTTGAAAATGAAATTTTAGAAGGGTTTAAGGAGGGCAAATACGAGGTCTACTCTGACGTAATCAAAGACCAAAACGCCTCGTACTTTTTCGTCGGCCTTCCTATCAAAAACTCACACCCGTCCTGCGTCGAGTGCCACAACATAAACAGCGCGCCTAAAAAAATGCTCGAACAATACGGAAATTTAAATAATTTCGAGGGCAAAGTCGGCGACACGATAGCAATGGTGAGCTTTAAAATCCCGGTAAAAAGTATTTTGCTCTATCACAAGCAAGAATTTATAGTTAGCGGCGTGGCGATCACGGCGATCTTTGCGGCGTTTTTATTTTTCGTTTATAAAATCCACAAAGGCAACGAAAAAACCAAGCTGCAAAACGAGCTTTTGATGATAAATCAAAGCCGCCTGGCCTCGATGGGCGAAATGATCGGCAACATCTCGCACCAGTGGCGTCAGCCTCTAGCGCAGATCAGCTCGACTCTGGTAAATTTGGAGCTTTATTCCGAGCGAGGCAAACTAAGCGAGCAGAGGCTAAAAGAGGCCATCGAAGAGGCAAACGAGCAGATCAAATTTATGTCTGACACTATCGAGGACTTTAAAAATTTCTTTAATCCAAATATGCCAAAGAGCGAATTTGACGTAAAACAAGCTATAGAGCAGGCTTGTAAAATTTTAAACGCGACGCTCAAAAGGCACGTCATCGACGTAAAAGTCGAGATAAAAGAAAATTTTACGCTTTACGGAAATATAAACGAGCTCATTCAAATTTTAATTAACATTATAAATAACGCCAAAGAAGCATTTTTAAATCTGCCGCAAGAGCGGGCGCAAGCAAACCGAATGCAAATTTTAATAACCGCCCTTTTGCAAAACGGAGAACGAGCGATAACGCTCGAAAATAACGCCGGCAACATAGATAAAGGCGTGATAAATAAAATTTTCAAGCCGCATTTTACTACAAAAAAGTCGGGCAGCGGGCTTGGACTATATATGAGCAAGGTAATAGCCGAAAAAAATAACGCCCGAATTTACGCGCAAAATATAAATAATGGCGTAGTATTTACTATTAAATTTAAAAATTCATAATTTATTAAATTTCCCCTTTTTTCGCCCCCTTTTTACGATAGCATTATCAGTATGAAATCTTTTTGATTTTAGATCCAAAATTTATAAGGAGGGCGCAATGAGGAATTTAAGTAAAACCTTATTAGGTTTGCTTATGGGCGTTAGCGTCTTCGCATCGCAAGCCTGTTGCGAAGAACACAACATGCAGATGTCTCAACAAGCGCGAGACGTCATAGCAAACCCAAAAGGCACGCTTCAAAGTAGAGGCGTAATATCCTTGCAAGACTACATCGTAGAAGAGCAAGAGATGTATGAGTGGCTGTTTAAAAACCACCCGATTTTCACAAAATACGGCGGTAAAACAGTCGGTAAACTGGACGTTCACGACCGTGGACTTGAGTGGCTTGCCGAAGGTCACGGCTTTGACATGTCAAAAGCTAGTAAAAGAGACGGCGGTAAAGGCTACAGCTCTATGATGTATAGGATACCTGCGGGTTCGTCTTTGCAGTTTCCTAACAAATTCGTAGGATCCGAAAAGTGCGGCGAGTGCCACCCTGCGCAGTACGAGGTATGGAGCAGATCGCGCCACGCCACTACTATCCGCTTCCCCGGCGAACACCCGGAGGTTAATAACAACCTAACCGATCCGGTATTTAGCCCGGATACCGCGTCTATCTTGCCTCAGGGTATTACTCCAGATGTTATTTATGCGACCGTCGGACACCTAAGAACCAAATTCGGCTACATAGACGCGTGGCTTTTGCGCGGAACTTACCACGTAGAGGGCGGTTTGCTACGAGACGGCACAGGTCAGATCGTAGCAGGCGGTAACCAATTCCAAAGAACTTGGGCGTTAAATTTAACTCCCGAAACAGTTAAGAAAATCAAAGATTTCGTTCCTGATTTTCCGGAAACTCTAGCTGATTACGGCGATAACGGCGGATACGTCAGAGGCCTAGCCTCATACGCCGCTAAATACAAAAAGTCGATGTTTTTCCAAGCAAACGGTTCTTACTGCGAAGTTTGCCACCCGTTCAAATTTGACTTTAAAACTAAGAAAGAGTTCTATGCGGCTCTTGGTAATGCCAAAGAGCTTCAAAAGCACACTATCTCTAAAGGCGTAAGCTGTGAGGAGTGTCACGGAGCCGGCGGTCACCTTGACGGAGCTACAAACTTTAGAACTTCAAACTGCGAACGCTGTCACCAAAGATTTAACTATAGCCCAGACCTAGCTAGAGCCAATCCTCTAAACCAAGGCAAGCTTGACCTATCTCTAAGCTCTAAATTTAAATCAATGGGACCAGGATGCGGATCTGAGGGTTCACAATCATACTTTACCGCTCACTACGATAAAGGTATGCGCTGCACCACTTGCCACGATCCTCACGATAACACAGGTCCGGTTGTAGGCGATAAGACTATCAAAGGCGTAAACTATAACTCAGAGCAAGGCTACCTAAGTGCGCTTTACACTAAACCAAAAATCAGAAAAGATTGTCAAGATTGCCACAAAGAGCAAGCATATATCGCTTCTAGAGCCGATACGCATAAAGATAACACTTGCGCATCTTGCCATATGCCGTTCATGATGAGCTGCGAGAACTTCTACGCTATTCAGTTCCAAGACAACGCGGGATTCGATACTCAAAGAAGATCGCACATCTGGAAGATCGACGTAGATCCTGCTAGAAAATCTCTAGTTGCGGGCGACGCGGCTAAAGGACCAAGAGATGCTAAAGATTGGCACTTCCAAAGAGATAAAAACGGACATAACTTCGTTGACCTAATGTGGGCGTGCGCTAGAACGTCTTGGGCGGATAAAGATATGCAAGATACTAAAGGCTGCCACAGCCCTGTTCTATCTGAGCTAAAACCTACCCTACACTTCAAGAACCAAAAACAGGTTTACGACGAAGTAATGGGATGGCAAACTCCTGTTAAAAACGACTTCTCTCAAGTCAAAATCGGTATCGAGGGACTTTATGCTATCTTAGAAACTAAGAAACTAAGCCCTAGCGATAAGACGAGAGTTTATGAGCTAATCGAAAAAGCGCAAGACACAGTTGACTTGCTACAAAAAGACGGCTCATGGGGTATGCACGGCTTTAAATATACAAAACAAAGACTCGACGCTTCTAAAGAGTACATCAAAGAAGCCCAAAGAATCATAAACAACAATTTATGATACGATTACGGACGCCGCGATTTTACGGCGTCCAAATTTAATAAGGTAAAATTTATGCGTTTTAAACTTAGCAAAAATCCGCTTTTAGCTCTCTACCTAACGGCCGGCTGCGTTTTGTACGCAAGCGCTGCAGACAAAGAGGCGATGACGCAAGAGCAAAAAGAATCATACAGTATCGGAATTTCAACCGGAACCTATATATCCGCACAACTAAAAAAACAAGAAAGCCTAGGCGTTAAATTTGACAGCAAGGCTCTTTTAGACGGCTTTGCAGACGCCTTTAAAAAAGAACAAAAACTAACGGACGAAGAAATAATCTCCCTGCTTAATCAAAGGGATGAAAAACTAAATAAGCTAACCCAAAACGCGCTAAAAAAAGCGCTTGAAAAAAATTTAAAAGAGGGCGAAGAATTTATGGCGAAAAACGCCAAAAACAAAAAGGTCAAAACGACTAAATCAGGGCTTCAGTACGAAGTCATAGCCGTCGGCGACGGCGACAAGCCAAGGCCTGAGAGCGTCGTAGCGCTAAACTATAAAGCCTACCTCATAAACGGCAAAGTTTTTGACGACACGTACTCTAGAAACGAGCCTGCGATCCTCTCTATGGTAAATTTAATAGACGGCCTACAAGAGGGCCTCATGATGATGAACGGTAACTCGAAATATAAATTCGTCATCCCGTCTCACCTAGCTTACGGAGACGAGGGCGCGGACGAGATACCGGGCGGCTCGACGCTGATTTTTGAAGTCGAGCTAGTAAAGGCGCTAAAACCTGGCGAGTTAGCCGGCGCAGCCAAAAAACTAAGCGAAACTCAGCCGCGAAATTTCCATGGCGCGCATAGCCACGGAAGTAGCGTTGGTAGATAAATTTAGGATATTTAATCCATACGGATGGAGAAGAATATGAAAGAGCAAAATACAAGAAGGACGTTTTTTAAATTCCTTGCTTCGGGCGCGGCAGTTGCGGGAGCGACTAGCGTACTGGGCAAGAGTATAAATTTAGACGCCCAAACGGAAAACGGCAAAAAGCCGCACTATGGCATGATATTCGATCAGAACAAATGCGTCGGCTGTACCGACTGCGAGATCGCCTGTAAAAAGGTAAATTCGGTTCCGAAAGGTCAGATGAGGCTTTTTATCCAGGATAAAACCGATCCGCTAAATTTAAAAGAAAAGCGCTACGTCAGGGTATCTTGTCAGCAGTGCGAGGACGCACCGTGCGTGAACGTCTGCCCGACCAAAGCCTGTCACAAGGACGAAAAAACCGGCATTACGACGATGAACACCGACGACTGTATCGCCTGTAAATACTGCATCGTCGCCTGTCCTTACGACGTGCGCTTCATAAACCACGAAACAAGAGCCGCAGAGAGCTGCAACTTCTGCTTGGATACGAATTTAAAAGACGGTCACGAGCCCGCCTGTATCGAGGCGTGCAGATACGAGGCGATCGTATTTGGCGATCTAAACGACGAAAACTCGCACATCAGCCAGCTACTTCGCGTAAAAGACAGCCTGCGCATGCATCCTGAGTGCGGCACGAAGCCGAGCCTGCGCTATATTCCTGCGGTTAAATTGGGGGTGTGATATGAACGGAGCTATAAATTTCACTGCGACCTTCTCGCACGGCGTAGAGTGGGGCTGGCCGATAGCGGTTTATCTCTTGCTAGCGGGTATGAGCGGCGGCGCTTTGATCGTCGCGATCCTCGTCAAATTTTATAAAAATCAGACCGAAAGCACGCCGCTGTTTAAGGCTGCGTCATTGCTATCTTTAGTTACGATCTTACTCGGCATGGTCTGCCTGGTAGCCGATTTAGAGCGACCGCTTCTTTTTTGGAAAATTTTGATTAATTATAACTTCACATCGGTTATGTCCGTGGGCGTTGCAGCGCTTTGCGTCTATATCCCGCTTAGCTTCGTAGCCTGCCTTTATGCGTTTGAAGATTGCCTAAGAGAGTTTTTGACGCGCAATCTTAGCTTTTTAAAAGGGCTTTTCGAGCTTGTGATGAAAATCGTAAACGCGCTTCGTCCGCTACTTCTTGCGCTTACGCTTCTTTTTGCGGTCGCGATCTGCGCATATACGGGATTTTTGATCTCGGTTTTAGTTAGATTTCCTATCCTTAATACCGCTGTTTTACCTGCGCTTTTCGTGGCGTCTGGCTTATCGGCAGGCATCGCGGGCTCAAGCCTGATAGCCGCGCTTTTCTTTAGAGCTGACCCGCACGGCGGCGATCTAAAAACCTTGCACGCTGTCGAGTGGCCGGTTTTGGCGATGGAAATTTTACTAATCGGCATGATTTTCGTCTCGCTAATCACCGGAAGCGACGTGCAAAAAGCCGCGAGTGTCGCATTTAGCGAGGGATTTTATGCGAAGATGTTTTGGCTAGGCGTCGTAGGCGTTGGTTTTTGCGTACCGCTAGTTTTAAATTTCGCACTCGGCAAAAAGATCGCTCACACCGCGTTTGCGTTCTACGTTAGCGCGCTTGCCAGCGTGGTCGGAGTATTACTTCTTAGAATGTTTATACTATACGCAGGTCAAACTTACGATATAATAATGTAAAAATTCGAAAGAGGCGATTTTGGGCGTAAATTTATTTAGATTTTTCACTTCTTACAAATTTGCGCTCTGCCTCCTCTTTATCCTTGCCGCGGGTGCAGGTGTCGCAACCTTCTTAGAGAGCATTTACGATACGCAAACGGCTAAAATTTTAGTCTATGAGGCGCGCTGGTACGAGTGCGTCATGGGCGCTGCGACGCTGGGCCTACTCGACATAATCATAAAAACAAAAATGTGGCGCCGCTTCGGTTCATTCGTACTTCACGCGGCATTTATCGTTATCTTTATCGGTGCGGCGCTAACGCGTTATCTGGGCGCCGAGGGCGTACTGCACGTAAGAGCGGGTGAGAGCGAAAACGAGATGGTAAGCGTCAAGCCGTTTTTGCAAATACGCACAAAAGACGCATTTTTCGAGTATCCGCTAAATTTATCCCAAATCGGCGATAATAATTTTAGCTTCACGCAAAGTATAAATTCCAAAAATTTCACCGTCAAATTTGACTCCTATAAACCAGCGCCCAAAGGCGAGCGCGGTACTCTCGTAGTAAAAGCCGGTTTTGAAGGGCAGCGAGAACAAACGGCTAAAATCCACGGCGGCGTAGGCTGGCTGGGCGAGCCTAGCACGCTAAATTTTGACGGCGAGGAGATAATGCTAACATGGGGCTCAAAGCTAGTTAGCTTGCCGTTTTCGATAAAGCTTATTAAATTTGAGCTTGAGCGCTACCCAGGCTCGCAAAGCCCGTCCTCATACTCTAGCGACGTAGAGGCGCTTTCAGACGCGGGCGAGGTTTTAACGAGATATAAAATTTACATGAATCATCCGCTAAATTTGCAAGGCTTTAAACTCTTTCAGTCATCCTACGACGCGGACGAGCAAGGCACTGTACTAGAGGTCAACCGCGATCCTGGTAAAATTCCTACCTACATCGGATATTTCTTGCTTTGCGTCGGCGTCATCGGCAACTTTTTTACCAAAAACAGCCGCTTTTTAAAGCTCATAAATTTCATCAAAAACAGCCGATTTTCGCTCGTCGCAGCATTTATCGCACT
Organism: Campylobacter showae; assembly: GCF_004803815.1. Lineage (NCBI taxonomy): Bacteria > Pseudomonadati > Campylobacterota > Epsilonproteobacteria > Campylobacterales > Campylobacteraceae > Campylobacter > Campylobacter showae. The sequence goes on along the minus strand of NZ_CP012544.1, from coordinate 31,977 downwards.
TGGTTTTTTAAATTTTAGCGCAAACGCAGCCGAGCAAAACGAGAGCGAGATTTTAAAAACTTTCGCCACAAACACCGCCGCTCACGCTAACGGCGAATTTGCAAAGCTTCTAGTGCAAGACTACGCGGGCAGGATAAAGCCGCTTAGCACGGAAGCCGGCGAAATCGTAAATAAAATTTCCGGCACAGACTCGCTTTATGGCCTAAGCGCCGAACAAATCGTGCTTGGGATGAATCTAAATCCCGCGCTGTGGCAAGATATCAAAATCGTCAAAATAAAAAACGGCGAGATCAAAAAGATGTTAAATTTGAGCGGAGATTACGCGAGCTTTAGGGACGCTTTTGACGCAAACGGCGAATATAAACTAGCCGCGCAGGTCGAAGCCGCGAACGAAAAACCGCTCTCTAAACGAGGTACGCTCGATAACGACCTCATCAAATTTGACGAGCGACTAAACATCGCGTATCTCACGTTTAAGGGCACGTTTTTTAAATTTATCCCGGTAGCAAACGACCCGCAAAATGCGTGGCTCTCGCCAAACGACGCATTTGGCGACGAGCGAGTCGATACCAACGCAAAAAGCATGCTAAACGACTATATAACTGGCCTACAAGAAGGCATCGCGGATAACGACTGGAGCAAGGCGGACTCCGCGCTAGCTGCGCTAAGAAACTATCAGCGAACGGCTTCGGAGGAAATTTTACCTAGCGTTAGCAGAGTCGATGCCGAGGTATTTTATAACCGTGCTTCGGTGTTTAAAAAACTGGTTTATTTCTACTGGATTTTGGGCTTTGCCGCGCTTTTGCTTGGGCTTGCTTCAGTGTTTTTATCGAGGCGAATTTTACCGCTTGAGCGAGCGATTTTAGCGGCATTTGCGCTGGGATTTGCCGTGCATACGGCGGCTTTAGCTCTGCGTTGGTACGTCTCAGGACACGCACCTTGGAGCGATAGTTACGAGTCGATGATCTATATCGGCTGGTCGGGAGCGCTAGCTGGGATGATATTTTTTAGACGTTCGTTGCTTGCGCTTGCTGCGGCTGCGTTGCTAGCCGGCATCGTGATGCTGGTGGCGCATATGAGCTTCGTAAATCCGCAGATTACCAACCTTGTGCCGGTACTAAAGTCATATTGGCTCAGTATCCACGTATCGGTTATCACTGCTAGCTATGGATTTTTAGGCCTTGGCTGCGTGCTGGGTCTTATCGCGCTAGGGCTTATGGCGTTTAAAAACAAAGCTAGCGAAGCTCGGTTAAACGAGCAGATCAGATATATCGCAGCGATAAATGAAGCTAGTCTAATCATCGGTCTTTGCTTGCTAACGCTTGGAAATTTCTTCGGCGGGATTTGGGCGAACGAGAGTTGGGGGCGCTACTGGGGCTGGGATAGCAAGGAGACATGGTCGTACGTATCGATCCTAGTTTACGCGATCGCGCTGCACCTGCGCTTTATACCGAAGCTAAATTCGCTCTACGTATTTTTGATCGCATCGGTGTTCTCTTACGCTTCGATCGCGATGACTTATTTTGGCGTAAATTTTTACCTAACGGGCATGCACTCTTATGCCAGCGGAGATTTGCCGCCGGTACACATTAGCGTCTATATCGCGCTTGGCTGCATGCTTTTGATAACCGCGCTAGCCTTTAGAGGGCGCGACGTAAAAACGATTTAAAAGGAGAAAAAATGTATAAAAAACTACTAATGGTGGCGGTTTTATGCGCCGGCGCAAACGCGGGCTTTATCCAAGAAGGCATGCAAGCCCAGCAAAGCGGCGACCATAAAAAGCTGATAGAAATCTACGAAAAAGCCTGCCACGAGGAAAACAAGGCATCGGGCTGCTACAACCTTGCAGTGGTGTATTTTGAAGGCACGGGCGGAGTGGAGAAAAATTACGAAAAGGCGATAAATTTATACCAAAAAGCTTGCAATGCCAAATTTGCGCTTGCTTGCAACAACCTAGGCTACATCTACGAAAGCGGTAACGGCGCGACTCAGGACTTCGCTAAAGCCGCCGCATACTACGAAAAAGCCTGCCAAGACGACGAAGGCTGCACCGCACTAGGACTTCTTTATGCAAACGGTGCAGGCGTCAAAACCGATATCAAAAAAGCCATCTCGCTCTACACCAAAGCCTGCAACTACGGCGATATGATGGGATGCAATAACCTAGGCTACCTGCACCTTGAGGGCATGGGCGTAGAAAAAGACTACGCTAAAGCAAAATCATTTTACGAAAAGGCCTGCGCGGGCGGCGTGGGTATCGGCTGCGATAACCTCGGCTTTTTATATGCATTCGGCCAGGGTACGGAGCAAGACTACGCTAAAGCTAAAGAATTTTACGAAAAATCCTGCAACCTAAACTACGACAAAGGCTGCAACAACCTAGCCATAATGTACGCCGAGGGCAAAGGTGTCGCGGCCGATATCGCCAAGGCCAAAGAGCTCTTTGACAAAAGCTGCGCAAAGGGCCTAAAAGTCGCGTGCGAGAATGTGGAGTTTTTAAAACCGGAAACAAATAAAACTAAATAATTTAAGGAGATAATATGATTTTACGTTCTATTTTGGGTTCGGCGCTACTAGCGGCGTTAATGTTTGGCGCCGAAGCAAATGAACAAGCCGGCAAGATGAAGCCGATGTTTCAAAGCGTGGATCCAAGCAAAGCTACGCTCGTAGGAAGCGGCGAGGATAAAGAGTACTGCGCCGTTTGCGGGATGAATTTGGTTAAATTTTATAAAACAAACCACGTTTATAACGGCAAGCAAGTAGCATCGCTCCACTGCCTATACGAGCTCACGGAAGGCAAGATCCCAAGCGACGCGCAGGTCGTCGATACGAAAAATCTAAATTTGATCGATGCAAATAAAGCCTTTTACGTAGTCGGCAGCAAAATAGGCGGCACGATGACTAGAAATAGCAAATACGCCTTTTCAACCGAGGCCGACGCAAAAGAGTTCCAAGCCGAAAACGGCGGCGAGATAATGGACTTTGCCAAAGCATACGAGATCGCTGGACAGGACTTTGAGGGCGATAACAAGATGATCAAAGCCAAACGCGAAGGCGGCGTTTACGCGCACGGCAAGGAATTTTACGAAGCAAACTGCGAGAAAACCGATCCAAAAAGCTTTAAAGCCATCTCCGAGCTAAAAGCCCACCTCAAAAAAACATGCGACGCAAAGGGCGCCAGCAAAGCTCCTGAGTACGACAAGCACCTACAAGCCGCAGCTTTGTATCTATGGGACGCTCCGGCAAATTTAGGCACGAGCGATCAAGCCTCAAAATCTAAGCAAAAAACGCAAAAAGCCGAGAGGATCGTCGTACCAAAAGGCGCACGCTGCCCTGTTTGCGGTATGCTAATCGGCAAAAACCCGCAGTGGGCGACGATGATAAAAACAAGCAAAGAGGAGCTTTACTTTGACGGCGTCAAGGACATGATGAAGTATTATTTCGAAAAAGGCAAAAAAGACGATCAAATTTACGTTAGCGACTACTACAAGCTAAACAAAATCGACGCCAGAACCGCCTACTACGTAACCGGCTCAAACGTACTCGGACCTATGGGCAACGAGCTCATACCGTTTGCCAGCGAAGAGGATGCTAAGACCTTTGCCAAAGATCACGGCGGCAAACAGATCGTCAAATTTGACGAGATCACGACTCTTTTAGTAGAGAGGTTGATGTGAGACTTATCTGCGTTTTAGCGGGCTTTTTTGCGCTTCTTTACCTTTGTATCGGGGCGCATTACCTTGGCTACGATAGAGCGAGCAAGGAGGCTCAGCTAAATTTGATCCAAAAATCCGTCAAAGACGCGCAAATTTCGACGAATTTTATTTCAAAAGAGTACGGGAAGTTTGTCTATGCCGAGTAAAAATTTTATCGATTACGCAGTTACGCTGCTCTATAAAGACCGTGCCGATCACGCTTTTAGCTTTTTTATCTTCGCTTTTATCGTGTTTATCTTAAGCGCGGTTCTTTTCGTCTCAAGCTCCATCCAAAGCGACCTAACGAATTTGACTCGCTCAAAGCCGGAAGTCGTCGTCGAAGCTCTACGCGCGGGCAAACGCGACCTGATACACGACGGCTACATCTATGACGTCTCAAAGATTCCCGGCGTTGCTAGCGTCGAGGGAGCGGTCGAGGGAGAGTATTATTTCGCGCAAAAAAGAGTCTGGTTTCATATCGTCGGCGATGAAAATTTAGACGAAAACGAGATGATCGTGGGCGAAGGCGTGAAAAAAGAGATGGCGGAGCTTTATTACGAGGACGTTTTTAACTTTTTAACCGAAGAAAAAATGATCCCGATAAAGATCAACAAAACCGCGCCGCATGAAACAGGCATCGTTTCAAACGACGTTATCTACATGAATCCCGCCACCGCGCGCGAAGTACTAAGTCTAAAAGAGGGCGAATACACAAGACTCTACGTCGAAGTGCCAAACGTAAACGAGATCAGCGAAGTGGCCCTAAAGATCCAAAACGTCTATCCAAACACCGAGGTTACGAGCATCGAGGACGGAGTAGCCAAAATAAGGCACCTTTACTACTACAAAGGCGGCATTTTCATGGTGCTTTACGTCGTGGCGATGGTTTCGTTTTTCATCCTGCTGAAAAATCAAATTTCGCTCGCTTACGGCGAGAAGAAAAAGGAGATCGCGATATTGCGCAGTATCGGCTTTAGCGTAAGAAATATCATCGCGCTTAAATTTATCCAAAACATCGTCGTTTCTTTTAGCGCCTATTTGCTAGGCGTCGCGGGAGCGTATCTCTACGTGTTTTTATTCGGCGCGCCGTTTTTACGCGATATATTTTTAGGCAGCGAGGTGGCGAATTTTACGGATTTTACGCCGATCATCGACTTTAACATGCTGTTTTTGATCTTTGTTTTTAGCGTGATTCCGTTTTTGGCATTCGTCATCATCCCGTCGTGGCGCATCGCCGTTAGCGACATGAGCGAGGCAGTAAAATGAACGCGATAGAAGTAAAAAATCTCTGTAAAATTTACAATCAAAACAAACCAAACGAATTTCACGCGCTGAAAAATATAAATTTGACGGTAAAAAGCGGCGACCTAGTAATCCTAAAAGGCGTTAGCGGTAGCGGCAAAAGTACGCTACTAGGCATTCTAGGCGCGCTTAGCAAACCAAGCAGCGGCGAAGCGCTAATCAACGGTCGCAACGTCTCAAAACTACCAGACATCATGAGTTCAAATTTTAGACATAGCGAGGTTGGGTTTATATTCCAGTCGTTTAACCTGATCGAGGGCCTTAGCGTCTATCAAAACGTACTAGCGCCGCTAAGCCTAACAAGTCTTAAAAAAGCCGAGCTAAATTCGCAAATCGATCGCGCGCTAAATCTCGCCAACATCGCGCACAAAAAAGATCAAATCATCTCAAAGCTAAGCGGCGGCGAGAAGCAGCGATGCGCGATAGCAAGGGCTCTAGCGATGGATCCTAGCGTCATACTAGCCGACGAACCGACGGCAAATTTGGACAAACAAAACTCGCTCATCTTCATCGAAATGCTAAAAAAATTCAAAGAGCTAAAAAAGACCGTCGTAGTCGCCACGCACGACATTTTGTTTGACGATCTGGACTTCGTGGACGGTTACGTGAGGATGCAAGACGGAGAGATGCTGTGAGCGTATTTTTATCGGACGTTGTTATCGCGTTTTTGCTGATCGAGCTCATCATCATCGTGCTGATGGGCATTTCGCAGTATTTCGTCGTGTGTATCATGCGCCTGTGGGACTTTAACTCGACGTCAAATTTACAATACGACCTAGAAAAGCGCAACTACCTCGTAAATACGATTTTGTTTTTCGCCGTAGTTTGCAAGATCGTTTTGTTCGTATTTTTCGCGCTATCTCTAAACGAGCTAGCAGACGTGGTGCCCGGCGCCATGTGCTCGGCGGGCGTCATCGGATCAAACGAATTTGGCGGCATTTTGCTACTGCTAAAACTGCTGCTTATCTTTGGCTTTGGACTGTGGCTCATCATAAATTCGCTTGATTTAAAGGCGACGAATTTTCCGTATTTAAAGCGAAAATACATCATCTTCACCGCGCTTTTTATCGGCGTTTTGATCGAATTTGCCGCCGAGATCCTATTTTTTAGTAACGTGCCGTTAAAAGTGCCCGTCTTTTGCTGCTCGGTCGTGTTTCAGGCGCCAAAGCTACCGTTTGGCTACACGAAGTTAAATTTGGTCATATTTTACTACGCCATTTTTGCGGTCATTTTGACGCTAAATTTACTCAAACAGACGATGGCGAGCTTTGTTTGCAACCTGCTGTTTTTATTTATTGCATACTACGCGATTACTTATTTTTTCGGGCTTTACGTCTACGAGCAACCAAATCACAAATGCCCGTACTGCATGCTAAAGGGCGAGTATTTTTACGTCGGCTACCTCATCTGGGGCTCGCTGTTTTTGGGTATTTTCTACGGCATATCGGCGTTTTTGGTGGAGCTAATCGTGAAAAAACCTTACGAGCATTTGCTCAAAATTTCCTCTTTTTGGCTGGCCGTAAATGCTCTTGTTTGCAGCTTTTTCGTCGCTAAATACTACCTTTTGCGAGGAGTTTTATTATGATAAAGCAAATTTTCGCCGCCGTGCTACTCATCGGCGTGGTGGCGCTGCTCGCGTTTTCGGTGGATACTAGCGAGGGCAAGATCGTCGTTCGCCACGGCAACGTAGAAAAAAAGCCGCTAGAAATCGAGCTTAACAAATACCTCTGCTTTGAGAGCAAGGTTCTCATCAGCGACCTAAACAACACGGCTCAGGCTGTGATGCCAAACGGCGATACGTACTTTTTCTACGACATCTCAAACTCGTTTACGTGGCTAATGCGACAAAAAAACAAAGATGATATCGTGCTATGGGTCTATTCGCAGGACACCAGCCGATATATCCTAGCTAAAGACGCCTGGTACTCGCGCGTAGACATCACTCCGATGGGATACGGTATCGGCGCGTACGAGTATCACGTTTACGGCATTAACGATAACTATTTCGAGGACGTCATGCTCTACGCCGCACGCGGAGAAACGCTGATAAATCCGCTGATTTTTATCTTGCTTTCGGAGAATAAAATTTAGCTTTTAAAGCCTGTTTGTTTTATTCTCCTAAATTATCTCTACAAAGTAAAATAGTTAAATTTGACGGATTTAATTTTAAATTTGCTTACATTTTAAGGCTTTAGAAGAACCCGTTTAGCCTATATGCAGCTAAATTTTAGTGAAACACGCGCAATGAATCTCCTCGCAGCCTGTAAATTTGACGTCCAAACAGGCGTTTAAACGTTAGTAAATTTACTGCTACAGGAGATGACTTATTAACGGTAAATGTTGAAATTTCATCTTTGTCGGTTAAATTTGCACGTATTCCAAAAATTTGATCAATTTTTCCGCCAGTTTACCAGTTTGATGAACTATTAGCTAACGTTAATTTTTAACTATGAATTTTACATAACTGACGGGTAACGTTTTACAAAAGGTTAGTACCTAACGTTATTTACCTTTAGAAAATCCCTCAGCGCTTCGTATTCGCCGTTTTCAAAATAACGCCATTTGCCGGGCTTTAGCATGCCAAGATCCACGCGGCCGAAACTAACTCGTTTTAGATCCATTACCTCAAGGTCGAAATATCCGAAAAACCTGCGTAGTTCGCGGTTTTGCCCTTCGTTTATCACGACTTTTAGCTTTGTAAAGCCGCCGCTTGAGCCAAAAATTTTATAGTCTAAAAAAGGCTTAAATTCCATCGACTTTATCGCAGTTTTAGCATGCGCGCCTTTAGTAGCGTCCGCGGCGAAAAACCCCTCGTTCATCGCCGTTATAACCTCAGGCGTTATCTCACCCTTTACTTTTAGATAGTATTCGCGCTCTACGTCGCTGTTCATCAGTGCGGTAGCGATCGCCGGTGCGTCCGTTAGTAAAAGTAGTCCCTCGCTAGCGTAGTCAAGCCGCCCGATACTAACAAATTTAGCAAACTGTCGGTCAAGGCTATCATAAATCGTTTTGCGTCCGCGGTCGTCTTTTTTACTAACCAACTCGCCTTTTTGTTTGTGATAAACGATCATCGTAAATTCTTTTTTTAGCCTTACTATGCGACCGTTTATCTTTACTTTATCCTCATCGCTAACGCTAGTGGCTAGCTCGCTAATGACGCGGCCATTTACGCTAACTTTGCCCTGTTTTATGAGCTCGTCGGCCTCTCTGCGTGAATAACTCGTGTTATGCGATATAAATTTGTTTAGTCTGCTTTTTTGCATTTTATAGTCCTAAATTTGCAAGGTCGTGTATGTGTAAAACGCCGACCGGAACGCCGTTTTCTACGACGGCTAGTAGCTGGATCTTGTAACGCTCGATGAGCGCTAACGCATCTATCGCTAACATCTCTTTATCATTTAGCTCTTTTGGTTTTAGCGTCGCGTATTTGATCGCAGCGTCGTTTAGATCAAAATCCTCTCTCATCAGCGCGCGCCTAAGGTCTCCGTCGCTTAAAATAGCGTCCAAAACGCCGTCTTTATCGACGATCAAAACTGTACCGAGTTTGCCGTGCGTCATCGTGTCGATCGCCTGTTTTAGGCTCGCATTCCAGCGGACTATAGGCAAATTTTCGCTTCTCATAACGTCTTTTACTTTTAGAAATAGCCTTTTACCAAGGCTGCCACCGGGATGAAAATTCGCAAAATCCTCTTTTTTAAAGCCTCGCTTTTCCATCAAACAAACGGCTAACGCATCGCCTAGGGCTAACGTTAGCGTCGTAGAGCTAGTTGGCGCGGCATCTAGCGGGCAGGCTTCTTTGCTAACGTCAAGTTTCACAAACGAGTTGCTAAATTTACCGAGCGTGCTAAATTTATCCCTCGCCATCGCAACTATCGGTACGCCAAAACGCTGCACGTGAGGCAGGATTTTGGTTAGCTCCTCGCTCTCGCCGCTAAAGCTGATAGCTAGTAGCGTATCATCCTTGCCGATCATACCCAGATCGCCGTGCATCGCCTCGGTCGGATGCATGAAAAAGCTAGGCGTACCAGTGCTAGCAAGCGTCGCGGCGATCTTTGCGCCCACGTGTCCGCTCTTACCCACGCCAGTAACCACGACTTTGCCTTTGGTTTTATATAAAACCTCAACCGCTTTTTCAAATTCGCCATCTAAAATTTCGGCATTTCTTGTTAGCTCGTTAGCTTCCGTTTTTAGCACATTAGCGGCTATTTTTATTATATCGCTCATTTTGCGCCCTTACATCAGGTATATGATCGGCACGATGGTCGGATACTTTTTGACTTTTCTAAATATATGCTTGCGGATGACTTGGCGCACCTGCCCCTCGAGTATCCTGCCGTCTTTTAAAAGCTCCTCTTTGACGTTGCTTAGATACTGCTCCAGCACGCCCTCCATCTCTTTTCTAAACTCACCGTCTTGCTTATCGCCCACGAGTCCGTAGCTGATAACGCGAGGCTTGTTGATGAGCTTAGCGCCGTGGCGGGAAATTTGCGCGATGATCATCACGACGCCCGCTTCGGCCAAATTTTGCCTATCGATCACGACGTCGTCTGAAATTTGCTTGTTGATTTGGTTGTCGATAAAGACCTTGCCCGTTTTTACCGTCTTGGCGCGCTTCATGTATTTTTGGCAAATTTCTATCTGATCGCCGTCGCTCATCAGGTAGATGTTTCGCTCATCCACGCCACATGCCACGGCAGTTTCTTTATGCTTTGCGATGTGGTTGTACTCGCCGTGAACGGGGAGGAAAAATTTAGGCTTTATCAGGCGCAGCATCAGTTTTTGCTCCTCTTGTGCCGCGTGACCGCTCACGTGTATCTCGCTAAAGTCCTGATACGCGACGCTAGCGCCTGATTTGATGAGGAAATTTAGCACAGTCGAGACGCTACTTTCGTTGCCAGGGATCGCCTTTGAGCTGATGATGATCTGATCGGTCGGCTTTATTTTGATATATTTGTGCTCATCCGTAGCCATGCGGTACAGCGCGCTCATCGTCTCGCCCTGAGAGCCGGTGGTGACGATCAGCACTTCGTTATCTTTAAATTTGCCGACCTCGTTAGCGTCGATAAAAATTTTCTTATCGAGTTTGATGTAGCCAAGCTCCATCGCCGTGTAGAGGTTACGCTCCATGCTGCGGCCGATGACGCAGACCTTGCGGTTGTATTTTAGTCCCCAGTCGATCGCCTGATAGACGCGGTGGATGTTGGAGCTAAACGTACTCATTATCACGCGGCCTTTGGCTTTTGAGAAAATCGCGTCAAAGGTCTTACCCACGCTACTTTCGCTTTTCGTAAAGCCCTCGCGGTAGCTGTTCGTGCTATCGCTCATGAGGCACAGCACGCCGCGCTCGCCGTAGTAGGCTAGGCGCCCCAGATCGGTAGGATAGCCGTCGATCGGGGTGTGGTCGATCTTAAAGTCGCCCGTGTGGATGATGGTGCCCGCCTTTGTCGTGATGGCAAGCGCGCTGGCGTCGATGATAGAGTGCGTGATATGTATCCACTCGACCTCAAAATCCCCTATCAAATACGGCTTACGCTTTTCGACCGAGCGGAAAAGCGAACGCTCCTGTTTTAGCCCGTGCTCTTCAAATTTATTATTTATCATACCGAGCGGTAGCGGCGTAGCATAAATCGGAAATTTAAACTCTTTGTAAAAGTAGGGCACCGCGCCGATGTGATCCTCGTGGGCGTGCGTGATGACGACGCCTTTTATCTTATCTTTTATCTTGCGCACGTAGTCAAAGTCGGGGATCAGGATATCCACGCCATGCATACTCTCGCTAGGAAAGCTCATGCCGATATCGACGATGATCGCGCTCGTGTCGGTCTCAAATATCGTCATATTTCCGCCGATCTCGCCTAGTCCGCCAAGAGGCGTGATACGGATCCTGTGATCGGTGGAGTTTAGGTATTTCATCGGCTCCAGGCGCAGTTCGTGGACGGCTTTGTTTGCCTCCATAGATGCGGCGATATCTTGCTGCCACTGCTCGTTTCCGCTTAGCTTGGCGGGTAAATTTTTCTTCGGCTTTCGCTGTTTTTTAGGCTTAGCTTCGCCCGTTTGATTTTCGGCGTTAGCGGCTTGCTTGTTAGCGTTTTTATTTTCGCTTTGCGCGCTGTTTTGGGAGTTTTGTTTGTTATTTTTACTGCGATTTTTTTTGCCGTTTTGTTTGTTAGCGTTAGTTTGTTCGCCGTTTTGAGTATGCTGTTTGCCGCCGTCAAAAGGCTCTAAAAAGAAATTATCTATCACGCTTTGACTAGCTTTTTGCTCGCCGTTTTGCGCGTTTTGATCTAAATTTTCTTGTTTATTTTTATTTCTCGGGCGAAATCTGCGCTTTTTATTGCTCTTGCCCTGAGAGGCCACCGCTTTTTCTTCGTTTTTGTCGTTCATTATCTTCCTTTAAATTTTTAAATACTTCTAGATAAAGATCGACATTTAGCTCATGCGGACGGATGTGTGCGCTCAAATTTAGCATGCTGAAAATTCGTTCGATTTCAGGCCTTTCATAGCTTGAACTCAAATTTTTCATCAGCGTTTTTCTAGGCGCGCTAAAGACGATTTTGAGGTAAGTTTTAAATTTTTCGTATTCAAATTTACTCTTAAATACGCCCGTTTCGCCTATTAAATTTTTACTTTTTTGCAGTTTTATAACCGAGGAAGTTACCTTCGGCGGTGGGTTAAAGCAGCTCGCAGCCACGTCAAAAAGCAGCTCGCAGCCGCCTTGAAGCGAGGCTAAAATCGCCAAAGAGCTAAAATCTCTATCGCCGCTTTTTGCGCTAAATTTAAGCGCGACTTCCTTTTGTATCATCACGACCAGGCCGCGACATTTTTCGTCTTCGATCGCATTTAGGATCATTTTCGTAGCGACATAGTAGGGCAGGTTTGCCGCTAAAAAATACGGCTCATAGCTTAGGCCGTCTTCGCTCCATTGATCCAGCGCGTCTTTGCAAAAAAGTTTCAATCGTCCGTTTTGAATTTCGTTTGCGAATTTTTTCTGCAGCAGCGCAAAAAGCTCAGTATCTATCTCGTAGCTAGTTACGCCGCAAATCCGCAAAATTCTAAATGTCAAATCACCTAAGCCAGGCCCAATCTCAACGATATTTTGCGTATCTTTGGGAATCGCTTGGATGATTTTGTTTAGCGTCGCTTCGTCGTGTAAGAAATTTTGTCCGAAGCATTTTTTTGCTTTAATATTTTCCATTTTTTTCCTAAATTTCGCCGATTTTACCCAAAAATATCTTATGTAATGATTAGATAAGTCAAATTTAGCTAAAATAAAGCAAAATTTTAGCTAAAGAAGAGCGATGAATCATTTTGCAAAACGCATAATCCCGTGCCTAGACGTCAAAGACGGACGCGTGGTAAAGGGCGTAAATTTCGTAGGTCTAGTGGACGCGGGCGATCCGGTCGAGATAGCCAAACGCTACAATGAGGAGGGCGCGGATGAACTGTGCTTCCTCGATATCACGGCGTCACACCTTGAGCGCGATACGATCGTGGATGTCGTAGAGCGGGTCGCGCGCGAGCTTTTTATCCCGCTAACAGTAGGCGGCGGCATACGCACGATCGACGATATCTCGCGCCTGCTAAACGTCGGCTGCGACAAAATAAGCCTCAACTCCGCCGCGATAAAAAATCCAAATTTGATAGACGAAGCGGCGAATAAATTCGGCTCGCAGTGCATCGTAGTCGCAATCGATGCGAAGAAAACGGGCGAGAGTTATAGGGTTTTTATAAACGGCGGTAGGCTAGATACCGACAGGGACGCGCTTGCTTGGGCGAAAGAGGCGCAGGAGCGCGGTGCGGGTGAAATTTTACTCACGTCGATGGACTGCGACGGCGTTAAAAACGGCTTTGAGCTAAATTTAACGCGGATTTTTAGCGAGCTTGATATCCCCGTGATCGCAAGCGGCGGTGCGGGCAAAATGGAGCACTTTAAGGACGCATTTTTAGCGGGCGCGGACGCATGCCTAGCGGCGTCGATCTTTCACTTTAGAGAGATCGAGATTAAGGCGCTTAAAACATACCTCAGACAAAACGGCATCGAGGTCAGACTGTGAAATTTGAGCTCAAATTTAGCGCGCAAAAGGGCAGGGTATGATTATCTCAGCAGGACGAAACGAGATATTTCCTTTCACGCTACCTATGGGAGTCGGGCTAGTAGATATGAGCATAAATTTGACGGCGCTTTTACAAAAGCGAGCTATGGTTGATGGTTGCGGTAAATACGAGCAAAATTTGACGGCTAATCAGCAGCTTGACGAGAGGCTAAATTTGATTGATTCACCTATTTTGCAAAGCGCGAAATCCGCACAAAATCCGGATAAAATTTTAAATGCGCTGCCGAGTGAAATCATTTTTATAGGCTCGGCAGGACTTTACAAAGACGGTGAAGTTTTTGAAATTTACGAGAGCTCGTCTGCGGCAAATATCGAAATTTCAAGCCTAGAAAACAAGAGTTATTCGCCGATAGAAAGTGAAATCGCTTCTGTTGTTCCACGTGGAACATGCAAGGTAAATTCTTCAAATTTTATCACGACCGATCAAAATTTGGCTCATGAGCTTTTTGATTGCGGATATTTTTTAGAAAATATGGAATTTTTTGCCGTCCTCAAAGTCGCGCAAAAATTCCAAATCCCCGCTTACGGTATATTCGTTGCGACGAATTTCTGTGACAAAAACGCACACGCAGACTTTATCAAAAACCACGAGCAAGCAAAAAAAGAGCTTGAAAAATACTTAAAACAAAAGGAAATCATTTGAAAAATTTGCTTGATTTTACATTAGATGAGCTAAAAGATCAGCTCTCACCGCCGTTTCGCGCGAAGCAAATTTTTGAGTGGCTATACAAAAAAAACGCAACTAGTTTTGATGAAATGCTAAATTTGCCGAAGGATCTGCGCGCAAATTTGGTCCAGGAGTTTTACCTTGATCCGCTAAAGTGCGTCAAATTTGAACGTAGCGCCGATGGCTCTATAAAGTATCTTTTCGAGCTTAAAGACGGGCTGCGTATCGAAAGCGTACTGCTACCGATGAAAGAGGAGCTAAACGACGAAAACGGCGAGGTAACACGCCATGCTCGTTATACGATCTGCGTTAGCTCCCAGGTAGGCTGTCGTATGGGCTGTTCGTTTTGTCTAACGGGCAAGAGCGGACTAACGAGAAACCTAACGCCGGGCGAGATTGTAGGGCAAATTTTATGTATAAAAAGAGAAAACAAAATCCCCTACGAACGCCGCGTAAACGTCGTATATATGGGTATGGGCGAGCCACTGGACAACCTAGAAAACGTTAGTAAAGCCATAAAAATTTTAAAAGAAAACGATGGGTTAGCTATCACGCCGCGCCGCCAGACCGTTAGTACGAGCGGGCTGGGTAGCCAGATAAAAAAGCTCGGCGAGATGGATCTGGGCGTGCTGTTAGCAATATCTTTGCACGCCGTTACTAACGAGCTTCGCAGCAAGCTAATGCCTATAAATAACGCCTACAAAATCGAGTCCGTTATGGAGGCGGTGAGGGGTTTTCCGATCGATATGCGCAAGCGAGTGATGTTTGAGTATCTCGTCATAAAAGACATGAACGACGGTATAAAAGATGCTAAAAAGCTCGTTTCGCTGCTGCACGGCATCAAAGCAAAGGTAAATTTGATCTACTTTAATCCGCACGAAGGCAGCGAATACGGACGCCCGAACACGGCCGATATGGAGGCGTTTCAGACATATCTGCGCGATCACGGCGTGACCTGCACTATCAGACAGAGCAAGGGCCTTGACATCAGCGCGGCGTGCGGTCAACTAAAAGAGCGCGACAACCAAATGAGCGGCAAAACGCTAGCCAAGACGGCAAAATGACGCTACTTGATATATCCCAGATAGTTTTCGTTTGCGTTGTGGTTTTTATCGGGCTTGGACTAATTATAAAAACGGCTTTTTATGACAAACGCGACCGATGATATAGCATTCTTGTATGAGCAAATAGATAGAAATAACGATAACTCGTTTTTCGTTTTGCTCTATGATTTTTGCTATTTCGATAAGAAAGTTTTTAAGAAAATCCTAAAAGTCTGCCTAGAAACCGAGATAGAAGATAAAAATTTAAGGGCCGAAATTTTAGATATTTTACACTTTACGACCTATCTGATCCTCTGTCATCGCGACAAAAAAGATGTATATAAGATAAAAAACTTCAAAAAAGTCGAGAAAAAATTCGGCGATTATTTTCAAACTATGAGGCAAATCAGTAGAAAATTTATAACACAATAGCGCTAGAGTAAAATCCTAGATTTTATTAATTATGGTTAAATTCTATTTTTTAATAAACATACAACACTCCGTCGCCGTAGCTAAATTTATCCCGCTGCCTTACGCTATCGCCCACAAAGGTAATCGGATTATAAGCCTGCCGGAGCTTTGGCGCATTATGCTTCCAACCGCAAGGAAGGTAGCCTAAATTTAATATTTTTAGCAAATTTGTATTGAAATCAATGCGGAAATTCGGGCAAATTTTACGTATGCCGTACTCTTGAAATGCGCGCAAAACAATCGGAAGCACCGAATAATCATAAGTTTCAGCCGGTAAGTCATGTGCCCGGATATCTTGGATCAGATGATCTTTTTTAACTGACAAAATCTCCCGAGCCGCGCCTGCGAGCTCATCCGTCAGCGAGTACTGCCGTAAAATTTGATCACTAAAACAGCAAATTTCGGCAAAAATATCAAGATCGATATCGCTCCACTCGTTTGACTTTAGTAGCTTTGATAACTGCTCAAATTTTGCAAATTTGACGCAAAACGGAGCGAAATTTTTATCGGTATCTAGCGAGTGATTGCCGATATTTTTAAACCAATTTTGCGTATTTAGCTCGCTTTCAAATTCTGATTTTAATTGCTTGATGTCTAACTTCATCGCTTGTCTTTTATTTTGATTTTTACGAGCTTGTAAAACTCGTTTCTAGCGTCAAATTTTGATTTTATTTTGTACTCTACGCCATCAAATTTAAAGCAAATTTCATCCGAATGTAGTAGCAACCTCGGTGCGCCTGTTATCAAAATTCGCTCGGCTTCGTTCATCTCTTTATCTAAAATTTTCTCGATTTGCAGTCGCGAGAGACCATATAGCGGTTCACCTAAAATCTTATGTTCCACGTGGAACAAATGCAAACGAATTTGATGCTGTCTGCCTGTGAGCGGTACGGCTCGCACCAGAGTCGCATCGATATCGGCAAAATACTCTATCGGCAAAATCTCCGTCACAGCGCCTTTGCCGTCCTCGCAAATTCGCATTCGCATTTTCACGTCGTCATAGTCGTTTGCTAGATCCATATTCGCTTCGATATGCAAATTTTCGCTTATTTTGCCGTACACGAGCGCGACGTAACTTTTATAAACCTGTCTGTTTTCAAAAAGTTTTTTCAAATTTACGACCGCGTTTTTATCTTTACCCACGACGATGAGTCCGCTAGTTTCACAGTCCAGCCGATGTGCGACCGACGCCTCTCGGCCGTAGAGCGACCAAATTTCGTCATTTAGCGAGTACTCGCAGTGCCTGCCGTTTGGGTGACTGAGCACACCGCTTGGTTTATCAAAAACAGCAAATTTATCGCACTCAAAAATCGGCTGTAAACCGCGCGGATTCGTCTCATAATCTATCAGACAAATTTCACCGCTTAGCAAAGCATTTTTCTCGCTGACAACCGCGCCGTCGCAGGTAAGCCTGCCTTTGTCGATTAGGCGCTGGACTTCGCGCATTTTATAACCGTTTTGCAGTAAAATTTCATACGCTTTTTGCCCTTCGGCACGCGCGATAAATTTATGAATATAAGGCAATTTTCACTCTTTAAATCTAAAATTTAAGGGCAAATTTAGCGGATACTAACCGCCTTTTCAGCCCAGTTTTTGTATAATCTTTCCTAAAAAAATTATACAAAAATTCGCATAAAAAAGGCTAAAAATGGTAGAGAGATATTCGCGCGAACAGATGGCGCAGAAGTGGGATACGCAGGCAAAATACAGCGCGTGGCTGGAGGTCGAAAAGGCCGCGGTCAAGGCATGGAATAAGCTGGGTTTTATCAGCGATGCGGACTGCGAGAAAATTTGCAAAAACGCTAAATTTGACGTAGCGCGCATCGACGAGATCGAAAAGACGACCAAGCACGACGTGATCGCGTTTCTAACGAGCGTGAGCGAGAGCCTGGGCGAGGAGAGCCGCTTCGTGCACTACGGCATGACTAGCTCAGATTGCATCGATACCGCCGTCGCGCTTCAGATCAAAAGCAGCATGGAGCTCATTATCGAGGACGTAAAGGGCCTCATGAGCGCGATCAAAACCAGAGCACATGAGCACAAAAACACGATGATGGTCGGCCGCAGCCACGGTATCCACGGCGAACCGATCACCTTCGGACTCGTGCTTGCGGTCTGGTACGACGAGGTCGCGCGAGCGCTAAAGCTACTGCAAGACGCCAAAGAAGTCGCCGCCTACGGCAAACTAAGCGGCGCGATGGGAAATTTCGCTCACGCACCGCTCGAGTTTGAGGAGCTAACCTGCGAGCAGCTAGGTCTAAAACCGGCTCCCGCGTCAAATCAGGTCATCCAGCGCGACCGCTACGCCCACGTCATCAGCGCGATCGCCGTCCTAGCCGCCACCTGCGAAAAGATCGCCGTCGCCGTGCGTCACTTTCAAAGGACGGAAGTTTACGAGGCTGAGGAGTACTTCAGCCCGGGTCAAAAGGGCTCCAGCGCGATGCCGCACAAGCGCAACCCCGTGCTTAGCGAAAACATCACCGGCCTTTGCAGGATGCTGCGCTCATACGTGACACCGGCGCTCGAAAACGTCGCGCTCTGGCACGAACGCGACATCAGCCACAGCTCGGTCGAGCGATTTATCCTGCCGGACGCCTTCATCACGGCCGATTTTATGCTTGCGCGCATTACGAATTTGATCGCAAATTTGGTAGTTTATCCGGAAAATATGATGAAAAATCTAAATTTAACCGGCGGGCTCGTCTTTTCTCAGCGCGTGCTTCTACAGCTTCCGCAGCGCGGGATTTCGCGCGAAGATGCGTACAAGATCGTACAGCGCAACGCGATGAAGGTCTGGGCGGATCTGCAAGAGGGCAAAAAGGCGATAAACGAAAACGGCGAGAGCCTGTTTTTGCAAAATTTGCTCGCCGACGAGGAGCTACGCGCAAGCCTAGGCGAAGCCGAGATCAAAGAGTGCTTCGATTATGCGTATTACGCCAGGCACGTGGATGGGATATTTAAGAGAGTATTCGGAAAGCAGGGCGAAATTTAATGAAAGTACTAAAACGAAACGGGCGCACGGAAGAGCTTGACGTAAGCAAAATCAAAAAATACACAAGCGAGGCGGTCGCTGGGCTAGCAAACGTGAGCCTAAGCGAGCTTGAGGTGGATGCGAAAATTCAATTTCGCGATATGATCACGACCGAGGAGATCCAGCAAACGCTAATCAAAACAGCCGTCGAAAAGATCGACATCGACCGCCCCAACTGGACCTTCGTCGCGGCGAGGCTATTTCTGTACGACCTTTATCACAAGGTCACGGGCTTTAGCGGCTACAACCACCTACGCGACTATCTGCAAAAGGGCGAAAAAGCGGGCCGCGTCATCCCTGGACTAAAAGAAAAATACGACCTGGACGACCTAAACGACTACATCAGGCCCGAGCGCGACTTGCAGTTTGCCTATCTAGGCATCAAGACGCTATACGACCGCTACCTCATCAAAGACCGCAGCGGCGCGCCGATAGAGCTTCCGCAGCATATGTTTATGGCGATCGCGATGTTCCTCGCGCAAAACGAACTAGACTGCCAAGGCTGGGCGAAGAAATTTTACGACCTCATATCTAAATTTGAAGTCATGCTCGCCACTCCGACGCTCTCAAACGCCCGCACGACGCGCCATCAGCTAAGCTCTTGCTACGTGGGAAGTACGCCCGATAATATCGAGGGTATTTTTGATAGCTACAAAGAGATGGCGCTACTTAGCAAATTTGGCGGCGGTATCGGCTGGGACTGGTGCAAGGTGCGCGCTATGGGCGGCAGCATCGACGGACATAAAAACGCAGCCGGCGGCATCATCCCGTTTCTAAAAGTCACGAACGACATCGCCGTCGCCGTCGATCAGCTAGGCACGAGAAAGGGCGCGATAGCCGTCTACGTAGAGCCGTGGCACATGGACGTGAGCGACTTCCTAGATCTTCGCAAAAACTCGGGCGAAGAGCGCCGCAGAGCGCACGAGCTATTTCCAGCGCTTTGGATAAACGACCTTTTCATGAAACGCGTTAAAGAAAACGCACGCTGGAGCCTATTTGACCCGGCAGAGGTCGCCGATCTGTGCGATCTATACGGCGATGAGTTCGAGGCTCGCTACATAGCATACGAAAACGACGAAAAGATCCAAAAAAACGTCGTCATGGCAAAAGAGCTGTGGAAGAAAATTTTAACTAGCTATTTTGAATCTGGCATGCCGTTTTTGTGCTTTAAAGATAATGCCAACAAAGCCAATCCAAACGATCACGACGGTATCATCAGAAGCTCAAATTTATGCACCGAAATTTTCCAAAATACGCAGCCAAACTACTACAAGATCAAGATCACGTTTGAGGGCGGCTCCGAGCAGCTATTTGACGAAGAAGAAGACGTCACGGTTGATAGCGGCATAACCAAAAAGGCCAAAAAGCTAAGCGCGCTAGATAGCATCGATGGGAAACAAATTTTCATCGTCGAAAAAGAAAGCGTCGAGGGCAAAACCGCCGTGTGCAACCTCGCGAGCATAAATTTAAGCAAAATCAACAAAAAAGAGGACATCGAGCGCGTCGTACCGATCGCCGTACGTATGCTAGATAACGTCATCGATCTAAATTTCTACCCGCACAAAAAGGTCAAGCACACCAACCTGGCCTCCCGCTCGATCGGCCTTGGCGTCATGGGCGAGGCGCAGATGCTAGCCGAGCGCGGCGTGAAATGGGGCAGCTACGAGCACCTAGCGCTGATCGATAGCGTGATGGAAAACATAAGTTACAACGCCATCTACGCCAGCTCAAATTTGGCGGTAGAAAAGGGCGTGTATCCGCTTTTTGAAGGCTCAAAGTGGAGCAGGGGAGTGATGCCTATCGATACGGCAAACGCAAACGCCAAAGCGCTTCTAAACGACAGAGGCGGGCTCTTTGACGAAAATGCCTGCGACTGGAGCAAACTACGCGAAAAAGTCAAAAAAGACGGCATGCGGAACGGCTATCTGATGGCGATCGCGCCGACATCAAGCATCAGCATACTCGTGGGCACCACGCAGACGATCGAGCCCGTGTATAAGCGCAAATGGTTCGAGCACAACCTAAGCGGCATGATACCAAACGTCGTGCCAAATCTAAGCCCTGAGACGTGGCAGTTCTATACGCCTGCCTACGAGCTAGATCAGCGCGTACTCGTGCGTGCCGGCGCCATCCGCCAAAAGTGGATCGACCAGGGCCAGAGCCTAAATATTTTCATGAGCCTAGACAAAGCTAGCGGCGGATATCTGAGCGAAATTTACACGCTCGCGTGGGAGCTGGGACTAAAATCGACCTACTATCTACGCTCCGAAAGCCCGGATAGCGAAAAGCTAAACAACGTCGCCGATCGCTCAATCGAGTGCGAGGGGTGTCAGTAAAATTTAGATTAAATTTTACTGGTGAGTGCTTAAATTTGCCATAAAATCCAAGCAAATTTAAGCGTGGCTCGCTTTTTCTATATTTGGTTTTACCAAACTCTCTACACCGTTAATTCACAGGCGCTGGCAAAAATAATTTTAATTTTATGGATATTAGTTAAAATTTGATATCGTTATATTAAAAGATGAGAAGCAAATTTAGGTGTAAAAATTTGATAATTTTTGCAGAAAAGACCGCTCTCGCGGCCTTTAAATTTCGCGGCTTACATACACCCGCACCCACAACCTCCGCTTGATTTTATCGCGTCAAATACCGCGTCGTAGTTCGGCTCGTCCGTGATCTCTGGGACGATTTGTTTGTGGATGACGACACCGTCTTTGATAACGAAAACGGCTCTAGCTAAAAGCCCCGCAAGCGGCCCTTCGCCGATGATTATGCCGTATTTTTCGCCAAACTCTCTAGCTCTAAAGTCGCTGCCGACTTTTAAATTTTTGATGCCCTCCGTAGAGCAAAATCTCCCCATCGCAAACGGCAGATCCATAGAAATCAAGCTTAGTTTGATCGCTTGTTTCGCTGCCATTTTTTCGTTAAATTTACGCGTCTCAGTCGCACAAACGCCCGTATCTAGCGACGGCACTGCGACTAGTATCTCGATGCCGTTGTTGCCGCCGACCTTAAACTCGCCTAGATCCTGCCCGACTAGCGCGACCTCTGGCGCATACGAACCTACAAATACCTCTTCGCCTTTTAGCGCGACGTCTGCGCCGTGAAATTTGACTTTTGTCATATTTTTCCTTTGTTTTAAATTTAATCGTAACGTGGATATTACCATACTTTTAACAATGGCTGAAAAACAAAGACGTGCCGAGAAATTTAAGACGGTAGTTATCTACAAAGTGCTATACTATTTGACATCAATTATCAAGGAGTGACAAATGAGCGACAAAGAAATCCTAGCTTCGCTTGAGGCAAAGCGCACGAAATGCGTCGTCTACACCCGCGTAATGGGCTACCACCGCCCGGTAGAGAGCTTTAACCTCGGCAAAAAAGGCGAGCACAAAGAGCGCGTCAAATTTTGCGAGCCAAAATCCCGCTAAACTCCTGCGAGTAAAACGTGAAAGACGCTGATTTTCCGCTTTACTCGCTCACCCCCTTTACGACTCTCGACTACCCCGACAAAACGGCCTGTATAGCGTGGTTTGCGGGCTGCAACATGCGCTGCGCCTACTGTTACAACGTCTCTATCGTCACGGGCGCCGGACAGATCAGCCGTGCTGAGTTTATCAAATTTTTAGACAAGCGCAAAGGCAAGCTTAGTGGAGTGGTTTTTAGCGGCGGCGAATGCACGCTTAGCCCCGCGTTTTTGCCGCTAGCTAGCGAGGTAAAGTCTCGCGGATTTTCACTCAAAGTCGATACCAACGGCTCAAATTTGACCGCGCTTGGGCAGGCTATCTCGTTAAATTTGATCGACTATATCGCGCTTGATTTTAAAGCGCCGAAGGAGAAATTTCTAAAGGTTACCGGCTCAAATTTGTATAAAAATTTCTTGCAAACACTTGAGTTTTTGCTGCAAACCGACCTTAAATTTGAGGTTAGAACGACGGTGCATGCGGACTTGCTAGACGAGACCGATATCTCTGCTATGAGCGAGATTTTGTACGAGCACGGATACAGAGGCGTTTATTACCTGCAAAATTTCCTAGACACGGGTGAAAATTTCGGAAATTTGACGCAGGCGAAGGCTAAATTTGATCCAAATTTGATACGTTCAAATTTAGAAATAGGACTTAGGAATTTTTAGTAAATTTAGTCAAATTTGACGTGCAAAATCTCCCAAATCATCACTTTCAGTTGTGATATCTGCTAATTTTAATAAAAGTCACGATCTTTTTTAGCTCGGGTGCGTCGCTTAGAGCCTGCATTTTTACGCTATACTCGCCTTTTTCGAACTCAGTGCGGAGCAAAACTTTATCGTGCGCAAAGCCTCCGTTTGGCGTGCTGTACCATGAAGTCGCGCCGTATTTTGACAGATCAAAGGTTTCGGTTAGGGTGCTTAAATTTGTTTGCCTCGCCGCCTTTTGCGTAGCTTATTTCACGGTTTTGCATGGATTTTAGTGCTACTTTTAACAAGATTTTTTCGCCTGTGCAGGCCGATTTTTCCTCTTCGCTCGTACCCATAGGCTCAGGGACGCCTTGCGTCGTATAGCCGTAGTAACCGGCTAGCTTAGCGGCTGTAGACTTCTCGCAAAACCACTTCGTAAACTCTTCGCTGCCGTATCCGGGAAATACCTCCTCGCTAAGCTTTTCTTCCTCTTTTTGCTTTTGCGGATCTTGCGCGTAGATGAAACTTATCTCGTAGATACCGGCCTTTTTGACGGTAAAATTTATATCGGTCGCGCTGCCGGCCTCCGACATATCGACCTCTTTGTAAATGCCGTCATCAAGCACATCTTCAGCAAAAAAATCAGATCCGTAATAAAAAGCCGAATAAAAAGCACCGCAAAAAAGCAGCAAAAATAGGCGAAATTTGACCTTCGAATTTGACGTTTTATCTGTTTGGTGCGTAGGTTTTTACCTCGTATAACAAGAAATCATACACGCGTTGCTGCACGAGGCCTTCGTATTCGTCGGCGTCGATGAGCCTGCGTAGGTGCTCGAAGTCGATCTTTAGCGCATAGTTTTTGTTCGCTCTGATGGCCTGATCGATCGCTAAGAGCAAGCTATCAAGCGTCATCGGGTCTTTGCGTTTGATACGGGAGACATACTCTCTGGTGGTTTCGATAAGTACGCGTTTGCGGTTCTCGTCGCCGCCGTAAATTTCGCTCGAGATATCGTATAAATTTGCAAAATCGTCCTCTTCGGGATTGAGTTTTGCCGAGATGATAGCCGCAAATATCTTCGCGCGAAACTCGAGCGAGCGGTGGTGATAGACCAAAAACTCCCTAAACAACGACAAAAATTTACATTTTATATCAAATCCCATGTTGCCGCCTAAAATATATTTAAGTAAAATTTGAGTAAAATCGCTCTTGCCCTTTCTTAGACCTGTGCAATGTCTCTTCTAGGCACCGCTTCAGGGTGGGAACACAGCAGAGCACTTAGGCTAGGCGTGTGCCGCAGTCATCTGAGAGAGGGTTTTTAAACCTGTAAAAGCGAAAAATGCTCCTTAAAATCATCGCAAACTTTTAAAAAATTCACTCCGTCCAAGCTCTGATTTTTCTGAAAAAATTTATCCATATTATTAAAACCTTCGGTTAGTTCGTTTGACTTCACGCCGTAGCTGATCGAGATCCCCGCCTCGAAAAACGCCGCGAGCTTGTCACAAAATTTAAGCGCTTTGCCGTCGATGGCGTTAAATTTATCCTCGTTTACATTCTCCATCGTGCCCTCGTGGTGTAGAGGCTTTTTCTCGCAGATCCTATTTTCAAACTCATTTTTGATAAATTTGCCGTTCTCCATGCGGATACCGAGGATATAACTAAACTCGTCTCTAAAATTTTCAGGTACGAAAGGCAAAATTTTCTCATCTATCAGGCGCATTTCGTATTCGCTGATTATCTCGTTTAGCCCTTCGATACCGTATTTTACGGGGCTAATGATATCGCGCGTTAGCGACTCGGGCAGATCGTGAAAGAGCGCGCAAAAGAAGTTATTTTCTAGCCTCGTTTTGCAGGCCTTAACCTCAAGCGAGTAAAAATAACTCAAAATCGCCACGACTAACATGTGGCCTAAAACCGCTGTTTCAGGGATGCGAGGCGTCTGCGCCCAGCGCTTTTGAAAGCGCAGTCTGCCGGCTAGATCGACTAGCTTGGCTAGCTTTTGGTTCATCACGATTTTACGCACGCCTATTAGCTCGTAATAATCCTCCAGCTCCTCCTCCACGCGCGCTTTTAGCTCGTCTATGTCGCTTAGAAATTTGCTCGTTTGATAAACGATCGAAAACTCCCAGCGCGTCGCGAGATAGCTAGCGGCTTTTAGGATCAGGCGCTCTTTGGCGTGAGCTTTATCCTTGTGCGTGAGATAGCGGCGCATCCGCTCTAAAAATTTACCGCCCTCGACGTCTTTTACCAGCCCTTCTAGGATCGTTAATACCCAGGCGTTTATTTGCTCGTTTTTGGTTTTTTGCATCTGATGAAACACGTCGGGGCGTATATCCGTGACTACGACTCGCGCGAGAAACTCGAAAATACCCGCCTCGATGATGTAGTTCATATCGGCGCCGTGCTCGAGCTTTGCGATGAAATACGCGATGATAAATTTATGCGCCTGCTTATCAAGCTCGACTAAATTCGTCATCTTTGGATAGTCGTTCCAGCGCGAGATGGACGCGGCTTTAAAGATGTGTTCGATGAGCTGCGCGCTTATCATTTATCTTCCGATGATTTTTTCACGACGCGGGCGCGCTTTTCGCCGGCAAATTCAGGCTTTTTAAAACCTTCTTTACTACCAGCCCTTCGCGGTTTATCGTCAAATTTATCTTTACTCGCGCGAGGTTTTCTATCGCCGGTTTTCGCACCTTTTTTATCGGCTCCAAAACTCTTGCCGCGAGAGCCGTCTTTGCTAAATTTAGACTCGCGTGCTCCATAACCGCCTCTATCGAAACTTCGATCGCTATCTCGCGTAAATTTCTCAAATTTCGGCGCTTCAAAGCTTTGTTCTTGCGTTTTTTTGATTATCTCATCCGAGCAAATTTCAATTATCGTGTGGACGTTGCCGCGCGGGTTAAAATCGCCCGTGATCTTCATCCATTTTGGAGCCAGTTTTCGCTCTAAAACGCCGTAAATCTCATTTATGCTGTCTTCATGGCTGATGTTGCGCGTCATGAAGCTATTGATGTAGAGTTTGATCGCTTTTAGCTCGACGACGAATTTAGCCGGCACGTACTCAAGATATATCGTCGCAAAATCAGGATACCCCGAGCGCGGACATAAGCAGCAAAACTCCGGCAACGTGATCTTGATCTTATAGTCGCGCTCGTGCTTGTTTTCCCAGATTTCCAGGTCTTTTTCTACGTCAAATTCGCTTATTATTTTCTCGCCGTATTTTGGCTCTACAACCTCATTTTCTTGCATTTTTTTCCTTTAAATTTCTTTTGGCTTCTCTATGAAAAAGCCCTGCGCGAAGTCGGTCTGATAGCGCTCCGCGATGTTGTAAAACTCGTCGTCCTCCACAAATCTCACGATGGATTTTACGCCTACTCTTTTTGCGGTCAAATTTAGATTTTCAAACAGAGTTTTAAATTTGTCGTTTTTGATATTTTTGTTAAATTCGATATCGTAGATAACAAAATCTATCGGCAAATATTTAAAATATTCAAAGCCCGCGTTGTTGCCGCCGAATTTATTAAGCGCAAAGCGAAAACCTAGGTTTTTATACTCCGTCAAAATTTCTCTAAATCTATTTATCTCATCATATACCAGCTTCTCGCTAAACTCGAAAATAATGCGATTTGGATCGATTTTGCCTAGCTGTACGAACTCTTTTATAAAATTCGTAAATTTCAAATTTCTAATCGAAACCGACGAAATTTCGATCACGATCGGATCTTCGTCTTTAAATTTAAGCTCAGATAGCTTTTTAATGACATTTATGTCAAAAAGCACCTCGTAGCCGTTTTTGTTCGCGATATTTTGCACTTTTGCCTTTGAGACGAGACCTTGCTTATCGGTGTAAACTTTTACGATGATATTTTTCAAATTTTGCCCGAAACGAAGACTTTTAACAAGCTGAGTTTGGAAGATAAATCTTTGCATATCGATACAGTTACAGACATCTTTTTCAAGATCGTCGGTGATGTCCACTTTATCCTCGTTATCGCTCTCGTTTAGCTTTTGGATGAGATAAGAAACCGAGTTTTTGAGGCTTGCCGAGTGATTTATGTCGATAGCGTCAAATTTGATCTTTAGCTCGATATTGTAGATTCCGTCGCTTAAAATGCTCTTTTCAAAAACGTTTAAAAGATGGATAAGCTCGGTACTTTTACTCTCACAAAATATTAGAAAATACTCGTTTGAATATCTACCGATGAGCGTGTTTTTAGACACTTTTTCGTTTAAAAATTTCTCCAGCCGCTCGACTAGTCGTTTGAGCAAAATATCGGTGCTAACAAAGCTGTAACGCTCGTTTATATCGTTTAAATTTTCTATCTTTAGCATTAGCATATTGCCGCCGCTTTTGCCTTTAAATTTAGAAGCTTGCTTTGATAAAAGTCTTAAAATTTCGTCTCTATTATAGGCTTTTGTTACTTGATCGAGTACGCTCGTTTGAAAGCTTTGATAAATTTTGTAGGCCGTAAAATAAACCTGACACAAAACCAAAATCGCAATCAGAATAATATCATCAGAGTCAAAATTTATTTGGTCTTTTTTAACAAAAATATAGACCAAAATAATAACGCTAAAAATAAATATCGAGGATACCTCGAGCGCGGTTTTAAACCTATTTGATCGTTCTTTTAGTTCTGATTTTAGCATTTATACGTCCAAATGTTTCACGTCTTTTGCGTGCTCTTGTATATAGTTTCTTCGCGGTTCGACCTCGTCGCCCATGAATAGATTAAACGTATCTGAGGCACTTACTACATCGTTTATGTTTATTTTTAGCAAACGGCGATTTTCAGGGTTCATCGTCGTTTCCCATAGCTGTTCGGGGTTCATCTCGCCAAGACCTTTATAGCGCTGGATATAGGCGCCTTTTTTGGCATTTTTCTCTATCTCGTCTAGCACGTCTATCACATCGCCTTTTAGCTCAATACCGCGCTCTTTTATCTTTTGGCTGATATAAAGCGCCTCCTCGTAAAGCGGATTTGTAAATAAATTTTCATTAACCAAAAGCTCTTCTAGGCCGCTTTCGGTTTGTACGTAAATTCTAGCTTCGTCTTCGCTAACGTAGGAGTTTAGAATATTGTGCCCCTGAGCCTCTAAATAATTTTTCAAAATTTCATAAATTTCGCCGTAGCTTTTTGAAACGATGTCCGGATTTTCGATCATATATCTAACAGCAGAAATCATGCTAAATCGCTTTTCAAGCTCTTTTAACACGCTTCTATAAGCCGCGACTATCTTTAAAAAGTCTATGAGATCAGCATTTCCTATACCTTCAAACTCGACACCTTCGATGCCGGTTTCTATTAGAAATTCATTCAGCGCTCTTTCGTCTTTTAGATAAATCTCTTTTTTACCCTTTTTATAGCGGTAAAGAGGCGGCTGAGCTAGATAGATGTGACCGTTTTCCACGACTTTGTGTAAAAATCTAAAGAAAAACGTTAAAAGCAGCGTCTGAATATGACTACCGTCGACGTCGGCATCAGTCATGATTATGATCTTGTGGTAGCGAAGCCTTTCAGCGTCAAATTCGTCGCCGATACCGCAGCCTAGAGCGGTTATCATATTTTTTATCTCGTCAGATTTTAAAATTTTATCTAAACGTGATTTTTCGACGTTTAAAATTTTACCTTTTAGCGGCAAAATCGCTTGAAATACTCTATCGCGTCCTTGTTTAGCCGAGCCGCCCGCAGAGTCGCCCTCCACCAGATAAAGCTCGCTGATCGTTGGATCTTTACTCTGACAGTCGGCTAGTTTGCCAGGCAGCGTTCCTATGCTTAAACCCTCTTTTTTACGCGTTAGATCGCGAGCTTTTTTGGCAGCTTCGCGTCCGCGCGCCGCCATCAGCGCTTTTTCCATTATCGCGCGAGCCTCGATCGGGTTTTCTTCAAAATACTTGCTAAGTACCTCAAAAACCATCTTTTGAACGATCGGTTTTACGTAGCTTGAGCCTAGTTTTCCTTTTGTCTGGCCCTCAAACTGCGGTTCTGGTACCTTTACGCTAATAACTGCGATAAGGCCCTCACGGATATCTTCGCCCGTGATTTTTGTGTCTTTTTCGCGGGCTGCGGCGTTTGCGGCGATGTAGTTTGTTATCACGCGAGTTAGACCCGCTCGAAATCCCGCTTCGTGTGTACCGCCGTCAGGGGTTTTGATGTTATTTACGAAGCTTAGTAAATTTTCGCTATAAGTATCGTTGTACATCAAGGCAAAATCTACTAAAACGTCCTCTTCGCCTCCGCTAAAAGATACCGCTTTACTTACGGCTTCGTTTTTATTTAAATCGGTTACAAAGCTCTCAAGTCCGCCCTCGTAGTGAAAACTCTCTTTCCTGCCGTTTCTTTGATCCTTAAAATTTATCGTGATCTTCGGGTTTAGATAGGCTAGCTCTCTAAAGCGTTTGGTTAAAATTTCATCGTCAAATTCAGTAACCTCAAAAATACTATCGTCAGGCCAAAACTCTACCTGAGTACCGGTTCTATTTGTATTTTTTATAACCTCAAGGTCGCTTTGAGGGATACCTTTTGAAAATTCTTGTCTATGTAGTTTGCCGTCGCGTTTGATATTCACGACTAGTTTTTTAGAAAGCGCGTTTACGACGCTAACGCCCACGCCGTGCAAACCGCCTGAGACCTTATAAGTGTCCTTGTCAAATTTACCGCCTGCGTGGAGCACAGTTAAAACGACCGTTGCAGCTGAAATTTTCTCCGTCGGATGCATACCTACCGGTATACCGCGACCATTATCGCTGATTATCGCCGAGCCTTCGCGCGTTAGCTCGATATCGATCGTATCGCAGTAGCCAGCCATCGCCTCGTCTATTGAGTTATCGACGACCTCGTAGATCATGTGATGTAGGCCGCTTATGTTAGTATCGCCGATATACATGCCGGGGCGTTTTCTAACCGCTTCGAGCCCTTTTAAAACTTTAATATTTTCCGCGCCGTAATTTTGCTGCATTATTTACCTTTGTTATTTTATAAATTTATCGGCATGATTACCGTTTTTAGCTCGTTTGAGCTCACCGTAAAGGCTAAATTTGAGTCGTTAAATCCAAATTCGAAATGTTCCTCTTCGATGTTTTGTAGGAAATCAAGCAAGTATCTATTTTTCACGCCGACGTAGATTTCTTCTTCAAGTCCGGTTGCAAATTCTATCGTCGTTTTAGCTTCCGAGTTATCTTCGACGATGCTTTCAAAGCTTATGGTTTGAGGAGCAAATACTATTTTCGTGCTCTCAGAGATGATTGAGACGGTTTTGATGCCTTCTATCATCTTATCTCTGCTTAGTCTTAGTCTTCGTTTGATTTCTTGCGGAATTACTCTGTTGTAGTCAGGAAATCTGCCGTTTATAAGCTTTGTAAAAAACTCGAAATTTGCGCTTTGTGCGATTAGAGTCGTATCGTCATAATAAATTTCAATCTTGTCAAAAAATAGCTTTTGTATCTCGCTAATAGCTTTTTTTGGGATTATTAGCGAAAATTCACTTTGAGTCGGCGTTTCAAATCTAAATACGCTAAGCCTTTTCGTGTCGGTGCCGACTATGTTTATGTAGTTTTGTTTAATGTCAATAAGAGCGCCGTTTAGCTCAAATTTAGGGTTATTATTGTCGATGCTTGTAAAAATTTTCTTTAAACTTCGTCCAAGCATTACGGCGTCGACTTCAAATTTATTTTTATTTTCTACTGTCGGGAAATTTGGAAAATCCTCAAATTTGTACATCGGAAGCTTATATTTTGAGTTTTTTTGTTTTATATAGAGGTAGTTATTTACTGTCTCTAGTGTGATTTCTTCGTCTTTTAGGCTTCTTATGATGTCAAGTAATTTCTTACCGTTTGCAGTAGCATTTCCCTCGTCCATGATTTTGACATTTGAGAGCTCATATGCTAGGCCGATCTCGTGGTCTGTTGCTTTGATATTTAGGATACCGTCTTTAGCTCCGATAAATATATGCGAAGTTATAGCGCTTAGATCTTTTTTCTCTAGGTAAGAATTGCTATTTGTTACGATGCTTTCTAAAGCGTTTTTATTAATCGCGACTTTCATTTTTTTCCTTTTGTTTTTAAATTTCTTTTAGTAGCATTAGTAGGTGGCGTGAAAAGTTTAAAACTGCTTTTATTTGCTTTAAATATGGCATTTGCGGCGTTAAAAAAACTGCTTATTTTTTCACTTTTATTCACGTTTTTACTCTTTGGTTAAAATTTTATTCTTTAGTTCTTCGACGCGAACTTTAAAATATTCGTTCGTTTCTATTAGCTCGTTTATTTTTTTTATGCTGTGGCTTACGGCTGAGTGATCTTTCATATTAAAAAACTGAGCGATCTGCGGCATCGAGTTTGGCGTCAAATTTTTAGCCAGATATATCACGATGCGCCTAGCTTCGACGATATTTTTTGAGCGTGATTTGCTTTTCATTTCGCTTGGTTTGACGTTTAGCTCTTTGCTTACGATTTCAACGATATTTTCTAGATTTATATTTTCGCGCTTTTCTTTTATCTGATCGCGCAGGATATTTTTGGCAAATTCTAGCGTGATTTCTTGTCTCATGAGCCTTGCGTAAGCGTTTAAATTTATTATCGCGCTTTCGATTTCTCGGATGTTATCGCCCATATTTGTAGCGATGTAGTTTATGACGTCTTTGTCGAGGTAAATTTTATCAAATTCGCATTTTTTCTTGATTATTGCGATTTTAGTATCGAGCTCCGGCGGTGTGATATCGGCGATAATACCCCACTCAAAACGCGTTCTTAGCCTATCTTCAAAGCCTTTTAGCAGCTTTGGTTGGCGGTCTGATGTCATTACGATCTGACCGTTTTTAGCGTGAAGCTCGTTAAACGTGTGGAAAAATTCCTCTTGGATTTTATCCGTTTTGCCTAAAAACTGCACGTCGTCGATGAGCAAAACGTCGCAGTTTCGGTACTTTTCGCGAAATCGCTCCATCGAGTGGTTGTTGAGGTTATAAGTAAAGTCCGTGATAAACTGCTCACTTGTTACGCAAATGACCATTTTACCGCCGTTTAGGCAAAAATTTCCGACTGATTGTAAAAGGTGAGTTTTGCCAAGTCCAGTCGGGCCATAGATAAAAAGCGGATTGTAAATTTTACCCAGCTGCTCGGAAACAGCTTTTGCGCTTAAAAATGCAAACTGATTCGAGTCGCCGACAACGAAATTTTCAAAAGTGTAGCTTGGATTTAGCAGGCTGCTTTGCGCTTTTATCTCTTTTACGTCCACTTTTTTAGCCGGTTTGCTTTGCGTTTTTGTCGCGGCTTGGACGTTGATCACGGGCTTTTGTCCGGTTTTTACCTCAAAAAGATGAGCGATTTTAGAGGCGTATTTGGTCTGGATAAATTTGGCGATAATCTCGTTTGGCGCGTTAAATACGACGTTCGTTGAATTTGAGCTTTTTTCGTTAAATTTAAGCTGCTTGATGTAGCATTCAAATTCCGACGGTAAAATTTCTTTGGAAAGTAGCTCCAAAACCTCGTTTGCGACCAA